>CAVTWJ010000023.1:0-441825 GCA_963738405.1 candidate division FCPU426 bacterium | reverse complement strand
CTTTTCTATGGACATCCTTGAGGCGTCAATGATCGACATGCCGCCTATGCGAACCGCTATGGATTCGGGCTTCAGCCTTTTTCCGTGGCAGGCCGAGCACTCGCGCTCGACCATATACTTGTTGAAGATGTCCTCCCTGACGCGCTCCGCGTCAGTGCCCCTGTAGCGCCTGTCCAGGAAAGGGACAAGCCCCTCAAAGCCGCCGGAATGTTTCCAGTCCGTCGTGTAGTTTTTATACTCGTATTTGATATTATCGTCGGTGCCGTGGAGGATGATCTTTTTTATCTTATCCGGGAGTTTTTTGAACGGGACCATCAGGCTGAACTTGAAATGCTCGCTCAAGCCCTCTATAAGGTGGCCGTAATAACCGTCCAGGTGGCTCCAGGGTTTAAGGGCGCTTCCTTTATCGACAGTTCCTCGTTAACCACCAGTTTTTCATCCACCTCGATCCTTGTGCCTATGCCGGTACATTCGGGGCAGGCGCCGAACGGGCTGTTAAAAGAGAACATCCTGGGCTCGAGCTTTGTCATGGAAAAAGAGCACACGGGGCAGGAAAGCTTCTCCGAAAAAAGAGTGTCGGTCTTTGCGGCCGTGTTATTTATGATGACAATGCCTTCCCCTATCTTTACCGCCAGCTCCACGGACTGCGTTATCCGTTTTTTGTCCGCCTTTGAAACGGCCAGGCGGTCAACGACTATTTCCACCGTGTGCTTTTCGTTTTTTTCGATATTGATCTTTTCTTCCAGGGATTTAACCTCGCCGTCTATCCTGACCCTCAGGAAACCCTCTTTTTTAATGTTCTCGAAGAGCTTATTGTACTCGCCTTTCCTGCCGGAAATTACCGGCGCCAGTATCAGTATCTTTGTGCCTTCGCCGGTCTCAAGCACCTTGTCCGTTATCTGCTGTACCGACTGCGACTGGATCTTCGTCCCGTCATTTGGGCAGTATGGTACGCCTATCCTTGCCCAAAGAAGCCTGAAATAATCGTATATTTCCGTGATGGTGCCGACTGTGGAGCGGGGATTGCTTCCGGCGCTTTTTTGTTCTATGGCTATGGCCGGCGACAACCCGTCTATGGTATCCACGTCCGGTTTCTGCATCTGCCCCAGGAACTGCCTCGCGTAAGCGGAAAGTGACTCCACATACCTGCGCTGCCCCTCGGCGTAAATGGTGTTAAAAGCAAGCGACGACTTGCCTGAACCCGAAACACCGGTTATTACCACAAGCTTGTCGCGAGGTATTGTAATGTCGATATTCTTCAGGTTGTGTTCCCTTGCGCCTTTAATTACGATTTTATCGGCCAAAATAATCTCCTTTTATCCGTATTCATCCGGGCTTCCTTTTATTCCGCTGCTTTTATTACCGCCTGCGGGTTCTTGAGTTTTCCTTCCTTTATTATAACCTGTATCCTGGAAAAGGCCAGGTCCCTGCTTTGTTTGTCTTTTGTCGACCTGTAGAGCCGCGCCCAATAAAGCGCCGCCTGGTCCGGCGATTTTGTGATCTCGTAGATGCTTCCCAGCATCCGCTCGATGACCGCGGGATGGTCCTCGAATTTTACTGCTTCCTCGAGCAGGCCGACATATTTGACCGTATCGCCCTTTTGCCTGTAAATGATGGCCCCAAGATAAAACCTGAGCTTCCAGAACTCGGGATTGTATGACAGCCCCTTTTTTATAAGCTTTATAGCCTCGTCATAACGTTTCAGGTTGAACGCCAGGATAGCCGAACCGTAAGTGTAAGCGAAAGTGAAATTCGGGTCCGCGTCGGTTATCTCATCCAGGTATTTATACAGGTCCTTATAACGCGTCGCGGAATTGTCGTCATCCCCGTAGTACTGCAGGAAAGAAATGTACGCTATGTCGGCCGCAAGCGACCTGAAACCGAAACTGACGCTTAACAGGTTCGAGAAATTCCTGTATGCGTGAAGGTTCAGGAAATACCAGGAAGGCTGGGACCTGATGACCCTGGCGGTGCCGAGCATGCTAAAAATGACCGTGGCCGCCGCCAACAATATGAGCGCTGTGGTTAATACAGCTTTTTTTATCAAAATGCCACCGTTTGCGCCTTAAAAGGCGTCAAAATTCCTTTTTATTGAAAATAACCGAGGTCAAAATGAGCATCACAGTGATGTAAACACAGGTGTAACCGAAAACCAGCCCAAGGTACCCCATATCAAAAAGGGCCAGGTTGCCGTGTATCTTATCCTTCATATTGAAAAGCTCGAGGTTCGGAACGGCATAATAGATGAGGTCCACAACCGCTTTCACTATGGCGCCGCCGCTTTTGTCAACGATGTTCTTAAGGTGCACCGTCAGGTGCCCCATGGCGTATACGGATATCAGGAATATGATGCAGCTCGGCACCGATGTGGTCACCACCGACAAAAGCATGGCCGCGGAAGCCAGGATAGACACGCTTAAAAACGAGTACATCGCCGCCGCGAAGATCTTGATATCCCACGGGTCGCCGCCGCGGAATTTGATTATGAGCATGAGTATAAGCACCATCAGGACCACGTTCATAAGCACCGTAAGCATCATGCCTATGTATTTGCCTATTATATATTCATGCCTTTTTATCGGCTTGACCATGATGACCATCAGTGTTTTCAGCTCTGTTTCCTCAAAGAGCTGGACTGTCATGGAAAGCACCACGGTCAGGAAGGCAAAAAGGCTTATGGCAAAAAGGCCGAAATCCACCACCATTTTTATCTCGGCTTCCTGCGCAAGCTCGCTAATGGCAAGCGAGAAACCTATCGCGAAAACCGCGAAAAGGATGAGGACATTGAGGATCTTGTTCCTGAAGCTCTGTTTCCATATATATTCAGCGACAGCCGCTATGCGCCTCATGATTTTTCTCCCGCCTGTATTTTACTGATGAAATAGGCCTCCATGCTCCCGAATTCCCTCATGGCGTTTTCCAAAGGCTGGACATCGGCCAGCCGTCCCTTATGCAGTACGGCAACGCGGTGGCATATCTTCTCGACTTCGCTTAAAATATGGGAATTAAAAAAAATAGTCTTGCCCCTTTTATTAAGGTCTATTATTATGTCGCGTGTTTCCTTATATCCCAACGGATCGAGACCGGACATGGGTTCGTCCATGAAAAGCAGGTCAGGGTCATTGAGTATGGCCTGAGCCAGGCCGAGCCTTCCCATCATGCCTTTTGACAGGCCGCCTACCCTGGTGTCTCGATTTTGCGCCAAGCCTTACTATGCCTATGACTTCCTCTATCCTGGACCTCTTTTTGCTTTCCGGCAGCCCCAAAAGCTCGGCGAAATAATCAAGGACTTCCCTTACTTTAAGGTACTTTGGGAAATACGGGATCTCGGATAAATACCCTATCCTGGACCTGATCCGCATGTCATCGATGGTCCCTCCGAGTATTTTCACTTCGCCGCCGGTCGGTTTGAGCAGCCCAAGCATCACTTTCATAAGGGTTGTCTTGCCGGCCCCGTTGAGTCCCAACAGGCCGAAAACCTCGCCCTTTTTTACATCCAGGCTTATGTTGTCGATCCCGGTGACTTTGTCGTTTTTCCAGAAATCAAGCGCTTTATATATCTTTGTCAGGGCTTTTATTTCAATGACGTTTTCCAAACTTTGCCTCCGTTACAATAAAAGTCTACAATATAACAGTTTAATTCCAAAAAAACGTCCTGTCAAGATTTTACTTGGGGACGGCTCCCCGTGACTTTTAAGCTGTCAAGCCCCGGGTAAGGTAAAAAACACCGATGTCCCTTTGCCGATCACGGATTCAACCCATATCCTGCCGCCGTGCAGCTCCACTATCTTTTTGCAGATGGACAGGCCTATGCCCGTGCCTTCATATTCCTCTTTTGAATGCAGTTTCTGGAATATCACAAAGATCTTGTCGAAATAGTTATTTTCAATGCCTATCCCGTTGTCTTTAACCGCGAATTTCCACATGTCGCCTTCCCTTTCGGAGGTGATCTCTATTACGGGCGGCCTGGTTTTATCCGCAAACTTAAGCGAATTGGAGATAAGGTTCATGAACAGCTGCTCCGCCTGGGTTACGTCCGCTTTTATGACCGGCAGACCCGAGTACCTGACCGTGCCTTTCTTTTCTTCCAGAAGGAACTTCAGGTTCATCACCAGCCTTTCTATGATAATGTTGACGTCCACAGCCACAGGTTCCCTGCTCTTTGAGCTCACCCTGGAATACATGAGAAGGTCCTCGATGAGCTGCTGCATCTGTTTGGCCCCGCCTGAGGCAAAGGCTATGAATTCATCCGCGTCCTTGTCGAGTTTTCCGGTGTATCTTTTCGCCAGCAGCTGCACGTAGCTCGATACCATACGCAGGGGCTCTTTGAGGTCGTGGCTGGCCACGTAGGCGAATTCCTGCAATTCGGCGTTTGACCTTTGCAGTTCCCCGACAAGTTCCTTCATTTTTTGCTCGTCAATCTTCCTTTTGTTGATATCACGGACAACGGCCAGGACCACTTTCCTGCCGGTTATAACGGCTTTTTTCAGGTTCACCTCCACCCAAAACGTTTCGCCCGATCTGTTCATTGCTTTCCACTCAAAAAGTTGTGGGGTGCCGGAAGCCGCCGCCAAGATATATGCAAGAGCCTGCCGGGGATCCAGTCCGCCGTCGCCGCTGCTAGATATGTTGTTTTTTTGCGACAGGAAATCCTCTTTCGGGTAACCGAACATCTCGCACGTCCTTTTGTTGACGTCAAGCACGCTCCCGTCGGAGGCGTCATGGATGAATATGGCGTCGTTGACTGATTCGTAGATTTCGAGGTAATTTGACTTGAATTGTTTCATGGCGATGGACGTGTACCTGTTGGTATAGGCCAAAAAAATTATATATAGGACCGCTATCACGGACGACCCGATCGATACCATGACGCCGCGCTGAAGCGTGCTCAGCGGCGCGTTGCGGCTTAAGTCCTGTATCATGATGATCTTCCAGCCATACAGGTAGAACGGATATGAAGCCACGCGGTAATACTTTCCGTTCAGTTCCTCATGTTCCCGGGTAAAATAGCCCGAACTTTTTATGACGCTAAGGCGCATTCCGGCAAACTGCTTGTTCTTTTCCAGCTCGTCCTGGAGCCTTTCATCCACGGGATAAACTGATTTAAGGATCCAGTCTTTGTTATTCGAGGAAAAAACAACCCCTTCGGGCGAGACGATCGCGGTCATGTCCGGGATCCGGCCCAGCACCTCATCGATGGCCTCCAGCCCCATTTTAACGACGGCAACGCCGATTATGACGCCATTGTGCCGGTCTTTTACCGGCGCCGAGAAATACACGCCTCTTTCAAGGGTTGTGACGCCGACCGCGCCGTAAATATTCTCCGCGCCGGCTATAGCTTTTGTGAAATAAGGCCTGAATTTATAGTTTTGCCCCGTTAAAGTACCCTTTCCACCGGCGAATTTTGTGGATGAAATGACCGTGCCGTTTCCGTCCATGACATATACTATGGAAGCCCCCAGCAGTTCCTTTATCTCGTTCTGGACAATTACGGCGCGAGGCGAGTCGACTGGGCCGCTGTTGGCGCACAATTTTACTATTTCCCCGTTTAAAGCCATGGAGCCGGAAGCGCCCTTAACTTTTGAAAAAAATTGTCCGTCCATGATATTGGACACTTCGATGAGGCGGTTATTGAGGAGAGTGCGCTGCCTGTCCTCTTTAATGAGGAAAAAAGTGGCGATAAATCCGGCCACGAGGATCAAGGCGGCGGTGTAAAACAGGAAATATTTTTTAAAGCCGTATTTCTCAGGGAAGTCTTTTATGCTGATAAATGCCTCCGGAGCTTACGTTCCTATATGGATGGGTTCGACTATTTTTTTTATAAGCACTATTGCCGAAAGTGATGTAAGGTAGCTTGTCTTCGGGTTGTTCGGCGAAGGCAGGTTCTCCGTGATGGCCCGGAACCTCCCGAAATCGCCTTCAACTATTATTTCATGTATGTTATTTGTGATGAAAGGGTCGATGATTATTTTCACGAGAGTCAGCTCCGAGCCGACCCCGGCAAGGCTCAAAGTGGCCGCTATATTGATGTTCTGCGGAAAGTCCTTTACCGCTCCCTTCGCGCTGCCTTCGTATACTATGGTTTCCGTCTTTATCTCGTCGACGTTGATGCCTTTTTCTATGAGGGACTTCACGCCTTTAAAGGCCTGCGGCGGTTTTCTTGTTATCAGGGTAACTTTCCTTAATCCTGAATACTTGGCCGCGTCCAGGCCGTCTATGCCCACCACAGCGCCCGAAGGCACGTAAACATTGATCCTTTTCTTCCTGGCCTCCTCTATGAGGTCCGTATTCTCAAGCACGCCCCCGGCGCTTAAGAACATGATATCCCTGCCGTATTTGATGGCCAGTTTGAGTATGCCGTTGACGGAATCCTTGTGGGCGCATTCCACGACCAGGTCGCATTGCTTTATGAGCTCTTCGGCTTCCATGAATTCCGGTTTGACGTTTTTAAGCTTGCCCGAAAGGGCGTCGAATTTTTTCCTGTCAAGGTCAAAGCAGCTGTAAAGCACCACGTTGATATTGCCCTTGTCCACGGCCTCGGCTATATCCGTGCCTATCGCGCCGCAGCCTATAATGCCCATTTTTTTTATTTTTGCTTCCATTTGACGCACCGCCGGTTTCTATTTTATTATTTTGTTCGACGAATTTACTTTCACTATCCTGGGTTTGAAAGACGCCCGGTCCTTGGCCTCCATCATGCCGTATGAGACGATGATGATTATGTCCTTTTTCTCCGCGAGCCTTGCGGCCGCGCCGTTGATGCATATGGCGCCCGAGTTCTTTTTCCCCTTTATTACGTATGTTTCAAACCTTTCGCCGTTGTTTATGTTCAGGACGTGCACTTTTTCATTCTCGCAGATGTCTGAAGCCAGCATCAGCGCCTCGTCTATGGTTATACTGCCTTCGTATTCCAGGTGCTTGTCGGTTACAGTGGCCCTGTGTATCTTTGATTTTAACATCTCAACAAACATGAATTACCTCCGTAAATTTTGTTCCTATTGGCGCCTTTAGTTTAAATGGTTATTATGGTATTGTCTATAAGCCTTGTTTTTCCCACAAAGATCGCCGCCGCTATGAGTACTTTCCCTGATATCTGCTCCACGCCTGTCAAAGCGGCCGCGTCGACCGTTTCCACATAGTCTATCTCTACTCCGGCTTCCTTTATCTTGCGGCGTATTTCTTTTTTGAGCGTTTCAGCCGATCTTTCGCCTAATTCTACCATACTTTCAGCCATCTGTAATGACTTATATAAAACAGGCGCCGTGTCCCGCTGCTCCGGCGTCAAATACGCGTTCCTGGAGCTTAACGCAAGCCCGTCTTTTTCCCTGACAATGGGGCAGATGACCGGCAGGGTGTTGTAATGCATGTCTATTATCATTTTGGAAAGTATTATGGCCTGCTGCGCGTCTTTCTGCCCGAGATAAAGCCTGTCCGGCTTTACCAGGTTCAGTAACTGCGCGACGATGGTGGTTACGCCTTTAAAATGCCCGGGCCTGGACGCGCCGCAAAGCACGCTTGTCATTTCGTTTTCCACGGTCACTGTTGTCGCGGCCCCCTGGGGGTACATCATATCCCTGTCCGGAGTGAAAACGCAGTCGACTTTGCCCGTGCTTTTAAGCATTTTCAGGTCCTTCTTTATGGGCCTCGGGTATTTTTCAAAATCCTCGCCCGGCCCGAACTGGGTGGGGTTTACAAATATGCTCACTATGACTTTTTCATTTTCATCCGAAGCGGCGCTCACAAGCGACAAATGCCCCTCATGAAGAGCTCCCATGGTCGGAACAAAACCGGCGGTGTGGCCGCGTTTTTTGAGTTTTGCCGAATATTCAGCCATGTCGGCCAGGGTGGTTATAATTTTCATTTTTTACCGGCCTGATAATAGTATTTTTTTCCGGGGAATTTCCCGGTCCTTACGTCTTTTACAAATTTGCCCAGGGCCTTTACCGAACGGGCCGAGGTATTGTCATATTTCCTGACGAATTTCGGCGTGAAATCCTCAAAAGCGCCGAGCAGGTCGGGTGTGACCAGTACCTGGCCGTCACAATCGGGGCCGGAGCCTATTCCCAGCACGGGTATCCCGACGGATTTGGTTATCATGGAAGTTGTCTTGGCCAATACTTTTTCCGCAACTATCGCGAATGCGCCGGCTTTTTCAATGGCTTTGTTCAGGTGGTCTCGGCGGTGGTCAATTTCTTCATTCTGTTGATTGCGAGCCGGCATCTATTTGATCTGCCCTTTAAAAACTTCAGGGAAATCATGCGCTCCCGGGAGCTTTTGGAGGCCAAGCCCTTAGGTCCCAAGGGGAAGAAGAAAACAACGCCGCCGAAGCTGGTGGCGGTGCCGCCCCCGGCCCAGCCCCAAGCGCAGGCGCATCCATGAACCGGTTCATGAAGGTCTTGAAATGGCTGGCCCCGCTGGCTTTCGCGGGATTGGCGGCGGCCCAGGCGGGGGGATCGCTTTTCGACTTCACCCCCCAGCCCCGGCTGGTGATGTTTGTGGGGGTGGATGTGAGCGGGTCCTTCCTCAAGGGGCCGGACTTTGACGACTCCATGCATTTCTTGGCCCGCTATATTTACGCCCATTTGAACGGTCTGGAGGACATGGAGAAACCCGCCGCGCTTTTCGTGGGTTCCATAGGGGGGGATAAGAAGGGCGAGCCCAAGGTTTTCTACCCCATCGAGACTTTCCAGAACAAGACGCCCGAGGAGATCGAGGCGAAGCTTTTGGAAATTTTCCCGAAGGACAAGGAGGACGCCTATACGGACTACAACGCCTTTTTCGACAAGGTGACCGAGATGGTCAAGGACCGCAAGATGATCTTGCGGCCCCTGTCGGTGGTGATGGTGTCCGACGGGCAGCTGGACATGCCGGGGAAAAACGGCCGCCACGACTACCGGGGCATCAACCTGTCGCCCATGGAAAAGCTTTCCCGCAACGTGACCTTGCGGCTGCTCTATACCAGCCCCGAGGTCGGCAAGAAATGGGAAAGCGCCATTCCCCGCAAGAGGGTCAAGATCTGGACCCAGGAGGCTCCGGTCATGGAAACCTGGAAGGACCCGAAAATCTTCCTTCCAAATGAGGGCATGGACAAGCAGGACCTGTTCTTGAGGTGGGTCAAGAACAACGTGGATTTTGGAGTGCGCATGAAGCGAGTCGATTAGGCTGGTTTATCGGCTCAGAGCCCTTCCCCGATTGGGCGAGGGGCTTTTTTTTGCCCTGAAGAACCCGGCGGGATTAAGCTAATCCTTAAGTGGGGAGCATTACGGGTAAAGGAATGCCTCATGCCCACTGAAATGTCCCTCACCGCTGTCCACCAGGGCGAGATGAAAATTCTAGCCCAAGCCGGAACCCATCAGCTTCTCATGGATTATCCCCTCCAGGGGGAAGATCCCGCCGGGTTCAAACCTCTGGAAACGCTCCTGGCCAGCCTGGCGGGATGCGCGGGGAACACGCTGGCCCTTCTTTTAAGAAAAACCCGGCAAACTTTTACTGGCTTGGAGGTCCGGGTGAGGGCTAAACGGCGGGATGAGCATCCCACGGTTTTCACCGAAATTCACATGGAGTTTCAGGTGAAGGGGCTGGGGCTGGAGGAGGAAAAGGTGCGGGCGGTTTTATCCGACGCCGAGGAAAGGGTCTGCCCCGTCTGGTCCATGTTGAAGGCCTCGACTCCCATTACCACTTCCCTTACAGTGATTTCGGAATAAACCGAAGCCGACCGCGAAGGGACAGGGAATGAAACAGGTATGGATCACCAAGTACGGCGGGCCCGAAGTGCTTCAGCTGCGGGAGGGCCCTTCCGACCCGCCGGGCCAGGGCCAGGTGACGGTGGCGGTCAAGGCGGCGGGTCTCAACTTCGCCGACCTCATGGCCCGCAAGGGACTCTATCCCGACGCTCCCAAGCCCCCCTGTGTGGTGGGTTACGAGATCGCGGGGGTGGTGGAATCGGTCGGATTAAACGCGGACCCGCAATGGGAAGGCAAAGGCGTGGTGGCTTTCACCCGCTTTGGCGGATATTCCGAAAGGGTCACCCTCTCCCAAAACCAGATCTTCGAAAAGCCCGTCGGCCTCACCTTCGAGCAGTCGGCGGCCCTGCCGGTCAATTACCTCACCGCCTACCAGCTGGTTGTGGTGATGGGAAGCCTGAGAAAGGGAGAGTCCGTTTTGATCCATAACGCGGGGGGCGGGGTAGGCCTGGCGGCGCTCCAACTAGCCAAGCATATCGGCGCCGTGACTTTTGGCACCGCCAGCTCGGCCAAGCACGAAACCCTGCGGCACTTAGGGCTCGACCACCCCATCGATTATCGCACGGAGGATTGGGAAGCCAAGGTTTGGGACCTCACTCACGGCAAGGGTGTGGACCTGATCCTGGACCCGGTGGGCGGTTCCTACTGGAAAAAGAACTACCGCCTGCTCCGCGCCACCGGCCGTTTAGGGATGTTCGGCATTTCCAACGCGTCGGAGAAAAAATCCCCGCCCCTTTGGGCCTTTCTCAAGCTCTTGACCCAAGTGCCCCTCTACAATCCCCTGACACTCATGAACGAGAACAAGGGAACCTTCGGGGTCAACCTGGGCCATCTTTGGGAGGAGGCGGACAAGACCCGGGGCTGGTTCATGGAAATTTTGAAAGGCGTCAAGGAAGGCTGGGTCAAGCCTCATGTGGACCGCAGTTATTTCTTTTCTGAGGCTGCCAGCGCCCACCAGTTCATGGAAGAACGCAAGAACCTGGGCAAGGTTCTTCTGGTTCCCTAGAAATGTCCTGGCCCAAGTCCCTTCAAAAAATTTTGGATATTATTCCTCCCGGTGCGCCCAAACCCTTTGAGTTTCTGGAGCACGGGAAACCGGTGAAGGAAGGTTTAAAGGCCGTTTCGTCCCTTGAAATCAAAGGGATGCGGGATGAACAACTTCTTCTATTAAAAGCCGTCCTCTATCTCTATTTCGACGGCTTCGACGAGGCCCATCAAATCGCCCAGGATCATGAAGGACTGGTCGGGAACTGGATTCACGCCATCGCCCACCGCAGGGAGCCGGACGCGGGAAACTCCAAATACTGGTATCAACGCACCGAGATGCCGAAGGAGGTCCGCAGGGAAATCGGCCAACAAGCCCTCGCGGTTTTGGCCCGCAAGCCGGTAACCGAGCTGGAACCTTTCCAGAAAAAACTTTCAGCCGCCAAGGCCTGGGAGCCGAAGCTCTTTGTGGACTTAGCCGACGCCTACCGGGAAGAAGACCCCGCTTCTCCCGCTTATCGGCTTTTAGCTGAAATTCAAACCGTGGAGTGGGAAGGTTTGTTGGCGTATCTTTTACGCGGGAAGCCGATGAATTAACCGGTCTCCCCGAGATGTTCCGGCCCCGCTTAGCTTCATTTGACGGCGGGTGGATGTTAGACTGGCGCCCATCTGAAAGGGATTCGACCTATGCATTATTTCGACCATGCCGCCACCACCCCGCTGGATGAGTCCGTCCTGGAGGCCATGCGGCCCTACCTGACCGGCGATTTCGGGAACCCCTCCAGCGTGCACCATTACGGCCGGGAAGCCCGCGCGGCCTTGGAAAGATCCCGCGAAACCATTGCCGCCACCCTCTCCTGCGATCCCAAAGAAATCGTCTTCACTTCCGGCGGCACGGAAAGCGTCAACACCATTCTCAAGGGCGCGGCTCTGGCCTCCCCTGCCAAGTCCCGGCATCTCATCATTTCCGCGGTGGAACACAGCTGTGTGCGGGAATGCGCCGATTACCTTTCGGGCCGGGGCTACAGCGTGACCGTTGTGGGGGTCGATTCCAAGGGTCTTATTTCCGCGAGGGAGGTTGAAAAGGCCATCCGCCCCGGCGAAACCTTCCTTATATCCATCATGGCCGCCAACAACGAGGTGGGGACGATCCAGCCCATCGGCGAGATCGGCAACATCGCCAAAGGCTACGGAGTTCCTTTCCACACGGACGCGGTGCAGGCCTACGGCAAGATTCCCCTGGATCCGGAAAAGCAATCCATCAATTTTCTTTCCGTCTCCGGCCACAAGATCTACGGCCCCAAGGGCGTTGGCTTTTACTACCAGCGCAAGGGCCGGGAGCTGGTGCCCTTGATCCAAGGCGGAGGGCAGGAAAGGGACCGGCGGGGCGGCACCGAGAACGTGGCGGGCATCGTGGGGCTCGCCGAGGCCGCCAAAAAACTTTGCGCTGACGCGGTGGAACAGGGCCGCCTGAGGGTATTGGCCCAGCTCTTCCAGGAAAAATGGCGGGCGCTTTTCCCGGACGCCCGCATCAACGGGCCCGAGAACCCCGACCAGCGCGTTCCCGGACTGGTGAACGTCTCGCTCAAGGACCTGCAGGGAGAGACCCTGGTGCACAGCCTGGACGCCCGGGGATACGCCCTCTCTTCCGGGGCCGCCTGCGCGGCCGGATCGGCCCCTCCTTCGCCCGTGCTTTTGGCCATGGGGCGAAGCCCGAAGGAGGCCAAGCAGGGCCTGAGGTTCAGCTTCGGCCGACACAACACGGGAGAGGAATTAAACGAATTCTTCCAGGCCCTTCCCGCGGTCATTAAGGGCTTGGAAATGATGAGTTCTTTCCTCGATGACGAGGAGCCGTCGAAGGACCCGGTTAAAAGCAAGTAAGCCAAAGGGAGTTCCTACCTGTTAAAATAGTTCTCGCCTCCAGTCCAACCCGAAAGGCCCCCTTTGTTTACCCGAAAGCTGAGTTTTAAAATCGCCCTCTGCGTCGCCGCCTGCACTTTTTTGATCGAGGGCGTCTTCGGGTTCCTCGAAATCGACAGCCAGCGCCACATTCTTTTTGACCGGCAGATCCAATCCATCCTCGCCACCACCCGGGCCCTGAATTCGGAATTCACGAAAGACATTCAAAAAGAGAAGTTCGCCAACCTCTCGGAGCTCGTCACCGAGTTGACCACTCAGTTCGGGCTTTACGACTTCACCCTTTTCGATCCCCAGGGAAAGGTTTACGTCCACAGCCTGGGTGATCCCAGCTATGAGTCTTCCCTCAACGACCTGCGCCACGGCCTTAACGAGGCCCAGGTTCGGAAGGAACCCGTCATGGAGAGGATTCAGACCGCCTCAGGGCTCGTTTTAAAGTACGTCGCCCCCCTGATGGATGCGAATGGAAGTCTGTTGGGAGGCATTCGGCTGGAGGTTCCCCTTTCTTCGGTGGATCGGGAGATTCATATCTTTATCCTTCAAACCATCCTCAAGGCGGGGCTGGCGGCCCTGCTGGTCACGCTGGTTTTGACTTCTCTGCTGGTCCAACTGGTGGTGAAGCCCGTAAACGCCATCCGGACTGAAATGACCGCTTTGGCCCGGGGCGAGGCCGATCTGACCTTTCAAATCCGGGTCCAATCCCGTGACGAGGTGGGGGACCTGGCGGCCCAGTTTAATTTATTCATCGGAAAGATCCGGGCCATGGTGTCCCGGGTCTCCGAGCATTCCCTAAGGCTTTCCGAGCAGGTGCAGGGCATGAACCAGTCCACAGCCGAAGTAAGCTCCATGAGCGAGGATGTTTCCACCACCATTCAGCAGATCGCCAAGGGAGCGGAGGAGCAGGCCTCCAAGATCGCCGAGGTCCACCACCTCATGCAGGAAATGCAAGACAGCATGAAGGAGGTCGAGAAAAAGGCCGCCGAGGCCTCGGGCGCCGTGGATAAGGCCACCCATACGGCCCAGGCGGGGGGCAAGCTGGCGCGGGGAACCATTGAGCGCATCACCACCCTCAATGAAACCATCATCAAGAACTCCGAGGGCATCCACCGCCTGGGGGCCAAGAGCAAGGAAATCGGCCGGGTCGTGGAGCTCATCTCGGGCATCTCGGAACAAACCAACCTGCTTTCCCTCAACGCCGCCATCGAGGCCGCCCGGGCCGGAGAGCAGGGAAAAGGTTTCGCGGTGGTGGCGGATGAGATCCGCTCCCTGGCCGACCGGGTGGGCAAGGCCACCGGCGAAATCGGGTCCCTCATCCAGGAGATTCAGGACGACACCCAGCATGCCGTCACCTCCATGGAAAAAAGCGCCAACGAGATCCAGGTGAGTCGGGACGGCATCAAGACTATGGAACATTCGCTCGACGAGATCGTCTCGGTCATCGAGGACGTGGTGCGCTTCACCAAGGGCATCACCGAACTGACCAGCCTGCAGAACCAGCGCTACAACAAGATCGTCAACAGCATCCAGGACATCAACGCGGTCTCGGAGGAATCGGCGGCCTCCACCGAGGAGGTCTCGGCCTCCACCCAGGAGCAGACCGCCAGCATGGAGCAGATCACCGCGACCTTCAAGGAACTCTCCGCCATGGCCGAGGAACTGCACCAGATGGTGGAGCACTTTAAAACCCAATGAGCCCAACCCAGCGGGGCGCTGAAAGTCCGATACTGGTTTCACTCCTCCTGCTGGCCGTCTTGGCGGTTCTCGTGTTTCTTTCCCAATGGCCTTACCTGGCCATTCCCTTAGGCGACAACGAGGGCTTTTACAGTTTCTACGCCCTCCAGATGGGGCGGGGCCTTCAGCTTTACCGCGACCTCTGGGACCACAAGCCTCCCGGCCTTTTCCTCCAGTACGGCCTCCTGAGCCGGGTGATGCCGCTCGATGAAGTCCACCTGAGGCTTTACGCCTGCCTGGTTCATTTTATCAACGCCCTGCTTATCACCCGGCTGGGCCGCAAACTGGGTTTCAGCCGGCTGGGTTATTGGGGGGCGGCCTTTATCTACGTTCTCTTTCTCTTTCCGGCCCTGCTCCAGCCCTGGAGCGCGGAGGCGGACCTTTTGGGCCTGCCCTTTCTTTTGCTTTCCTTGGTGCTGGCCTTTTCCCCCGGCTGGGTCGCCCCCTTTCTTTCCGGCGGCTTCTTCGCCATGGCCTTCCTGACCAAGCAAAGCGCGGGGATGGTCTTGCCGGCCTTTATGGCCATTCCGGCGTTAAGGGATGGGCGTAAGGCGGGAGCCTGGGCGATTGGGGCCGCGGTTTCCCTTTCGGTTTTACTTTTTCCCTTCATCCTGGACGGGCGTTTCCCCGGCTTTTGGGACGCCTTCGCCCATTTCAACCGCTACTATGTTTCCCGTAGCTGGAGTTTTTTTCTTTCCTCCCAGCCCTTCCGTGACTTTGAGCTTCAATGGCTGAGGCCTTTCCTGCTGCTTTATGGCCTCCCGGTCGGCGGATGGGTTTATTTTCTCTTCATTAAGCCGGAGGTTCCAGAACCATCCTCCAAGTGGCCCAAAGGGATGGAAACCCCGGAGGTTCAACAGGGGACGCCGGAACGGACCGCGAAATTTTTTCTGGGACTTTGGTTTGGCGGGGCTTTGGCTTCCTGCTTTTTAAGCGCCTATTTTTTCTCCTATTACTTTATTGTCCTCCTTCCGCCCTTGAGCTTGGCCTTAGGTTTTGTGCTGGGGGAGGGTCTGGGCAAGAAAATTGTTCCGGCGGGCCTGCTTTGCGGCTGGGTCTTGGGCGTTGCCCTGGCCTCGGGGCTCAATCTGGGCGGGGTGGGGGAGAAGCTCTTTTCCCTCTGCCAGTACGCCACCGATAGGCTTGAGACGGACCGGAACATGGGGCTGATGCTCCGCCGGGCGGCCCAGCCGGGGGATAAACTTTTTTGCTGGGCCTGCGAACCTTCCCTTTACGCCTATTCGGGGCTTCCCATGGCGGTGACTCGCACACCTGTCATCAACCACCTTCAATATCTGACCTCGGAGGAGAAAGAGACCTTCGCCCGGTTTTCCAAACAACTTCCGCGATTCTGCGTGGTCTCCCGATCCCCCCAGGTGATTCCCCCGCCGGATTGGCTGAACGCGGGTTTAAGTCAAAACTACGCGAGGGTGAACTTCGGACCTGGCGCGGACACACAGGGATTAGAATTTTACGTTTTGAACCAGGGAAACGGCCTGGAAAAGGAATAAACTGTGCTGTTGAGTCGCGCGGTGAACTTTTTTATTCTATTGATATAAATGTCAGCTGGGAGGAACCAATGGCTGAATCCAGTTACGTTAAATTGACCGGGAATTTCTTTTTTGATCCGGCGCAAAAAGTCATCCTGAAGAAACAGGGGGACCGCTATATCCAGGTCCTGCATGACCGCAGGCGCTCTTCACGCCCGGTGGCGATTGACCGGCGTAAAAGGGCCGACGAATTCCAGGGCGACATGAGGCCTCTGGGCCACGGCCTCTATTGGGACAAGAAAAGCAAAGATATCTACCGAAAGGCGGGGGATAACCTGGTCCTCTATACCAAGGACCGCCGCAAGGGTGCGAGTTCCAAACCCTCAAACGGGGAACGCCGCTCCTAAGCGGTTCCTTGCCGTGTTTTTAAGGTTTTCTTGAGGCTGAAAAGTCCCCTTGAAAGAATCCCCTGAAGGGGATTAAATCATCTCCGGCCGGTAAGATCCCGTCCCACCTTTCTTGTTAGGAGCCCCCATGCCTCAACCCATCCATTTGGACCTTTCCTATATCTACGACACAGTCCCCGAATCCCAAATCACCGCCCTGGCCCCCCAGGTCAAGACCGCCCTCGAATCGCTTCTCAACCATACGGGGCGGGGGTCCGACTTTTTGGGTTGGATCAAGCTTCCCTTTGACGCCCAGAAGCAATTAGCCTCCATCAACAAGGCTGCCAAGGCCTTTGAGGACCTGGAAAGCGTGGTCTGTGTCGGAATCGGCGGCTCCTACTTAGGCATCAAGGCCACGATTGAGGCCTTGGGCGGGTCCGATAAGATCCACTATGCCGGGCACCACCTTTCCCCCACGGGTTTTTCCAAACTTTTGGATTCCTTGAATCCCAAGAAGACAGGCATCTGCGTTATTTCCAAATCGGGTACCACCACCGAACCGGCCGTGGCTTTCCGCATCCTCAAGACTTGGGTCACGAAGAAGGCGGGGGAGAAGAAGGCCCGAAAACGCATCGTGGCCGTGACCGACCAGGCCAAGGGGGCCCTGAAGGGAATGGCGGATCAGGAAGGCTATTCTACCTTTGTGATTCCCGATGACGTGGGGGGGCGCTATTCCGTCCTCACCCCCGTAGGGTTGTTGCCCATTGCCATTGCCGGGTTCGATATCGCCAAGCTCCTCAAGGGTGCCCAGGCCGCCGCCAAGGACTGCCAATCGACCGATCTGGCCGCCAATCCCGCCGCCCGCTATGCCGCCGCCCGTTACCTTCTTTATCAAAAGGGAAAGACGGTTGAGGTTTTGGCCAACTTCCGTCCCGAACTGCATTACGTGGGCGAATGGTGGAAACAGCTTTACGGGGAGTCGGAAGGCAAAGAAGGCAAGGGGCTTTTCCCCGCCTCCGTGGATTTAACCACCGATCTCCACAGCATGGGCCAGTACCTGCAGGAAGGCCGCCGGGATCTGTTGGAAACCATCCTCTGGGTGGCGAAGGAAGAACATGAAGTGGTGATCCCGAAGGACAAGGACGACCGGGAAGGATTGAACTTTCTGGCGGGCAAGAAACTTTCCTGGGTCAACGAACAAGCCATGAGGGGAACCGCTGTGGCGCATAAGGACGGGGGATTGCCGGTGATGAGGCTGACCCTGGACTCTATCAATGAATTTAACCTGGGCTACCTCTACTATTTCTATGAAATGGCCTGCGGCATTTCGGGAACCCTTTTGGGGGTTAACCCCTTTGACCAGCCGGGGGTGGAAGCCTATAAGAAGAACATGTTCGCGCTGTTGGGAAAGAAGGGGTTCGAGGATTTGGCGGCCCAGTTGAAAGCCAAGGGCGTCTAAACAAAGGCAAATATTTACCACAAAGACACCAAAAAATAATCTTTTTATGTTTTCGTCCAAATCAAATGGTTTGTTGTTCTTGGTGACTTGGTGGTGAAAATAGTTTTTGCTTTTAGGGTTTAAATTCCCGAGGTGGGCATGGCTTCTTTACCTTTCCGTCATCTCCTGTTTTTCTTCCTGTTACTCCTCCCCCTTCAAGGGGCTTGGGCCGTGGATGAGACGGCATCCGACCTCATCGCCTTCGGCCAGATCAACCTGACTCACATGACGGACACCCTCAACCAAAAATATCCTGCCACCCGCAAGGCCTTCTGGAACGTCACGGGCATCGCCTACCACGATTTCTCGGGCGGGGAAAAGGACGATGTGGTGATCGGCCTTTCGGGCTACCAAGATAAGGGGCTGGTTTACAACGGCGATAAACAATTGGTGGAGGACACGGGCGCGGCGTTTGCCTATTTCCACAAGGTCAAGGACGAATGGAAGTTGTCCCAGGTGGAGATGGTCGAGGGAAAACATTACGAGGGTTTCGAGGGCGCCGACCTGACAGGCGAAGGCAAGGACCAACTGGTGGTCTATTCTTCCCAAGGGGCGACCCAGATCGCCAACATCTACACCCTGGGCGGGGAGGGGCTGTTTCACCCGGTCACCCGAATCGCTTCCAACGGCATGGGACCCCGGGTCTCAAAACTAGAGGGCAAGATCTTGATGGTGGATTATCAAAGGGCCCGCATCAACAACTGCGACGACTGCCTCATCTATTACGGAAGGCCCTACCAGTGGGACGGTAAGAGGTTCGCCGAAGGGGCGGACGAATACCTGGACCAAGTTTCAAGTTACGACGCCCTTCACGCCACCGACGACCAGTGCTCCAAATACCTTAGTTATTTTGAGAATTACTTGAAGAACCATCCGGACGATTTCTCTTGCCTCGCCAACTGCTACGATTTGAGCCAGCGCCTGGAGGATCAAAAGGACGCGGTGAAGTTCCAAGCCCAACTGGAAGACTGGGGCGATAGGCCCGCCGCCTGCCCCTATTGCGACTCCTGGCTGAAGGACCGCAATAAGGTTCACCAGGACCAGTACCTCAACCAGATCGAGGGCAAGCCCAAGGTTTCGGAAAAATTTGAGTGAGATAGTTCGAATCTCAAACTAAAATTTAGCCACCGATGCATGGGATGCACACAGATAGATCAAAAGAATTTCTTGGAAGGTTTTAATATCCCATTTATCCCATGAATCTGTGGCTGATATACGTTTTTGTCGGTCGTCTATAGCCTTCCCGAAATTTAAATTTGCTTATCTTTTGGGTCTGAATTTTTGTTTTTGGCTGAAAAGTTGGGATGATTTTGAATTTTTTTCTTGAAAAAATTTAATTTGCGTTAACTTTACTAAAAAATAATATTTCCTTTGACAACACTAAGTGTAGTGGCTATAAACTAAACGTCGACTAAATATGGGGTAAATATAGATTTTCCGCCAATCTTGAGGCTGAAATTAAAACCCCTTCAAGCCGACATGAAGGGCGTTCATGGGGGGCGGCACCGAAAGGGGCTGTCATTGAGCGCGAAAAACAGGGGGATAGCTTTTAAGGGAGCCGACGAACCGTAGAGCCTCAACCACTGCCGCATTTCCACGCCGACTTACCCAACGACATCCCGACAACCAAAGGCACAAAAACCTGGTTAACCAACCGTTAACCTTGTCAAGCAAGCCCTTGGCCCAGTTTAAAAATTAAAGATATTCGAATTTGAGGAGGACGCATGCCTGCGAAGCCGAACCAGCCCAGCACCACCACCAGCCCGGAAGTTTTCGTAAGACCCAATACCTTCACCCGCGAGGGCGGGTTGAAGTTTTCCCGAATGTTCACCAAGAAGGGTGTGCATCCCTTCGACGAGGTGGAATGGGAACTGCGCTCCGCCAACATCACCGACGAAAAGGGAAAGGTCATCTTCGAACAAAAGGACGTCGAGACCCCCAAGAGCTGGTCGCAGACCGCCACCAACATCGTGGTCTCCAAATATTTCCACGGCGTCATGGGCACCGAAAAACGCGAACGCTCCGTCAAGCAGTTGATCCGCCGGGTCGCGGACACCATCAGCGAGTGGGGCAAGGACATGGGTTACTTCGCCTCCGAGTCGGACGCTGAAATCTTCCATAATGAATTGACCCACCTCCTCGTTCACCAAAAGATGGCTTTCAATTCTCCCGTCTGGTTCAACGTCGGGATCGAACCCCGCCCCCAGTGCTCCGCCTGCTTCATCAACTCGGTTTCCGATTCCATGGAATCGATCCTTGATCTGGCCAAAACCGAAGGCATGCTCTTTAAATATGGTTCGGGAACAGGCACTAACTTTTCGGCCCTTCGCGCCTCGCGTGAGAAGCTTTCCGGCGGCGGCACGGCCTCCGGCCCTGTCTCTTTTATGAAGGGTTACGATTCTTTCGCCGGGGTCATCAAGTCGGGCGGGCGCACCCGCCGTGCGGCCAAGATGGTTATCTTGGACGTGGAACATCCGGACATCGTGGATTTCATCAAGTCCAAGAGCGACGAAGAAAAGAAAGCCTGGGCTCTTATTGAGGCCGGCTACGAAGGCGGCTTCAACGTTCAGGGCGGGGCTTACGATTCCATCCAGTTCCAAAACGCCAACCACTCGGTTCGCGTGACGGACGAATTCATGAACGCCGCGCAAGCCGACGGCACCTTCACCACCAAGGCCCGCAAAGACGGCAAGCCCATGGATACCTACAAGGCCAAGGACCTGCTTCGCATGATCGCCGAATCCACCTGGATCTGCGGCGACCCGGGCATGCAGTACGACACCACCATCAACAAGTGGCACACAAGCAGCAACACGGCCCGCATCAATTCGTCCAACCCCTGTTCTGAATATATGTACCTGGACGATTCGGCCTGCAACCTGGCTTCCCTCAACCTCATGAAGTTCCGCACCCCCGAGGGTGAGTTCGACGTGGATTCTTTCGTGCACGCCGTGGATATCACCATCCTGGCGCAGGAAATCACGGTGGATAACGCCAGCTACCCCACCAAGCCCATCGAGCGCAACAGCCACGACTATCGTCCTCTCGGGTTAGGCTACGCCAACCTGGGAGCTCTTCTTATGTCGCGTGGGTTGCCCTACGACGGGGATGAAGGCCGCAACTATGCCGCCGCGGTGACTTCCCTCATGCATGGCCGGGCCAACTACATGAGCGCCCGCATCGCCAAGGAAGTGGGACCCTTCCGGGGCTACAACCGCAACGAACAGCCCATGCTGAACGTGATGAAGATGCACCAAACCGAAGCCGCCAAGATCAAAAACACCGGCATGAGCGAAGACCTTTATTTGGCTTCCCAGCAGGCCTGGAAAGACGTTCTGGAAACCGGCAAAGAATGGGGCTTCCGCAACGGCCAGGTGACCGTGCTGGCTCCGACCGGCACCATCGGTTTCATGATGGATTGCGACACCACCGGGGTCGAGCCCGATATCGCTTTGGTGAAGTACAAGAAGCTGGTGGGCGGCGGGGTCATTAAGATCGTCAACCAAACCGTGCCCGCGGCCTTGAAGAACCTGAAATACAGCGAAAGCCAGGTAAAGGACATCTTGGCCTACATTGAAGCCCACGACACCATCGAGGGCGCGCCGCACTTGAAAACCGAGCATCTGCCGGTGTTCGACTGCGCCTTCAAACCCATGAACGGCACCCGTTCCATCCATTACATGGGCCATGTGCGCATGATGGCGGCGGTTCAGCCCTTCTTGTCGGGCGCCATTTCCAAGACCGTCAACCTGCCCAACGAGGCCACGGTGGAGGACATCCAACAAGCCTACCTGGAAAGCTGGAAAATGGGCCTGAAGGCCGTGGCGGTTTACCGCGACGGTTGCAAGAGGTCCCAGCCCCTTTCCACCAATACCGAAGAAGGCAAGGCCAAGGTACCCAAGCCGGTGCGCCGCCGCCTGCCCGATGAAAGGGAAGCCATCACCCACAAGTTCTCCATCGCGGGGCACGAAGGCTATATCACCGTCGGCAAGTTCGAGGATGGAACCCCTGGTGAGTTGTTCATCACCATGTCGAAGGAAGGTTCCACCGTCTCCGGGCTTATGGATTCCTTCGCCACGGGAATCTCCCTGGCATTGCAGTACGGCGTGCCGCTGAAGGTTTTGGTGAACAAGTTCAGCCACAGCCGCTACGAGCCATCCGGCATCACGAATAACCCGGAAGTGCGTTTCGCCAAGTCCATCACCGACTACATCTTCCGCTGGCTGGCCATCAAGTTCTTGCCGGCAGGGGAGCGTGGAGCCGCTGAAATGGCGGACGGGGTCGACGCGATCGGCTTGGCTTCGCATCCCAAGCAGGCGCCGGTCAAGGCCAATGTGGCCAAGATGGTGGAAGCCCAAACCAGCGAGTCGGAGAAGAGGGAAAAGGGCGTGTTTGTCACCCAGGCGGATGCCCCCCCTTGCCCCGAATGCGGAACCATCATGGTTCGAAGCGCGGCCTGCTATAAGTGCCTGAATTGCGGCACGAGCAGCGGTTGTAGCTAAGCAAAGAAGTCGATGTCCCTCTTGAACAGAGGGGCTGTGTAAATAGAGGCCGAGCCTCGCTTCCTTCATTGGGGGCGGGGCTTTTTATTTTGGGATTATAAAATATTGATGTTCTGAGCCCAGACAAAATGAGAGGGAGAGGGTTAAAATCGCTTGGTCTTAGACTATAGAAGTTGCTTCTAATTTTTTATCAAAATTTTAGGAGAAAATGATGAGTAACAATACTGAGGATTGGCAGCAATTAGCAGCGACAATCGAAGAAATTAACAAAGTTGTTAGAGCTTGTCCTGAAAGTGTTCAAGAAAAATGCTTTGAACTATTGTTCGATTTAAAAATTTTAGGCCATAAAATTCAGCCTATTCCTTTACAAGGTGTTCAGACCGCTGAAGAAATTAAGGATGGTGTTAAATCACCAGTGCCACCCTATAAACTTCCTGGAAATGTATTGGTTATTTTGAAGAAAAATAATTTGTCGGAAAAAGATCTTGAAAAGCTTTTTATGTTGGATCATCAACCAATATTGCCGATATTCAAAATTGATTCGTCGAAATTAGCTGTGGCGCAAGTGCAACAAGTATTCATGATACTGCTCGAAAACGCTCTTACAACCGGACAATTTAAAGCCCTTTATTCTGACATAAGAGATGCTTGTAAGGATGCTGGATTTCATGATTCGAATTTTACGGCTAATCTGAAAAAGCATTTTGAATCCTTTAAAGGGACGATCACTGAAAAAACAATCGACGAAAATGGAACTGTAGAATTGTCACCCCAAGGTCTTTCTAAACTTGCGGAAATCATAAAACAACTCGCTCAATAAAATGAAAGATAAAATCCTTGAGATATTAAATTTTCATCTTGAAAAGATTAAAGAATTTTCAACCGGACTAAATAAATCGGCTACTACCGTGATGTCTAAAAAATCTGATCAAGAGTTGGCTAAAAGCATTGCTATCACTTGGTTTGATGCGGTTTTCCCATCTTTGAATAAGATAAGTTTTGATCAGGAGATGTTGAAGAAGTATTCGGAAAAGTTTGAAAAATTGCTTGAGTATTCCAGAAAAGTATCAAGAACCATTTCAGTTAAGGCTCTGCTGCAAGATGTCTTGGATAATTATTCTGATGAAATAATTCACAAAGTTCAAATTGGTTCTTTTTTATCTACTGAGGGGCTAAACATTACTCCTTATTTAGAAGGTCTTCCAACCGACGAAAAAGATTATTTAAAAGAAGCTGCAATTTGTGCATCCAACAATTGTATTCGAGCATCCATAATTTTGGGTTGGTGCGCAACGATTGATAAAATTCATCGAAAAATTGAATTGTTAGGATTTGAAAAATTCAATACGGCAATTGATGAAATGAATCAATTAACGCAAGGAAAATTTAAAAGATTCAAGAAAAAATACATAGTGAATTCTTTATCGGAACTGAGGGAGGTTTTTGACACTGACATTTTGTGGGTTTTAGAGTATTTGGGCTACATTGATGGGAATGAGCATGAAAGACTTCGGCATTGTTTTTTGTTCAGAAATAATTCCGCTCACCCTGGGGAAGCGCCAATTTCAGGGGAAAATCTTTACTCGTTTTATTCAGACATTACAAAAATTGTGCTAAAAAATAATAAATTTACCGACTAAATTTAACTAGGGGACTTGCCGATGCCCGAATATAAAAAAGCCTATGTCACCATCATGGTAGACAACCTCGATAAGTCGGTGGAGTTTTACAATGGGCTTTTGGGGCTTTATGAAGACTTCCGTTACGGGGACAGCTGGGCGGAAATGACCACCCCGGGCTTAACCATTGGCCTGCATCCCAAAAGGCCGGGGGCACATGGAGCGCCGAAGGAAAACCACATTTCCATCGGATTTGAGGTGAAGGACATCAAAGCAGTCTCCAAAGAGCTGGAAGCCAAGGGAATTGAATTCCAGTACCAGGAAAATGAGATTAATTTCCTAGCTCTCTTCAAAGACCCCGACGGAACCCACCTTTACCTGACCCAGGTTCATTAACGGATGTTGGCGGTAGACACTTTCTTCATGGAGTTTGGGAAAAGCTGGCGGATTCCACAGTGAAATAGCCGCTTGTTTCGGCCGAAGATTGTCCGGTTATCCATATTCTAGCGGTGCGGATCAAGGTGGGGCTCCAATTAGGCTGGGAATGCAAAAAGTAATTGATGCCGCTTGCGGTCGTATACATCCCATCGGGAGCGGTGAAGTTCACGGGGATATCGACCATTTGCCAGCCGGTCCAATTCGCTTGGATACCGTATTCGTAATAGGCATCCCCATAATCAAGAAAACCAAGCTGATAGGAATCTTCCGAATCCAAAATTCCGTTTCGAGATCCTTCTTGGGTATAAGTTTCGTTTGAATATTGGTTGTTGCCGCCAGGAAAGGAACTAATGGAATAGGTCACTGGCCCACAAGAGGGCGCCAGGATGCTGGAACCGGCGTTGAAGGGGTCCGGTATCAGCGGGTTATTGAAATAGAAAATGGGAAATCCGCAATCGGTTATGGAATTCAGTGGTGCCATTTCGGTGTCTAATAAACCATTATTATTGGAATCCTCGTTGATGACGCCGAAATCAAACATGATGAATTTATTATTGCCGTCATTGTAAATCCAAGAATGAAAGCCCTGAGCCGAAGTGATATCCAACCCATTAGGCGAAAGACAATACCGGACACCCGCCCATCTTTGATTGGTCATATGTGCGTAAGGGAACAAAAGCACGGGTACCGCGTCACTTGGGTTTCCAGTCTGTTGGTAAAGATGCCCGCCGCCCCCTGCGACCAAATTGGGGTTGGAGGAGGGTATGGTTTGAAAATAAAGGTTGTCGTCAGTGCTCATGAACCGGACCCGGTTGTTAACGGCCATATTACTGCTCGAGTCGTAAACAATGGCCCCCAGGAAACCCGTGGGTTGGGGCGCCGAAGAAACGCCCCATGCTTTTCCATTGGTTGAGATGGAAGGAAGGGAGTTGGTGGTTGAGCCGCTCTGGGGATGGCTCGGACTATTGGGGGAGGAGCAAGCTATCTGCAGGGCTATGATTGCGGTAAAAGGCATTAAGTGAAAATATTTTTTCATGTAACCCACCTTATAAATTTAAAGCCAATACAAGCTTAATTATAACAAAGGTAAAAATTTGGCCAGAATACAAAAAATAGAAGTCGGTTATCTGTTTCTAGCAAAGAGCCCAGCCTGTAAAGGTCCTTGCCCTTTTCAAAAACCCTGACGGAACCCACCTTTACCTAACACAAGTTCATTAACAACAAACCGAGTTTAATTGGTTTACCAGGATTAATATTTCCATCAATTTATTTTGAAAAAAAGATCTCTATTGTGAGGGGGGAAGTAAAATGCCGTCAGGGATTTAAATGATATTTTTGGGAGAGTATATGAATAGGGCGCTAGTATTAATTTTGGTCGCCATTTTGTTGTCCCAGGGCATGGTTTACGCGCAGGATCAATCGGAACCCTCTAAAAATACAAACATTTCTTCCGCCCCATTAACCCCGCCTCAACCCATTACCCCGCAAAATTTAAAACCGATTGAATTCCAACAGACCGGAACGGACAAGAAACCTTCCGAGGATCTTTATTATCAAGGGCGTCAATTGCAGAATTATGAACAAATAAAGGCTGTGATAGACCCTCTCAATGATCCGGAAGCGAGCCGTTTGTTAAAGACTGCTGCTGGCCAAAAATCCTTAAGTGATGTTTTCGATATAGCGGGCGGCCTCCTGGTCGTTGGGGGAGTTGTTTACTATGCGACCGCTTCTGGCACAAGCAAGACGACTGCGAACAACGCGCCATTCCCGGTGCCCCTTACGACGACTACCTATACCCCGCCCGATACGACCTTGGCCTGGGTGATGGGAGGGGCCGGTGGAGCTTTGGCGATCATCGGTTTAATTTTAGAGGGCAACGCCAGCCAAAACCTTCATGGGGCCGTTATTCGCTATAACCATCTGGTGGCACCTGATAAGAACCTATCGATGATGCTTATGCCTCAAATGAACCTGCCGGGATTGGTATTCATCCAGAGGTTTTAGCCCCCGATCCCAATAGGGAAAGTGGCACTTTTGCCCGGACTTCGGTCAAATCAAATGGATTCAACCCTCATAGGCCATAAAATAAGGATTTTGCTGTGCGGAGTATCCGCACCTAAAAATAAGGGGTTTTTGAATATTTTGGGAATTTCCCAAAAAATCACGGAAACCCTTATTTTCAGTGTCCGATACTCGGACACGCAAAATAAAGGAATTTAGGACTTTTGATCTTGCGGCCAATTATTTTGTCCAGACTCTGGACAAACCGGGTTGGCTCAACCCCATAGGCCATAAAACAAGGGTTTTGCTTGTCGGAGTATCCGACAAGCAAAATAACGGAATTTTGGGGTATCCGCCTAATCCCCTCTCAAAAGGCCTGGGTGAGGCTTAATCCAACCGCCTGGGTACCCGGCAGAACCATCATCGACAGGTTATTGTCGGTTTGAACCACCGCGTTATAGCGCTCTACGGCGCTGGCCCGGTCGGTTGTGGCGTCGATCTGGGTAAAGACCCCCTTCAGAATGGCCCCCACCCCTCCCAGGATCATGAGGGTGGAAGGCACCATATTGGGAACATGGTCGGTGATATGGCCTGAAGCATCGGTCGATTCCATGCCGAGCATTTCTACCGTAAAGTCGGTCCAGCCCGCCGCTTCCAGGGCGATCCCGCCCCATAAAAAGCCCTGGCCCCAGCCGTCCTCATCCGCCGCCGATTGAAGAAGGCTATCCGCCTCCGGGTCCTTCAAGGGGGAAATAACCCGCTCGAAATCCTTCGTGTCCGTAAGGGGCGACCCCTTATAGGAATAGCTGGTCGAGGTGGCCAAAGACCATCCGGAGTCGGCGTCGTAATATTCAAAAGATTGCTGATTCACGTCAATCGGCGTGAATTCGGGGTTGGGAATAGCCTGCTTTTTCCTTTTTGTCTTACTTCTTGCGTGTGAAACGGCGGGGATAGGGTTATTTCCTGGCTGGGTTTGGGCCAAGGCCATGCGCGGCAAAACCGCCAATAACGAGAAGATCAAAGCCATAAGTTTCCGCATAAAAGCCTCCCACAGAGCCGGGTTTAAACCTTCATCCATTCTGACGAAAGGGTTTTTGGGAAGGGACTGGAAAGAAAGTTTTAAAAGATTCCCGGGGGCGAAACTTTTGTTTTTTCTAAACGTCGCCTTTTAGGGCATTCAAAAATTAATAGCGGTTGGCACCAAAGAGGATAGTTCTTCCCGCGCCACCAAACCTTCAGGTAGGCGTGGGCGTTACGGTTTGTGTGATGGTGAAGATGGGGGTGGGGGTGAACCAGGTTCCCACCGGGGTGGGCGTGGCGGTGACAGTGGGGGTGCCATTGAGCGGGCAATAGGGCGCGTACAGATCCGGCTCGCCCGTCGTGACCTGGTTTCCAAATGTCACGGTCGGTGGGAAAGGCCCATAGGCCCAGGGGTTTTCAAGCCATCCGGTGTAGGTCGCGCTATATTTTTCCCTGAAGTAACCGTCCGCTTGGAGCGCCAGCCAATAGGTGCCTGCGGATAATACGGTGGGCGGCACTAGGACGGGGGTGAGCCCATTTCCGCGTGTGGAGTTGGATTGGACCAGCAGGGCCCCCGGTTGGCCGTTGTTATCGGTGTAGATCGCCACCATGGCGTCGCAATTTTGCAAGTAAACCATCAAGTGGTCCACCACCCCGTCCTGGGACAGGACCGCCTGGACGAAATGAATTTTATAGATGTCATAGGTCATGGTCGAACCGGCGGTACTGTCGCCCAGATTTCCCAGGGGCGTGGTGCAAAGGAAAGTTGGGGTGGAGGTTTGGGTCAGGGTGAAGGTGGAGGTCGGCAGGGTGCCGGTCCAGGTGGGCGTGAAGGTGGTGGTGGGTGTCATCGTGACCGTATTGGTGTAACTGATGGTATAAGTTGCCGTAAAAACGGGTGTGGGGGTGTGGGTGCCCGGGGGAAAGGTCATGGTCGGCGTAGGGGTTTGGGTGGGGGTGCCGGAGGGCTTCAAAGTGGCGGTATAGAAAAGTGGTGGTGTAAAAGAGGTCGTGGCAGTCATTGTAAAAGTGATGGTGGCGGTAGGGGTTCCATCCACAGTGGGAGTCCGAGTGAAGGTTCCCGGGTCGGGGATCGGGGTTCCGGTACTGGTGGAGGTCATTGTTGAAGTGGATGAAGCAATGGCCGTCGGCGTCCCGGTAGAGGTGTGGGTAGGAGTATTACTTTGAACGCTGCCCGGTGAAGGGGGAGCGGTCGGGAGAGTCACCCTTTGGGAACAACTAGTCACAAGGATTAAAGATATTAAAAAGGACGAAAACCCAATACTCAACACTATTATCTTTGTCCTATTCATATCGAAACTCCCTCGGAACCCTGAACTTGGCTCCTACCTTATGGAGGGGCTAAACAGACATTTATTCCAAAGAATTTCATTTAAAAATTAAAAGGCCAGCCTTATTCCGGGCGCAATTCTTAAGACTGAATTTTGATGGAATAAAAGTCGGGTATTTCCGTCTATAGGTTAGAGACCTTGAGGAAGAAAATTTCTCACATCATTCACAGAGGTTGTTTTTAAAGAGGCTAGATATGAAAAAAACTTTGGTTTTCCTTTGTTTAGTCTTGGCCGGGGACTTCATCTTCTCCGGTTGCACCATCAAATCCCGCCTACCCCTATCGCCCGGGATCACCCCAACGCCTCAAGCTTCCCCCACACCGTCGGGCCCGCCTATCGTCACTTCGGCCCAGCCCCTCAATTACATTTCCCAGTTCGGCGGTTCGGGCTCCGGGAACGGGCAGTTTAACGGTAGGCCCTACGGCGTTTGTAATGACTCCTCTGGAAACGTCTATGTCTTGGATCGGAACAATTACCGCATTCAAAAATTCGACAGCGCCGGAAATTATCTCAGCCAATGGAGCGGCCAATTCAACATCATGTCCGGCATTTGTTCCGATGCCTCCAACAATATTTATGAAGTGGATGAGGGCGACGAAAGCGTTCAAAAATTCACGAATATGGGAACTGTCATCACCACGTGGGGAACCTACGGCTCAGGTCAGGGCAAATTCAACGCCCCGCGGGGCATTTGCGCGGATTCAGCCAACAATATTTACGTGGTAGATGCGACCAATCAAAACGTTCAAAAATTCAACAATACCGGGGCCTTTATCACCAGTTGGAGCACGAACGGCGCTTGGGACAACAACTCCAGCGATCCGGACGGAATCTGTTCCGACAACTGGGGCGGTATTTATACCCCGGACTATTCCACTTCCTGCGTTTACAAATACAACAATACGGGGACCTATCAGTGCAAATTCGGAGGCCCGGGCGCCGGACCCGGCCAGTTTGGAACCCTCTCTTGCGGCATCTGCGTGGATAAAAATGGCGTCGTTTATGTCACCGATTACGGCTACCACCGGGTGCAGGATTTTAACGTCAATGGCACTTACCTCTGCCAATGGGGAACCACGGGCGCGAATGCCTTGGGCAACATCGATTACATGTGTATGAGCGCTTCCGGAAAAGCCTATGTGGTGGACTTTCCCGCCGTGAAAATATACGGGCCTTAAAATTTCTTTTCCCTGTTTCGACTATTGAGTTTGAATAGTTCGCGCCTTGCAGTTTGAGGCATGCCTGTTTCTTGAAGTGTTGATGCGGTTGGCATCCCTTTCTTTCTCATCAACCCGGCAAATTCAAAAAAGTTCCCGGGGTGTTCAAATCTTCTTCAATCGACAAAAAATAAACGCGGAAATCCGGGCGTATTCCCTAAGTAAAAAAATAAAGCATCGATAAACCTGATTGAAAACAATATTTTTTTGAATTGGCACGGATAGTGCCTTTTAGAAAAGTCGTTGTTCGTAAAGCTTAAAGACCGGGGAAATATCCACCGGCTTGGGCGAAAGAGAAGGTCTCTAAATTTTTTGGCGCTTCGGATGGACTCCTGGAAAGTTTTTTCCCGCGGTCCGTCCCGATCTTTGAAGTCATTTGAAGAAATATGGGTATCGCTATGAAGAGGTTGTTCCTATTTTTCTGGATGGCGGCTTTTTTGGTGGCGGCGTCTAGTACCTCTGCCGCCACCAATATTTATAACTACTCTTACAATTCCAATGGGACCTGTCCGGGCCAACCGGTTACGGTCACCGTAAACTATTGTCAAAACTTAACCAACAGCAACTCCTATTTTTTTGCCGCCCTCAATACTTCCGATAGCGCGACTCTTCTCCCCTGCGGGGATGCCAGCCAGTTTTTTGTAGTGGACTCAAACGGGATCAATGTGGCCGACACGACTCCCTCCGCGGGATGGAATTCTCTCGACGCATTACCGGTTACTTTTTGCAGGCCCATTACCTGGGTTTTCAATATTCCGTCCAACGCCGTTTTAGGTACCCGATATATGTTTGTTATGGCGGGCCGAACGGGCGGCCTGGATTGTTCCACCCCTCCTGACAGCCAGATCGCCCTTCCGGTAACGGTTTGCTCGGCCTTGCCGACCTCTACCCCTACCTTCACGAAAACCATCAGCCCCACGATCTCCATCACCCCGACGCCCAATACGCCGACCCCCACCCCCACGGCGACTTTCATCAATACCCCGGTCTACACCATGACCGTGGTTTTGTCCGATACGCCGACCTATACACCCACACCGACTCCCACTCCCTGGATGACCCAAACACCCACCGATACGCCCACTCCTTCCGGTCCTATTACCCTGATCTACACCAATGGGTCGAGTACCTGTTCTGCGGCCTTCGGATGCACCGTCCAGTTCGTCAATGCCTGCCGCCTGCTTTACCTGGATAGCCAGACCTCCTACATCATCATGCGCTTAGGCGCCACCTGCGGCTGTCAGCCTTCCGACATCATGCAATTGCGGCTGACCATGAGCTGGGATGAGATCTGCGCCCATTACGGGCTGGATTGGTCGACCTTCGTGACGGATCTTCAAACCCGCATCGCCACCCTGGCGCCGGAGGTTGACACCCCCATCATGATCATGCGTGCGGACGCCAATGACCCGTCCCAGTATCCGATGACACAGCCGGTCCCCATGCCGGACCACTTGATCTATGCCCAGGCTGTGACGGAGGTGGTGCCGGTATGTCACTAAAACAAACCCTTCTTCTCATCGGCCTTTGGGCCGCCACCCTTCCCGCGATGGCGGGGAATCTCTATCCCATGGAATGCGGCGATCCGCGCCGCGATGCCCACAACTTGAACCCCACGCCCCTGCACAATCCGCTGCAGGTTCAATGGATGATGCCCTCTTCCATGAACATCAGCGATCCCGTCAGCAATCCCGTCATCTTGAGCGACCGGGTGGTTCAAACCTACTTCAAGGGGGTCCGCTGTTACGACCGGGCGACGGGGAAGATCCTCTGGACATGGGTTTGCAACGACACCACCAGTCTCTGGAACGCCCCTTGTTACGATCCGGACCGGAACCGGCTTTATGTCTGCTGTACCAACGGCGACACGGTGGCCCTGGACCCGCAGACCGGAAACGTGGTCTGGACTTTCGACCACCAGCCCAACGGGAACCCCATGCAATATTCATCGCCCCTTTACGTGAACGGAAAGATCTTCGTGGGGAACGGCGGGGCGGGATTTATCTGCCTGGACCCGGATACCCAGAGCGTCGTCTGGCATTTCGACTTCAGCGCCTATTTCGGCGCCGCCCACCAGGACGGCACCTGCACCCCGGCCTATGACAATGGCTCCCTCTACCTGGCCACCTACAACGGGGACCTGTTCTGCCTCAATGCCTCTAACGGCGCGGTTGAATGGCACGTCAAACAAAACATGATCCACTACAGCTGCCCGCTTCTTTCGGACGAGTACATCTACAGCCTAGGGTGCTTGAGCCAAGTGGAATGCCGAAGCCGGGTGGACGGGTCCCTGGTCTGGACCGCGGATACCCATACGGTCATCGGGGAGACGGACGGGAATATGTCCCTATGCGGGGATGTGCTGATTGTTCCCGGGGATTCTTGGAGGGTCTGGGGTCTCAACCGTTTCACGGGCGCGAAGATTTGGTGCACCCAGTTGACCGGCAATTTCGCCCGTAACTGCGCTTTTACAGCCTGCGGAAAGGTTTATATCTCGGCCTGCCACGGGGATTATTACAGTCTGGACGGCCAGACGGGCCAGATCGAGTGGAGGCTCCACCATGGGGTTGAACTGACCTTCGTGGGATGGTCCGAGGCCGACGGACAGCTTTTCGTGAGCAACCGATCGGGCGTGATGCTTTGCTTCACCTCCGTCACCCCCGGCAACCCGGCCAACTGCCAGTGCAACTTGAAGGCCACACCCGACCCCAACTACCTGCCTTCCCCCGTCCCGACGGCGATCCAGTATGTCCTGTCCAATTGCATCAACCCGCCCACCTGGACCATGACCCCCACCATCAGCCTGACGCCGACCCTGACGCTCGTTCCCACCCAGTCCTACACTCCCACGGCCACCTCGACTCCCACCGGGACCTTTACCCCGACCGGAACCTTCACTCCCCAGCCGACGGATACCCCCGTGTCCGTCCCCACCCAAACCTACGCGAACACCGATACGGCGGTGGCCACGGCCTTTAACGTTCCCGTTTCCATTGTGGATGAGGCCCGTGCCTTGGGACTGGATCCTACGACGACTTACGTGATTATCGTCATCACGAGGCATTGCGGCTGCCATCCCCACGACCTGATGGTTCTTCGGGAAACCTTGACCTGGGATCAAATCTGCGAGCTTTATGGGACCACCTGGACCCTCGTGATGGGTGAAGTAAATAGCTCGTCCGCCTCTCTCCTCCCCGAATTTACGCCGACCTACACATCCACTGTCACCTCTACTCCGACTTCCACGTGCACTTTCACCGCAACCTTCACGGCGACCTCGACCTCGACTGCGACCTCAACCCAAACGCCCACTTCCACCCCCACGCAGACGCCCACCGGCACCCCGACCCAGTCGAATACCGCAACGCTTACCTCGACCCCTACCCTGACATCTTCTTCCACCCCAACAACGACCCCCACCTGCACGTCGACTCAAACATCGACCCCTACTGCGACGATTACCTCGACCTTTACGCCCACCTCCACACATACCCTGACGCCCATTCCGGGCACCCCCACCTGGACCGTGACGGCCACGCCGGAGAAGGTCTGCAACCCTGTGCCATTCCCCAACCCCACCGACGGACGGCGGGTGCATTTCCATTGCGGGGGCGGACCCTATAACGTCATCCATCTGAAGATTTTCACGACGAGTTTCCGGGAAGTTTGCTCCGAAACTCACGCCTGTCACGGTTTGGAAGAGGAAGATTTGGACTGGGACTTGAGGACGGGAACCACCGGCACGGCTTCCAATGGGGTCTATTACGCGGTGATCGAGGCTCAAGCGGGGGCAAGGATCGAAAAACATATCTGCAAAGTACTGGTGTTGAGGTAGTAAAAGGGGCTTAAAGCTGGTTGAAACAAAGGGATTTTTGGAATTTCAGTGAGTGAAGATTAGAACTTCATTTTTTCTAGTCCTGGTTTGCCTCCCGTGAGATTATTAGCGGCATGAACGACCCCACCAACGACCTTCGGATCAACGAAACCGAACTTACGCTCGTTGACCGGTTCCGGCAGAGCCGGAACACCTCCGTCCTCACCATCATGTTTACGGACATCCAAGGCTTCACCCGGCTGACCGAAGAGCGGGGGGACGCTTTTTCCAACGAGGTCCGCCAAAGCCACGACTCCCTGCTGGTTCCCATCATCGAGCGGGACGGCGCCGGGCGGGTCATCAAGCACATCGGCGACGCGGTGATGGCCGTGTTTTCCGAACCTTCCACGGCGGTAGCGAGGGCCCTGGAAATTCAAGAAGGACTCCGCAAGCTCAACGCCTCCCGCCCCGAATTGCCCCCGATTTTGGTCCGCATCGGTCTCCACATGGGCCAGGTGACCGTGGAAGACAAGATGAACATGGATGTCTTCGGCCGGCACGTGAACCGGGCCTCGCGGGTGGAGGGTTTGGCCGGTGGCGGTCATGTTTACTTGACCTACAGCGTTTTTGACTCCGCCAAGGGCTGGCTTTCGGGCCGGGCCCAAGAAGCGGCTTGGGTTTCGCACGGGAAGTACCAAGTGAAGGGCATCGACGAGCCCTTGGAAATTTACGAGGCCTACCAACCCGCCGCCGTAAAGCCCCAAGCGCCCCAGGGCGCTCATAAGCAAACCCATTTGCCCCGTTTCATGCCAGCCCTGGCGCTGGTGTTGGCCGGAGCCTTGGCGGTTTTGGCGTTTCTAGCTTTCAAATTCACCTCGGTAACCTTTGAGGATCTGGGGGTCCGCACCGACACAACGGATGTAATGCTTGATCACGGGACCCGGCTACAACTGGAAGGGCAGCCGGAAGACCATCTGCGCAAGTGCATCACCAAGATCGAGCCCGGCAGTCACTTGATCTATTACGACGTCAGCTACATCACGCGCTACTATTCCCCCATCACCGTTACCCGTGGAAGAAACATCCTGCGCCCTCAATTTGAATACTACGGCCTGCCCGGACTGGAGAGAAATACCAGCTACGAGGCTCACGGGAAAAATGAAGAGACTTTTTCCGATTCCAATGACTACGCCACCTACGACGACGCGGGCGTGAAACACGACCACAAGGCGGCTATTTCTTTCACTGTTAAGTCAGCACAGGGGAATGTGGTTCTCGCATCCAAGGGGGTCAAGAAACACCGAACCCTCTTTTGGACCATCAACTGGACGGTCAATTTGGATGGTAAAGATATTTCGGCTGATAAAGTCATTGTGGAGCATGACCCGCTTTCCCCTGACGAAACGCAAGTGAAGAAGGATCTTTGGGGGGATGAGCGGCACAAGTATGTGCTGAACTACATTCTTTCGGGCGTGAGCGCCCAGGTTGAGATCCAGGCCCAATACGGGGAGTACAAATGAACAAAATCATGGATCGGTTTTTTTGCGCTCTCATGGCCTTCGCGGCCCTGGGCCATTTGTTTGGAACCCTCAAGCTGACCGCATTCGGAACGGGGCTTTTTGTGTGGTCCCTTTCCGGCGTTCTGGCGGCGAGCCTTTTGGCCGCACTTAATTTCCTCCGCAATGCCCGGCCAAAGGATAAAACACTGGCCGCGATCGCCTTAGCCGGCAGTTTGTGCTGGGTCGGAATCGTGGTTTTGTTCGGCCTGTCCATCGGGAATCTGTTGGATTTCCGTGTCTTGTTTCACGGAATCGCAGCGGCGGGGTTGAGTTATTTCAGTTATCGAACTCTGGTGAATTGAAGATGAAGAAAAGGTTTTGGATTCTTATAGCGCTGACGATAGGTCAGGCATCCCTGGCGGTGGCGAAAACCCCGGACCCCTACCAGCGCGGCAGGGAACTGTATCTTAAAGGCCAATACTCGGAAGCCCTCGCCCTTTATCAAAAGGCCCTCAAACAGGACAAGAAAAATTGGGTGGTGCTGGAGGCCATCGGCGATGTCTATATAAGCCTGGGGCGTAAAGTGGACGCGATCCCCTATTACGAGCAGGCCCTGGACGCCCATCCGGACAATCCAACCCTGGAATATTTTCTCACCCAACCGCCCTTGAACCCTGTTCCTCCCCTGACGACACCCCTTCCTTATCCCAATCTGCGGACACTGGAATTATCCATTTCAGCCGGGATGAACTTTCCTATCCGTACCGATCACATCCTTCGAAACTGGACCCAGGGTATCCAGGAAAGCATCTATTGCGGCTTGCAGGTTTCTCCTGAATGGGCCGCGGGCATCCAGGTGGATTTTTTGGAGCCGACTAATAATCCCGTTCTACCTTTACCTCCCCTGACACCGACCCAAACGCCCAACGGGAACTCCAATTTTTACGCTGGAAACTTCGCGGTGGTTGGAAAGGTTTATCCTTTTTCCGCGAAGGGGGACGTTCCCCTGTACTTGATAGGCGGCGGGGGAATTTACGCCGACCACCTGGGAAGCGCGAAAGTTTGGATTTGGGATACCAGTACCCAGACGAACACCGAAATTCAAACCCCGGAGGAACTTGATACCGCGGCCTCCCTCCAATGGGGCTTGGGCCTGCCCATCGCTTTTACGCCCTATTCCAAGCTGCTTCTGGATTGCCGTTTTGAGTATGTCTTCACGGAGGAGCCCCTCTATTTTGGCTCAGTCAACATTGGGGGGATGCTTTTCTTTTAGCGGGAAAAAGGTTTTGCCTCTGAACTATCCCAGCCGGGCTAAAAGTTTTTCCCAATCCTTGGGCGTCAAAACCTTTTGGGCCAGGTCCTTCACCCGTTCGAAAACATCGGCCGGGGCCGCTTGTTTTAAATTGGAAAGAAAACCGAATCGTTCCGAGCCGTTCATGGCCGGGATCATGTAGCCCAGCATCATCTCCATGTCCTTGGGCGGGGTGCGGGCGATGATCTTTTGAAAACCCGTTTTGATTTCCTCATCCGAAAAGAGCTTGTAGAAATCCCAAGTCATGTCGGTCTCTTCGCGGTCCATATGGGCCAGGTAGCCGGAAAGGAACCGGTTGTAGGCCAAGTAAAACTCGTAACCCGATTCTTCCGGGTCCGGGCTTTCCTGAACCTTTTTCCATTCCGCTTCCAATTGCTTCAACTCTTCTTCCAGAATCCGGTGGACCGCCTTTTCCCGGGAAACGGCGGCGGGCGCCCTTTGTTCCAACAGAGGAAATTGGATGTCGTCCTCGTTGGCCGCGTGTTCCTTCAAAAAATGAAAGATCTTAGCCATTTCCTCGGCCAGGGCCCTGACCTCTTCCTTTTCTTTCCAATCCACCTGGCCGATCTGGAGCGCCAGCCCCAACAGCCCCCGGCGAAGCCCCTTGTGCACGTTTACGAAAACATCCACCCGTGACATGGCATTCATGTTGATCCCCTTGAATCTGGAATTCGGCCCTATCGGTTAAATGAAAAAGGGGCCCCAGACTCCTGGGGCCCCTCGAATAGTAAACCGGAAACCGTCATGGTTTCAATCAGACTTTTTCCAACTGTGTTACGGAATCTGCGGTGCGTACCCCAGGGATGGAAAGGGGTTGGGGCTTGGGGTTTGATCGAAGTCGTAATAGACCACCAGCGCCTGATCCAGGGAATACATCCCGGTGTCGTAGTTAAAGGCTACCTGAATGGTGGGGTGGGATTCGCCTTCGCCCATGCCGGTACCGGCCTGTTCGGCGGGAGCGGCCGCGGAAGTGTCCGCCTCAACATCCTTTTGCATGGCACCCTCCGCTTCCGGCGCGGGGACGGCGCCCCCCACGGAGTTGGAAGGCATGTCGAACAGGCTTTTCTTTTCCGCCCTGGGGCGGGAGTCCGAATAGCGGTAGAGGGGGTTTTCGTCATAGTACTCGTTCAGTTCCGCCTGGCTCCAAAAGAAGGCCGCCCCGATGACCCCGCAGTTGGCCGAGAGATTTTGGCCCGTCACATCCTCCCGCCACTTGGCGTAAGACTTGGGCTTGTCGGTGAAAAAGAAGCGCCGGGCCTCTCCGTCGCTCACCTGCCAGCCGGGAATGGTGATGGAGCTATAAGGATCGATCATCCATTTTTCCCCGTCGGCGATGCCGCTGGGCTTTCCGGTGATGGAATTAAGCCCATCCACGGTCAGGTTCACCGCCACACGGACGGGTAAGGGGTTGTAAAGCCTCACCGAGTAGCGCTCTCCCTTCACGGCGGTGACGAAGGGGTGCCCGTTCTTGACGGTTTCGGACTTCACCCCGTCGGTGTCGTTCACGATCTCCATCCGGAAGTTAAAGGCTTGATGCCTGATCCGGTGGATGAGCTGGTCGTCTTGCATGATGGCGAGGCGGTATTTGACTTCATGATCCACGGTCGCGGCGGGGGCCTTCGAGGCCGCGAGGACTAACAGCGCAACCAACAGCTTTTTGTTTAATCGCATGACCTGTCTCCTTAAGTTTATTGGCCTAGCAGGCCATTTGTCTTATTGGACACAGGTCGTGGAAAAAGGTTCCCAGGAACAGTTCAAAGGAAAGCAAAGGGGCGAAAGGCCGAATAAAGGCCCAAAAGAAGAGGTCAGAGGCTTATTTCACCACAAGCAAATTGGCTCTTTTGATACCGGCGGGATCGGTCAGAAGAAAAAAGTAAACCCCGTCCGCCACCTTATCCCCCTTCGTGTTGGTTCCATTCCACGAATAGGAATTTTGATAGGCCGAGGTGATATGCCGGTCCTCCAAAGTTTGGATATATTCCCCTGCCGAATTGTAAATCTTCAGTCTCAGATCACCTGGATATTGGTTGGTGGAAAGGAAAATGGAAACCGGGCCCTGTGAGGGTTGAAAAAGGTTTAATGAAACAAAAAGGGTATTGCTGGCTTGGGGCACCGGCGTGGGGGTAGGGGGGACGGCGAGTTGGAAACGGAAGTCCAGGTCGAAATCACCCCCGAGAAAGACGGTGAAGAGGCCGACTTTCGTGCTGAATACCCCATGGGAGTTATCCCCACCATAAGTCACTTGATCCCACGGAAACCCTCCCATGAGCAGCCCGGAAGTCATCAAGGCCATGGGGTAATAACCGGTGCCCGCGGCGCTTGAGGGCGACGTAAATTCCAACAGATAATTTCCTGTCGGAAGAACCAGGGGCGCGATGGGAGCATCTACCCAGGCGGAACCCGAGACTAACTGCGCGGGGGTGGCCAGGGTTCCGGTGCCCAAGGTGGCCGGCCCCGCAGTATTGATGAGAGTCCAATAGAGATTGTCGGCAGGGCTTGCCTCCGAGGCATAGGCCCCCACCGAAGAGATGGTGAGGGGTGAGCCCACTGAAAAATATTCCCCGGCTGTTACTGTGGCCATGTTCACGAGCGTTGCTAAAAGAGGGGCTGTGTTGATGTAAGAATTTCCGCTCCAAGTGCCCGAGTAATTCAATAAAAAAATTGGTTCTTGAGCCAGAGGGTTCCAGGTTCCGTTGCCGGAATCTGTCGCTACGGCCAATTGGGCGTCCGGGGCGCCGTTCACAGGATAAAAATAATTATCCGGTGTTGTGGAAATGACCAGTACCGCCCGATTCGTCGGGCTGATGGCCGGAAAACCGCTGTCCCAGACCACCACCAGGTGATAGACGGTACCCGCCGACACGTTTACCGGCGAACTAAGCGGAATATCAGTCCAAGTCCCATTGGCTGAAAGGGTGGGGGTGAAGGAAGTGGTTCCCGCCAGGGGAGTCCCGCTGGGAAGGCCGCCGGAGTCGGACTGGAGGCTTACAGTGTATTCGGGCGTGCCCTGGATATTCGAAAAGAAGAGTTGAACCTCGGTGATGGGCGACGATTGCTGTGCGGTGAACCGGATATCAGCCCGGGCGGTATCAGAATCAAGGGGGAAACTGGAGGTGGTGGTGATGAGGGACTGGTTGCCAAAGTAGGTTTGCGCCTCGGCCGGGGCTGTCAGGCTCAGGAAGACCGCTAAGAGGCCTACCACCATCGGCTGAAGCTGTTTCAAAAAAGGCCGGGTTGAGTTCATGGCCTTAAACATACCACATGTTTTTTAGACGATTTTGCAGGGGATCAGCTCATCCTCGTCAAAGCTATAGACCGCGCAGAGGCGATGGTAGCCGTCGGCGATGATGACCTTGCCGTTTTGAGGGTCCCGAACGAGCAGGAGAGGCGACATTGATTTGCCGTCCTTGATTTTTTGCTGGTCCTTGGTCACATGCGAATTGCTGACGCCCAGAAGGGACAAACCCGAAGCCCGAAAGATATCCTTGGCCTTGAACTGGGTGATTTTGGCGGTCTTGAGTTTCGCGACCAAGGTGTTTGCCTCCGTGTCGTTATGAAAAAGGCCCAGGTAGGATTGGGCCGCCGGGTAGTCCTTGTCCTCGGGTTCGGAAAGCCATTGAATTTTCGGTTTGTCGGCCATGGGCACCCCCTCCTCAAGATGGCCCATTATGGCTCAGGAGAGGGAGGCATAGAACTCCCAATTCGGCTTCTAATCCGCTAGGATTCTGGCATGAAGAAATGGCTCCAAGACCGGTTTGAAATCATCCGGCTCACCTTTCAAATTCCCGCGCTGGCGGTTTTCTTCAGCCTCCTGCTTATGGCCCCCCTGATTCTGAAATGGCTTTTTCCCCCGCCCTTTAGTTCTTCGATTCCCTGGACGGTTTGGGGGCTGGTCTGGCTTGTTTTTCTTTGGTTCACCTCGATTGAATATTCCCTCAAAAGAAAAGAAGTCTTCGACCAGACCTCGGAGGCCTTTTTTAAGGCCTATCTGGATCACTTGATTCTCGAAGGTCATAACTTATTCAACCGCGCGGAGGATAAGGACTTTCATTTGAGGATCGGCAACTGGCAGCGAAAGGCCGTGCAGGGCATCGCCATCGGCTTGGGGCCGGAGGAATCAAGGAAATTATTCCAGGCCTTGGACACCCAAAATCCCTTGAACCAAGCCTACAAGGATTCCCAGGACAGCGGTTCCAGTGAGCCCCTCTGCCGGACCTTGATGGGGAACCTGGAGGAATTGAAGGAGATTCAAAAGAAAGTTGCGGGACCCGCAGAATTGGAGGAGGGAGGCCCGGAATCGGTTAAACAAGCCAAGGTTTCGGTTGAGATCAGGCAAATCCAGGGGCGGAAGTAAAAGAGGATGAGGGTCTTAACTTTAGTTTAAGTTATAAGAGGGCGGCCCAACGGCTGAAGACCTTTTCGGACGTGTGGCGCAGGGCCTTGGCGTTGGTGGAAAGATTTTCCGAGATCCGTTCGGGACGGTTGGGCCCGCCTTGGGGGGACAGCTCGGCGGCGTAAAGTTTTTCCCAGCTCCGAACCATTTCCTCGGTGGTTTCCAGATGGAATTGAAAACCGTAGGCGTTCACCCCGACGCGGAAGGCCTGGTTTCGTGTGAGCGCGCTTTCGGCAAGCCTCAATGAGCCGGGGGGAAGAGAAAAGGTGTCGCCGTGCCAATGGAAGGCCATGGGGGATTCGTCCAGCCCCAGGAAAAGAGGGTCCATCCTGCCATCGTAGGTAAGGGAAAGGGGATACCAGCCCACTTCCGGCAGGGCGCCCTTGTAGACCTGGCCGCCCGAGGCCGCGGCCAGCATTTGAGAGCCCAGGCAAATGCCAAGGATGGGCCTGCCGGTTCGTAAGCAGGCGCGTATGGCGTTAAGCTCTTCCGACATCCAGGGGTACCGGCTTTCCTCATATACGCCCATGGGCCCGCCCAAAATCACCAGGCCCTCTCCCAGCTGTTCGGGGATGGCATCGCCCTTAAAGGGTTTGAGGATTTGTAATTTGATTCCCTTGGAGCGGAGAAATTCCTCCAGCGTTCCGGGACCCTCACAGTCGATGTGTTGAAAACAAGTGACGGTGGCCATGGTCGATCCTTTACGAAAAGTGCGCCCATTCTATTGGCTGGCGGGGGAAAAATCATGGGCGAAGAGATGGCAAGGACCGGCCCCCGCCCTGTAAACTGTTTTGGGAGGATGAACTTGGATCGATACCTTTGGATCGCGGCGGGGGGAATTTTGGGCGCCTGGAGCCGATACGCCCTGGGCCTTTGGTCCGCCGAAAAATGGGGAACTACCTTCGCCTGGGGGACGCTCCTCATCAATATCACCGGCTCCCTGGTGATGGCCTGGGTTTTGACCTTGAATATGCAGAGGGGCGTCTTTTCACCCAATATCCGGCTCTTCCTGACCGTGGGCTTTTGCGCCTCCTATACCACCTTCTCCACCTTTAGTTGGGATACCTTCCGCTATATTTCAGAGGGCAATTGGAAGCTTGCGGCGGGAAACATCCTCTTAAGCGTGGGAGGATGTCTTTTCGGTACCTGGGGCGGGATCACCCTGGCGAAGGTTTTGTAGATTTGGTCAAAACATAAGGTAACCCCACGATTCCTCCGGGATTTTTGGGGTGAAAGGCTGCTTGGAAGTTTTTTGAAATTTTGGCAGCCATTCAGGAGGCGGGTATGAAACTGGTTGGCAAATGCAAAGTGTTAAGAATTTTCCTGGATGAGAACTTGAAATGGAAAAATCAGCTTTTATACCGGGCCATCGTCCAGAAACTTCTCGATCTAAAAATAGCCGGGGCCACGGTGTTTAAGGCGGTGGAGGGGTTTGGCTCCAAAGCCCATATTCATGATTCGGGCGTTTTGGAATTAAGCGAGAACCTTCCCATGCTCATTGAGGTGGTGGATCGGCCCGCCCAGATCCGCAAGGCCCTTCGGGAAATTGAACCCATGCTTCCCACCCACTGCCTGGTGACGGTTCAGGATATTCAGGTGCTCCATTACCACGCCCCCCAGGGAAAACACGGCCCCGCCAAGACCTTGTAGTTAAGAAAGGTTTCGCGGACGATGAGAAAAATCCTCCATCCCGGCTTTTTCGCCGGCGCCGTCTTTTTATTTTCACTCCTCGTTTGGGCTTTCCTTTTCCGGGGAAAACTTCCCGCCGTGACGGATGAGATTCTTTTTTCTTACCCCAGCCAGGCCGTGAACCTGGCGGCGTGGGAAAAGGGGTTGGTTCCCCTTTGGGATCCCACTACGGGCTGCGGCATGCCCCAGTTGGGAAACGATCTTTCGGCCTGCCTTTATCCGCCCTTTTGGCTTTTTCACTTTACCGGGCTTTCCCAATGGCTGGTTTGGATGTCGCTCCTCCATACGGCCCTGGCTTTTTTGGGATTTTATCTTTGGGCGCGAAATCAAAAAATCCAGAACCCCTGGGCGGTATTGGGCGCTGTGTCTTTCGCGGGCTCCCTCCACATGACGAGGATCTGGGCCTACCCCATGTTTTCGGCGGCCCAATGCTGGACCCCCTGGGTCTTTTTCACCGCCGGGCGGTTTTTGGAGGCGGGGAAGCGGCGCTGGTGGCTGGCCCTGGCGGGCGCGTTGGCCCTGCAAATCCTGGCGGGCTATCCCTTCTTTAGTTTCTATACGGGTATTTTTTTGGCGGCCTGGATTTTTCTTAAGCCCCTGCCTGCCTTCAAAAGATGGCAGATGGGGGCGGCAGCGGGGATGGCGCTGGCACTCACCTCGGCGCAGGTTTTACCCTTTCTCGATTTTCTTTCCAACGCCGGAAGGGGCGGATGGGGATCCCCGGACCGCTACCCCTATTTCTTAAGAGGCGGGGAATTGCTCACACTGTTCTCTCCCACGGCCTTGGGGATTCCGGGCGCGGCCGGCTATCAGGGCCAGAGCCCCAATTCCAATTTCATGCTTTATTTTGGTTTGATTCCCCTATTGGCCTGGATTACGGGATTCCTTTTCCCGAAAACTTTCACCCCAAGGTTTTGGACCTGGTCCGCTTTGATCTGGCTCCTATGGATGATGGGCGGGGCCTTTCCCCTTTGGCGGGTGATTCCGGAAAGAGTTCTGGAAGCTCTGGACCCATCCAAGGCGGTGGGGGTATTTCTTTTTGCCGCCTTAACGGGAGCGTGTTTGGGATTGACCCGGTTTTTTCAGGCTAGATTAACGGGAATTCTTCGGGATAAGGTTTGCTGGGCCGCCGCCTGCCTTTGGCTTTTGGATGTTCTTTTGATACCGGCAAGGACCGTTTATCCGGTCCCTGATCCTTTCCTCAAACCGGAAATCCAAGCCTGGGCCCAAAGGGTGGCGGGGGCCGTGGGGGGGCAAAGGATCGTGAGCCTCCACGTGAAGAGCCAGACCGTGGCCAAGGGAGAGGGAAACCAACAAGAGGCCTTCGCCGACGCTTCCGGACTTTGGGTGAGGGATTTTTTAACCAATTCCAACAATGTCTGGGGCATCCGGTCCTCCCACGCCTATCTTTCCACCTGGACCAAGGGCATGGAACTGCTCTGGAAAAACTTTAACCAAAGCGCCAGCTACGCCGGCCGTTTGGCGGACCTGGCGGGGGTGAAGGCCCTCTATTTCCCCATTGAATTGGAGGCTCCCCATTACCGGGTGTTGGAAAAAGACGGCGATGATTATTTGATGTCCAACGAGCATTGCCTGCCGGACGCCTGGATCGCGGGAGACTCCAAAACCTTTGAGGATCGGGACAGCCTCCTCTCCCAATTGGAGGGGGAAGCCTCCCTCTCGACTCCGCCAACGATTGTCTATTTGGAAAAAACCGAGAAGCTTCCTCCGCCGGAAAGGAATCTCCGCCCGCCCGAAGTTTCGATCCAGGGATGGGAAAGGCAAGGGGCTACAAGGGCTGTATTTTCAGGAAATGTTACAGGAGCGAACCCTTGGCTGGTTTGGAACGAAGCTTACACTCCGGGCTGGCGGGCCTGGGTTAATGGAAATCCCGCGCCTATCGCCAGGGCCTTCGGTTTTTTCATGGCCGTACCGGCGGTCCCGAGAGGGAATCATTCGATCGAGTTTCGGTATGAACCTGTTTCCGTTCGGGTTGGATTTTTTGTGTCGCTTCTTTGTTGGTGGCTGCTGATGGCGGGGATGGCTTGGAAAAAGACGCAGTCCCGCGTCCCCACCCCCTAAAAGTCACATTCCCGCGATTTGACGGGCCACCGGGTCCCAAGGCTTTTCCCGCAGGACCCTTTTCATGCAAAGCGCCGCCGCGTCCCTCAGGTTGGCGTTCGCGAAAACCAGCCCTAAGTCATAGTAAAAATCCGTGTAGCGTCCATGGGAAAGCCGGATCGCCTCCAAAAAAAAGAGTTCCGATGCCTGGGGTTGGCCCACATAGCTTGAAAAAATACCGAGATTCAACAGGTCGTTGGGATAGGTCACGGGCCGGATGAGATCGATCCACCCCGGGTTCGGGGGAGGGCCGGCTTGAAGCAGAAGCGGCGCTTGGTTGATGAGAGTTGGGGAAATACCGTTCGCTTCCAATAACTTCCCGAAATCCAACCCCGGAATTTGATCCCCGTATCCCCTTTTCAGATAGATGGCGTTCAAGGAATCCATATAAACCAGCCGCCAGTCCGGACGATTTTGCAGAAGGGTGGACCATTGCGGAACCAGAAGGGGATTGAAGAAAAGGATGTCGGGCTGGTATTGGCCCAATAGAGGCGCTAATCCTCCCGGCGCCTGGGCCTGGAAATATTGGGTCAGGAAGTCCCGGCCCATCAATTCAAGCCTCCCATCGATAAAGGTTTTTTGGGGAGTGAGCCACTCGATCCAGTCCCCGTCGTCCAAGTCATTCAAGATTTTCCCGTCCAAATGGTTTTCGGTCAGGAATCGGCAGGCTTGGACGGGCTGGGAATGGGCGTCCAGGCCCCATCCAAAACGGTCCGTGAGCCGGTTGGAAACGTAATGGGCGTTGGTGACGATGCCGGCCGAGAACACTAAGAGAAACAACACCAGGATCACGGAGGTCCAGGGTTTGAAGAGCAAGGTTTCCTGGAATTTTTGAAGCCTGGGGCCTTTCCAGTCCTTCCATGCGGCGGCGGCCAGGGGCGCGCAGGCGATGAGAAACAGGGGAATGTTCCGCACCGCCATGGCGGAGATCAGGAAAAAAAAGACGGCGATGAGCCATTCGTGGATTTTGCGGTTTTTAGACGTGCCGAGAAGAAAAAAGATGAGAAAAAAACAAAAGAACTTATAGGCCCAGAGAAAGGAAGGCGCGGGCGTCCAGGGGGAAGGCGTGAAGGACCAGGGTGGTTGGAATTCCTGGACCGTGTATTTGAAGATGTTGGAGGAACTGAGGGTGGAAAGCAGGGAAAAGGGAAAGAGGGCGCCGCGGATCAAATAGGGGTTGGCTAGACAGGCCGCGGCCGAGAGCACGCCATAGCGGATCAGCTTGGGGTCGGCCTTGGGGGAAGATGAAAAACTCGCGATCAAGTAGATGGCTATCACCGCCGGGCCTAAAAAGAAAAGACCCTCGGTGTTCACCCAAAATAATTGTATGACCGGGAGCAGGTAAAGCAGGTCGCGCTTGCGCTGAAGGCGGGATTCCAAAATCCAAAGATCCAGGCTCAGGAAAACCCAGGTGAGGATTTCGGGCCGGACCCGAAAACGGGGTTCACAGGCGAGGACGGCGGTCAGAAATAAAAGAACCCCGGACCAGGGAGAGGCGCCGGTTTCCCTTAACCTGAACCAGAGCAGGCCAAAGGCCGCCAGGGCCAGGAGGGTATGGGAGATGGAAAGAAGGGCGTAGTCCCCCAGCCGCCAAATGAGGTAGACCGCACCCTGATAAAGCCATTCCATATCCAGATATTCCCGGCTGGAGGCGGTGTAGGTGAAGGCGTCCTGGGCGGGGAGACGGTGGTTTTGATAGATCCATTGGCCGGTTCGAAGATGAAACCCCAAATCGGAGTCGTTCACCAGGCGCGCCCCAAAGAGGACGACGAGGACAAAGGAAAGGATCAGGGGATAAAACCAGGAACTTAAAAAGAGCGGGCGGGGAATTTTCTTTATGGGATCAGGAGGAAGGGAGGCGGGGATGGAATCCATTTTGAAATTATAACAAGCGGACCTTCCCTCGAGTCCCCGAGGTGAAATGGGGAACTGGTTCCTAAAAATTTGTAGCAGGGTGAAGGACAAAAGAGATTTAGTTAGAAATGAAAATGGGTTTTATTCAAGGTCGCTTAAGGTTCTATAGGTACGGGGTGGACGAACTTAATTTTGGTACCGGTTACATCTAAAGGTTCTCGACAAGTTGATTTCATAGGGTGTGTTTTATTAATTCCCATTGGCTTTATGAAAAATAGAATGACGATAAGCTTTAACGAAAAACAAAAGTGATTGAGCCATGTCTTTGGTGATGAAAAGAATGAACTTTGCTTGATTTTGCCTGCTTAAATGCGAAAATTGTCAAAAGGGCTTTGCATCGTTTTCAGTTATAACGATTTTAGCTTTATTTCGACACTCCTAAACACCAAGACATGAGATTGCCGGAGATCATGAAAAGTACTTTTTTTAAAAATTCATTCAACCGATTTCATGAAATGAAAAGGACCCAAACTTGTTTTTGGGTTTTCTTGTTTCTTTTATTTCCATCTGTCACAAACCTTTTCGCTCAATGCGTCCCCACCGCCGCCAACCTTTGCGCTTCAGGCGACGACGTGACCACTATTTATGTCGCCGGGTCCCTCATCGGCACCTTTAACTATGCTGGAGCTCCGGGAACGAACGGAGCGGGCCCTGCGCCTTGCATGAGCGTATCCCCCACCCTCCTGACCGGCGGAACGGTTTGCTTGGCGGTAGAGACCCAAAACACCAACCCCGAGGATAACTTCAGTTCTTGGGATTTGGACATCACCTGCTCGGGCGGCGGCCACTCTGAAATCACCAGTTCAGGAACCGGAATTTCGGTGAATTACGTTGCTACGGGAAATCCGGCCGCGACTCCTAGCCCCGACTCGGGTAGCAACCCCTGGTACAGCACCGGCTTCAATAACAGTACCGGAGCTTTCAGCACTTCCTATTGCAATGGCGGTGTGACGGCGGCCACTTGGGCCACGGCTATTTACAACCCGGTGTCAGGGGCCAAGCTTCCCTTCATCGCCAACAATTGCTCGGGCGATTACTCAACGGGCAATTCGGCGGGCGCGCTTTTTTTTAGGCAATGCGTCACCATCCCAACTCCCGCGCCCACCATCGGCCCGCCCGCTTTCAATATCACCAAAGCTTTTGCCAGCGCAGTTACCAATGTCAGCAACAATACCGTTACCCTTAATTACACCATCACGGTTTGCAATACCGGCGGTCCAGTGACCAATGGGGGAACAACGGTGACCGATAACCAACCGCAAAATGTTTCTTCATGTAATCAATTTCAATTCGCGTGCTGGGGTTATGGGGATTCCATCCAACCCTACCAGTTGTGTTACAACGATTCCTTGGGAGATGCGAACGAACCCACAGTCAATGGAACCTCATTGGTATTCCCCAGCTTTGGAACCGGATGTATCACGGCGACGGCGCAATTGATCGATTATTACGATCCCGTCTCGGCTTGCGGCCTGACTCTAACGGACCAGGCTTCTGTCAATTTCCCCACCGGAAACAAGACCTCGGGAATATTGACCTATATCCAGTTGATGCCCACAGCGACCTTTACCTGGACCTACACCAAAACGCCCACCCCCACGCCGACTTGGACCTATACGCCCACCTGGACCCCCACCTGGACCCGAACGCCCACTCCCAACTCCACCCCCACCTTTACTCCCACTTGGACGAAAACGAACACCCCTACCAACACCCCCACCTGGACTCCCAGCAACACCCCGACTCGGACGCCTACCCCCACCAATACCTATACGCCTTCCCCGACTCCCACCAAGACAAACACCTCCACCAACACCTACACCATTACACCCACTTTTACCTTTACGGTTACCCCTACCCACACCTATACCCCAACCCCAACCTCCACAAAAACCGTCACCTCCACCAATACCTATACCATTTCACCCACCTTCACTTTTACTCCGACTCCAACCTTTACCATTACCCGAACGAACACTCCCACGGTGACCCCCACGGTTACCAATACGGCGACGCCGACCGTCACCCGAACCCAAACGCCTACCAATACCATCACGACCGTCAACACTCCGACGATGACCTTTACCCCCACGGTGACCCCGACGGTCACCCGTACCAACACACCCACCCTGACGCCCACCTTTACCATTACCACCATTAACACGCCCACGATGACCTTTACCCCGACGGTCACCCCAACGGTTACCCGCACGAACACCCCAACTGTGACATCCACCTATACCCAGACCGTGACGCCGACCTTTACCTTTACGGTTACGAGTACCCGCACGCCAACCTTTAGCCCCACCCAGACGGCGACCAATACCATCACGACCCTCAATACTCCCACCATGACATTCACCCTTACCGTCACCCCGACCGTGACCCGAACCTACACCCCCACGAATACCTCGACCAACACTTACACCCCCACTTCCACCAATACCCCCTCGGCGACTCCTACCGTCACCGTCACCCAGACCCCCACGGTTTCCGCCACCTTTACCCACACCTTCCAATTCACGCCCACAGTCACCAATACCCCCACAGTCACTTCCACTGTCACTCCAACCCAAACATTTACGGCTACACGTACCAATACGCCCAGCAGCACACCGACTCTCACCCTTACCGTCACCAATACATTGACCCCATCTGTGACACCGACCTCAACCTTCACGCCTCAATTTACCCCCACTACCACAGCCACCATGACCCAAACCCCGACTTACACCATCACGACCCTCAATACTCCAACCTCCACCTTTACCCCCAGTAATACCTCGACTGCGTCCAATACCTTTACGCCCTCCAACACGCCCACGAACACCAACACCTCCACCCCGACTCAGACCCCCAGTAACACCTATACTCAGACCCTGACCCTCACTCCGAGCAACACGCCGACCTCGACCTCGACCCCCACATCCACCTTTACCCCGCAGTTCACCTTTACCCAAACCATGACCCCAACCCAAAGCTTCACTTCCACTGCGACCTACACTAGGACGAACACCTATACATCCAGCCCTACACCCACCGCCAGCAACACCCCGACGGCAACCTATTCACCGACCGCGTCTTTCACGCCGACCCCGACCTGGACGCCATCGAACACCTTTACGCCCAGCGCAACTTTCACACCCACACATTCCTACACCCCCAGCTACACACCCACTTCCACCCCCACCTGGACCCCGACATTCACCCCCACCAACACCTCGACCCCGACCTCAACCCCGACTCCAACCCCGCCCTCCAACGTGACCCTTTCCAAACAGGCCTCCAGTTCTTCCGCTCCCTCGGGCTCTTCGATAACCTACACCCTCAATCTGGCCGTCACGGGCGACAGCGTCCTGAACTTGGTGGTGACCGATCTGCTTCCGCCCCAGGAAACCTTCAATACCGTTACCTCGTTTCCTTCGGGTTCATCTACTTCTTATAATGCCGCCGTTTCCCAGCTGACCTGGACCCTGCCTTCGCCCCTGGCGATTGGTAATTACCAGCTTACTTACACGGCGGGGGTCAATAACTTCACCGCCAGCGGCGTCAGCCTGGTGAATAACGCCCAGGCGGTCTACACGGGGCAAGCCGTACCCCTCAACGCCAGCGCGGTGGTGGTTGTTACCGGGAACTACACGGTGAAGATAGGCGTTTACAACGAAGCCGGAGAATTGATCTATGCGCTTCCCGTTGAACAGTTCTCCCAGTCGGTGGACAACTACAGCTTGAACCCGGGGAATACCATCACCAGCCTCAACGGCGCCAACAACGCGGTTTCCATCGTTTATGACGGGGTCGTGATTGGGGTTTGGAACGGACAAAACCAGGGAGGAGCCCCGGTCGACAACGGCAACTATTACGTCAAGGTGGACAACATCAATCCCCTGGGAGTCGATCAAAGCACGACTCAGCAGGTAACGGTCAACCGTTCCATCTACCAGGTTTCCCTGGTCATCTACAACGAGGCGGGCGAGGCGGTGCGCCACCTGCTGGCCTACATGGACGACAAGGGGCCCGCAGGATTGAGTACGGTTCAAATATCCTCTTCGGTTCTTTCCACTAGCGCCAATGGTTCTACCGGAAACAATTCTAAGGTCACGATCAGTTTGGGCGGGGGAGCTTCGATATCTTGGGATGGCACCGGCGACAACGGTTCTTATGTTTCCAGTGGCCAATATTTCATCGATGTCCATACCATCGGCGGCCAGGGCGGGGAAACCAACGTGAGCCTGAAGGTCATGGTCATCGATACCAACGCCCAGAACGGGGTGGGTATCGTCGACGCCCGGCCTAATATCCTTAACCGTGCCTCGCCCAGCTATACGACCACCTTTGTCAGCAACTCCTCCATGAGCCTAACCCTGCGCTTGACGGTTTATGACACCGCCGGTGAACTGGTCCAGAAATCCAAATTGGGATTAGATGGACAAAATTCCGTCCAATGGGACGCCTCAGGCGTTGCGAGCGGGCTTTACCTGGCCGTCGTGGAATCTTTGAACGCCCAGGGCGGGCTCGTTTCCAAGACTACCCTCAAGGTGGTCGTCATCCATTAAAGGTTCACCTTCTGCTACTCTTCCTTTCTCTTTAAATTCTCAATAAAGGGACCTTTCAACCGCTCTTTTGATTTTTAATGCTCATCCTTTGTTTCCCACCTGATTAAAATTGGATTGAACTAACAAATCAGATTGTTTTCACGTGTCCCAAGAATGCCCAACCCTAAACAAAATGTGTTGTTGTCAAAGTATTTTTAAACGAAGACAAGAGGGATAATTTAGGTAAAACCAGGTATCGGTTATATGTTTTTAAAGTATCTATGAACCGATGGATTGATTAGGCGTTTGCTATGGAAGCTAAATTAATAATCAAAACAAAGCCATTTCGAATAAAAACGATTTTTATTATTTCCGTTTTTATGTTTCTGCCCCAATTCCTTTTAGCCCAATGCAATGCCACTTCAGCGCAGGTTTGCGGTGTGGCCGACGATTACATGACTGTTTGGATCGATGGAATTCAAGTTGGGGTGGGGAACGACTTCCAGTTCGCCCATGTCAATTGCGCCAATTCCGGATGCGTTGTTTCATCCTGCAATAACGGACAGAGTTGGGGCGTTTGTAGTCCCATCTGTGTACCAGTGCCCGCTGCGGCCCTCGCTCTCATCACGAGCAACCCCAATAATGTGGTCATCGCGGCCAAGGTTCAAAACGCCGCGGCAAACGAAGTTTGGGGAAGCTGGTATGTGGATATCAGCTGTTCCGGCGGGGTCAGTCACGCCTATATCCAAAGCGACGGCACCAACACCCAAATGTATCGCGAAACGGATACGGGCACGGCACCCAATTGTGCGGGATCCCCACCTTATTCCGGCGGCACGACTTGGTATGATCCTGCCGCGACCACCACCGGATGGACCACCCCCGTGCAGGCAACCGGATTTACCCTTTACAGTAAGCAGGTTCTTGACCCCCAAACGGGCAAGTTTATTCCCGTCTTGTCTTACACATCCACTGCCGCCTCGGGAGCGATTTGTGATGACCTCTATTTCCGCCAAACGGTCAAGTTGCAACCCATCCCCCCGCCTCCTCCGACCAACATCACTCTTCAAAAACATTTTTTGGTGGGCGGCACCCTACAGGATGCCGTCAGTGTCACCGCGAATCCCTATCCTATCGGGAACCAAATAGTCACGGTGGTTTACGAGGTTTGTAATACCGGGGGCGGATATCAAGGACCGGTGACGATTTTGGATACCGGCTCCACGACCGGAACCCCATTCTGGGGAAGCGAGGAATTCCGGCCATCAGGGGTCAACAAAGGGTTCGGATCCCCCGATGCCAATGGTTGGTATTACGATTGGTCGGGAGACAGTGAGCCCTTGACCTTCGTGAATAAAACCGGTTTTCCGGGAGCCTCCTGGAACGGTACCAGTTGGGTACAGGCCTGCTGGTCCGTGACCCTTACGGGAACGGATAACACTACCAACGCCCCCTATGACTGCGTGACGCGAACCAACCAGTTCACCATGATCAGTCCCGCTTACGGGCCGTCGAACGCTATTACCTGGAACATGAAATGTCTTACGCCCACTTGGACCCCTACCTTCACTTTTACGCTCACCCCTACGTGGACACCGACCCGATCCCCCACCCCCAACTCCACCCCCACCTTTACTCCCACTTGGACGAAAACCAACACGCCCACCAATACTCCCACCTGGACTCCCAGCAACACCCCGACCCGGACGCCTACCCCCACCAACACCTATACTCCTTCGCCAACACCTACCAAGACAAACACCCCAACCCCAACCAATACCATAACCCCCACCTTTACCTTTACGGTTACTCCTACCTACACCTTTACCCCAACACCTACCCCCACTAAGACTGTCACCCCCACTAACACCTACACCATTTCACCCACCTTCACTTTTACTCCAACTCCAACTTTTACTATTACCCGCACCAATACGCCCACGATAACCCCCACGGTGACCAATACGGCCACGCCGACTCTCACTCGAACCAATACACCCACCTTTACCATAACGACCCTTAACACTCCCACCATGACCTTTACCTCTACCGTGACTCCGACGGTCACCCGTACCCACACACCCACCCTGACGCCTACCTTTACCATCACCACCATTAACACGCCCACGATGACCTTTACCCCGACGGTCACTCCAACGGTTACCCGCACGAACACTCCGACCGTGACATCCACCTATACCCAGACGGTTACGCCGACCTTTACCTTTACGGTTACGAACACCCGCACACCCACCTTTAGCCCCACCCAGACGGCGACCAATACCATCACAACCCTCAATACCCCCACCATGACCTTCACACCCACCGTCACCCCTACGGTGACACGTACCTTTACCCCCACCTCGACCCCCACCCTGACCTATACCTTTACAGCGACCTTTAGCCCCACCCAGACGCCGACGAATACCGTTACAACCCTCAATACTCCCACCATGACATTCACCCCCTCTGTAACGGCCACCGTAACCGGAACCTTCACTGCGACCTTTACCTCGACGAACACTTTCACCCCCACCGCCACGACAACCCTGACGCAGACTCCGACCCATACGATCACGACCCTTGATACCCCGACGATGACCTTTACGCCCAGCAATACCCCGACCACCTCCAATACCTACACACCTTCCAACACCCCCACTTCCACCTTTACTCCGCAGTTTACTTTCACGCAAACCATGACTCCGACCCAAAGCTTTACCTCGACTTGGACCTCCACTCCGACGAATAGTTTCACGCCCAGCCCCACACCTACCGCCAGCAATACCCCGACGGCCACCTATTCACCCACTCCCTCTTTCACGCCGACCCCGACCTGGACCCCCTCCAATACTTTTACCCCCAGTCCCACCTTCACACCTACGCACTCCTACACCCCCAGCAACACCCCGACTTCCACCCCCACCTGGACCTCGACTTTCACGCCTACCCCCACCTCAACTCCCACCTCGACCCCGACACCCACTCCGCCTTCTAACGTGACCTTATCCAAACAGGCCTCAAGTTCTTCCGCTCCATCTGGATCATCCATCACCTACACCCTCAATCTGGCTGTCACCGGCGACAGTATGCAGAACCTGGTGGTGACCGACCTGATGCCGCCCCAGGAAACCTTCAATACCGTTACCTCGTTTCCTTCGGGTTCATCTACTTCCTATAACGCCTCGGTTTCCCAGCTGACCTGGAACCTGCCTTCGCCCCTTCCGGTTGGGAATTACCAGCTCACCTATACTGCCGGGGTGAATAATTTCACCGCCAGTGGCGTCAGCCTGGTGAATAACGCCCAGGCGGTTTATACCGGACAGGCCGTACCGCTCACCGCCAGCGCGGTCGTGGTGGTCACGGGGAACTACACGGTGAAGATCGGCGTTTACAACGAGGCCGGAGAATTGATCTATGCGCTTCCCGTTGAACACTTCTCCCAGTCTGTAGACAACTACACCTTGAATCCTGGCAATGTCATCAACAGCCTCAACGGCGCCAACAACGCGGTTTCCATTGTTTACGACGGTGTGATCATTGGGGTCTGGAACGGACAAAACCAGTCGGGTGCCCCGGTCGACAACGGTAACTATTACGTTAAGGTGGACAACATCAATCCCCTGGGGGTCGATCAAAGTACGACTCAGCAGGTAACGGTCAACCGGTCCATTTACCAGGTTTCCCTGGTCATCTACAACGAGGCGGGAGAAGCGGTGCGTCATCTTCTGACTTATATGGACGACAAGGGGCCGGCGGGATTGAGCAGTGTACAAATATCATCTTCGGTCCTTTCCGCCAGCGCCAATGGGTCCACGGGAAACAACTCAAAGGTCACCATCAGCCTGGGCGGGGGAGCCTCGGTGGCTTGGGATGGGACGGCCGACAACGGGGCCTATGTATCCAGCGGACAATATTTCATCGACGTTCATACTATCGGCGGCCAGGGCGGGGAAACAAACGTGACTTTGAAGGTCATGGTGGTCGATACCAACGCACAAAACGGGGTGGGTATCGTCGACGCCCGGCCCAATATCCTCAATCGGGCCTCGCCCAACTATACGACCACCTTCGTTAGCAACTCTTCCATGAACCTGACCCTGCGGTTGAAGGTTTATGACACCGCCGGTGAACTGGTCCAAAAATCCAAACTGGGTGGGGATGGACAAAATTCCGTTCAATGGGACGCCTCAGGCGTTGCGAGCGGGCTTTACCTGGCGGTCGTGGAATCCTTGAACGCCCAGGGCGGACTCGTTTCCAAGACGACACTCAAAGTGGTCGTCTTTCAGTGAAGCCTTTTCTTTTGACTGATTTTGCTGATTTCCAGGGCCTATCGACAGGTTCTGAAACCGATTTCCTTTGAATTTACCTGCCTGTGACCGCTTCCAAATCCCTTCTTGCCAATTGGTGCGATAAAAGTTAAAACGGTTTTGAACCTAATCGCCTGGGAGGTTGTTATGCCCCGAAAAAAGAAAGAAGCAACATCTGAAACCTTCATCCGCAAGGTCTCCAAGCCGCGCGTGAAATTGAAAACCGAATCCAAACCGAAGGCCGAGAAAAAGTCCAAGGCCTCCGTGAAAAAAGAAAAGGCCCCGGCCCCGAAAGCCCCCCGTAGCTCTAAAAAATCCTTGGTCGGAGAATCGTCACCGACTAATAAAAAAATAGGCCGTTCTGCCCGTTTGCCCCGCTTGGGTCAAACCCAACTGGTGGCTTTTGTGCGTGATCCCAATTGCATCTTCACTTATTGGGAAGTCACTCCCGACACGGTGGAGGAAGTGCGCCGACAATTGATGGATGAATACGAGGGAAGCTCCCTAGTGTTGCGCGTTTTGAGAACCAAGCGGGACGGAACTTCCGAACTGGTGGAAGAAATCGTCGTCAACCGGGGGGAAATGAACCGATACGTCAACCTGGAGACCCCGGGCGGAAGCTATATTCTCGAGATCGGCCATAAGGCTGTTTCTGGTAAATTTGTGGCTTTAGCCCGGACCCAGACGATCCATACCGGTCCCCAGCCGGAACAGGCGTTTGCGGGTGCCGAATCCAAAGGGTCCGATTGGTCGATGCCGGAAGAAATGAAGGAATATTTCAGCGACGAAATTATCGAGCAATCCTTCGAACCCGGAAAAAAACTATTTTCCGCCGACTTGGCGGGCCAAGGGGCCCTTCACCGCCGGAGGCTCGGCCCCCAGGACCGGCACGCCGCCTCCCGGTTTTAATTTTTGCCTCCCGGGCCTCCCACCCGAATCCCGCATTCCATAAAGACACAAGACAAGAAGCCCCTGGGATTTATTTCCCTCGTGTTGCACGCCCACCTGCCCTATGTCCGCCATCCCGAACACGAAAACTTTCTGGAGGAAATTTGGCTGTATGAAGCCATGTTGGAAACCTACCTTCCGCTCTTGGGAAAACTGGAATCCCTATCGGAAAGAAAAATTCCCTTCCGGATGGCGGTCATCCTTTCCCCCACCCTCCTGGCCATGTGGGAAGATACTCTCCTCCAAAAAAGATTCAAAAAATATGCCCTTGATCTATTAGCCCTGACGGATCGGGAAATTCTCCGCCTCAAAAACCAACCCCCTTTTCTTAATCTGGCGAGAATGTACCGGTCCCGGATTCGGGAAGGGTTGGACCGTTGGGAAAAAAAATATCAAAAGGACGCCGCTAAGGGTTTTAAAGCCTTGGCCCAAAAGGGAAACCTGGAACTCATCACCTGCGCCGCGACCCATGGCTATCTGCCCCTTCTGGGGGTCAGGCCTTCCGCGGTTCGGGCTCAGGTTCAAACCGCCATGGAGGAGCATGAAAGGCGATTAGGGATAAAGAGCCGGGGCTTTTGGCTTCCCGAATGCGGGTACCAGCTTGGATTGGAACGCATCCTGGCCGATTGCGGGGTGAAATATTTTTTCACCGATACCCATGCCCTGGTTCAATCCTCCCCGGTTTCCGCCTACGGCAGTTTCGCCCCTGTTGTCACCTCCTCGGGCGTGGCGGTGCTGGCCCGGGACACCGAGAGCTCGAAAGAGGTTTGGAGCTCCAAGGAAGGCTACCCGGGCGATCCCCTCTACCGCGATTTTTACCGGGACATCGGGTTCGACCTGCCCCTGGATCAATTAAGCCCCCAGATGAAACCCGAAGGCCTTCGCCGGTTTACCGGGCTCAAGTATTACCGTGTCACTGGGGAAGGCGGGGAAAAGGAGCCTTACGACCCCCTCCAAGGTCTGGAAAGGGCCCGCGTCCACGCGAGGGATTTTCTTTTCAAGCGTATGCAGCAGTCGATGGATATCGGGCGTTACATGAAACGCCCGCCGGTGATGGCCTGCATGTACGATGCGGAGCTTTTCGGCCATTGGTGGTTCGAGGGGCCTGATTTTATTTCCTGCCTCTTCGAGGAAGCCCATCTTCAGGGAATGCCCCTGGCTTTCGCCACCCCTTCCCAAATTCTGTCCCAGCCCTATCCCCTCCAAACGGTCCAGCCCAGGCCTTCCTCCTGGGGTTATGGGGGCTATTCGGAATTCTGGCTCAATAGCGCCAACGACTGGGTTTATCCCCTGCTGGTGAAGGCCTGCGACCGGTTGACCCAGTCCATCCAAGACCATCCCCAGGCGGGCCGATCCCTGCGACGGGCCTTCAACCAGGCCCTCCGGGAACTGTTGTTGGCCCAAGCTAGCGACTGGGCTTTTATGATGAAAACCGGGCACCATGGGGAATATGCGAAGGGAAGGGTCCAAACCCACTTGGAACGGTTTCACTCCATCTTAATAAAGGCTGAAAAAGGAAGGCTCAAAACAAAGGAATTGGCTGAAATGGAAAGGCTTTACCCCTTGTTTCCCACATTAGATTACCGTTGTTTATCGGATATTTAATCGCATCAAATTTCTTTTCCCTTTCCTGCCTTTTTTTAGATAATACCCCCCCGCAGTGACGGGTTAATTTTTCTTGGAGGCTATTTCTTGAAGACGGTTATCGGCATTGATCTAGGCGGTACCAATATTGTTTCAGCGGTCGTGGACGCGAAGGGTAAGGTCTTGGGCAAGGACAAGCGCCCCACCCAGTCTTCCCTAGGGCCTTTGGGGGTCATCGAGCGCATCGCGCAAAGCGCGCGTGCGGCAAGCCATTCCAGCAGGTTGCCCTGGTCCTCTCATATGGGTGTGGGCATCGGTTCCCCGGGGCCTCTGGATCCCAAGAGGGGCATCATTATCTATACCCCCAATTTAAACTGGAAAAATGTGCCTTTGACAGCACTTCTCCATCAGAAATTGAAGAAGAAAGTGTTTCTCGAAAATGACGCCAATTTGGCCGCTTTGGGTGAATCCTGGATCGGCGCTGGGAAGGGGGAAGGGGTGGTGCTCTGCCTGACCCTGGGAACGGGCGTGGGTGGCGGATTGATTTTGGACGGCAAGATATTTGAGGGCGCCTGGGGCGTCAGCAACCATATCGGGCATATCGTGGTGGACCCCAACGGCCCCAAAGCGCCCTATGGCAACAGCGGTATCCTGGAACAATATGTTTCCGCCACTGGGATAGTAAGGTTGGCGAAAGAAATGGGAGTTCATAGGCCAGCCGGAGCCCCCCTTGAGGCCTATACCTTCCAAAAAATGGCCGAAAAGGGAGATGCCAAGACACGTAAGGTTTATGATTTCGCTGGAAAAATGCTGGGGGTAGGCCTGACGACAGCCATCCATTTGATCAATCCCAACATGATCATTTTTAGCGGAGGGGTGGCGGGAGCGGGCGATCTGTTGCTCAAACCCATGATGAAAGAGCTCAAAACACGCTGTTTTGCCTCACATTTAAAGGGCCTCAAGTTTCGAATGGCTAAATTAGGCGACAATATGGGGGTTGTGGGTGCCGCGCGCCTGGCTTGGCAGTCCCTCGTATAGGCCTAAATACCACCAAAATCATTGAACAAATGAAATTCCGCCCCTAAAATACCGCCTTTAATCGGCCGGTCAATTCTATGGGTTGGCAGGCCGTGAGGTGAGTCGCAAAACAGCGGTGAATCCGCTGTTTAATTCAAGGAGGGTTTTAATGAAGCGTTTATTTGCCGTTTTGATGGCTGTGTTGTTCATGGGTGCCACTGGCGTTGTGTTGGCTGATGATGCCGCCACCACTTCCGCTACTCCCGTTGCTTCTGCTCCGGCTGCTATGCCTGCCAAGGCCATGAAGAAGAAGCACAAAAAGGGCAAGAAGGCCATGGCTGCTCCTGCCGCTGCTGCTCCGGCTGCTGCCACTACTCCGGTCGCCAAGTAAGTTTAGCCTCAAGCCGGTTTAAGGTTTCAGGACTTTGTCTTGAAACTTTCATGATCGGGTGGATCCTTCGGGGTCCACCCGTTTTTTTTGCCCGAAAGCCAATAAAAAAAGCCGCCTAAGGGTTGCCTTAAGCGGCTTTTTATTTGCACTTTTTAACCCTTTAAAATTCGTCTGTTACCGCTCCCTGGCTCGCCGAAGAAACTAAATAGGCGTACTTCGCCAAGACTCCCTTGGGGTAGGGATTCACCTTGGGTTTCCAGGTTTTACGTCGCTTTTTCATTTCCGCCGCGCTGATATGCAGTTCCAGCTTTTTCTTCTCGGCGTCAATGGTGATTTTATCCCCTGTTTTGATCAATCCGATGGGGCCGCCTACCTGGGCTTCGGGGGCGATATGCCCCACCACCAACCCATGGGTGCCGCCGGAGAACCGACCGTCGGTAATTAGCCCCACCTTTTCGCCCAACCCCTGGCCCACCAAGGCCGAGGTAATAGCCAGCATTTCCCTCATACCGGGACCTCCTTTGGGGCCCTCGTAGCGGATGACCACCACATCCCCCGCCTTGATCTGGCGCTTCTCAATGGCCGCGAAGGCGGCTTCTTCACCGTCGTAAACCTTGGCCGGGCCTGTGTGGGTGATGACTTTAAGGCCGGATATCTTGGCCACGCCGCCCTCGGGCGCCAGGTTGCCCCGCAAAATCACCATGGGGCCTGTGGGATAAAGCGGTTCCTTCAGGCTGTGGATGATGGGCTGGTTCTTGGAAAGGGGCTGGGCCAGCTTTAAGTTTTCTTTCACCGTCTTTCCGGTCACCGTCAGGCAGTCGCCGTGTAGCATCTTGGCTTCCATCAGCAGTTTCATGACCGCCGGGATGCCGCCGATGCGGTCCAGGTCTGCCGCCACGTATTTTCCGCTGGGCTTCAGGTCTGCCAGGTGGGGAACCTTGCCGCTGATGCGGCCGAAATCGTCAATGGTCAATTTCACCCCAATACTCTTGGCGATGGCGATCAGGTGCAACACGGCGTTGGTGGATCCACCAAGAGCCATGACCACCGTGATTGCGTTCTCAAAGGCCTTCTTTGTCATGATGTCGCTGGGGCGGATGCCCTGCTTCAGCAACTCCACGGCCGCTTGGCCGGCCCTTTCGCAAATCAAGCGCTTGGGTTCGCCCACTGCGGGCTGGCAGGAATCGTGGGGCAAGGCCATCCCCATGGCCTCAATGGCGGAGGCCATGGTGTTGGCGGTGTACATGCCGCCGCAGGAGCCGGGTCCCGGGCAGGCATTTTTTTCGATTTCAGTCAGTTTGGCCCGGTTGATTTGGCCGGTGGAATGTTTGCCGACCGCCTCAAATACCGAGACGATGTCGATATCCTTGCCGTCGCAACGGCCAGGCAAAATGGTTCCACCGTACACGAAAACCGCGGGGATGTTCAGGCGCCCAATGGCCATCAGGCACCCCGGCATATTCTTGTCGCATCCGCCGATAGTGACCAAAGCGTCCATGCGCTCGGCGGAAGCCACCACCTCGATGGAATCGGCGATCACTTCGCGGGAAACGAGAGAAAATTTCATGCCCTCGTGTCCCATGGCGATGCCATCGGCCACCGTGATGGTGCCGAACATTTGGCCCACTCCGCCTGCGGAGGTCACGCCCCGCTTGGCCCTTTCGGCCAATTCGTTCAAATGGATATTGCAGGGGGTCACTTCGCTCCAGGAGGAGGAAACGCCCACAATGGGTTTCTTGAAGTCGGCGTCGCTAAAGCCAACGGCGCGCAGCATGGCGCGGTTGGGCGCCCTTTTGTCCCCCTCGGTCATGATGCCGGAACGGTGTTTGAGGCTGATCTTTTTCACAGAATGCTCCCTTCGAATATGGGATGAGGAAAGGCATTTTAGGCCCTTGGAAAAAACGTCTCAAGCAAGAACGGAACGAATCGCCAAAAAAGAAAATATCCCCATGAAGACTAAAAAAAAGAAAAAACCAAGTTTGAGACCCGTTGGATCATATTGAAGCTCAATATGATGGGGTCCGGCAGGCAACCAAAGGGCGGTCAACACCGCGTCACAGCGTAAGGGTCGGACCGGGTTCCCGTCGATCCAGGCTTTCCAGCCCGGTAAAAAAGTTTTTTGAAGCACCAAGAGGGCGGAATCGGGCGAGGAGTTGAAAAGCGAGAGGCGGGTTTCGGCCCAATGGAGAATCTGGGGAGGTGAAAGGTTTGATTTTTTGTCGGCCAGTTGAAAGCCGGGAAAAGCGTCCAGAGTTACCTCGTGCAGGGGATCAAACCCGGGATATTCCATCACGTCCAGGCATTGGGGATAGGGGACAACCCGGTAGGTTTGAACTAGGCTGGCCTTCGGAAGGACCGGGCTTAGCTTCCAGGAGTAGGGAAAACGGGTTTGAACGGGTTTAAATACCGAGGGGAGTGTCATGGGCAGGTCGGAAACGAACAAATCCAATCCAAACGCGCGCATCATTCCCACGTGATGGGTGAACCCCCGGGGGTCCCGATCCTTATAAACCCAGGAGAACCACCCCAATTTTTCAGCTGTATCCGCATATCGGTTCATCTGGGGGTTCGCCTCCATCGGAAGAGTGGGAATATGCTCCAGGTAATTCACGTTCGCGTAGGCCATAAGGGCATATTGATAGGGAAGGGGCGAAACCGATCCGGATAGAAAACACAACAACCTGCTTTGAACGGCGGGGATTTGTGGCGCGGGCAAGTCCCCCGGGTTGTAAAAAACCCGTCCTAGAGGTGTGCGGAATACTGCTAAATCCAGGAGCACCAACGCGAGCAAAATCCCACGGCCCCATGCCGGTGAAATACCCCGGCGATTCCAAATCACCCAATTCAACAACACCAGAAATAGTAGGGGGAGATAAACCCGGGGTTCGATGGGATTCAAGTTGGCCGCGACATGATTGAGCTTTTCGGGAATCCGATCAAGGTAGCCGCTAAGGGAATGCGGGGGGGAACTTTCCAAAAGGTACCGCTGAATCATCCAGGATCCGGCCAGCGTGAGAAGGGCCCTACCCTGGGTCAGAAGCATCCACCCGAAGCCGATAAATCCAAGGGCCAGTAACCCAATCCCGGCAGCGAGTTTTCGACCCCTCGATTCCAAGTCGGACAAATCGGTCCACCAACGATCCCAGGCTTGAGCCGCTCCCAGTCCTAGGGCCCAGGATGCCAGGAACCAGTAACGTGCCGGGTCCCGGAACCACGAAAAGCCCGGCAAGGCCTGAATCATGGAATAAAAAGGCGTGAAACGCCCCATCGCAAGCAGCACACTGAAAATAGCCGTAATGGCGACAAATTTCCGCCAAGGGTTTTTTTTCATGAAAAAAAGAAGAATGAAAAAAAGACCGACGACGGAAAAAGCCACCTGCATCTCTGTAAATTGATATTGCCACCAATAATCGAAGCCTTGCCGGTCAAATTGATATTTTCCAAAAAACCAGGGAAAGACCAGTGTGATGAAATTCAAGGGGGTCCATGAATGGTAGAAACGATTGACCTCATTCCATTGAAAATGAAGCCCGTCGAACGCCAGGCATTCGGCGCTGTTGAGAATCCAGGGTGCTGCCACCCAAAGGGCCAGAACTGTCAGGAGGACTACATCAAGCCAGCGGGGGCGGCCTTCGGTTTGGTCGGGGGCCCACAGGGCCCAAAAAACAAAAAAGAGGCCCTGCTCAAAAATAATTTGGGGGTGGCCCGATAAAAGTCCCAGGCCCCACAGCAAGCCCGCCGTCCAGAGGCAGATGGCACGGCCTTTTTTTTGCCGGAACAGGGCCAAAAAGGCGAACACCCACGGGAAAAAGGCGCAGGCCCAAGTGATGTTGAGATGGTCCAGGTGGGCCATTCGTTGCCCGTTATAAGTCCAAAGAAAAGCCAGGAGAAGGGAAGCGGTGGTCGAGAACCGAAGGATTCGTCCAAGGGCATAAGACCCCAACAGGAAGATCATCCAGGGAACCAGGAAAATCACGTTGAAGGTCAGATCGTAGTTTTTGAAACCCTGGCAAAGGGCTAGTACGGGCGATAGGAACCCCACAATCACGACTGCGGGCATCGGAGCCCCGTGATATGAAAAATCTGAAATGAGGGGGAGACGCCCATCCTGAAAACATTCGTGGACCCAGTGATAAAAAGGGTAGTAAATGTCGTTCGTATCGAGCGAAAGAAAAACCTGCGATGGATGAAGGAACCAATTCCCGAAGAATAAAAAGAATGAAAAAAGCAAAATGAGCAGGGAATAACCATCGGATTTTAAAAAGGTGCTTGGGATGGGGGAACGGGGCGTGGGGTTAGGATTCAAGGCTTTTGAGTAATTCGCCGCTGATGAATCCATAACAAATTTCCTCAACAGGCCCCCGCATGGTTAGATCAAATTGTTCACTTACTTTGATCGAAAGGTCCCCGCCGGGCATATGCACCGTCAGGTCCCGGCCCGTACGGCCCGTCTTGACGCAGGCGGAAACCGCCGCGCAGGAGGAGGAGCCGGAAGCCAGGGTATAGCCCGCGCCCCTTTCCCAGATGCGGATGGAGATTTCCTTTTCGTTGTCCACCTTCACAAACTGCACGTTGCTTCGGTTAGGGAACGCCGGATGATGTTCTAAAAGGGTACCGAGGCGGTGAATTTCTTTTTCGGCTTCCTCCAGCTTGTCAAAAAAGACCACGCAGTGGGGGTTGCCGACCGAAACGCAGGTGACCTTTAATTCCTGGCCCCCGACCTGTAATGGCTTTTCCACCACATCGCCCTCAAAACCTTTCACGGGAATAACCTTCGAATCAAAAGTGGCCTTGCCCATTTCAACCGTCACCGCTACGGCCTTGCCCACCACCAGGTGAAGCTGGGCCTGAACCTTCCCGCCAGCGGTTTCGATCTGGAAAAGGCTTTTTTCGGTATAGCCGTGCTCGAAAAGAAATTTACAGAAGATGCGCAAGCCGTTGCCGCTCTTCTCGGCCTCACTCCCGTCTGGGTTATAGATTCTTAGTTTGAAAAGGGAACTGCTGGATGGTTCCAGGGCCAGGATGCCGTCCGAGCCCACGCCCGTGTTACGGTTGCAGACGCGGATGATGTTTTCGGGGGTCAGCTTAAAGGAAAGCTTGGCCGGGTCCATCACGATGTAGTCGTTGCCTAGGCCGTGGGAACGGACAAATTGGTTTTGAGTGAGCATGGATGGGTTCCTCTGTGGATGGAATAAAGTCATTGTAATGAAAGAAAACTACGAGTTAAACCTTTCGAGGCATGGGCCGAAACAGAAAAGCCCCCAGGAGGGTAAGGAAAACCCAGCCCGCCAGTCCCCAAGCGATTCCCGGCCACCAATAGGGCTCGAATCGGAAATCGACCCGGTGCGTTCCGGAGTTCAGAACCAGCGCCCGGAGGAGATGGTCGGCGGTCAAAATCGAGGCCGGATTCCCGTCCACCCATGCTTTCCAGCCGGGGTACTGGGTCTCGCAAAAAACCACCAGGCCGAATCGGGACAAGGTGACCTCGAAGGCTTGGGCCTCGGGTTCATCCGCCAGTACCTTATAGGTCAGGGCTGGGGGTTTTCCGCCCAAGTTGAGGTTGACGGGGTCGGCCGTCAGAAGGACGGCCGTTTGGTCGGGATCAAACCCCTCCTGCCGAAGGAGGGCGAGGGAGGATTGGGAATCCGCCGCCGAAACTACTTGCCGTGGAGCGAACACAAAATGGGGAGGCTGGGTCGAGGTATAAAAATAATAGGGAAGTGTCCTATTCAACACAAACCCTGGATGTTTTCCCTGATCCGAGCCGGTGACAAACCCGGCGATCGCTCCAAGTTTCGTGACAAGGGGTAAAGGCAGGGTGCCCAGGTCTGTTTTGGCCTGTAAGACCAGGGGGTTATAGCCCCCGATATCCTTGATCCCTAAGGGCGCCGCGGCGTTTTGCGGGTAATTGAGGATGTATTTTGTTCCCCCCACTTGGATGGGGTAATACATGCGGGTATTGTCGAAAAAGACACGGCCGGGGGAAAGGGACCGGCCCCAGGCCACCAAGGTGGATGAATTTTTCTCGAAATCGAAATTCGATGAGGGCCCTGGCTCAAAGTTGCCCCAAACGTTGAGGAACAACGGGATTCCGAGGGCATAAAGCGCCAGCCATTTTTTTGCCTGGAGGTCAGAGGGTTTTCGAACCTTCCAGGCCAAGGCTAAAAATCCAAACCCCAAGGCCAGAATTTCCCGCCAATTAAAAGCGGGACGCAGAAAAGCGGCGAGAAATAAAAGCAAACCATAAATCCACGGTAGATATTTCCCAAGCCGATCCTCCGTTTCGGAAAAGATGTCTTTCCAGCCGAAAGCGGTCAAGACTCCTAGGGCCAGCACCCACAGGAAAACATAGCGGTAGGCCACCCGAATCAAGGAGAGACCGGGCAGGGCGGAAAACAACGCGTGATAGAGGGGCGTGAATTGGCCCAGGGATAAAATCAAACCCCCTAAGGCGAACCAAAACCAAAAAGCCGAAAGCTCACGCGTTTTTTTCTTCACTGCGGCTAAGGCTAAAAGCGGCGTCCAAATTCCCATAAAGGCCCAAAGGCCTTGGAAGTTCGTGGCCCATTTTTCAGCCCCATCCCTGATTTGAACAGCCTCGCCCAGGGTGGTGTGTTCAGGCAGTTGAAGGCGGGGAAGGAACAATTGATATAAAACCGAAGGGTCAAGGGAAAGGGAATGTTTCAATTGAGCCCAGGGTATTCCCTCTCCCCGGTCCGTGAGTTTGGAAAATTCTAGGGAAGGAATCAGCTGGGCGAAGAGGGGCAGGGCTCCCCAAACCGCCGCCAAGAAGGGGAAAAGAAGAGGCGCCAGTGAAAGGGGCTTTTCATTTTTTTGCCTTACCCAAAGCTCATAGCCGAAGAATATCAATCCCCCGTAAAAAGCGCCGATCGACATTTGAATGCTTCCGCATAAAAAAAGAAGCGCGAAACAAAACCCGCTCAAGAATCCCCATTTCACGGAGAGGGTTTCGGCCCAGTGCCGAAGGCACCCGAACAACCAGGGCAATAGCGTAAATGCCGCCAGCACGGGGGGGTGGATGATTTCCAGCCAGAAAAAATTCGAGAAGCTGTAAACCAACGCTCCCGCCAGGCGGGATTGGGAATCCAGGCCGAAACTTTTCAATAAAAGGTCCATGCCGAGCAACGCCAAAAATAAATGCAGGCAGAAAAAGAGACTTAATCCCGTGGGAACCGAAAAGGGAATGGTGAGCCAATTAAGTGGGTAAAAAACCATGTTTTGCAGGTCGGCGAGGAAGGGGCAGCCCCCTAAGAGATAGGGGTTCCAGAGGGGAAAGTGGCCCTGGAGGAGCTGGTCCCTTAAAAAGGCCCGCCAGGGGCCGAATTGGGCCAAGAGGTCGTTATCAAAATAGGCCTGGCCCAGGAAAAGGCAGCGGGAAAAGGCGGCCAGGGCCAGGACTCCATAGACCCAGGGCAGGAAATCCGGGGTTTGGCTGACCCTTTTCAGGTTCGGTCTTTCAAGCGGGGTGGGAGGAGGCGGAAGGGCTTTTCCTCCTCAACCATAGCCAGCCAGCGTAGATCACCAGCGAAAGATACCAAGCGATGGCCAACCCTAGCAGGGGCTGGGCCCAGGAGGGTTCATAGCGAAATTCGACCGAATGGTTTCCTGCGGGGATAAAAAGAGTCCGAAAGGCGTGGTTGCCTTTGTAAATCTCAACCGGGCTGCCGTCCACCCAGGCTTTCCAGCCGGAGAACAGTACTTCTGAAAAGGTCACTAGGCTGTTCTGGTCCAGCGTCACATGAAACGCCTGGGAGTTCATTTCGTCCTTGGCCCAGTCATATTTCAAGGTAGAGGGTTTTCCCGAAAGCTGGCTCTTCACCGCCTCCGGCAAGTCGGAGGAAAGCACTACGGTTTGGGATGGGTCGAAAGAGGGGTCTTTCATCAAATCCAGGTTCGCCTTGGGGTCCAGGGCGCTTTGGAAGCGGGTCACGGCGGTCAGGTAAGCGGGAGGCTTCTCCGAGCCGTAATAAAGCACATTGCCCAGCATCTGCCGGTTGAAACCCTTCATCTCCCCGGCGTCCTTGCCCAGCAATAAGCCATTCACCGCCATCAGGTTGAGATAGAGGGGCAAAGGAAGGGAGCGCAGGGCGTAGGGCTCCAGGAGGTAAATGGGGTTATAGCCCCCGCTGTCCCGAATGCCCAATTCCATCGGCGCGTCCTGGGGAAAGATCCACCGGTAGGTTTGAGAACCCACACGCACCGGGTAGGGAAGGCTCTGACCGTCGAAGAAATAGCGCCCTTTCGTCTGATTAACCTCAAGGTCGGTAAAGGCGGGGAAGTTGGCTGTCAGGTCGTAGTTGGAAGCTGGGCCCCAGGCAAAATCGCCCCAGCCTGAAAGGTAAAGGGGCAAAATCAAAGCCGTTACAAAAAACCACCGGCCCAGTTTTTTCCAGGCGGCCGTCATGCCCCAAAGAAAAAGCCCCAGGGCACCGAGGCCCAAAGCCAACAGTTCCCGCCAATCGAAGGAGGGGTTCAGGCATCCCACCAAAAATAAAAGTCCCGCTCCTGCGAGTCCCGCCGTGAGCTGGGTTTGAATCTTTTCACCAGCGTTTAAAGCTTTTTCAAGCGCCTGGAATCCGAAGGCCGAAAGGGCCGCGAAACAGGCCACCGTCCCGCCGATCGCCCGGAAGGGAGCCCGGCTTAAGTTGATGCCGGGTAAGAGGTTGCAAAGAAGCCGGTGCAGGAAAAAGTTTTTTCCCCAGGCTGCCATCAGGCAAAGAACCGCCAGCCCCAGTACCCCTAAAAGAAATTTTTTATCCTTCCGGCGGAAGGCCATAAAGATCAAAAAGGGCGCCCAGATGCCCAGGTAGCCAAACATGCCGTAATAGTCGTTATCAATATTGGTGGGGTCGAAATATTGAATGGCCTGCTCAGGGGTTTGGCCCTGTTTCAAACCCAGGCCGGGAAAGAGCAGGGTATAGGAGGTTTCGGGTTTCATCGAAAATTGGGCGTTGAAGCTGTCGTAGGTCTGGTTGGCGCTTTCGCGGTTGGTGTATTTTGAAAATTCATAGGCGGGAATCATGTGGGTCAAGAGGATCAACCCTCCCCATATTCCGAACAGAAGGACCAAGGGTACTTTTTTCCATGGAATAGATTGGAACCCTGAAGAGTTCCCGGCAACGGACTCCCGATCGGCTGGGAAAAAGAGACGAAGCAGAAAATAAGCCAATCCTAAGTAAAGGAAATAGCTGGTCATTTGGAAGTTGCCGCTCACGAAAATCATGGCGAAGGCCAGCCCGGCTCCGAAGGCCTTCTTGGGGGCCCAGTCATGGCTCAGCCTCTCCAAAGCACCCAACCACCAGGGAAGCCAAGCGAAGGCCGCCAGGATGGGGGGATGGATCAATTCCCACCAAAAGAAACCTGAAAGGGAGAAAAGCAACGCACCTAGGCGACAGGCGTTTTCGGACAGCCTCAGGCCCTTCAGCCAAAAGTGCATCCCACAGGCGGCGAGAAAGAAATGGAGAAAGTAAAAGACGCCCAGACCATAGGGGATGGGAAAGAGCAGGGTCAGGTAATTCAGGGGGTAGCACATCATCACGTTGGGATCGGCGAAAAAGGGCTGGCCCCCGTAAAAATAAGGGTTCCAGAGGGGAAAGTGGCCGGAAAAAATTTGGTCCCGCACAACGGCCCGGAAATGACTGTATTGGTTTAAAAGATCATTTGCGAAATAAGCCTGGTTCAGGATCAGGCAATGGAAATAGGCGGTCAACCCCGCCAAAGCGTAAAGCAGGGGCGAAGACCAGGATTTTCGGCGAGTTTGTTCTTCCATAGGGTTCCTTAAGGAAAGAAGGGTGCTTAGCGCTTGGCGGAAGCCTTTTTAACGGGGACTATCTTATAAGAATCCTTGGCCCGCCGAACCTGGAAAAGGGCCACATCTTGCGTAGGTTTAGGCGAAGAAGTTAGAAACCCCGCTATCAGGCCCCATCCGTAAAAGAAGTGCCTTAAAAAGATGAGGATAGGAACCTTGATAGCGTCCAAAACCCTTCGGTGCCAGGAAGCGGCGGATATACCTGTGCCTAATGAAAGGGCAGCGAATAGCAAAAAGGGCGACCACCAAAACCAAGGATTAAGCCATGAGACTAAGGGCAAGTTTTCGGTTTGGGAAAGAAAAGGGAAGGGCAGGGTAAAAACGTAGAACACGAAAAATAGGGGAGCCAGGTGGATCAAATCCGAAAGACAAGGATAAACCTTAATCTGCCTCGCTCTTCCCCGGCCATAGCGAAAGGCCTGGAAGCAGTAGGCATTCAAGCTCTTACGGCGGGAACGGTACACCGCGCCACGGGGGTCGTAAACCAAACGGCTGGAGTGGTGCATGAGCCGGTTTAAGAATTCATTTTCTTCGTTGGGGTAAAGGTCGGTGCGAAAGCCCTTTTGTTCCATAAATATTCCGCGCCGAACCATCATGTTGCAGAGGATCAAGTCGCTTTCGGTAGCTTCTTTCACAGACCCTATGGCGGCATAGCGGAACCGTACCTTAAAACTGCCCATCCAGGAAGCGAGAACTGAGTTGACCGTGCGCTCAAAGGAAGAGGCCTCGGCAGGAACCAGGTTGGGCCCGCCAACGACTGCGGTACGAGGGTCCTCAAAATGCGAAAGAAGGTGGGTGGGGGTGCCGGGGGCCACCACGCTGTCGTCATCTAAAAAGTATACGAAAGGGGTGCGGCATTGGCCTACCCCCAGGTTGCGCTGAAGGGAGGGGTTTTTGCCAACGCTCGCGAAAATTTCCTTGGGCTGTTCGGCCTTGGGCAGGGACTTGAGGCCCTTCAACACCGGAAGTTCTTTATCTGTGCGGTCTACCGCGATCACCACGCTATAGGGGGGCAGTTTCATGGCTTGTCCTTCACCTGGGCGGAAAGTTTCATGGCGAAGGGAATGCCCGCCAGCGATGTAAAGAGGGGGCCGGCCAAAACCATCATGAGCGAGAAAGAAAGAAGGCCCGACCGATCCACCTGGGTCGAGGTGAAAAAGACGAACAAGGCGGCCTCCCGGGTTCCGAAGCCTAAAATGGTGACGGGGATGAATTCTATCACGATCACCACGGGCAACAGCAGGGCGATGGAGGAGAAGGAAAGGTTAATCCCCAAGGCCAGGGCGCAAAAATAAGCCCGGACCAGCACGGTGCCCCAAGCCAGCAATGACAGGCTGGAGGGCAGGATCAGTTTCGCGGGCATGAAGAGACTGTGCAGGTCTTTATAAAATTCTTTGCCGTGGGCGGAAAACTGCTCGGCCAGCTTTTTCGGGGCCAAAATCAGCAATAGGGGTTTTAGAACCAGCCTCATCCATTGGGGGTTTAAGACAAGCGCCATTAAAAGGATGCCGATGCCGATGCCTAAAAGGGCCGCCTCGGCGGGGGCCTGGTGCTGGTTTTGAAGGATCAGCGAAATCAACCCAATGGCCGCCAGAAGCCCCAGGGCCAGCAGGTCATAAACCTTATCCGCCGCGTGCACGGCAAAGGCCGAATAGGACCTCAAATTTCCCCAGCGGCTGATACCCAGCACCCTCACAATGTCTCCCAGCTTGGCGGGGGTGACGGATGCCAGGGGTTGGCCCGCCAGGTAGATGCGCACCGAATCCTTCACCGTCAGGTGCGAATGAAAAACACGGGCTAACCCTGAAATGCGGAAGGCCTTGAAGATGATCTCGGGCAATATAAAAAGAAAAGACATGCCCACCCAAAAGGGGCTGGCCGATTCCAAAATGCGAAGGGTGGCGGGCAGGTCCACCATTTTGAGGAGAAGGGCGAAAAGAAGCAGGCCTAAGAGGAAGGCGAAGGAACTGAGGCGTCGCATTAGAGGGAATTCCATTCCTTTTCAAGGGGTTCCACACAGGTTTTCCAACCCCACTTTTTTACCAGTATAGCCCCTGGCCGGGAAGTTTTTTTGGCCTTCAGGGCCCCCAAAAGGGCCTTAGCGAAGCCTTTGGGTTCCGCCGGGGATAAAAAGAGCGCCTTTTTAAAGGCCGCAGCCTCGCCGACCCGGGTGGCCACCACCTTAGCACCACAGGCCAGGGCTTCCCGAAGCTTCATGGAAGAACGGTGCCGGTTGGCGGGGGTGTCGGCGTAGTAAACCAGCACTTCGTCCGAAAGTTTCAAACAGGCCGCAACCTGTTGGGGCGTGATGAGCCCGGTGAAATAAAGGGAACCCGCTATGCCCAGGCTATGGGCCTGGTCACGGAATTTGTTTTCATCCGGCCCACCGCCTGCGATCAAGAGGCTGGCTTTGGGTGAAGATTCCAATATAAGTTTGAAAGCTTCGAGCGCCGGGCCCAAATCGCAAGCCACGTTTAGGTGAGCCGTGAAGCAAAGCAGGGGTCCCTTTTGTTTTGCTACCCAATCCGCCACGCCGGGCGGTATGTCGGCTTCCTTTATGGGAAGCGTGTTGAAGATGGATTCATCCACGCCCTGGGGGACCTGGCGGATTTTGGAAGAGGAAACCTTGAAGTCGCTCATGATCGCGTCTTTTAGCTTGGGGTTGTGGTAGGTCACCCCATCGGCCCAATCGGGCCAGGGCCTTTGAAGCCACCAGTGGAAGGTTAAAAAGACGCCGCGGCTATAAGCGTAATCCAGGTCATCCACGTCGAAGATTACCTTTGCACCCTTGAGGCGTTGAACCCAAAGGGCGGGCACCGCCATGGGGTAGGGTTTGACACAGAAAGCCAGGTCGGTTTTGACGAAAAGGGAATAGAGGAGGTAATAAAGGCTCGAAAGGGCCATGTCGATCCAGCCGGGCAGGGTGGGGAGCGGCGGGGGAAAGTGGACGGTATGGCCCTTTTGCCTCAAGGCTTCGGCGATGTAGTAGGCCCTTAGGGCACTACCTGTGCCCCAGCCCTTGGCGGAAAGGATCAAGTACCGGCGTGGGGGGGTGGATTTGGGTGGTTTCATGGTTTAGCGGGATGATTGTATTAAAGAAGGGGCTTCCGGGCCACATGGGAAAGAGGTTCTTTGGGGTGGGATTTAAGTGGATTTTCCCCTTCTCCGCTTGAGTGGATATAGGCGAATGGCATATCCCCGTTTCCAGTCAACAGGCCCGATTTTCCATTGAAGGTTACGGTATTTCCATTGAACACGGGCGATTTCCCATTGAACGCCTACACCATTTCCATTGAACAAGCCAAAATTTCCGTTGAACAGGCCGAAGTTTCCATTGAACGAGTTCCATTTTCCGTTGAACACCCATGGAATTTCCATTGAACGGCCGCCCTATTTCCGTTGAACGCATGCGTTTTCCAGTGAACCACAGCACCCCTTACCCGGTGAAAGTAAGGTATTTCTAGTGAACAAGACCGGTTTTCCGGTGAAGAACTACGCACTGCCTGGTAAACAGCCAGAATTTCCGGTGAAGGATACGGTGTTTCCGGTGAAATTTTTCCCCATTTAAGTAAACTAAACCCGATTTCCGGTGAACAAGACCCTTTCTCGCTCATCAACTAAGGGGGAAATCTTGGCTAAATTCAATCCTGAAGCCCCCCAGGGCTGGCTGGATAAATTGAATGGTGGAAAGCCATATCTAACATGCGAAAACTGAAACGAGCAGTTTCACTAGGCGGAATTTACCAAGAATCGCTCCCACTCCCAATGGTTCACTATCCGAACCATTACGGCACTTTTTTTGCTTTTTCAAATTCACATGACGGAAATATATTTCTTTGCTCGTGTTCCAAGTCGCCGATTGACCATTACGTTCGCCTGCGTTCCGTGAAAAAAACCTTAAATGCTTATCCGTTGCGAATGGCACCCCTTGACAGCTATGACTTTCCTACCAAATTAGCTGAGCTTTCCATGAAAAATCCAAAAGATCCAATCTCACTATTTAATTTCAAAGAGGGTTTGTGTCACCGTTGCAATTTACAGCCACCGACATTGATTTATTGCCATCCCATGTACGGCGGTGATTTCGTTCAAAATTTCGGATGGTACATTAACCAAACTTTTTTTCGCTTCGGAATAAAACGCACGACATACAATTTTCTTCCAGACGTTTGTCCTCCCGAATACCAAAAATTGATAGCAGAATTGAAAAAACACCGCGAACCATTGTTTGAGCACACTGTAAAGATGAGGGGGTATGCCTTAAAACCTCCAAGTGAACGTGAAGAATTGCTGAAAGAACAAAAACAGCTAAGCCGCAATAACACACGTGCAACCCGAAATCTTACAAGGCTCATTGAAAATGAAGTTCGGACAGAGTTTGGGTTTAAACGCGTAGGGGAGGCCTGGGTTTCCGAAACATTGCTTTTTCAGATAATCAGACAAATCTTCAAAGGAGAAGATGTAATTTTTCATTATCGCCCTGAATGGCTTGAGAGATTGGAACTTGACGTTTATGTGCCGCATCAACACTTGGCTTTTGAGTATCAAGGACAACAACACTATCATCCAATATCTATCTGGGGCGGCGAGAAAGCATTTATTAAATTGAAGGACCGTGACAAGCGAAAAGAAAAGTTATGTAAAAGGAATAAAGTAAAGCTGGTAAAGATAAAATATACAGAACCTCTTTCAGAGAGTTATATTCGGTCAAGAATTCCATAAACCGCCTCTACAATACATACAATTGGGTAGATATTCTGTCTTTTGGCGTTTCTAGGTGAAAACTAAGTAAAATTTTTCCTTCTTTTGACAGGTGTTTTATCCCCCGAAGTATTGAAGGGATGGACGAAGCACCTTACTTTTTGTTTGTTGTTCATTCTTGCGCGCAGAAGGAGAAGGAAGATGAGTTCGTTTTTGGATATGTCGTATCACGTCAACGATCCAGGAGAATTATTAAAAGAGGGAATCATTACACAGGTGGCAGGGGCTGCCAGTTCAGGCGGCTTTCTAACCTTTGGCAAAAAAATGGAAGAACCCAAGCCGACTTTCAAGCTTGTGAAAAAAGACTTAGCGTCCCTTGAGAAATTTATTCAACACCTGGAACATGTAGATAGAGCAGGTATTCAAGCTGAGATAGATCAAATGAAATGAAAATAAATGACATAGAAACAGGGCCCGGCCAACATATAACACTTAAAAGTTGCTGAAGTCGTAGAGTGTGGGGCGGATTGAATGTTAAATGATTCATTTGTTTTCTGGAGTTAGTAATGAGGTGTCCGTTTTGCGAACAGGATGTACCGAAATTCCATCCGAATAGCCACGTCATTCCTGAGTGGATGCATAAGATTGCATTTGGGAAAAATAAGGCGCATTACACCTACGACCCCAAACAACAAAGCCTAAAAATAACTCAAAGTGGTTACAAGAAATCGATCATTTGTTGGACTTGTGAGGAACGTTTTGCGAAAGATGATCGGTTTGCAAGTCTTGTTTTAGGAAAAAAGCCCGCTGATTCCACAGTGAAAAATATCGCAGATGAAAAAATAGGTATGGTTATGACCCAGCACGGCGACCAGCCAGGCATTGTCCTAACGTTGATAGATTTCAAGAAAATGCAAAATTTTGTTTTCAGCGTCATGCTTCGTGGTCATTTGGCGGAAACCGGTGAAGAATCATCGTTGTTGGGCGAAAAACATTACCGGAAATTACGGGGAATGTATTTTGATGATGCTCTTCTGGACGAAGCGACTTACCCCATCCTTATTTATAAAATCAATCCAAATGACCGCTTTCGTGCGGTCGTTTCCCAACCATATCGACAGAGATCAACCGGAAATAATCTAATTACGTTTCGTGGCGCTGGATATGAATTCCATATCGTCGTCCAGAGTCACCCGGTACTGAATGGTATTCAAGGATTCAGACTCACAATGAGAAACGGTGGAAGTGTCGTACTGCAAACATTGACCTGCAAACCAATCCATCGGCTCAAAAGGCCCTGGCAAAGGTAAAGAAATTAAGGCGAAATAAAAACAGGACCAAGCCAACATTTAACACTTAATAGTCGGTGAAGTCGTAAAGTGCCGGCGGACCTCTACAGTGCCGTGGCCAGCTTGTCGAATTCCTCGACCTTGATGGCGGGCGAAGAGGTGAACCCAATCCCCGTTAGGCGGCTCAAGATTAAAGAAGCTTTCATGGCCGATTCAACGCTTGGCAAATCCACAATCAGAACCAAGTCAAATCTTCCAAGCAGGGCGTAAACATCCTTCACCCGGCCCCCCAGTTTTTTAATTTGGTGCAAGACCTTGGTGGTGCGGACTTCGCTGACTTGTTTTAAAGATTCAGGGGTGTATTTTCCGAACATGAAAAAGGTTGCCATGAAAAGCCTCCTGGTGGGATTTAGGAGAGGGTGGGAAAGGTAACTTCAGCGACAGGACTATTTTAGACCTTTGGGTCTGAGTGAATTGGATTTATTTCGGCGGGTGTGTTTTTAACGGACGTCGTGGCCGGCCAAGACGGCTGCGCCGCGTTTGGCGACTTCCCAACCACCCTTGAGGGTCCAAAGGGGGTCGTTTAAACGGATTTTGGAGAGCAGGTACTTGGGGCGGAAAAGCACTTCCCGGTAGGCTTGCTGGCGCAGGCGGATCAAATCCTGCGAGGTCAGGGCTTCGGTCCGCACGACAGGCTGGGGCGCGAGAGGTGAATATTGGCTCCAATCCTTATGGTTGAGGCATTTCTTTTCCTCGTACCAAGTGTACATCTCGGTGTTGGGGAAGGGAGTCGAGAAGCAGAACTGGGTATAGAAGGGATCGATTTCCTTGATGAAGTTGATGGTTTCACGCCAGGTTTCCTCGGTCTCGCCGGGAAGCCCGCAGATGGTCATGCCGTAAAAGAGAATGTCCGCTTCCTTGCAGGCGCTGGCGCAGGCGCGGATGTCGTCCTTTGAAACGCCCTTGTTGATGTTGTTGAGAATCACATCGGACCCGCTCTCAATTCCCACAGCCAGTTCCTTGCATCCGGACTGCCGCATTTTTTTGAGGGATGGCACATCCGTCAGGTTGGCGCGGGTACAGCAAACCCACTGCATGTTCACTTCATCCTTAATCAACTGCTCGGCCAGGTCGGCGGTGCGGTCCGAATTAAGGGCTAAGAGATCGTCGAAGAAAAGAACGTTCTTAACCCCGAACTGTTTTTTCAGCCACTTCAACTCGTCAGCCACGTGCTGATGGGGGCGGGGGCGGTATTTTTCCAGGGCGTAGGCGCAAAAGGTACAGCCGAAGGGACAACCCCGGGAAGTTTGGATCATGGCGAAGTGATCGGCAAAGACGCCCGTGTGATAGGGCTCGACCGAAGGCAGAAGGTCGTAAGCCGGGAAGGGAGCGTCCTCTACCTGCATCAGAGGAGCTTGGAGGGTTTTGGAAAAGCCGTTCTTGCCCCGGTAGGCCAGCCCGGACACGCCTGAGAACCATTCGGAAGAATAGGCGGGCAACTCGCCCTTTTCGGAAAGGGCCGATTGCATCACTTGGGCCAGGGCGGGAAGAACCACGTCCAATTCGGACATGATGTACAAGTCCACCTCAGGCCGCTTGACTATTTCTTCCAACAGCCAGGGAACCTCGGAAATCATTTTGTTGCGGATGGCGGTGACGCAATTGGGGACGGCGGCCTTGGCGATCTGGAGAACTTTCAAGTCTTCTTCCTGGCAGTCAAAGGCCATGCGGGCCGCGACCAGATGGGGCTGCCAAGAGCTAAGGGCCCGGCCTACTTCTTCCAGCCGCAGGTCAAAACCGTTGCAATCCAAAACCTGAACGTCGTATCCGGCTTGTCTGAGGGATGCGGCGCCTTGAAGGATGGAAAGGGGAGGATATACCGAGCCCACGTCGCGGTGCTCGTAGCGTTCCTCGCGTACAACCGGCATGCCCTTGACGCGGGGGGGATTGACCAAAAGGACCTTTAAATTTTCAGCCATGTGGTTTCTCCCCTAGTGGATAAAGCTTACGTTGCGGTACCTGGAATCTCAAGACCTGTAAATAATGGTCAGCCGTCGGTCTCTAAGCGGTATTTGGCAAAGGCCGCCTGGGCGGGTGAATTGGAGGCGTCGCGAAGCTGTTGGAGCATTTGAATATTGCCGGGGTAGTCGAGGTCCATCAAGGTCATCTCGGTGGCGCCGTCGGCGAAATGCCATTCCTTTAGGTTCACCTGGTTGTTCAATTTCTCGTTTTGGGTGTTGCCGGCCTTGTTCCAGCGACGGAATTGATGGGCCCAATCCTCGATGGGAAGGGTCTTGGGGGTGGCCCCGTCCCATTCGGCGGAAATGAAGTAAAGCTGATTATGAAAAAAGATAAAGTCAGCCTTGGTGGCCCCTGTGAGGCCGTTTTGGGAAGTGAGGGTGGCGATCTGGAAATCGGGATCGTTGTTGTAGGGCCGAAGCAGTTTCTTCAAGCCGGTGAAATGAGGTTGGAGCTCGTCCAGGGTCTGGCCCAGGGAAACCTGCGCCACCTGGCGTGGAAGGGGAACCTTGGGGCCGGCAAAGAGGTCCCTCAGGATGCCGCTTGAAAAGAGGAACAAAACCAGCAGGCAGAAGCCCAAAAGTCCCAGGGCGGTCGCAACCTTCCAGGTGGGGGTGGCGTCCTTAGGGGGAACTGCCGGGGCGGCTTTGACTTCAGTGGGACGCTGCGGCTTGGGGCGTGGCATAAGGATCTGCGCTTTCCGGCAAGGGATCACCATAATCTTGAACGTGTCCCAGCAAGGACTGCAATCCCCGCCATAATAGATTTAGTTCCCTGAAGGAACGAACCGTTAATAACTGGCCAAATACAAATTTAGGGTGCTTCATCAGATTCCACGTCTTGGTCGCCCATTCGCTCGCGTTCACCGGCGACTTTAATATTGGATGGCTCATGTCGTACTTTTCGTAATCCTTCTCCCCTATCAAGAGCCAGCCCTTGTTGACCGATTCCCGCCAAAGCGGCGAGCCCGGGTAAGCCACCACGACCGAGGCTTGCATGCAATCTCCGGCGCGGACTTTGTAATATAAAAGCTCCCTCGTGACTTCGTAGGTCTTGCGTACGTCTTCTTCGGTTTCCCAGGGGTAGCCCATCATGGTGGTCAGGAGCACTTTCAAGCCGCGGTCCTTGGCCATCTTGACCCCGTTGCTGATGAGATCCACGGTTTCGCATTTGGCCAAGTGCTTGATGGTGTAGTCGGAGCCCGATTCCAGGCCGATCTTCAAAAGGCGCCAGCCGCATTTGACCAAGAGATCCACCACTTCTTCATTCAAAGTGTCGGCCCGGCAGTTGGAGGAGAACTGGAACCGGCCCAAGAGTTTGCGGGCGGTGAGTTCTTTATAAAATTCCTTCAGCCATTCGATGTTGTAGATGGGGCCCGATTCGTTGTCGTCGAAAAATTCCCAAACCCCGTGCTCGTTGATACAGATTTCCATTTCTTCCGCCACGTTTTTGGGCGAACGAAGGCGCGCGGTTTTGCCCCAGAGGGCGTGCTGCCAGATGCAGAAGGTGCAGAGGCCGACACCGCCGGGCGAATGTTCGGAGGCTCCACAGCCTCGGCCGGTGAGGATATAGGCGGTGGGACGGAGCAGATAGGCCTCGCCGTAGTCCCGGTAGCGGGTCAAAACGCGGTCGATGAAAGGTAGTGTATCCAGGGCGTCCATGAGCTTGTGGGGACCAGTGGTGGCGGGTTTGCCTTCGGTGTCCCTAAACCAGAGGCCGGGCCCCAGGGGTTCCTTGCCGGAAAGATGCTGGACCAGGTTTCGGCCCACGATGTCGTAATCCCCGCCGGTGATAACGTAATCGACTTTTGAATTCTCGATGGATTCAGCGGGGAAATAGGTGACATGGTCGCCCATGAGCACGATTTTCATTTCGGGGTAGCGGGTCTTGAGTTCGGCGATATAAGCCCAATGGCGCTTGACCACAGGAGCTTTGGTTTCCAAAAAGACGATCTCGGGTTTGAAATCGTCCAGATACTTCTCGAATTCTTCGTCCGACATGCGACGGTTGATGCCGTCTAGCCAAAGAACCTCGTGGCCTAAGTGCTTCAAGTTGGTGGCCAAGTGGCCGGGCACCAAGGGAAAAATGCGAACTTCGAGGGTCTTGGAGAACTTTAAATGGCGGTTTTGGGTTAAGAGGGGAAGCTCCCCGTCTTTGCGGAAGGGGGGGTAGAGAACGGCGGTTTTCATGTAAACCTCAGGTTGGGAATTGGCCTATTTGGTCTATTGTTTTACCCCAAGATCAAAAACCGATATTGGGGTTAGCGCGCTTCTGTTATTACATTTTTCAATGGGTGAAGCCTGCTAAGACTATATTCTACCGCGGTAATAATCAATGGTGTAACCCAGGCCTTCTTTTAAGGAAACCACGGGTTTCCATTTAAGTGTCTTTAAGGCTTTGGCGATATTGGGTTTACGCCGAATAGGGTCGTCCTGGGGCAGGGGTTTTTGCACCAATTTCGCCCCCTTGGACCCGCAAAGGCCAAGGACCGTATGGGCGAATTCCTTAATGCTGGTTTCTTGGGGATTTCCTAGATTGAAAATTTCACCCTTGGTTCCGGGCGTGGAAATTGCGGCCCAAATGCCCCGCACCAAATCGGAGACGTAGCAGAAACTGCGGGTTTGGGACCCATCCCCATAGAGGGTCAAGGACTCCCCGGCCAGGGCCTGGGTGATCATGTTGGAAACCACCCGCCCGTCGTTTTCGTTCAGCCGGGGGCCGTAGGTGTTGAAGATGCGGATGATGCGGGCGTCTACGTCGAACTTGTGGATGTACTCATAAATGATGGCCTCGCCGAGGCGCTTGCTTTCGTCGTAGCAGGAACGCGGGCCGAAAGAATTGACGTTGCCCCAGTAGGTTTCCACCTGGGGATGGACGCTGGGGTTTCCGTAAACTTCCGAAGTAGAGGCGAACAAGAACTTGGTCTTTCGCTTGCGGCAGTATTCCAGAAGCTGGAGGCTGCCCATGGAATTAACCAGGATGGTCTGGATGGAGTTTTTCATGTAGCCCACCGGGGAAGCGGGGGAGGCCAGGTGGAACACGTAGTCGGCCTTAGGGAAGAACCGAGGAAAGCCCCGGGTGATGTTGCTGAGGAAACGTGGAAGACGCTTGATGACGTCGCGCTTGACGAAGCGGAACTGCGGATGGCGCTTCAGGTGGGCGATGTTTTCCATCTTGCCGGTAATCAGGTTGTCCACGCAAACCACGTGGTGGCCCTGGGCGATGAGGAAGTCGCAAAGGTGGGACCCGACAAACCCGGCCCCGCCGGTGACGATGGAAATGGTTTTGTTCATGCCCTTATTTTTTCAGAGTGGATTTGGACCAACGGAGAGGGAGTTTAACACAGGGGAGGAGGGCCCTCCACTTGAAAAAGGTCCGGAAACTTAACGGATGGGATAGCCCCCGCCGTAGGGTTGGGAATCATCCGGGGTCGGTGTGGGAGTGACCAGGTCCTGTTCGCTGTGCGAGGGGGTGGGGGTCAGGCTTTCCACGGAGGGAGCTTTGATGGGTTTCAAACGCACCACGCTGTTTCCCTGCATATCGGTAATATAGAGGCGGTCCTGCGAGTCGCAGGCGATGCCACGGTAACGGGGAGCATAACCGGGGGTTAAGATATCGTCCTTGGCCCGCCATTCGCCCAGAAATTCAAACCGGTTGTTGAAAAACTCCACCCTCCCCGTCAGCCCGTCCACCACGGCGATCTTGCCTTCCTTGTTGATGCAAACCCCCGCGGGCTCCTTGAACTGGAAGGGACCGTCGCCGAACCAGCCTTCCACAGTCACAGGGGCCAGGTTGGTGGCCGCGGCGGATTGATCGTTGAAGACCTGGATGCGGAAATTGCCTGTATCGGCCACGATGGCCTGGTCGATGTTGTTTAAAGCGAAGGCCAGGGGAAGGTTCAATTGGCCGTTCTGGGTGCCGTAGGAGGCCCAGGCAAAATTAAAAACGCCCGCGTTGCTGAAATTCTCGAAGCGGGAGTTCCCCGAATCCAAGACCCAAATATTTCCGAAATGATCCCTTTCGATGTCCCGGGGCTGATCGAACTGCCCGTTGGCGTTTCCCTGGCTTCCCCAGCTGGACAAAACCTGGTCGTTGCCGTCCACCACCACGATGCGGTGGTTGAGGGTGTCGGCCACGTAATATTGGCCGTTGGGAAGAACCAGGATGCCCGCAGGGTGGTTGAATTCGGGGGCGTTGCGCCAGGTCGCCGAGGTGCCGAAGGACCCCACCGCGCGCTGGGGAATTCCATCGCTGTTCCAAATGACCATGCGGTTGTTGGCGGTATCGCAGATGTAAAGGTTGTCCGAAGGTCCCATGGCGATTCCTTCCGGCGCGTTCAGTTCGCCCAAGCCCGTGCCCTTGGAACCCCACAGGGCGTCAAAGGTGTAGAGCTTTTTGCCGGTCCAGGAGGAGGGCAGTGGAACGGGGGTGGCGGAGGGGGTGCAGGTAATTGTGGGTGAATCCACCAGCGTGGGGGTCAGGCTGGTTTTTCCCGAATGTCGCTTGGCCCAAAGGGGGCCGGGAGAGAAAAAAGAAAAAAATAAAGAGGGGGCCATCAAGAAAATCATCAGGAGGAGGCGCGATCTCATGAATCCATGCTATCGGCCTGAATGGGGGGCGTCAATGACGCCCCTTAGGCAAGGTGAGGGGAATAAAAAGGGATTTTAGCGGGAAAAAACTTTTTTTAAAACGAAAGCGGATTTAGGCGCCCTCGAAACGGCTTTGGCAATTGATGCACCGGGTGGCCCAGGGAATGGCCTTCAAGCGGGGCATGGGGATCACCTTTTCGCAGACTTCACATTTGCCGTAGATGCCTTCCTGCATGTGGTGGATGGCCTTTTCGATGCGCTCTAGCTCAATACGGTCGTTTTCCATCAAGGTGACCGAGAGGTGCTGGTTCAACTCGCCCGATCCATGATCAGCCATGTCGCCCGGCATGTTTTGGTTGTCGGCGATTTCCTCGCGCAGGTCCATTTCCAGGTGGTTGACCTGGCCGGTGATTTCGTTGCGACGTTCCTGAAGTTTCTTGAGCAGGGGCTGGAAAACCGGGCTGATCCGGATTTTCTTCCGGACGGGCACGGCCTTCACCACGACTTTTTTGGAGGCCTTCACGGCCTTAGGCTTGGGTTTCTTGGCGGCGGATTTTTTGGGGGCTTTTTTGTGTTTGTCTTTTTTCTTTTTAGAGGCCATCGGGTTCCTCCAAGGCTGGTCATTAGTTCGGCGGGCGGCAGGGCGTTGAATTTAAGGGCCAAAGAGTAACCAAGGCCATTAACCATGTCAAGAATAAAGGGGATTGGGTAACAGGGCCGTAAACCTTGAATCTCCCGATAAATACCGGCTGTCCCAACACCCCCGGCGATCCTATACTTGTACTTGTTCCAGACGTCATCCGGATTCGGGAGGATTTTATGATCGCCTCGCTGGCTTTGATTTTATTGGTCGGGTTGATTGTGGTTCTGGGCGGGTTCACCCTTTATCTCGTTTCCCTCTATAACACGATGGTTCGGTCCCGGGTGGAAGTGGACAATTCCTGGGCCCAGATCGACGTCCAACTTAAAAGACGGCACGACCTGATTCCCAATCTGGTGGAAACGGTGAAGGGCATCATGGATTTCGAGAAAAACACCCTCACCCAGATCGTACAGGCCCGGGCCGGCGCCATGGGGGCTTCCAACATGGCAGACCGCCTCAAGGCGGAAAATGACCTCACATCGGGGCTCGGCCGCCTGATGGCCGTTTGGGAAAATTATCCCGCCCTGAAATCCAACGAGAACGCCATGAACCTCCAGCAGGAGCTTTCTTCAACCGAAAACCAAATCGCCGTCGTGCGCGGCCGTTACAACGACGCGGTGGCAAATTTCAACGCCTTGATCCAACAGTTTCCCTCCAACCTGGTGGCGGGTCCTTTCGGGTTCACGTCCCGTGAGTTCTTGAAGACCGCAGAAGCCGAAAAGGAAGTTCCCCAAGTTAAATTCTGACCAGTTTTTCCCGGGGGCCCTTGGTTTTCAAGTTTGAAAAGACCAAGAGCCCTTTATGGCCGTAAGCGCCTTCTAGCCCACCATATATTGTGTTCTCCAGCACATAACAGCCCCACCTTTTAATTTGATATCCAATAAAGGGTATAATTTCGCCACTCTATTTATTTTGAACCGAAAGGAGAATTTGGATCGGAGCGATGAGGGGGTCTTTGAAGAGACCCTTGCTGGTTTATTTACAAATGCCCTTCCAATTCCTACACATGAGAGCCGTCCGCTTAAACCGGGTGATGGTCCTAGCTTTATGGGTTTCTTTTTTGTGCCCGGTAATCCTTTGTGCCCAAATCTCCCTCACCAAGTCGTCCCTCGTTGGCAGTGTGTCCCCCGGAAACCCCGTGACCTATGTTCTTTCCTATACCAACACCAGTTCCAGCGTGACCTGTTCGGATACCTTTGAGGCGGACACCCTGGGGGCCTTTCCTTCCGGCTGGGTCAGTTCGGGCGGGACCTGGAGCGTGGTGACGGGCAACGGCCCCACCGCTGCGGGAACCCAGGCCCTTCAAGGCATCTCCGCAGCTGGAAATTTCCCCCATCTCCTTAACAATTGCGGGACCCAGGTGGGGGACGGCTTTCTCCAAACCGACATGGACATCACGGGCGGAACCCAGGGGGTTCTTCTTTTCCGTTTCAACGGCACCGGTGTGGTGAACGGCTCCAACTACCAGGCCCTGATCGGAACCGGCACCACCAATAATGTGTCGGTGAATTATTGGAATAACACCACCTCCACTTTTACTACGGTGGCGACCGGAAGCGCCGTCATTACCGCCAGTAGTTGGTTCACCGCGAAGTTCGAGGTGACCACCACCAGCACCAACCCCGTCTCGGTAACCATGAAATTGTGGATCAACGGAACCCTGGCCGTTTCGGGAACGACACCTTTTGTGATTACGACCGGGCAGGGAGGGCTTCAATCCAACAACGGCAGTACGATCGATTTTGACAATGTTTATATTGTGAAATATCCCCAGGCCTATAACGTCACCCTTACGGATACCCTGCCTGCCGGGCTGGCCTATGCTTCCGCCAGCGGGGCGCCCACGGTGACGGGCCAACAGGTCGTTTGGCCGCTGGGCAACCTGGCCTCCGGGGCCGCAGGCGCCATGACGGTGGTGGGCACCATCAACAATTGCGGTTTGACGCTGGTTAATACAGGCGAGTTGGACGGCGGCACGCCCTTAAACAGCGTTATCTCCAACGCGGTTTCCGTGATCCTCGCGGCCTGCAGTCCCACACCGACCAGTACCAACACTCTAACGGTTACTCCCTCGCTGACCCCTTCTCACACTCCCACTCTTTCACCCACGCCTGCCTATACAACGGCGGCGACCTCCACCCCCACTTGGACTTTCTCCCCAACCATTACGCAGACCCAAACCCTAACCTTCACCCCAACCGCCACTGCGACTATTACACAAACTTTTACCCAGACCCAAACACCTACGGCCACATTAACTTTTACTCAAACCCCTACCCAAACATCCACAACGACCTCTACGCTCACTTTTACCCAAACGCAGACGCCTACTTTCAGCCCAACCCAAACACCCACCGCCACGCAAACCTCGACCTTGACCGCAACTCCAACACCTACCGATACGCCTACTGTAACTACAACCTTTACGGAAACATCAACGGATTCGACGACGCCTACGGTTTCCCCCACCTCTTCGCCTTCATCGACTGCGACCTTTACCCAGACTCAGACGCTCACGGATACGCAAACCGATAGCCCCACCGAAACAACAACCTTTACGCAAACGCAAACCCCAACCCCAACATTCACCTCCACTTCCACGCTGACTTTCACCCAAACCCAAACACCTACCCGTACCCCGACTTCGATTGAAACTTTCACTCAAACCCAGACTTCCACTGTGACTCAAACACCAATCGACACCTTCACCATTACTTCCACGGAGACCATGACCTTCACGCCGACCCAAACCCCGACCGCTTCCCAAACGCAAACTTTAACTTTCACGCCGACTTCAACCTCGACCTTTTCGCAAACTTTCACACCGACTCAAACCATGACTTCGTCACAGACCTTTTCTCCAACCGCAACCGCTACGGTCACCGGAACCGATACCCTCACGGCCACTCCGACCCAAACGTCGACTGTCACTTCCACGGCCACCACCACCTCTTCGCCTACCTCGACGGCCACTTTTGTGAATAGCGCAACCCCGACAGCGACCAACACGAATACGACCACATCCACCGCAACGCAAACACCCACCTCGTCCGGGACAAACACACCAACGCCCACCCAGACCTCAACTAATATTCCAGGCACACCCACTTGGACGATGACCCCATCATCCACGCCGACGGTTACTCAAATCCCCACACTTACTCCCAGCCCCACTAACACCCCAAGCCCCACGCCCACCGGCTCACCTGCGGTTACTTCCACCCCTCTTCCCGATTGTTCCAGGGAAACCGTCAACATCTTTGACGACCGTGGGGAATTGGTCCGCCAATTGTGTGGAACCGGTGCCTTCCCTGCGAACAAGTCTCTCGAACTGTCATTTGGCGCCTACCAGCCGGTTTCCAATGGATCAGGCGGGTTGCTCCCCATCTTGGTGAATGGAGAGGTGGTGGTGGTTTGGGATTCCAACGATCAGCAAGGCAAGCTCGTCACCAATGGCCTCTACCAGATTGAGGTGATCCAAAACCCTGCTCCGCTCAACGCCTCGATGGTTTCGAAAGATGTCTATATCAACCCCACCCACTACCAAACTCCGATTCAGCTTTCGGCCTCGCCCAATATCGCGGTGGATGGAACCTTAGTGACTTTCCGGTCCCAAATTCAAAATGCGCCCGCCGGGCCCGGAGACGATCCCTTGAGAATCTTTACGATCACCGGCGAACTGGTTAAAACCCTGCCCTGGCAAAACAGCCAAACCACTTGGGATTTAACCAATTTGCCCGGCCAATCGGTGGCTTCGGGCCTTTATTTGGCGGTGGAAGAGGCTACGGACGGCCTTTCGGGCTCCAAAATCCATAGAACAGTGAAGGTGCTGGTACTTAAGTAGAACTTTCTTTCTATCAAAAACCTTCTGGTAAGATAACGAATCATGGAAATTGTCCTATTAAGGCTCGACCGTATTGGTGATTTTGTTCTTGGCACGCCCTCCTATCGGGCCATCCGCCAAAACTATTCCAAGGACCGAATTTCAGTCATCGTTTCCTCCGAGGTGGCCTCTCTGGCCAAAGCCTGCCCCTATTTTGATGAGGTCATCATCTATGACGCTCTCTGGCTCAAGCCTGGGGCCCAACCCATGGCCCGTTGGAAATCCGCACTTCAACTCATCCTCTTCTTACGGAACCTTCAAATCGATTTGATCATAAATTTCCGCTACCAAAGCCGCTTCGACGTTCTGGTGACCGGCTTATCCGGCGCCAAGCGCCGTGTGGGTTTTCAAATGGGAATGGAAAGCATGTTCCTGACCGAAAAGGTTCCCCAACCCGCTCCTGATACGCATCAGGTGGACCGCAATCTTTTGGTGCTTCAGCACATGGGGGTTCCTCTTCAAGAGCGACGTCTGGAGATGTGGGTAACCGAAAGGGACAAAAAGACCGCCGAAAACCACCTGCCTGCCCAGGAACTTTTGCCGGGTATCGCACGAATCGCCATTCACCTGGGGGCGGCCATGCCTTCCAAACGCTGGCCGGAAGAAAGCTTTTCGGCTTTGATTTTTGAACTGCACGCCGCCACCCAGGCAGACATCCTCGTTCTAGGCGGGGAACAGGACCAGTCTTCCGCCCATGAGGTCGTGGACGGCCTGGAATGCCCGGTGGTCAACCTGACGGGCAAGCTGGATTTAAACCAAATGGCGGCCCTGGTTCAGCACTGCAAGGTTTTTATAGGATGCGACTCGGGCGCCACCCACGTGGCGGCCGCTATGGGTGTTCCGATTGTGAGCCTCTTCTCGGCCGCCAACGAATCAGCCGTGTGGCGGCCCTGGGGGCCCCATGTGAAGGTCCTAACCCGCCATCCCGATTGTTCCCCCTGCAAGGCCTACGAATGCACCAGGACGGATGGGTATTTTTGCATGGCCGATATCAAGGTAGATGAAGTAGTGGAGGAAGTGAAACGGTTAATGGAAGAAAGTCACTAAGCCTTCAGTTGGACCCAAAACAATTTGTTATCTGTAGATCCAAATTCAAACCGTCGATGCCAATGTTCTTCAATTCTAGTTTTTATTGGATTCTCGAGCCCGTAGTTTGTTGTTCGATGGATGAGGCGTGATAGTTAAAGTGTTATGAAAATCGAAATAAAACATTTGGGAATGTGCCAAGGTGAAAATTGAAAAAATAGAGAATGGTATTTCTTCACTTTTCATCATTCTGGTCATCGCCTATTTTTATCGAACAGTTTTCCTTTGGACCCCTAACATTCCTAACATGGATGATTATGCCCTGGTACTAGATTTCTTGAACCGGTTCATGAAATCCCGCCTGGATTGGAACCTTTTTTTCGCCCAGCAAAACGAACATCGACCGGTCTTCATCCGGATCGTTTCATGGCTCGATTGGTTTTTGGGCAAAAAAGTGGATTTCACCATGCTGACCTTTATTGGTGACTTGGGCTACTTAGGTCTTTTCTTTCTTTTTGCCAAGTCTATTGTATGGCCCGAAGCCGGGAAGGCCTCCGGGCCTGAGTCGAAGTTTCCTTTTCCGTCGGCATTTGCCTTGGTTCCATTGGCATTAATTTTCTTTGCCTACGATTACTGGGAAGACATCTATTGGGTATCGGCCGTTTATACCACCCTCTGGGTAATCCTTTTTGGCCTTTTAGCTATGTATTTTTTGGCGAAAGACAAATCTTTCCAAACGGCCTTGTTTTCGGTGGCAGCGACCTTCTCCTTAGGAGGAGGGATGGCGGCATTTCCGATTGCGATTTTAATTTTCGGCCTCCGGGGGAAAAGGGTGTCCCTGGGGGTTTTGTCTCTCGCTTTTTTGGGAACGGAATTGCTTTATTTCCGGGGTTACGTGGAACCTACCTTTCATCCCAGTGCCCTATCCGCCATTTTTCACCCACTGGAAATGGCCGCATTTACCTTCGCGTTCCTGGGCAACGACGCCATTCTTCCTTTCGACGGTAGAATTCCACCATCCTTGATGATATCGCTGAGTCTCGTGGTAGGAGTGGTCCTATTCGTCTATTTCCTTTTCCTAACGGCCCGAAGTTACTATCGGACCAACCCGATTATTTACTATTTCATGTGTTTCATGATTTCCGATGGAATCATGGCTGCCCTGACCCGATTCAGTTACGGCCTCCCCTATGTGCTTACCAGTCGTTACGCCGTTAATTCCGCGGTTTTATTGGCTTGCGTATACGTGTCCCTCTTGGACCTGGGGATACTAAAAGATAAAAAGGCTTTAACCTTGACGGTCGTTTTGCTTGCCCTAATGGATGGGATGTCTTTCCAGGTCGCGGAGCCTCAACAGAACTTGAGGATAAGGAGCCTGCTTGTTCCGGTGATGCTCTATGTGCAAAACAGATCCCTAGGGGAAAATAAAGACGAAGAATTGGAGTTCGGTTACCCCAAAAATAAGGCGGACATTTTGGGAACGGCCAAACAGGCTGGAATCTATGACCTTGGCGAAGCGGTGAAGAACGAACGGATGGGGGATTATTTTTCAATGCCCCAAAGCTTTTCGATGGGCGATACTCACGAAGGGGGGGGCTTTTTCACCTTGAGTTCGTTAAAGGCCGGGAAGGATTTCTTGGAAGTTCAAGGATGGTCTTTCATGACGCCACAAGATGGCCCGTCAGTGGAAAAATACGTCGTCTTGCGATCAAAACAGGAGACCTATGTATTCAACTCTTTTCCGGAGAAGAGGCATGACGTCAGCCAGCATTACCATGGAGATTTAGATCTATCAGGTTTTTACGCTCTTATTTTGAACGGGTCCGTGAAAAGGGGCGATTATGAACTGTGGATATTCCTGCGGGGCAACGGCAAGAGCCTATGCCAGGACACCCATACCAAAATATTCATGTCGGGACCAAGCTAAACGGGAATATTTATTAGAATCTTTTTTGAGGATCTAAACCAACAACAACTCATCATCCGACGTTAGAAACCGCCACTTGCCTGATTCCACATCCAAATGCAATCCACCAATTTGTACCCGCTTCAAATCCAAAACCTTCAAGGCGGTCTTAAACTTCGGGTCTTTCATGGTTCCGAAAAGTCTGCGGATGTGCCTGTTCTTGCCCTCGTCCAACACCACTTCCAGTTTTGTTTTCGCCCCGCCCCCGCCAATGATTCGAACCTGGAATACCTTTAGGATTTCGCCCGAATTTTCCACGCCTTTTAAAGCCATCTTCAGGTGCTCGGGGGTCACGATGCCACGCACCATGACTTCATAAGTTTTCAAGCAGCCGCCCGGCGTCGTGATCTTATCTGCCAGCTTGTCGTTCTTTGTGAAAAGAAGCAGGCCCTTGGAATCCAAATCCAGCCTTCCCACGGGCTTCCAATGGTCGGCATAGGCCCAATCAGGCAATAGTTCATAAACGATCTTGCGGTCCTTCTCGTCGGATCGGGTGACCACATAGCCCTTGGGCTTGTTAAGCATGAGATATTTGTGTTTTTTTTCCATTGGTTTTTCCCGTTGAAGCTAGTTTTTCACAATGATATCATTTTTAAGTAAGGCGATATCAAGGAGATTGTTGTGAAGAAAACACGAACTATTATCAGCCTGGACCCTGTGGATAAAAAGTGGCTTGACCAAAGGGCGCAGGAAACGCATCAAACCATGACACAAGTGGTCCGCGAGGCCATTCAAGAATACCGGACAAAAGAAGAAAAACCTCAACCTTCTCTCAAGGAAATTTTGGACCGGACCCGGGGTACCTGGAAATATGGGGACGGCTTGAAATACCAAAAGAAAATCAGAAGCGAATGGCGGTAAAATCCCTCCGATATCTTTTGGACTCGATGGTCGTCATAGACCATTTAAACTCCATAACAGCGGCGAGTCATTTTTTGATTTCGCATGACCATGAGTGCGTTCTATCGGTTATTACGCGGGCGGAAGTTTTAACGGGATATGGCCCGGACGAAACCGATGAAATTAAGGTTTTGCTGGATAGATACCCAATTTTGGAAATCAACTCGGTCATAGCGGATCAAGCGGCGCAATTAAGGCGGCAGTTTAAGTGGAAGCTTCCGGATGCTTTCCAAGCCGCGCTGGCTCAAGCCCATTCCCTGTCTTTGGCGACCCGCAATACAAGGGACTTTCCGCCAGCTAAACATCCTTTTGTCATCGTCCCTTACCGGCTCTAAGGCTTAAAGGGCTTCTTTGAAGACCTTGCCTAAACGCTGAATGCCTTCCCTTATTCTTTCTTCATCCACCGCGCAGTAGGTCAAACGAAGGGTGTTTAAACCCTGGCCTTCCTTCGTGTAAAAGGCCGTGCCCACCACATAGGCCACCTTGGCAGCGACGGCCTTTTCAAACAAGGTCACGGCGTTCAGCCCCTCCGGCAGTTCAGCCCACACGAAAAAGCCTCCCAAGGGATGGTTGTAGCGGATTTCCTTGGGGAAGTATTCCTTGATTGCCGCAAGCATGGCGTCCCTGCGTTTTTGGTAGGTGCCGATTAGTTTGTCCAAATGGTCCTTTAGGTGGCCGCTTCTAAAAAATTCCGCCGCGATAGTCTGTGAAAGAACGTCGGTGCAGACATCGGCCGTTTCCTTGGCGGTGGCCATGCGGCCCACCAGGTCCGGGTCGGCGCAGACCCAGCCTAGGCGCATGCCCGGCGAGGCGATCTTGCTGAAACTGCCGAGGTAAATCACCCGGCCATCCTTGTCAAAGGACTTGATGGATTTGATGGGCTTGCCGGTGAAGTTCAATTCGCCGTAGGGGTTATCCTCAATGATCAAAAGATCATGGTTGCGGGCGATTTCAATCAGTTGGGCCCTTTGCATTTCGGGCATGGTGGACCCAGCGGGGTTTTGAAAGGTGGGGATGGTGTAGAGAAGTCTGGGCTTGGGATAAGCGCTGGAGAGGGCCTTATCCACATCGGCTGGGTCCATACCCTTTTCGCCGCAGGGAACAGGTATAAAGTTGGCGGAAAAATTCTTAAAAGCCAACAGGCCGCCCAAGTAGCTGGGTTCTTCCACCATCACCGAGTCGCCGGGGTTCATCAAGGTTAGACCGGACAGATATAGCCCCTGTTGGCTGCCCGTGGTGATGAGGATATTTTCATAAGTGCAATCGATGCCTTGGGAGGCCAGGTAATGGGCTACCTGTTCCCGGAAAGGCTTCCAACCGATGGTCTCGCCGTATTGAAGCGACAATCGGCCCTGCTCCCGGATGACACGGGAGGCGATGTCGGCCAAAAGGTCCCGTGGAAACAGTTCGGCGTCGGGGGTGCCCCCGGCGAAAGAAATGATGTCGGATTGCTGGACCAGCTTTAATAGGGCTCGAATGACGGAGGGCTTCATTCGGTTTGAACTTTGGGAAAAGAAACGGGAGTAATCCATGGCGGCTTCCTTTAAGAGTTGGAGGGAAGGTTTTACCACAGAGAGGGGCCCTGAACCCAGCAAAAGGCAGAATAAAAACCTAATTCAGCCACAGATTCATGGGATGCATGGGATAAATCGAAAACAAGAAGGGCAGGATTTGTTTTTGTGATAAGGGTTAATCCAATGAATCCTATGCATCTGTGGCTAAAGATTCTTTGATGTGAATTAAAGGTTCTAGGTTTTGAAATCCGTAATGATCTTGTCCGCGGCGGTTTCACCTGAAGCCACGCAATCGGGGATGCCGCTTCCGACCAGCCCGTTCCCGCCTAGGTAGAGGCCCTTAGTTTCCCCGGCCTTTTCCAGAAGCCTCGCGGCCAGGCTGAGATGGCCGGGCCGGTAATAGGACTGGGATTTCTGATAAACCGCCAAATGATGGAAGAGGGGATGGCTCTTGAGTTGAAGAATAGGGGTTAGTTCCGCTGGAAGAGCCTCCAACAGCTTGTCGGATCCCTGGGATTGGTAAAGGGCAACGGCTTCTTTTCCTAAAAAGACTCGGATCAGTACGTTCCCTTCCGGGGCGCGCCCGGCGAATTTTTGGCTGACAAAGGAAACCCCCACGCAAAGTTTGTTCTCAACCGAGGGAACCACAAACCCGTATCCGTTGAGGGGATGGCCCACATCCTCCCGGCGGAAGCCCAGGTTCAGGGTCGCTGAATCATGGGCGGGAACGCCTGCCAGAAGTTTTTCCCATTCCTTATCTAATGGACCCAGAAGGGCGGACATCTTGTTAGGCTGGATGGCCAATACCACCGCGTCGGCCTCGAAAGAACGGTCGCGGTTGACGACTTCCCATCCCCCGCCGTCCTTGGGCTTGAGGGATTCGACCGAATGGTTCATCCAAAAGGCTTCCGAGGGAAGCTTAGAAGCCATCGCGTCAATTAGGGTTTGCATGCCCTTGGGGAAGGTGGCGAAGAGAGAATAGCGGGCACCGGAGACTCGTTTCTGGGAATTCAGCTTGCGGGCCGCCATGGCTTTCAACAGCGAACCATATTTTTGCTCCATTTCCTTGAACTGGGGCGTGCAGGCCGAGAGGCTCAGTTCAAAGGGGTCGGCGTTGTAGACTCCGCCCACCAGGGGCTGGGCCAGGTATTGAAATGCTTCTTTGCCCAAACGGCGGGTCACAAAGTGGCCGATGCTTTCATCCTGCACATCCTTGCGGGCGGGAATGAAGGGCTCTAAGGCAGCGCGTAGTTTTCCCAGAGGTGAAAGAAGGGGCGTGGTGAGGAGGGGCATGATTCGGGAGGGGGCCATCATGTAGAAACCCTCAGGGATGGGGTAGAGCCGATTGTGCTTCAGGATAAACGACTGGTGAATGTTGGGGTTGGTGCCGATAAGCTGGTCTTCCAGTCCCAGGCGTTTCACCAGTGCGACCCCGGCGGGTTTCTCAGTGAGAAAACAATCGGGGCCCTCTTCTATAAGAAAGCCGTTTTGTTCAATGGTGGAAGTGACGCCGCCTGGTTTGGAACCGCCTTCCAGAATCGTCAGGTCGAGAGAAATCCCATTTTCCTTGGCCAATTCCTCCAGCCGCAAGGCCGAAGCCAGGCCGCTAACGCCGGCCCCGATGATGACGACCCGTAAGTGATCCATTAATTTCCAATTCGCTAAAGCTTTCCAAGTCTTCAAACATGGAAGCCTGATGAGATCGATTTATGCGACGAGGGATAATAATCCAAAAACTTCCTGAAAAACCAACCGGGGAAAAATTCCTATCCGCTTAGGTCTAAATTAAAAGGTTTCCCGGTTTTCCTCAACCAGCGAGGCCAGCATTGCGATGAAGGAAGGATGGGTCCCCACGGTTTTGGCGCGGACCATGTGCAGGCTTTTCCACTTGGCTTTTTCCTGAGCCAGGGTGTCAATGTCGTAAAGCACTTCCACGTGATCCACTAAAAAGCCGATGGGGGCCACCACGCAGGCCGAGAGGGTTTCGTAAGTTCGGCGTTCGATAAAATCCCCCAGGTCGGGTTCCAGCCAGGCTTCGGTGGGCCTTCCGCTTCGGCTGGTGAAGGCTGTTTGGTAATAGGGAACCTCGACCTTTTGGGTTACCAATATGGCTGTTTCCTCGAACTGGCCCGAATAGGGCGAGCTGTTGGCCATGGCCTTGGGGATGCTGTGGGTGGTGAAGATGAGTTCAGCCCGGTGACGGGCTTTTTCTTCTTTAGATAAATGACTGAAGGCTTCCTTTACGTTGTCCGCGATGGCCTGGATAAAGCCGGGGCGGTTGTGCCAGGCCGGAGCGTAAGTGATTTCCAGCGGGGGAAGGGTTTGCCTGGCCTCGTCTACCTTCGCGATATATTTATCATAAGAGGCCGGGCTGCGGTGAGGGGCCATGACGATGGCGAAGATTCGGGTTTTGCCCGTCTGGGAGAGATCCCGCAGGGTATCGGCGATATGGGGTTTCGCATGGGCGAATCCCACAACAACAGGAATATCCAATCCCCGGGCCTTGAGGATTTTTTGAAGGGCCTTGGCCTGATCCAGAGTCAGGCGGTTATAGGGCGAGGAGCCGCCGATTTTTTCGTATTGCTTGGCCACCAACTGCAGGCGCTCAGGAGGAATATCCTTTCCCGCCGTGACATCCTGTAAAAAGGGAAGCACATCCTCCGGCTTTTCGGGCCCGCCGAAGCCGATTAAGAGGACCGCGTCATAAGAGCCCATTACTTATTTTTCCAGTTCTTCACGGTCTCAATCATGGTCTTGACGTTTTCCATCGGCGTCTTGGGCAGGATGCCGTGGCCCAAGTTAAAGATATGGCCCGGCCGGCCCTTGGCTCTTCTTAAAATTCCCTCGGTCTTCACGCTGACTTCGTTTGGGGTAGCCGTCAGCAATAGGTTGGGGTCCAGATTGCCCTGAATGGCCGTGTCGCCCAAAAGCTTCCAGGCCTCATCCAGCGGAATGTTCCAATCCACTCCGAATACGGTGGCGCCCGTCTCCCTTAAGAAAGGAAGAAAGGGACCGGTGTGAACCCCAAAATAAATCAGGGGTACCGAAGGGTTTAGAGCGGCGGTCAAGCGTTTCAAGTGGGGAAGGACGAATTTTTTGTACTCCACGGGAGAAAGAATGCCGACCCAGGAATCAAATAACTGAAGGGCCTGGGCGCCCGCCTCAACCTGTGCGTTCAAGTAGGAAGTGGTGGCTGCCACCACCTTCTCCATCAATTGGTCCCAGCAGTCAGGATCTTCCGCCAGAAGGGAACGGGTATGCATGAAATCCCTGGAGGAACCCCCTTCCATCATATAGGAGGCCAGCGTGAAGGGCGCCCCCGCGAAACCGATGAGAGGGATATCAACTTGAAGTTTGGAACGGATCAGGCGGACGGCTTCCATGACATAATCCAGGTCTTTTTTTGGGTCCACATCCTTCAGACGTTTGAGGTCTTCCGCTTGGCGGAAGGGATTGTGAATTTTGGGTCCGCCCTTATCGCTGAATTCCAGTTGGAACCCCATGGGCTCCGTGATGAGGAGGATGTCGGCGAAAAGGATGGCGGCGTCCACGCCCAAAACCTCCTGGGCGGAAACCGTGGCCCGGCAGGCCAGCTCGGGGGTCTTGCAAAGTTCCAAAAAGGAAACGGATGAACGGAGGTCTTGGTATTCGGGCAGGTAGCGCCCGGCTTGGCGCATGATCCAAATAGGTGTGCGGGAAGTAGGCTCCTTCCGGCAGGCCTTGAGAAACAAGCTGTCGTGAAGGAAGTCAGCACGGGGAGAAGAAAGCGTGGGGGCGCCGATGAGTTTGGCAGGAATAATCGAGACGGCTTTTTCCGCCGCCTCCTTGACCAGAAACCCCATCTTGGGATGTTCGGGTTCAAAATCCACCTGAATGCCATTGCTTCGAATGGCTTCGGAGCAAATGGACCCCACCGAGCCCACGGCCATCATGGATAGGGCGGTTTTAAGCCTGGCTTCTAAACCCATTTCCCTCGCGACTTCCAAGGTGTTTTGAATTTGCGTGGCGCTGGTAAAGAGAGCGACCTGGACTTTGCCGTCCGTGATGTCGGTTATGAGATCTTTTAGTGGCGCGGTGTTTTCAGGCAGGGCCCATCGGTAAACGCGGACCGGAAGAACCTCCAAAGCTCCTTCTTCCTTCATCGCCTTGTAGAACTCCGGGTTAGGCGCGCCGTATTCCTGTACCGCCAGCCTTTTATTTTTTAAATCACCCAAAGCCGCCAGCATTTCCCGCCAGGTATTGGGCTCCTCGGCGACGCGGGAGGCTCGGAAACCGAATTCGGTCAGGGCCTTTACCGACTTGGGGCCCCGGGCGGCCAGGGTCACCCGCTTGAAGGCCTTTTCCACCAGGCTCTTGGGGTACTTGGCCAGGAGGACCTGGAAGAGGGTGCGGGTGCCAATGCCGGTCATGAAGACCACCAGGTCGAAGGGACCCTGTTTGAGGCGCTCGAAAAAGGCGAAGGCTTCCTCGTTGTCAGTGAGTGGAATTTCACGCATGGAAGGGGCCACTCGGGCAACGCCTCCCTGGCGCTCGATCAGGCCCGCCATCTCATCGGCCATGCGGCTTTCAAAGGCCGCGACCGTGAGACCTGTCAGGCCTTCGGGAAAAGGCTCGTTTGGTGAATCCATGGGCGCTAGTATAAAATTGAAACGATTCAAATGCGAACTTCTTTATGATTCTCGGTTTAGAAGAGCTCCGGCGCGTCGTTTGATCCAGTGTGTTTTGTTTTTAGGAGAAGCGATCGATGAAAATAGACCCTTCGGGCTCCGTCCGAAATCCCGGCCTTGGGCTTTTTCTTGTCTGGCTCGTGGCGGTCCATTCCTTTCTTTCTTATTTCCAGGCGCCTATCGACTTGAAACTTTGGGTCTTTGTGATGGGTTGGTTGTTACCACTGGTTTTTTTTATCCGGAGGAATCGGAGCCAAACGCCTGAGGGTGCCGTGGAAGAAAGAATGGAGATCCCATCCTGGTTTTTTTGGGCCATCATCCCGGTTGCTTTGGTGGTTCGATGCATTTGGTTCGGCGATTTTCCAAATTGGCTCACCTATGATGAGATGATCAATGGGTATTTCGCCATGAAATTGGACCAGCATTGGGATTGGCACCCCTATTTTTTCTGGACCCAACTGCCCCCCTTGTTGATTTGGACCTTATCCCTTCTTTTCAAGGTGTTGCCCTCTCCCCTGACGGTCATCCGGGCCCTTCCAATCCTTCTTTCGATCCTCATGCTGCCCCTGGCTTACGGTACCCTTCGAAACCTTTTTTCCCGGACCAGCGCTTTCCTCTATCTGGCGGTCTTATCGACGGGATTCGGGCTCCTTTTTTTCGGTCGGATCTGTCATCAGGGTCTCCTGCTCGTTCTTTGGGAATTCGCCACCTTTTATTCCGTCAGCCGGTGCTTACGGGCGCAGGCTTCGAAGGATCGTACCGTTTGGCTGTCGATCTGCGGCTTGATGTTAGGGACCGGGTTCTATACCTATTTCTCTTGGCCCGTGGTCTGCCTCATGGCGTCCATCCCACTCCTAGTCCGGATATGGAATGGAGAGGAGCCCCGGCAGAGGCCTCGGCAAATCCTAGCCTTGGGGGCGCCCTTTTCGATAGCCTTGATCCCCATGGTTTGGTCCCTCTTCCACCGGAGTTTCGGCACCTATTATTCCTTCATGCTCAACCTGGGAAATTCAGAATCCCTGGGGGACTATTTGGGGAGGATCGGACGGGAATTATCGGGGTTCGTTTGGGGTTATCACATCGGTCATTACAATTACGGCCCCGTCTGGGGCGGTTTTTTCAACCCCGTGACCGGAGTTTTGCTGGTCCTGGGGTTCCTGGTCCTTCCCGGGAAACTCGCGAAGGGCACCTGGGCCTGGGTTTATGGGGCGGCATTCGTTTTCTTCCTCCCCGATCTCTTGAGCTCGCCCCCCTTGAGCGAGATGAGGGTCATCCAGGAGCTGCCCCTTCTTTCGTTCGTGGCGGTCCAGGGATTGGAATGGGTCGCCGGAAAGTTCCGGGAAAGGGAAGCCAAACTACTGTTGGTGGCCCTGTACCTGGTTTCCTCGGGCCTGGATCTGGTGCATTTGCAAAGATCCCGGGAGACCGTCAATGAGTATTGGGATTTCCTGAAGGTCAAGGAGAACGCCAGAGCCTTTCCCATACTGGAGCGGCAGTACCGTGAACAGGGACCGGGGATCCTTTTGACCGAATTGAACATCTCGGTGTTCCACGACTATTCGCTCCGCGTCGCTTGCTTTCCTTTCAACGCCGAAGACCATCCGGAATGGACCGGGGTTCAGCCCCGGTGGGCCGCCCTGGTCGTCAACGTGAATTATCAACCATTTTTGGCCTGGGCCTTTCCCGAGGGGAGATGGTTTTGGCTTTCCCGCGACGTGGATCCGTCCCAAAATGTCTTCAATGGTGGATTGATGCTGGGGATCCTACCGGTCAATGATCGGACTCGGGAGAGGATCGACGATTGGCGGAAGGCGAATGGGCAGTTGGACCGGGTCCTCCAACAATTCGTGAAGCTTCCCATCGATCCTGCCCGAAAAAATTCCATCCGGATGATGGATGCCCTGGAGCCCGACTTGAGTCGCGACCCCCTCGTCCGATCCTGCTATTGGGATATCCAATTCAGCCTTCACAACTGGGACAACATGTTCGGCCGGCCTTCGCCGGAGAATTACAGGGCTTCCTTTGAGGCCATGCGAAGGGCCGTGAGGGAAGGCTTCCCGGCGGCGAATTTTTACAATGAACTGGGAGGGTTTTACATGCTGGAAAGAAATTATCCCCAGGCCGAGAAAATGTTCAAAAAGGCCATCCACGCTCCCTTGGATCTAACCTCGGCCAAGGATAATTTATCCGTCTTGATGCGATTGGAGGCGATAAAAGAGGGGAAAGGGGGGGCGTCAAAACCGCCCGGCTGATTTTCCACATGTCAGACGTTCGGGGTGAAGTTGGCCCCTCAAACCCCGACCTTTTCGGCCGGAGTCAGGTTTTCCATGTTCACCTGATAAACCAGCTTGGACAAAGCGTCGGTCCCCCGATAGTTGCCCGTCACCGCGGCGGCTTCAGACGGGCTGGGGCCTGAGGCTAGGGCGACATGGGCGTCCGCTACCGCCAGCCCTAAGGAGGGGTCGTAACCCCGCCACCCCGCCCCCGGCAAATAAACCTCGGCCCAGGCGTGCAGTTCAAAGCTATCCAAGGCGCCGGGGTCGTACTTGTAGCCGCTGACGAAACGGGAAGCCACCCCTAACGAGCGGCACAGGTCGATGAATAAAACCGCCATGTCCCGGCAGGCGCCTTCCTTGCGCCGCAGGGTCTTGCCCGGCGGAAGGGCCTCACCCACGAGGCGAACCACCTGCTGGAAGTCGCGGTGAAGGGCGTCCGTCATGTGGTAGAGAAAGCCCAGGGTGTTGTCATCGCTTTCGGTCAACAGCCTTTGGGCCAGCTCGTCTACCGCCCCGTCGGGCTCGGGCCTGAAAAGATAGGGCGCCATGGTCTGGCGGTTTTCTTTTCCGTATCGGGCGGGCAGTTTCAATACCTGGGGATCGGTGATGAGATAGTTGAAGGGGTTCTGGAGAAGGGTTTCCACCGTGAAAGAGGTGGAGGCTTCCCATTTGGGCAGGTTGGCGGTGTGCCAAAAGGTAGTGACCGGGTTGTTGTAAAGATCCAGCCCCTCGGATTGGCCCGAGGGAGCCGGGTTTAGATTGATCTGAAAGTTTTCCAGTTTTTGGCTGAAGTCGTCCCGGGGCTTCAAGCGCAAAACCGTCGGCTCCACAAAAACTTCACGGCTGTAGGAATATTGAATTTGATGGGTGATTTTTAGTTTCATGGGACGCTCCTTCCGCCGGGCGGCTGTTAGGCCCCGGAATCCACAGCCCTCAGATTTGATTTCTTTTCCAGGGCTTCCTTCGCCCATTCGGAGGGGCACAATTCCACCGTCTCGCGGACCCTGGTTTTCCACCACTCGGAAACGGCGGCCATGTCCTTCTGGTCATAGCGGATCTCATCCATCATGAAGGAGCCCTTGTGGTAGAGGACCACGTCGATAGGGAAATCCACGTCGGTGGCGCTGGAACGGGTGGCCTCAAAAGCCAGGTAGCCCACCTTCAGGGCCAGCTCCATACTGCTGTCGAAATTCAGGGCCCGATCCAAGAGGGGTTTTCCGTAGCTGGACTCCCCAATGGCGTAATAGGGGGTGCTCTCCGTGACTTCCACCCAGTTGCCCTGGGGATAGATCAGGTACAACTTGTGCTCGGAATCGGCGGAAAGCTGGCCCCCCATGATGGAAAACAAATTAAAGTGGTAGCCGCTGGTTTCCAGCGCGTCCTTGTCCTCCTTGGCCACGCGCCGCAGCTGCTCGGCGAAGGCGTTGACGGCCTTATACAGTTTGTCGAAATGGGCTCCCGGCTCCTCCAATACCTCCTGAAAATAGGTCAGGGCCTTGTCCCTCGCGGATCTAAGCCCTGAGGTCATCAGGAAGAGGGGATGGTTTCCGTTGGGATGAACCGAAACCTTTTTCCCCGTGATGTGCTCGGTACCGCTGGTGATGCGGGTGTCGGCCAGGGCCACCAGGCCTTCTTTTACTTTCATGGCGATGCAAAAGGTCATTGTTCCTGTGTCTCCATTTGTCTTATTTCACTACGCGGGGTAACGCTTGGCAGGGGCCTGAAGGCCAGGAATACCGTGAAAAGCGCATCGCCCACCGAATTCAACTTCGCCTCGAAGTTATCGAGGTATTCGTGCAAACCATTCTTGATAATCTCGCCGATCTCGGCGTAGTCCAGTTCCGCCCGCAGGAGCCCCAATTGTTTTTCCGCGTTGTTGGAATAAGTGCCCGGCGGGGTGTTGCCGATGGCCCGGAGCGATTTTTCGGCATTCACCAGGCAGTAGCGCATGGAGCGGGGAAAGTCCGGGTCCAGCATCAAAAACTCGGCCACCTTGGCGGGGTGGATGAGGCTGTGCTTTTTTCGATACATCTCGCTGGCGGAAGCGGATTTCAAAAGGGCGGTCCAGAGGATCACGTCAAAGGGGGTGCCGATATCCTCCACCTTGGGCAGGAGGATGAAATACTTTACGTCCAAGATTCTGGCGGTCTTGTCGGCCCGCTCGAACAGCCTGCCTAAACGAAGGAAATGCCAGGCCTCGTTGTGAGAGAGCGTATCGTCGGAGAGGCCGGTCAGGAGATGGCTGTTGAAGCGGACCTGGCGGCAGAACTGGTACAGAAAGTCGTCGTTGGGCGGGTTGTTGAGGGCGCCGCTGACGTAATGATAAAAGACGTTCACGTGCTCCCACATTTCCGATGAAATCACCTCCCGGCTGGTGCGGGCGTTTTCTCGGGCCTTTTGAAGGCAGGAAAGCACCGAGTTGGGGTTGTGGGGGTCATAGACAAGAAACCGAATTACGTTCTCTCGGGTGGGTTCCCCATAAGCATTCACGAAGGCCGCATAGTCGCCGGTGGTGACGGCCAGGGGGCGCCACTGCTGGGATTGCTCCATGGGCATATCAAGCATGAGGTTCAGGTTGACGCCGATAAACCGAGCCACGTTTTCCGCGCGCTCGACATAGCGCCCAAGCCAAAAGAGGGAATCGGCCAAACGGGAGAGCATGGTTATTTCCCCCCCGCCGGGGAGGCCAAAGGCTTCTCAGCTAAAACCCAGGTGTCTTTGCTTCCGCCGCCCTGGGAGGAATTCACCACGAGCGAACCTTTTTTCAGCGCCACACGGGTCAGGCCCCCCGGAATGATGTAGGGCGCCTTGCCGTAAAGAATGTAGGGGCGAAGGTCCACGTGACGCCCCTCGAAGTGGTCGTTGACGATAATCGGCGCGCGGGAAAGTGAGAGGGTGGGCTGGGCGATGTAGTCCCTTGGATTTTTTTGGATCAGCTCGGCGAATTTTTTTTGATCTTCCAGGGTGGAGTGGGGGCCTACCAGCATGCCATAGCCCCCCGACTGGTTAACGGCCTTTACCACCAGTTTGTCCAGGTTTTCCAAAACGTATTTTCGTTGGGAAGGCTCCCAGCAGACGTAGGAGGGGACGTTGGGGAGGATAGGTTCTTCACCCAAGTAAAACCGGATGATGGCGGGAACGTAGGTATAGACCCCCTTGTCGTCGGCCACGCCGGTGCCGGGCGCGTTGGCTAGGGTCACCCTTCCCTTTCGGTAAACCTCCATTAAGCCGGATATTCCCAAGTGGGATTCTTTATTGAAGACCAGGGGATCGATAAAATCGTCGTCCACCCGGCGGTAGATGACATCCACCCGTTCGAAACCCTTGGTGGTGCGGGCCATGACGTAGCCATCCAAAACCACTAGGTCCCGGCCCTCCACCAGTTCCACGCCCATTTGCTGGGCCAGGAAGGCGTGCTCAAAATAAGCCGAATTGTAGGGTCCCGGGGTCAGGACCACGACCTTGGGGTTGGCTTTAGCCCCCTTGGGCGCCGTTTGGCAAAGGGTGTCCAGAAGCCGGTGGGGATAATCGTCAACGGGCCTGACCGCCATGTCCTCAAATACGCGGGGCAGGGTGCGCTTCAAGACACTGCGGTTTTCAAGAACATAAGAAACCCCCGAAGGGCATCGCAGGTTGTCTTCCAACACGTAATATTTTCCATCCTGGTCGCGAACCAGGTCGGTGCCGGTGACGTGGATCCAGATTCCTCCGGGCGGGTTGAGCCCTAAGCATTCGGGTTTGAAACCGGAGGAGGTCCGCACGATGTCGGCGGGGATGATGTTTTCTTTTAGTATTTTTTGGCCGTGGTAGATGTCGTCCAAAAAAAGATTCAGGGCCCGGATGCGCTGGGTCAAGCCCTTCTCGATTTGCGCCCATTCCCCGTGATCCACGATGCGGGGAATAATGTCGAAGGGAAAAATTTTTTCGGTTCCGGCCTTGTCCCCATAAACGGTGAAGGTGATGCCCAATTGGTGGAACTCGCTCTCGGCGGCCTTTTGCTGGCGCAAGAGGTCGGCCGGGCTCATGGATTTCAACCGATGGATGAGGGGGGCGGCGCTTGAACGGGGAATGCCGCCCTGTTCGAAGAGCTCGTCATAAAATGTATCCGTGTCGTATTTTTCAAAGGACATAGGAAATCCTTAATTGAGATATGAGGATGAGAAAGCATAAAGGGGGCCAATAAATCGGAAGAAAACCGGGCTTTGGAGGGCCGCAAGGGTTCTTAACAATACAGATTTGTTCGTTCGCTTCTTTTTTGTTCGACAAATGAAAACTGAGAAAGAGGGAGGTCCGTTACTATATGCCTTGCTTCAGGAGGAACCTTTGCGTCCATTGATTCGAATATTCGCCCAGGCCTTGATCTTAGGAATCGCGGTGGGCCTTTGCCTGGCCGGAGGTTTGGGTTTGCTTTACGGCGCCCTTCGGGGCTCCCCGGGGCCGATGCCTTACTTTTATCTGGTAGGGGGCGTGATGGGGTTTCTGGCGGGATGGGCCTTCGCGCTTCAAAGGGTCTTGGATCATTTTCTCTCCCTCTTGTTTCAGGCGGTGGCCCAATTGGTTCCCCTGACAGCGGGCGCAATCGGGAAAGAATGGACGGAAAAGATTCAGGTTTTCTTTCATGAAGTCTTAAAACCCTTTTCGAGATTTTTTCAGTGGATTATGACGCGATTTTTCGTCAGCCGCTTCAAGGACAGTGATCGGTTGAACCGGGCATTGGGGAGGGCCCGGAAACATACACCCGCAGGTCTAGCGACACCCGAAGGTATGGTCCGGGTCGTCTTGCATTATTTTTTGGAGCCCCTGACGGCGGTCTTCCTTATCTTCTATGCTATCCTTTTCATCCTCACGGCCGTCTTTTGGGCCATCCCCTTTATTGGATAAATCCTCAATGGAAAAACCCGCTTATCAAAAATGGAAGCAATTGCAGTCCCATTGGGATGACGACGATTTTTTGAAATCCCTGACGCCCCTGATGAAACTACGCTACCGCCGATTGGATGAGAAGGTCGAGGCGATTCTGGAAGAAAACTTCAAAGAATCCGGCGCAAGCCAACCTTTTTTGGCGGATCTGGGCGCGGGTCGGGGGGAATTCGCCCTCTTTCTCAAAAACCGGGGAAGGGCATGGAACTACCTAGGGGTGGAGCCTTCCGCCGAGCAATTGAAGCAAAGGGACATTCCCACATTCGGTCTGGGGTTCATTCAAGGGCTGGCCGAGCAGGTACCTCTGCCCGACATGTCAGTCCATGGGATCGTGGTGAAAGAAGTGATCGACCATTGCTTCGATCCCTCGAAAGTTTTAACCGAGGCAAAAAGGCTTTTGAAGCCGGGTGGTGTGCTGGTGGTGTCGGTGACCAACGACCAATCCTACTTCAAACGGCTCTTTCCCTTCGTGAACGCGGCGCATAAGGCCAAACAAACCGATCATCTTTTCTTTTTCGGTCCCGAAGAACTCGAAAAACTGGCCGTCGAGGCCCAGTTTGACAGGGTGGAAGTGCAAACCTATAATTACCTGAAATTGCCCAGGATTTTTGAGCGGATTCTGACCCTGTTGGGCGATTCGATGAGCCGAAACCTTCTCGCATTTACGGATTCCATCGGAAAATCCTTCCTGCCCGGCATGGGAGGGGGAATCCTGCTGAAAGCCACAACGAAAAAAACCTGAAAAAGAGGAAAGCGTGATTTCACCTGATTTATTGAACATTCTCATCTGCCCCGCTTGCGGGTCGGCCGTGCGGGAGATCAAAGATGCCATTGTCTGCGCCGAATGCAAAAACCAATATCCGATCGAAAACGGGATCCCCGTACTCATCGTGGACCGTGCCAAGAAAGCCAAGCCCTAAGGGCCTGAAGATCGGTTTCGACGCCCGGCTGGCCTACCGCCGGGGCGTCGGCACCTATACCGCCAATCTTTTGCTGGCCTTGTCCAAGATTGACCGTCGCAACCAATACACCCTCTTTAACGCGCCTGAAAACCTGCGCTCGCAGATACGTAATGCCCGGTTTGAGTTCGTGGATCTGCCCTTCGGCAACCCGGCCCAATATGAACAATGGCTTCTACCCAAGGCCGCGCATGAGAAAGGGTTGGATTTTCTTCATTACACTGACAACTCTGGCACGACCTTTACCAACTTTCCTTATGTTTTGACCCTGCATGACGCCATGCATGTGCGTCCCCTCTCCCAAGTTCGTCCCAGGCCCTCCCTTTGGTACCGGCTGGTATATGGATATAAACAATGGGTTGTTCCCCGGTCCGCTCAGAAGGCCCGGCAGATACTCACCGTGTCCGAATATTCAAAGAAAGAGATCATAAGAACCACGGGTGTCCCGGAAGACAAGGTCACGGTTACGCTGGAGGGGGTGGATCGAAGCGCCTTCGCCAAGAAGGCGCGAAAACCCTCTAAGCTCTTCAAGGTTCTGGTGCATGGCGCGGCGGACGACCGCAAAAACCTCTCGAATATCCTGAAGGCTGCCCATATTTTAAAAACCAGGAAACTGCCCTTTCAAATCTTGATCGTGGGAATGGATGAGGCGGAGATGCGAAGTACCCGGTACCTGCAGGAAGCCATTGATTTGGACCTGGGGGGAGAGTTGGAGTGGGTTGGCAACGTGACTCATGACATTCTTCGAGCCATCTACGCGGACGTGGACCTTTTTCTATATCCCTCCCGGCTGGAAGGTTTCGGCTTGCCGGTGCTGGAGGCTTTTTCCGCCGGGGTTCCGGTAGTGACTTCCAATTCGACATCCTTACCCGAAGTCGCTGGCAACGCTGCGGCTTTGGTAAACCCCGAAGACCCACAAGACATCGCCAAGACGGTAGAAAACCTCTACCGCAAACCCGCCTTAAGGAAGGCCTTGATCGCCAAGGGCTCGGCCCGGGCCAAGCTCTTTACTTGGGAAAAAACCGCCCGGCTGACCTTGCCGGTTTATGAGCGCATGGGCCAAAGGGAGGGAAGGGCTTGAACCCGCCCGGCCCAGGCAAAAACTTCAACTTTGGCAACCTTGTTTTGTTTTTGTCGCTTAGTTATTCGCTGAATCAATTTGGTGTCGCGGCGGGGTTATTCTTTTCCGATCTTCCGGGCCGTTCCTCTCTTTTTGGCGAAATGTTCCTTGCGGCTTTTTTGCTGGTTTTGATTTTGGAAGGCCTGCTCGTCCGTTCCCTTGAGCCGAATCCCACCAAAGCATTTCTTACGCCTTTGCTTTTAACCCACGTGCCCTGGGTATTGGGCTGGGCACTGCCGACAGTCGTGAACCTAACCCTTCCCGATCCCCATAATTTCGTACTGCGGAAAATCCAGATTCTTTTCGGAGTCATGTGGACGGCCCATTTGTTTCTCTTTGCCGGTTGGCTGTTGGCAAGGGTGGGGAAGGAAGGGGGTGTTTATTCCAGGATGTTCGGGTGGGTGGCCCTTTATTTTCTTTTAGGCCTGACCCTCTGGACCACCCAATGCGATTTGAGCGGGGATGAACCCCATTATTTGCTGATGGGTTACAGCCTTCTGCATGATGGGGACCTGGATCTCGCCAACAATTACCAAAATCAGGATTACCTGAGCTTTTATCACCGGGGAAGTTTGGTTCCCCAAGGTTTGGACCATTTCGAGAATGGAAAGATATTCAGTTACCACCCCTTAGGTCCGGTACTTTTGGTTTTGCCCGTTTTCGCCCTTTTGGGACGGCTGGGGGCTGCCTTGACCATGGCTCTGATGGCGGCTCTGGCTCTTTTCTTAACCCTCAAGGTTATGGAAGAAACGGGCGCGAAGGGTTGGCCCCTTCAAGCCGTGGCATGGATTGGGCTTTTTTCTAGCCCGGTTTTGTTGTTCGCCGGGTTGATCTATCCTGAAATTCCCACCGCCCTCCTGACGGCATTGGCATTGTGGCTGTTCTTGAAAAAACGATGGGGACTGTTGGGTGTTGATTTAGGGTTGATGCTTTGGATGCACAACCGCAACGTTCTTTTGGTGATCCCCCTTCTCTTATTATTGGTTTTGGAAACGGGCAGTCTTGGTAAAGAACGTTGGAAGGCCATAGGGCGGGGCTTTGGGGGCTTTTTAACGCCGACTCTGGTTTTGGCTTTTTATTTCCTGAAGGTCTATGGGGTCTTCACACCCCTGGGGGCGCACCACGAACCCTTCGCTTCGCTCTTTCCCTTAAGTCGGTTTTTTATTGGATTTTTCGGATTGGTCCTAGACCAGGAATGCGGGCTTTGGTTTCATTTTCCCGTGTTCGCTCTTATGGCCGCGGGCGGAATCCTGCTCTTGAAATCTGAAAATCCCCTGCGCCGCCTAGTGCTGGGAACCTTCGGGTTCTTTTATCTCTTCATGTGCTTTTATGAGAACCTGGGGCTGACCCCCGCGACCCGCTACATGGTGGGGGTGACGCCGCTCTTGATGATCATGCTCTATCCTGTATTGGAAAAGATTCCCATGCGGGGCGGATGGTTCAAGCTAACCGCCTTTTTATTCGGGGTAGGTGTGGCGGTGAACGGGCTTCTTTCGGCCGTGCCTTGGATGAGGTACAACCGCCTGCAGGGCGAGAATTGGATATTGAAACTATTGGGGAATGCCTTGCACCTTCCCCTGACCCAATGGGAGCCGGCCTTTCACGCGACGCCGATTGAGTTGAAAAGTTTCCTGATTGCCGCCGTTTGGGTGGTTTTGTGTTTGGTTTTAACCCTTAGGTTCTTATCAGAGAAAGTTTCGATTCACACGGAAGAGGAATTAAAACCAAAGCCTTTACCCCTTTCCAATCGCACGCCTTGGCGTCCTTTGAAAATTCTGATCGTTACTCCCCTGGTGCCCTATCCCCCCCACGACGGGGATAAACTTCGGCTTTTTCATTTCCTTTACTATCTTCATAAGAGGGGACACCAGATTGATTTGATGTGCTTGACCCGGGTGAAAGAAGATTTGGGACAAGCCCAGGCCCTACGCCCCCTTTGCCGAAGCCTCTATATGGAACATTTGACCGATTGGGACTTAGCCATGAACCTGGTGGGCGGTTTGCTGTTGGGAAGGTCTCTTAATGTGTCGAGCTACCATTCGCCCAAGCTGAGGGATGTGTTGAAGGCCTTTTGGGCGAGCGCCGAAGGCAAATCAGTAGATGTGGTCTTGGCCCACCGGCTCCGCATGGCCCCAGCGGCCTTCTCGGAAAACCCCGGCAAACCGGTGGTGTTGGAATTGACCGATTCGATGATTGGCTATACCGAAAAACTTCGCACCCTCAAAGGGGCGCCCTTTACGAGAAAGCTGGCCGCCAAATGGGATTACTGGTTCTTGAAGAGCGAGGAAGTGGATTGGGCCCGCCGGTCCGCACAAAGCACGGTGATATCCGAACAGGACGCTAAGACCCTTTTGGAAAATGGGGCGCCATTAGACAAGGTTCAAATCGTGCCCAATGGTGTTTCAATTGGAAGGAAAGTTTCATCTAAGAACGTGGCTTATCCTAAAGGCAGGCCGGTGGTTTGTTTCGTTGGCAATATGGGCTATGCCCCCAATGAGGAAGGGGCCCTTTGGTTTCTTAAACATATCTGGCCCAAGGTAAAGGCGCATATTCCTAACGCACTCTTTGCGGCTGTGGGCGGGAGCCCGAGGAAAAAGCTGAAAAAGTTCCATGACGGCCAGAACATTCTTGTGACCGGCTGGGTGCCGGATGTTTCTCCCTATTTCACCCAGGCCACGGTTTCGGTGGCTCCCTTGCGGGTCGCCTCGGGCATGCAAAACAAGGTAGCCCAAGCCTTAGGGTTAGGGGTGCCGGTGGTGGCTACGCCTCAGGCGGTCGGTTGGATGGTTGCCAAGGGGAAGAGTTTCGTTGAAACGGCGGATGGGGAAGAAGCCTTTGCACAGAAGGTGGTTGAGATTTTGAAAAACCCCCGCAAGGCCAAGCTAAAAGCCGCCAAGGGAAAGGCCTATATCCTTAAAACCTACCGCTGGGAAAATTCAGGGCGTATGCTGGAGCAGATTCTCCTAAGAGCAAAAACCTAATTTATTAAAGAACGGATCCTTTCATGTGCGGTATAGCGGGTTTTTGCCAATTTAAGCCGGGCGTTCCCCTGAAGATGAACCATCTCCAGGATATGGCGGAGACCATCAAGCACCGGGGGCCGGACGATTCGGGCTTTTACCAAAAGGGCCCGGTGGGCCTGGCCATGACCCGCCTTTCTATTGTCGATGTTCAGGGGGGGAGCCAGCCCCAGGCCAACGAACGCCAAAACATCTGGGTGGTCTTTAACGGAGAAATATACAACCACCTGGAGCTTCGAAAACCCCTGGAAAAGGCAGGGCACCGGTTCGCTACCAACAGCGACACCGAGGTTTTGGTACATGCCTACGAGGAATATGGGGATGCCTTTGTAGGCAAATTGCGTGGCATGTTCGCCTTTGCCTTATGGGACCAGACATTCCAAAAGCTTTTGATCGCCCGGGATCACTTGGGAGTTAAGCCCCTTTATTACACCACCGCCGACGGGAACCTGATTTTCGGGTCGGAAATTAAACCCCTTCTGGCGATTCCTAAGGTTCCCCGAATGGTAGATACAAAGCAGATTCTTACCCTTATGACCCTTCAATATGTTCCCTCGCCCGATACCCTGCTGAAGGGCGTGCGTAAGCTTCCCGCTGGCCACACGCTGATCTGCCAGTCGGGGAAGATTTTGGTGAAACCCTTTTGGGAATTGCCCAAAAGGCCCGAGCGGGTGGACCAGGAAGTAACGCCAGCGAAGATTAAAGATTGGACGGAAGAACTAGAGGAACGGTTTTTCGCCAGCGTGAAAGAACAATTGATGGCCGACGTACCCTTGGGGGCTTTCTTGTCCGGCGGGTTGGATTCTTCCCTGGTCGTGGCCGCCATGACAAACCAGACCCAGAAGCCGGTAAAGACCTACTCGGTGGGGTTTGAGAACCAGCATGATTTCAACGAACTGAAATATTCGCAAAGGGTTTCCAAGTTTCTCAAGAGCCAGCACCGGGAAATCATGGTGGACGCCCGGATGCTGAACGACCTGATCCCCAAGCTGGTGAAATACCAGGACGACCCGGTGATCGACCCGGCGGTTCTGCCTACCTTTGTGGTTTCCATGTTCGCGCGGCAGGAAGTGAAGGTGGTGCTGACGGGAGAAGGGGCGGATGAGATGTTCGGCGGCTACCGCCGATATTCCTTTGACCAATTGGCTGGAGCGGTGGGGAAAGTGCCGGGATGGATTAAAAAAATGGTGCCCTTCATGGCCAAGGGTATGAAAGACCCCTATCACCAGGCATGGCAGGCGCTTCAAAAATCCGATCTAGTCCAACGGCACTTGGCCTGGTCCCGTTTGAGCTTGGAATCCACCCTGGAAGAATTAGCGGGAGAAAAACTGCTTTATGAAATGGAACAATCGAAGGTGGAAGATTCACTCGAGCGCCTGTTCGAATCCGCAGAATCCTACGGCTTCGACAATTTCAACCTGATGCTTTATCTGGATTTAAAAACCTGGCTGCCGGACGATCTGTTGAACAAGGTGGACCGGATGAGCATGGCGGCATCCCTGGAAGCCCGGGTGCCCTACCTAGACCATCGGCTGGTGGAATTCGCCTTTTCTTTACCGTCGGGCGTGAAGCTTCGTCAGGGGGAAGGAAAGTACATCCTTAAGCAAGCGGCGCAAAAGTATCTTCCCAAAGAAATTATCTACCGGCAAAAGAAGGGCTTTGCCGTGCCCTTGGGACCTTGGTTCAGAAATGAATTAAAACCTCTGGTAGTCGACCTGCTTCGGTCGGATAAGTTCAAGGACCGGGGTTATTTCAATCCGGCCCAAACCGAGAAACTGATCGAAGAACACATGTCGGGCAAGAAAGACCACCATTTGATCCTATATGGTTTGCTTTTGGTGGAATTGTGGCATAGAAGGTTTATAGATGAATGAAAAAATTATAGCTCTGTTTATATGCTTGATGTTAATGCACATTCAACCAGTGATAGCGAATGGCCCCCATCTCCATATACTCGATAGATCAAAGCCACCTAAAATCTTATCGGACTATTTAAGAAACTATTTTGGCTCTAATGATTATTCTGTCTTTGAGGAAAAGTTGGATTTGGGAGATCGAAAGTTATTAATTGCGGTTCATTTAGTTAATTCTGAAAACCAAATATTAGACAAAGGACTAGGGGTAGAAGTTAAGGATGGGAAAATAAAACCCTACATTTATTTTGAAAAAATGAAAATTTTAAATGGAGACCGAAAGATTATTGTAGATGTCACGTCGTTTCACTATCCATATTTCGGCTGGAAAGTTTATTATCCAAACCGAAAATATTCCTCTTCTTCTCATGCTGGGTTTTCTTTCGATTATTGTGATAGCTCTCGGGGCGGTGGAGCGGATTCCATTCTTGTCGATTGGGATACAAACAAGAAAAAATTTGAGGAAGCCCATCCCCATTGGAACTAGTCGACTTAATTATTGAAGGTTACGCATGGAGAATAGGATGAAAAATGATCGTTTTGAAAAAGGATGGAAGAAATTCGAGGAAATACATGGGCCGGTGGCCAAGGCCACCCTGGAGAGCCTGAAAGACGTATCCCCGGAACTGGGCCGGTTCGTGACCGAGTTCGCCTTTGGGGAAATCTATTCCCGGCCGGGGTTGGACCTTAAGACTCGTCAAATGCTGACCGTTGCCTCCCTGGTCACCCTGGGGAATGCCCCCCTCCAGCTCAAGTCTCATATCAAAGGGGCCCTGAACGTGGGGTGTACCCAACAGGAAATTGTGGAAGTGATCCTTCAGATGGCCGTCTATGCCGGTTTCCCAGCCGCCATGAACGCCATGTATGCCGCCAAGGAAGTCTTTATCGAAAAGGCGAGAAGGTCCAAGAAAAACCGCTAGTTTTTTAAATCCCGCCTTAATTTGCTATGGCTCAGTAGGGAAAGACCACCTCAAGTTTGACCTTGGGGGGGCTTTCCGTTACAATGACGCTCCTTTTTGGCAAAAACTATTGAAAAATAAGGGATTTCGCAAACAGACCCTCAAAAATAAGGGTTTTTGTTACTTTCAACCCCACCTCTTTAAGGAGCAGTAATGAATACCGTGATGGAGCTTCGCGCCGGTGCCCTTTGTGAGTTTGATGGAACTCTATTCAGGGTTGTTACTTTCCAACACGTGAAACCCGGTAAGGGCGGTGGATTTGTCAGGCTTAAACTAAAGAACGTGGAGTTAGGCACCGTTACCGACAAGACCCTGGACAGCTGGGAAAAGGTGGCCGATCCCCCTGTTGAAGAAAAAGAGATGCAATACCTGTATAAACAAGGCGAAAAGTTTGTCTTTATGGATACCGAAACCTACGAACAACTCGAACTGACCGAAGAAGAGGTCGGGGAGGGTCACCAATGGCTGAAGGATGAAATGGCGATTGAGGTGTTGTTTTACAAGGACCGGCCCATTTCCGTAAAGCTTCCCATTACCGTAAATCTGAAAATCGTTTCCTCCGAGCCTGGGATCAAGGGCGATCGGGTTTCGGGTGCCAGCAAGCCGGCCACCCTGGAATCCGGAGCCACGGTTCAGGTTCCCCTTTTTGTTAAAGAAGGGGACATGATCAAAATTGATACCCGTACCGGGGAATACCTGGAGCGAGTCTAGTCTCACCCTACTGGCAGAGTTTCACAGCCGTTTGAGAAAAGGAGAAAAGACCGATGTCCACGAATCCGGAGAAGTTGGAAGGTTCTAGGCCTGAGAAGAAGAAAAAAGGCCAAACCGCTTCCCCCAAGAAGGTCAAAGTAAGCCCCAAACTTGCCATCGTTCAGGAGGTAATCGCCCTGATGGACGAGTCCCAAATCAACGAACTTTTATTCGAGCAAGCTGGAACCAAGATTCACCTGCGCAAGGGGCCGGGCATGCCCTTTGACGCGGCGGCGCCCGTTGTGATTTCCACTTCGGCTGCACCCATGTCGGCGGCCCCGGCCGCTTCCTCGGCGCCTTCTCCCGCACCTACCTCTAACGACAAGACCGTGACCTTCGCTTCCCCCATGGTCGGGACCTTTTACCGCTCACCATCGCCTGATGCTAAGCCTTTTATGGAAGAAGGCGACAAGATCGTCGTGGGCCAGGTCTATTGTATCATTGAGGCCATGAAGCTGATGAACGAGGTCAAGGCCGAAGTGGCCGGCAAAGTGGTGAAGATCCTGGTGCAAAACGGCCAGGCCGTCGAGTTTAACCAGCCCCTCCTGATCGTCGATCCCAGTTAATTACGGGCCTCTCATAAAACCGGCGGCGCGGTAACCGCGGCCGCTGAACGGCTGTTTGAAAAAGGAAAACATGTTCAACAAGATTCTCATAGCTAACCGCGGGGAAATCGCCATCCGAATCATCCGCGCCTGCAAAGAATTGGGCATCAAAACCGTCTCTGTCCATTCACAGGCCGACGCCGACTCTCTTCATGTGCATCTGGCGGACGAGAGCGTTTGTATCGGGCGGGGACCGAGTAAAGAAAGCTATCTCAATATCCCGGCCATCATCAGCGCGGCCGAGATCACTGACGCCGAGGCCATCCACCCGGGATATGGGTTCCTGGCCGAGAATCCGCACTTCGCCGAAGTGTGTTCCAGTTGCCAGATCAAGTTCATCGGCCCCAAGCCCGAAGTGATGCGCATGATGGGCGATAAAGTCATGGCCATCGAGACCGCCAAGAAGGCGGGCGTACCTACCACCCCCGGAAGCGATGGCCCGGTGAAGGATGAAAAAAGGGCTCTCGAAGTGGCTCGCTTAGTGAAGTACCCCGTCATCATCAAAGCTTCCGCCGGCGGCGGCGGCAAGGGCATGAGGGTGGCCCATACCGATCTTTCCCTGACTCAGGCTTTTCAAACCGCACGCACCGAAGCCGAGGCGGCTTTCGGCAATCCGGAAGTTTATATAGAAAAATTCATTGAGGAACCTCGGCACATTGAAGTCCAAATATTGGGGGATGAATTCGGACATATTGTTCATTTGGGCGAGAGGGATTGCACCATTCAGAGGTCCCACCAAAAGCTGATCGAAGAAGCTCCCTCGCCGCTTCTCAACGCCAAACAACGCAAGAAAATAGGCAAATACGCCCTTAAATTGGCAAAGCAGGTCAAATACACCTCTGCGGGAACTATTGAGTTTCTTATGGATAAAGAAGGCGATTTTTATTTCATGGAAATGAACACTCGCGTCCAGGTGGAGCATCCGGTTACCGAGCTCATCATGGGCGTCGATATCATCAAGGAACAGATCAGGGTCGCCGCCGGAGAACGCCTTTCGATTGTGAAAGATATCCTGGAACCCCGGGGCCACGCGATCGAGTGTCGGATCAACGCCGAAAACCCGGCCGACGGTTTCCGCCCATCGCCCGGGCTCATTACGACCTACCACGTACCCGGGGGACCTGGCGTGAGGGTGGATACCCACCTTTACCAAGGTTATCGGGTGCCGCCCTATTACGATTCGCTACTGGCCAAGATTATCGTACACGCCCCGAACCGTGCGGAAGCCATTACGCGGATGATCAGGGCCTTGGATGAACTGGTGGTGGACGGCATCCACACCACCACGAGTTTTTTGAAAACCATATTGGAAAGCGAATCCTTCAAGCGGGGGAATTACTCCACCCGCTTCGTTGAAAATTTCCTCAAGAAAAAGACCGAGGAAAAAGAAAAGAAGTAAGGCCGAAGATCTGGACCTAGAGCGAAATGGGAGAGTGCCCGTGAAGATTACCGTTTATTTTGACGCGAAAGCCGTGAAGTCCTCGGTGGTTCAAAACGCCACGGTGGTATTAGTGGATGTTTTGAGAGCCACTACGACCATTCCGATATTTCTTTATCATGGAGCCTCCGGCGTGGCTTTGTGCCACGAACCGGGATCGGCCAAGAAACAATTCGAGAAGCTCAAACGCGGCGAGGGCTTTTTGGCAGGCGAAAGAGAATGGGAAAAAATCCCGGGGTTTCACCTGGGAGGGTCCCCGCTGGAATCCAGCCGCGAGAAGGTCAAGGACCGTCTTGTTTGTTTTTCCACCCAAAGCCCCTTGCGGGTTCCCGCCGGGGCCAAGTACGTCATACTCGGTTCTTTCGTCAATTTGAACGATGTTTATGATTCCTGCCTGAGGGGCAATCGGGACGTGGTGATTGTCTGCGCGGGAAACCCGGAAGATTCGGCCTTCGCAGGAATGCTGGTGGATTTCCTTCAAAGCACCCTTGGGTCCACTCCCATCGTACTGGCCGAGAGTGCCAAGGACGCCATCGCCCTTTACAAACCCTGGCAGGGGCGAATTGTCGACCTGCTCCGGGAATCACCCGATGGAAAAGAGTTGATCAAAAAGGGATATGCCAAGGATTTGGATTACTCGGCCAAGGTCAACCGTATTTCGTCCGTGCCTTACCTGAAGGATCAACTCTTCTTAAAAGAAGATACACCCAAGCCTAAGAAGACTCTTGATTCGGACGGTAAGCCCAGGCCCTCCAGCGCGCCTCAAAAGGGAAAATCCATCAAGGTAACGGTGCCCCTGTTCCCGAAGAATCCTGAACATCCCGTTCCCGGGATGGAAAAGGCCGCAGCCAAGAAGGGCGCCCCCGTAGAGGATAAAAAAGCCGACGCCAAAAAGAAGGAGATGGCCGCCGGAAAAAAGGCCGATGGTAAAACTCCGGGTCCCGTAGTGAAACCTGCCGGAAAACCCAAAAAGGCGGCGGGCAAACCTGCTCCCATGTTCAGCAAGAAAACCATCGCCTCCCCGGTCTTCTCCGTGCCGCCCGCAACCGTGGCGGTGAAGACGGCGGCCAAGAAAAAATAACCCGGTGCTTTTGAAAGGGCCTTCGTGATCTCCCAGGCTGAAAAAAAAGCGGTCCTGAGAGCCCTGGACGCCAACTGTAACCGGGCCCGGGAGGGTTTTCGAGTGGCTGAAGACGCGGCCCGATTCATCCTGAACGATTTGGTTCTTCTCAACCGGCTCAAAAAACTCCGCCATTCGGTCAGCCGGACGGAGCAAAAGCTGTTCAAGACCCACTCCTTTAGAACCCTTCACCGGGATGTGGCGAAGGATTTGGGGCGCCGAACGGTGGAAAAATCCGAAAAGAATAGATCCAATCCCCGAGATCTCATGACCGCCAATTTGAAAAGAGCCCAGGAAGCTTTGAGATCCCTGGAAGAATTTTCCAAGCTGTTAAACGATCCCGCCTTTCGAAGCTTTAAAAAAATCCGGTACGAATGCTACCAGATTGAAGAGTCCCTCTCGTAAAGGCGCCGTTACGTTGCTTTTCCGGTTCGCCCTGGTTATTCTTGAAATTCAGTCTGAACGAAATTAAATCCGCTTTCAGTGAGGCAAAACCCCATGGGGAAAAACAACGGCCAGCATCCTCTTCAGGAAGGAATCACCCGCAAGCCCTTTCCGGGATCGGCGAAAAGATATGTCCAAGGGAAACGGCCGGATCTGAAAGTGCCTGTCCGTGAAATTAGCTTAAGCCCCACCAAGACCGCCCACGGCAGTGAGGAAAACGCCCCCTTTAGCGTGTATGACACCAGTGGACCCTACACCGATTTAAGCATTGATATTGACCTCAAGAAGGGGCTGAAGCCTCTTTGTCTGCCCTGGATACAGGAACGGATGGATACGGTCGAAACCGAAGGTTTTTATAAAGGTAAACCCGAGCCTGGGATCGAAATCTTTCCCGCAACCGCCCGACGGAAGCCCTTAAAAGCCAAACCGGGGCGCAACGTCAGCCAAATGCATTACGCTAAGAATGGAATCATCACGCCCGAGATGGAATTTATTGCCATAAGGGAAAACCAAATGGCCGAGGCCAAGCAGGAGAAGGGGCGGTTTCACCAGGGACAGGGTTTTGGCGCAGTACTCCCCAAAATATTTACTCCCGAGTTCGTGCGTGACGAAGTGGCCCGAGGCCGGGCTATTATCCCTTCCAACATCAACCATCCCGAGCTGGAACCCATGATCATCGGCCGTAATTTTTTGGTGAAGATTAACACCAATATTGGTAACTCCTCCGTGACTTCTTCCATTGAAGAAGAGGTGGAAAAGATGATCTGGTCGGTTCGCTGGGGCGGGGATACCCTGATGGACCTTTCAACCGGGAAAAACATCCATGAGACGAGGGAATGGATACTTCGGAACTGCCCCGTGCCGGTAGGGACCGTGCCCATTTACCAAGCCCTGGAAAAGGTGGGCGGGATTGCCGAGGATCTGACCTGGGATATCTATCGGGACACCTTGATTGAACAGGCCGAGCAAGGGGTGGATTACTTCACCATTCACGCCGGGGTCCTCCTTCGATATGTGCCCATGACGGCCTGGCGCCGCACCGGAATTGTTTCCAGGGGAGGTTCCATCCACGCCAAGTGGTGCCTGGCCCATCACCAGGAAAACTTCACCTACACCCACTTTGAGGAAATCTGTGAAATCATGAAAGCCTATAACGTGTCCTTCAGTCTGGGCGATGGGTTAAGACCCGGCTCTATTGAAGACGCCAACGACGACGCACAGTTCTCCGAGTTGAAAACTCTCGGCGAATTGACACAAAAAGCCTGGAAGCATGACGTGCAGGTAATGATCGAGGGTCCGGGCCATGTGCCCATGCAGCTCATCAAAGAAAACATGGATAAGCAGTTGGCCGAATGTCATGAAGCGCCTTTCTATACATTGGGTCCCTTAACAACCGATATTGCCCCGGGGTACGACCACATTACTAGCGCCATCGGCGCGGCTATGATCGGCTGGTTCGGGACCGCCATGTTGTGCTATGTGACACCGAAGGAACATTTGGGACTGCCTAATAAAGACGACGTGCGGGCGGGAGTTATTGCCTATAAAATCGCGGCCCACGCCGCCGACCTGGCCAAGGGGCACCCGGCCGCCCAGCGGTGGGACAACGCGCTTTCGAAAGCCCGGTTTGAGTTTCGATGGGAAGACCAGTTCAATCTGGCCCTGGACCCCGAGTTGGCCCGGGAATACCACGACGAAACCCTTCCTGCCGATGGGGCAAAGGTCGCCCATTTTTGTTCCATGTGCGGGCCCAAATTTTGCAGCATGAAAATCACTCAGGATGTCAGGGACTATGCCGATGCGCGGGGTTTGACGGAGGAAAAGGCGCTGGAAGAAGGCATGAAAAAAATGTCGGAGACCTTCGTCGAAACGGGATCGGAAATTTACCAGAAAGTTTAATTTTGGAACTTGTAAGTCTGAAGGTAGTGAAAAATAATTGAGGAAATAAAAAAAGGCCGCTTCCCAAAAGGGAGCGGCCTTTTTGCTTCTTGAGGCTTAGTTGACCAGTTTGTTCACATCCGGGCGCTTCGGGGGATCGTTGGCCGGGCGGGTTGGGACGGCCGGGTTGTTTTTGAACGAGGGTGCCAATTCGGCGTTGATCTTGCCGTACTCGGGATCCTTGTCTACACCTTCTACAATGGCGCCAATCGGGCAGGCCGAATAACAGCTGGTGCATTCGGTACATTCCTCGGGATTGATAATCATAAAGGGCTGTCCTTTATAATCTCCCGGATGGATGCAATTCACGGGGCAAACGTCCACGCATTGGGCGTAAACTTCGCCTAGGCACTTCTCGGTAATGACATAAGGCATGACTTCCTCCTTCTTTAAGTGGACTCTCATCGGGGAGAGGATTGATACCAACCGGCACCCTTCCTTTCCCGGAGGGGGTAAGAGGGGTATCGAAGCCGGGTTAGTTTAGGGTAACGGCCCTTTTGACCGCAAGACCAAATTCGCTTTTTTTCCAGGGAATAACGGCTTTACGCCCATTAGACGAGATGCTAGCTTGTTGGTTCTAAACCCGACCTTAAGATTCTTGTCGAGAGCGTTCGAACTTCCTAGATTTACTTGGAACGGGGGTGCCTACTCCCTGCGCATTGAGCGAACGTTAAAAGGGGTTAGGAATTACCATGAAGGAAAATATGGCTTCGAAAAAAGACTATTACGAGCTTTTGGGGGTTACCAAAGGCGCTGGCGCCGATGATTTGAAGAAGGCCTATCGGACTATGGCCAAGAAATACCACCCCGACGCCAATCCAAATAACAAAGATGCGGAAGAGAAGTTTAAAGAGATCAACGAGGCTTATGAGGTTCTCTCGGACCCCCAGAAAAAGGCTGCCTATGATCAGTTTGGCCATGCCGGGGTCGGTATGGGCGGGTCCTCAACGGGAGGGGGATATGGGGGCGGTGGGTTCCGGCCCCAAGATTTTAACGGCGCCGCCGATTTTGAGGACATTTTCGGCGATGTTTTTTCTAATTTCTTTGGAGCCGAAGGGCGGGGGGGAAGGCCGAGAACCCAAGCTCAGGAAGGGGACGATCTTCGCCACGACTTAACCCTTACTTTCGAGGAAGCGGCATTTGGAATTTCCAAAGAAGTCAGAATTCGAAAACTGGCCACGTGCGAGACTTGCCATGGGTCCGGTGCTAAGGCAGGTTCGGGCCGGGTGGTATGTTCCCAATGTAAAGGGGTGGGGCAGGTAAGACAGTCGCAGGGGTTTTTTACCATTGCCCGGACCTGCCCTCGTTGCGGGGGTCAGGGAGAAATGCCTGGAAGCCCCTGTCCCACATGTCATGGACAGGGAAGGGTTGAAAAAGAAAGAACCGTTTCGGTGAAGGTACCTGCCGGCGTGGACGAAGGTTCCCGACTGAGGCTCAAAGGCGAGGGGGAAGCTGGACTCAATGGGGGTCCCTCGGGCGATCTCTATATCTTTCTTCATGTTCAAGACCATGAATTTTTCGAAAGAGACGGCTCGGATTTACATTGCACCATTCCGATCAGCTTTGTCCAAGCGGCCTTGGGTGCCGAAATTGAAGTACCTACCTTGGAAGAACCGGTCAACATGAAGGTGCCCGCAGGAACCCAATCGGGAAAGATTTTCCGGCTTCGGGAAAAGGGCCTCCGGACTCCCAACACCAGTGAAGTGGGAGACCTGATGGTTGTAATTACGGTTGAAACACCCACCGACTTAAGCCCCAAACAAAAGAAAATTCTTGAGGATTTCAATGCGGCCACGACCGAAAGCAACACTCCTCAAATGGCCAAATTTCTGGCCAAAATGAAGAACCTTTTTTCCCGAAAGAAATGAGTTTCATTCCTAGGGTATTTTTGCCCGAAGGGTTCGGAAAAGCCGAAGAAATGGCTTTAGACGAGCCTACCTCTCGTTATCTTTCCCAAGTATTAAGATTGGACCTGGGCGCTCCTTTAATTGGGTTTGACACCGAACAAACCGTATTTCAGTTGAAAATTTTTAAGGTGGAAAACCGGATTGCATGGGTGAAGCAAACGTCGACGGCGATAAAAAATAAGGGGACCGCTCAGTGGAAGATCGCCTTGGGACAAAGTTTGCCTAAGGCCGCTAAGTTTGATTTGATTCTCCGGCAGGGGACGGAACTGGGGATTCAGCAGTTTATCCCCTTGTTGACACAAAGAAGCGTTTCCAGACCTGAGGCATCCCAATTTGAGCACAAGCGGGACAGGTGGTTAAAAATAGTGGTGGAAGCCTGCCGCCAAAGCGGAAGAAATGATGTTCCGGTATTGGATTCCATTCGCGATTGGCGCCAGACCCTGGACCTTTTTCAAACTTTTGATCTGGTGTTGATGCCTTATGAAAAGGAAGCTCCCACCCTTCGAACGGTGTTAGAATCCCATCCGACAGCCAAAAAGGTTTTGACCTTGGTGGGACCTGAAGGAGGCTGGGCCCCCGAAGAGGTTCAAGAAGCCCGGGATCGAGGGGCCTTTCCCGTGCATCTGCCAACCCCGATTCTTCGAACGGAAACCGCTGGGCTGGTTGCGACAGCCATGATTCAGTACGAGCTGGGAGAACGGATTTTCCAAACAAGGAGTCTCGGCTGAAATCGAAAAATTCGAATCTATCCCTTACCGGATCAACCCAGCTGGTTTTGATCCTCGGACACCCGGTGGAGCATTCGCTTTCGCCGATTTTTCAGAATGCGGCCTTTCGCGCAAGGAACCTGCCTTGGGTTTATGTTCCCTTGGAGGTTGATCCATCCCGCCTCCCCAAAGTTGTTGAAACCCTTCGCTGTGAAAATGTGAAGGGCGCGAATGTGACAGTGCCCTTGAAAAGTCTAATGCTGCCTCATCTCGATAGGTTGGACCGCTCCGCCCTAGGGGTGAACTCGGTCAATACGGTTTATAAGAAGCAGGGGCGGCTTCACGGAGCCTCCACCGATGGTGAGGGGTTTTTAAGATCTTTGGGAGGCTGGCGCAAGAAGTTAAGGGGAAGCCGCGGGATGATCATTGGAGCAGGCGGAGCCGCCCGGGCGGTAGGAAAGGCTTTGGCGGGTTCGGGTGTCAAGAATTTGATGATTTCAAACCGAAATGCTCGAAAGGCCGGGGACCTGCTTCGTGATTTGCGCAAAGGGTTTCCACGGCTTCAAACTGGGATTCTCAGTTTGAAGGAGGGAGAAAAGCTCCTCCCGGATTGTGATTGGATTGTCCAGGCCACTTCTTTGGGGCTCAAAAGAGGTGATTCCTCCCCTCTTTCCCTCAAAGGGGCTCGGCCTGGAACCTTGGCCGTCGATTTAATCTATCATCGGGAGACGGAGTTCTTGAAGGAAGCAAGGCGTATCAAGCTATCCCCTCGAAATGGCTTGGGTATGTTGCTTCATCAAGGAGCGCTTTCGTTTGAGCTTTGGAGCGGGCTAAGCGCTCCTCTGTTTCATATGCAAAGGGCTTTGCTCCAGCACTTGGCTCCTAGCAAGTGACCGGGCGCCATCGTTGACTTCACTTTTTTTCGAATTTATACTTTCCTTGTGACGATTATATGGGCCTTCCCGCACTCTCTCATTTCCGAGGTTTTCTATGCCTGAATCGATGAAAAAGCGCCTCGGTGAAATGTTGGTCGACGAGGGAATCATTTCCGAGGAACAGCTTCAAGAAGCCCTGCATGAGCAAAAGATCAAAGGGGGCAGGCTGGAAAAAATATTGATCAGCCAGGGTTATGTGACTCAAGACGTCATTATGGCCTTTGTTGGTACGCAGTTAGGAATACCCCATGTCAGTTTGAATGAAATTGGTGAAATTCCCAATGACGTCGTATTTTCCGTGCCCGAATCCATCGCTTTGAACCACTGCCTTATTCCTATCGTTAAAAAAGACAAAAAACTTACCGTGGCTATGGCCGATCCACTCAATGTTTTCGCCATTGACGATATCAAAATGATGACCGGTTTCGAGGTGGAGCCGGCTATCGCCAGTGAAACCGAAATCAAAGCCATGCACGCGAAGTATTACGGAACGGGCGGGGGAACGGCCGGAGCCTCGGGCGGCGGGGAAGCCGGCGGGGACATGCAGGAAATCATTAATTCCATGGGCGGTGACAACAACCTGGAAGTGATGGAAGAAAAAGCGGAAGAATTAGATATTTCCAAGCTGGAGGCGGCCGGGGAGGATGCCCCGGTTGTGCGTTTGGTCAATCTTGTCCTAACGGAAGCGGTTCGTTCGGGCGCTAGTGATATTCACATTGAACCTTATGAAAAGAGCCTTCGCTGCCGGTATCGTATTGACGGCGTTTTACATGAGGTTCAGTCGCCTCCGAAGTCTTTGTCCGCGGCAATCTCTTCACGCCTTAAAATTATGGCTTCCCTGGATATCGCCGAGCGACGTCTTCCACAGGATGGCCGTATTAAGATTAAGGTTTTAGGAAAAGAAATCGATCTTCGTGTTTCAATTTGCCCCGTCCAATTCGGCGAAAAGATCGTCATGCGTATCTTGGATTCCTCCAACCTCTCCTTGGATCTTCCGAAACTGGGTTTCGAGGATGACGTCCTGCCCAAATTTGAAAAAGCCATTGTGGAACCCTATGGGCTTGTACTGGTGACGGGGCCTACCGGTTCCGGAAAATCCACGACGCTTTATTCCGCCCTGCATTACATCAACGACCCTGATACCAATATTTCCACCATTGAAGATCCGGTGGAATACAACCTGCCCGGCATTAACCAGGTGAATGCGAAGGCCGCCATCGGATTAACCTTCGCGGCGGGTTTGAGGTCCTTTTTGCGCCAGGATCCGGATGTGATCATGGTAGGAGAAATCCGCGACAAGGAAACGGCCGAAATCGCTATTAATGCGGCCTTGACGGGCCACCTGGTGTTTTCCACACTCCATACCAATGACGCTCCGGGCGCCGTGACCCGTATGGGAAATATGGGTGTGGAACCATTTTTGATAACTTCCACTGTTCATTGTGTGGTCGCCCAAAGACTTTTGCGCCGCATTTGTAAAGACTGTAAACAGCCCTATGAGGCCACCAATGAAATATTAGAAGAGTTGGGACTTCAACCTACCTCCGAGCCGACCATGCTTCACCGGGGCGTGGGTTGCAACACCTGTTCCAACACCGGCTACAAGGGTCGTATGGCCATTCATGAAGTCATGATTCTCACAGAGGATTTCCGCAAAGGAGTTCTTCAGCGTAAAAGCGCCTCAGAATTGAAAAAACTCGCCCGGGCAGGCGGAATGCAAACTTTGAGGGAATGCGGGGTGAGGAAAGTCTTAAAAGGTTTAACCTCTGTCGAGGAACTTTTAAGAGTTGCCCATGCGGATGCAGATGACGAATAAGAAGGCATTATCCATAACAAGGAGCAGAGGACAACATGGTTAATATTGACACGTTATTGAGGCTCATGTTTGAGCGGGGAGCTTCCGATCTGCATATCACGGCAGGGGCCCCCCCCATGCTCAGGGTGGATGGTGTTATTACCCCGACGGAATATGAAAAGCTCCGGCCCGACACAACCCAGCAGTTGATTTACAGCATTCTCACGGACGAACAAAAAGAAAAGTTTGAAAAAGACAATGAATTAGACGTTTCCTTTGGCGTAGAGGGCGTGGGCCGGGTTCGCATGAACGTTTATCAGCAAAGAGGAGCGGTTGCGGCCGCCTTGCGTAATATTCCAACCACCATCCGGAGTTTCGAGGAATTAAAGCTTCCGCCGGTGGCGCAAGATATTGTTAAATTGCCGAAAGGACTCGTTTTGGTGACCGGACCTACCGGCTCCGGAAAATCCTCAACTTTGGCGGCGATGATCGATTGGATTAACACCAATCATCAGCACCACATCATGACGATTGAGGACCCGATTGAATATGTTCACACGCACAAGTCCTCAATCGTGAATCAACGGGAAGTGGGGACCGACACCCACTCTTTCACCTCTGCGTTAAAGTACGCGCTGCGGCAAGACCCGGATGTCATTCTCATCGGTGAAATGCGCGACTTGGAAACCATCAATGCGGCTTTGACTATCGCTGAAACGGGTCACTTGGTTTTCGCCACCTTGCATACGGTGGATTCCATTCAGACCATCAACCGCATTATCGACGTTTTTCCCGCCTCCCAGCAGCAGCAGGTCCGGGCGCAAATATCCTTCGTCCTTCAGGCAGTCCTGTCTCAACAACTCTTGCCCAAAGCCTATGGTTCGGGCCGTGTTATTTCCGTTGAAGTACTCATTCCGACCGCGGCCGTTAGAAATTTAATACGCGAGGAAAAGATTCATCAAATTTATTCTGCGATGCAAACGGGGACCGAATATGGGATGCAAACGATGAATCAAGCTCTTTTTGAACTCTATCAGAAACAATTAGTGAGCTATAACGAGATTTTTTCTCGAACCTTAGATCCCAAAGAATTGCAACGCATGGTAAAGGGTGTCATTTGACCGCCCTTGAGGAATCTTAAATGCCCACCTTTACTTACAAAGCCAAAAATAATCTCGGAAAAATAATTGAAGGGACCATCGATGCGGATAGTGAATCATCCGCAAAATCCGAGCTTCGCCAAAAAAGGCTTGAAGTAACATCCATATCTGCCGCTAGTGGGCTAGCCACTTTCCTATCCGCTTTAACAAAAAAAGGCGGTAAAGTTACCACAAAAGATATCGTTGTATTTAGCCGTCAATTTTCGACCATGGTTAACGCCGGGCTCCCCATCATGCAGGGTTTGAGTATTGTGGCGGAACAGGCTGAAAATCCTGATTTTCGCCATGTGATGACAAAAATTCGAGACGATATCGCCAATGGGATTCCTTTGTCTGAGGCAATGGCGAAACATCCGAAAGCCTTTACCACTCTCTACGTCAATATGGTTAAGGCGGGGGAGCAGGGCGGTATTTTGGACATCATTTTCGAACGATTATCCGAATACATGGAAAAGGCTGAAGGGGTAACGAGGAAAGTTAAATCGGCCATGATGTACCCCATTGTGGTATTTACGGTTGCCATTTTGGTGGTGGTTTTCTTGATGATCAAAGTGGTTCCCACTTTCGCCGACGTGTTTAAGGGGTTTGGAGCGAAACTGCCCCTTCCAACCCAATTGGTTATTGATCTTAGTAATTTTCTTTCAAGCGCAAAGGCTGTTTTTTTACTTGCCTTTTTGGTTGCTGTTTATGTTGTCGTTACACTATGGCGTAAGACGAAAACCGGAGCCTATAATTGGGATCTGATGATATTAAAATTACCTGTTTTTGGGGTCTTGGTACGAAAAAGCGCAGTTGCTAAGTTTGCCAGAACCTTAGGAACCCTTATTAAATCGGGTGTTCCAATCATGGATGCTTTAGAGACTGTGGCAAAAACAGCCGGAAATTTAGTGGTGGAAAGGGCGGTCAATAACGCAAGGGATTCTGTTAGGGAAGGTAAGACCCTGACCCAGCCTTTAAGAGAAAGCAATGTCTTCCCTGCAATGGTTACCCAAATGATTAATGTCGGGGAAGAAACGGGAGCATTAGATGCCATGCTTTCCAAAATCGCCGACTTTTATGAAGAAGAAGTTGATGCCGCTGTTGAGGGAATGACCTCCATTATTGAGCCGATTTTAATCGTGTTTTTGGGGGTAACCCTGGGTTTTATTGTTGTGGCTATGTTTATGCCCATGTTTGAATTAGGTAACTTGGCGGGTTAATTCACTTTATTCCTGTTGATTTTATTGCTCAAATTTGACAATTAATTAAGTGGATTTCTTAAGCAATACGGCAGTTTAAAACTATAGAAATACCCCTTTAAATTGATGGAAAAATGCAGGTTCTTAATAAATTGTCAATAAAACGTTAATATTTTATTCAGTGGTTCATTTTCTGCTCTTTACTGTTTCTGATTCCACAATAGATAATAGCAATTGGTTGTGGTTCTTGTTTAATTTCGACTATACATGGGGTTTTTCCTAATGAGTTTGTTTACCAAGTCTATTGTAGGCCTTGATATCGGTACTTCGAGTGTTAAGGCTATTCACCTGAAAAAAAACGGCAATCAATGGAATTTAATGACTTTAGGCATCCAAGAAATACCTAAAGAAGCTCAGGGCGCTGCCGGCCAAGGATCCTCAAAGCCTGTTTTAGTCGATGTCATCAAAAAATTGTTCAAAGAAAATGGGATAAAATCAAAAAGAGTTGTGACATCACTTTCTGGGGATTCGGTCATTATCCGTTATGTCAAACTCCCATTTATGACCGCCGATGAATTGCGGGGAGCTATCCCAAGAGAAGCCGAACAATATATTCCCCTTAATTTAGATCAAGTGGTGCTGGACTTCCAAATTCTTGGTGAAATTCAAGAGGATGGCCAAAAGAAATTAGACGTTTTGCTGGTGGCTGCGAAGGTAGATGTGGTCGATCAACATTTGAGTCTTCTAAAATCAGCTGGTTTAACCCCAACGGTGATCGATGTCGATGCCTTTGCTTTGGAAAATGCTTATGAAGTTAATCGAGCCGAAACGAACGATGAGACAGTAGCTTTGATCAATATAGGCGCTTCTTTGACAACTATTAATATTTTGGAAGGAAACAACACCCGGTTTACCAGGGACATCCCTGTTGCGGGAAATGATTTTACGAAGGAAATTCAAAAAGAATTTAATATACAATTTTCGGAAGCTGAGGAACTGAAAAGGTCCCACGGAATGATTTCAATGGAAGAAGATGATTTTAGTTTATCCAGCGCCGCACAGAAGGATGATCGGGTTCTTCGGATGTCGGATGTGATGACTCCGGTTTTAAACAAGCTGTTGAGCGAAATAAGAAGGTCTTTTGATTATTATGAAACCCAGTCTCGAAAAAAGAACGTGGAAAGGGTGATTTTGCTGGGCGGGAGTACAAAACTAAAAAATGTTAATCGGTTCTTGGCCAGCAAACTTGGAATCCCCGTTGAGCATTTTGCCCCATTTAGAAATATCGAGGTTGGAAAAGGTATCGATTCGGAACAATTGGCTGAAAAAGATTTTCAATTGGGGGTTTGTTTGGGATTGGCCTTGCGGCAGATGGAACCTTAAATGATTCGAATTAACCTCATACCTGTAAAAGAAAAGAAAAAAAGACAAGAATTTTTCCTTATCGCCTGCGTGATGGCCGGGTTGTTTTTGCTGGTGTTAATGATGGCTTGGATCTATGGGTTGCGTTTAGGTGTCAAAACCGACTTGAAAAATAAGATTCAGCAGGTGGATGAGGAATCAAAAAGTTATTCAGAAAAAATCAATGAAATTAAAGATCTTCAGGCTAAAGAAACAAGCCTTGAAGGGATAAAAAAAACACTCAAAACTATCACCGATTCTCAAAGAAAAGCGATTTGTGCTTTGGACGTTATCGCCTCGAAAATTCCTGACGGGGTTTGGCTCACTGGAATAACTCAGGGTAAAGATAAAGATAACGGCACCTTTACTCTTCAAGGATATTCCTTTAGCGGCGCAAGCCTCGAAGAGTTTTACAATTCTTTCCAAAAACCGGGCAGTATTTTCACGGCATCCACGTTGAACCTGATGTCGGTAAGTGCCGCGGTTGGAAACAACAAGTCGATTCATCAATTTCAAATTATTACCAAACTAGTGGATACTCCCTCATGAAATTGACACGTCCCTATCAATGGTTAATATTGGCCCTGGCGGGCTTTTTGATGGTTGTTTTTGGCTATTATCAATTAATGCTAAAGCCTATCAATGTGGAAATCGTTCAGTTGCAATCAACCCTCGATCAAAAGAATAAAGATTTGGATGAAGCGAAGAAAATAGTCTCCAAATATGTTGAGTTCAAGAAGAGGGAAGATTCTGTCCAACGGGAGTTGGAATGGCTTCAAAGCAGAATCCCTCAATCCATCGATAAAATTAAACTCATGGAAAATGTGAACCTAGTCCAAAAAAACTCGAATGTCGTTACTACGAATTTTCAATTTTCTGCGAGTAATGTTACTCGTGATTCGTGGGTGGAAGTTCCCATCACTGTCAGGTTTAATTCAAGCTATAAAGGGCTGCTGAATTTTCTTTATCAAGTAAGTGTTTCTAGCCAACTTCTGACAGTAAGGGATATTGTCATTACGCCCTTCGCTGATCCGACCCAACCCGACTTTACCCTTTCTACCCAATTAACCATTTGCGGAATTCAGGGAAAATCATGAAATCCTTTCGAAATTACAAAAAAGAAATCCTTTATATATTGTTGCTAACTTTGATGATTTCCTTCCAACTTCTGACCGCTCAACAACAAGATGTTCCGGAGCCGCTGTTTATTAATTTTTCTATTCAAGCTCCTTATATTCCGACTTTTAATGGGCGGGACCCATTTAAACCATTGGATAACGTCACTCGTTCCCCGCAATTGACCTTGTCCGAGTTGGACTACCATGGCGTCATCCGATTAGGGGATTCGAGTATGGCGTTGTTTACCTGGAGAGGAAACCCGATTGTTCGTTATACTTTGAAAGATCGAGTGCTTTTAGACGGAAATGGTAGAGTGGTGGACGGAGTTGTTGGGGATATTTCGGATTCGAAAGTTGTGGTCACTCAGGGGGATCAAAGAATCGTTTATCCGCGGTAAAGGAGCGGCCTAAATGTTTTTTAAAATAAAATTCAAACTTCCGGCTTTGATAATCGGGTTGTTGTTGTTTTGGCCCGGGTTAGAAGTATCATTCGCTGGAGATTCAATCGATATCGATTTGGGCGGAACCGCCAGCACTTCCTCAAAACCGACACCCGTACCGCCTTCGTCCGCAAAATCGGTTTCCCTAAGTGATGGGCAAATGGTCCAAAAATCAGAAAGTAAAAAACAACTTTCGCCGGAAACCGTATTGGAGAAAGTTAGCTTAGTGGCCAAAGAGAAAACTTTGGTTTTAGTGCTTGCGGGAACGAAACTTTCGGATCCAACCATTTCAAGGATATCTCGGGGAAGAATTCTCATAAAATTAGAAAACACAAAATTGGAAATAAAATCAAAAATTATAACCGGGAACCCCTTGGTCCCGTCGATACGTTCGTCCGATCATCAGGGAACCGCTTGGGTGGTGTTGGATAATAATGGTTTGGGGAGTTGGTCTTGGACAAAAGAATCAGACGACATTCTTGTTAATTTCGCCCTTTCTGAATCTTCTAAGGACACTACGCTTAATAATAAAGAGACAGCCTCTTCAGCGAATGTTCCTTTATCAACCCCTTCGGCAGTTTCCGCCGAAACTTCAGGAACGGATTCTAAAAACTCTTCCAGATTAATCGAAACATCAGTGAAACCGATTGAAAATGGTATAAAACTTATTTTGACCTCCGATGGACCCTCTAAATATGTTGTTCGAAAATTATCGCAGCCAGATAAACTGATCGTCCATTTTTTAAACACTCGGTTGGAAATAGCCGATAAAGAAAAAAGATTCAAGAATGACGATGTAGAGCTTAAGAAGGGCGGGCTGATTTCCCTGGAAATGCGCCAACTTCCGCCTGTCTTTTCGCCTATTTCCGAAGCTCTTTTAACCCTATTGCCAGGAACGGTTTATGAAGTGGATCGTAATTTGAATCAGGTTGTTATTACCTTAACCGCACCGGAGCCGGTAGCTGTGGCGGTTGAAAAAAAAGGGAACCTTAATCAACTGGTATCTTTAGATATAGATAACGCCGATTTAAATGTTGTGGTTAAGACGCTAACGAGTGAAGCGGGGTTTGACGTGGATTTCATCGGCGGAAGTTTGGCTGGAACCGTAAACGAAAAATTTAAAGATGTCCCATTAAAAACGGCATTGGCCATTCTTCTTGCCCCTGGCGCCTATGCTTATGATATTCAAGGTAATACGATCCGTATTGGGGCGCAGGCGAGTATCGTTTCCCAAAAGGCTATCATGCCGCATGTGATAGAAATCTTAAGCCCATCCGGTGGCATGACACCGGCTCAATTTAACACTTTGGTACGATCAATTCTTAAGCCGACTAATGCCGTGGCTACTTCAGTAGATACTGTTCGTAATGTTTTGATTCTCAATGGAACCGCTGCTGATATTGAAGATTATAAAAATGCCATTCAGGACCTGAAATTGGATGAAGGAACAACCAGCGACAGAATCACGAAGGTTGTTAAATTGAATTACTCTGATCCTGGAACCGCCGCTGGCATTTTAACGCCTTATTTAACTCCCGTTGGGAGGGTCCAGACGGATGCAAGAACCAATAGTCTGGTGATTTGGGAAGTTGCCAGCAATATGGGGGTGTTGTTGGAACTCATAAAGGAATTTGATATCAAAATTCCTCAGGTTTTAATTGAATCGAATATTGTCGAAGTTGATGATGAAAATGACCTGAATATGGGTGTCAATTGGCAAATACAACGAAATGTTGGCGATCCAACTTTTAATGGTGCGGTGAGTTTGCCCGCTCCAGGCGCGGCTCCGCCGAGTTTTCAGTTCGGAACTATTCGAAGCGGGTTGAATATCAATGCGACCATAGAGGCACTTGAAAATCACAACAAAGGTAAAATTATTTCAAAACCAAAAATTGCGACGGGGAGTGGTATTCCAGCGGAAATTAATGTTGTTGAAAACGTCGTGCTAACCACAACAACAGAAACTTTAGTTCAGGGTAGTGGTGCACAATTTACTACCACCTTCACAAATTTGCCCTTGCCCATTGATTTAAAAGTTACTCCGCGAATTACAGATGATGGACGCATTACATCCATCATTAACGCCTCAATTACGAGCCAAACGGGAATTGCTCTTGCTCAAGGAGCACCTCCTCCAACGTCGGTGGAAACGGCTAACACCACCTTGACAACTAAAAACGGAGAAACAATTGTTATTGGTGGTTTAATGAGGCAAACCATGACTGATACGATTAGTGGTGTACCGTTGTTATCAAGTCTCCCGATTATCGGAGCTCTTTTCCAGGATCATTCTCACACTTTGTCAAAGGTGGAGTTGGTTATTTTCATCACTCCAACCCTTATGGAAGATTGAACCGCCAATTCTTTCTTTAAGATTCATTTAGGTTACGCATAATTCTTTCGGAGTATTCTCGTGATTCGTTTTTTAACCGCTGGAGAATCGCACGGCAAGGGATTAGTGGTGATTTTGGAGGGCTTTCCGGCGCATCTTCCAATAACCGCTGAAAATATAAATCATGAACTTTCCCGCCGACAAAAAGGTTACGGTCGGGGGGGCCGAATGGCTATTGAAAAGGATCAAGTTGAGATCCTGTCGGGAGTTCGGAAAGGGCTTACGTTAGGGTCCCCTATAAGCCTGTTTGTAAAAAACAAAGACTATTCCAATTGGGAAAAAATAATGTCGCCAGAACCCTTAAATCTGGAGAAGGGGAATCCTTTAATAAGGCCCCGCCCAGGCCATGCGGACCTTCCGGGCGGTTTAAAGTATAACGAAAGGGATCTTCGAAATATTTTGGAAAGGGCCAGTGCCCGCGAAACCACGGTTAGGGTGGCCGCCGGGGCTGTGGCAAAACAATTTTTATCCTGTTTTGGAATACAAATTCAAAGTCATGTTGTTCAATTGGGGTCAATAAAATCCATTTTTCGGAAATTGAATTTAAAAAATCTTAACCATAAAGCGGATTTATCCCCGGTGCGAATGTTGGATTCCAGAGCAACTCGTAAAGCGATAACATTTATTGACGCCGCCCAGAAAAAAGGCGATACCCTGGGAGGGATTTTTGAAGTAGTTGCTTCCGGAGTTCCGGTCGGGTTAGGGAGTCATGTTCAATGGGACAGAAAGTTGGATGGGAGATTGACTCAAAGCTTGATGAGCCTTCAGGCGGTTAAGGGTGTGGAAATAGGAAACGGATTTGAAAATTCGGTTAAACTTGGCTCCCAAGTGCATGATGAAATTGCTTACCGTAAAAGAATCGGGTTTTATCACCGCACGAACCGAGCTGGTGGAATTGAGGGAGGGATCTCCAACGGGGAACCCATCATTCTTCGTGTCGCGAAAAAGCCGATTTCAACTCTTCGAAAACCCTTAAGGTCCGTTGATATTAACTCTAAGAAAGAGATTAAGGCGGCATACGAAAGGTCAGATACCTGTGCCTTGCCAGCCGCATCTGTCATTGGTGAGGCTTTAACCGCCTGGGTATTGGCTGATGCATTCTTAGAAAAAATGGGTGGGGATTTTATGGGTGAGATTTTGAGCAGGTACAAAAATTATAAGCATCATCTACTTTCATATTGATTTTATGAGTCTACCGCAAAACATTATCCTTTTGGGTTTTATGGGTTCGGGAAAGTCAACAACTGGAAGAGAACTATCTCAAAAAATAGGGTTCCATTATTGGGATATGGACCAGTGGATTGAGGAAAATAATAAAAAAACAGTGAGTGAAATATTTGAAACCAAGGGAGAGAATTATTTCAGGATGGAAGAAATAAAAGCCTTGAGCTGGGTTAGTGATAAAACTCATCATGTTATGTCACTTGGCGGCGGTGCATGGTTGTCTCGAAATCTTAGAGAAGGCTTTTTGAAATTAGGCTGGTGCGTATGGCTTCGAGTATCCCCGGAACAAAGTTTCAGCCGAGTAGAAAACAATCTTATCAAGAGACCAATTTTGGCCAATAGCAAACATCCGCTGGAATCAATCACGAGTTTGTTGACCGAACGAAATCCCATTTATTCACAAGCGCATTTTAAAGTGGATACTGACAAGAAAACACCGAAGGAAGTGGCGACAGAAATATACGAATCTTTTTTAAAGGTAAAGCCGTTTGATTTGTCCCAATTGCCGCTTTGAAAATATTATTTTATAGGTTTACTTGTAGTGTCAACTTTACTTTCACTATTGATCTACACTCCAATTGGATTAGAAAAAAACAAAAAAAGAAGACGGGGAAATGACTAAAACGATACCGGTCTCTCTCTCGGACCGAAATTATACTATTCAAATCGGGAACGGTTTGCTCAAAGACGTCCCTTCTTGGATTATTAAACATGTAAATCCATCCAAAATCATGATCATTACGAATGATAAAGTAATGGAAAATTACGGCAAGTTACTGAGGCGTGGTTTTCAAAAAAAGAATATCCCTTCCGATCAATTTATTATCAAGGATGGAGAGTTTTATAAAAACGAGAAGACCCTTTTCGCAATATTGAAACAATTACGTAAAATGGGGTTTCAAAGAGATTCTTGTTTATTAGCTCTTGGGGGTGGAGTGGTCGGAGATTTATCAGGACTTGCTGCATCGATTTACATGCGCGGAATTACCTTTGTGCAAGTACCCACGACCTTGTTAGCTCAGGTAGATGCAAGTATAGGCGGTAAAAATGGTATAGATTTTGAGGGAATTAAAAACTTAATTGGCACTTTTTATCAACCCGTGAGTGTTTTCATTGACCCTTTTGTATTGAAAACTTTGGATGCGAGAAATATTCGAACTGGCTTGGCGGAAATAATCAAATATGGGGTCATTTATGACGCTCATTTTTTCAATTATTTAGAAAATAATTTGGAAAGTCTCCTTCGCTTAGAAACGAAAGCCCTTCTTACCGTCATTGTTCGTTCATGTCAAATAAAAGCATCGATTGTTTCAAAGGATGAAAGAGAAATTGGAAACAGGGCTTGGCTGAACTACGGGCACACCTTGGGTCATGCCTTGGAGGCGTACTACCGATTTGGAAGTATCACCCATGGAGAAGCAATAGCCGTTGGTATGAGGTTTGCCTCATTGGCGGCGTTGAAACAAGGACTCTGTAACCAAGCAACCGTTGACCAGCAATGGAACCTTTTAAGACGCGCGAGATTAACACCAAAACTGAAGCCTTTTGACATTAAAAGTGTCTTTAAAAAGATGACATTGGATAAGAAAGCAAAGAATGGGAAAGTCCAATTTATATTGACAAGGAAAATAGGGCTTGTTAGCATTCAGAAAAACTTGCCTTCATCCGTCATCTATTCAGCTTTAAGACAGGTTCGAGCTGAAGCCTGCGAGTCCTCCTAGCCCCATGGCGAACGATTCCCTAACAACAGAAATCACTGAACTGAAAAAAAAACTTGATGAGAATCCGGATTCCCTTGTGTTTGCCCCATTGGCAGATGCTTTTAGACGTCAAGGAAATTTGAAAGAAGCGTTGGAAGTTTGCAAGCGTGGACTTCAAAAACATTCTTCCTATACTTTGGCTCAAGTTGTCTTGGGACGCATATTGCGGGAACAAGGGAAAATTGATGAAGCATCTGAAGAATTTAAAACCGTTCTTGAAATCGATCCTGATAATCTTTTGGCCCATAATCTTTTAGGATCTATTTATTTTGAAAAAAGAGACTATCAGGCGGCCATCGAGGAATATCAAAAGGTCTTAACCCTTAATCCCGATGATGAAGAAGCTCAAAAAGAACTTAAAACTGCTATTGAAAAAGCGGCGGGCGAAAACCAAGGTGTTCAACCTAACCCGAAAACATTAATTCTGGCAGAGGCTAAATCTGCCCCTTCAAAAGAAAGCACGGCGACCCTAACCCTTGCTGAACTTTACATCAAGCAAGGACATTTCGATAAAGCGATTGAGGTGTTTCAGGAATTATTGGCTAACGATCCCCAAAATTTGATGTTGCGGCAGAAGCTTAGTGAGACGGTCGAACGGCAACAAAAGGAATCAGCGGTTACGCCTGCCCTCTCAAAGTTGAAAAAAAATGAATTTACTCAGCCCCCTGACCAAAAAGAGGATGTTCTGGTTGAAGAGACGAAGGTCGAAGTCAAAAAAAATCCAAAGCCCAAAGAGGATGATGACTCCAAATTTACCAACGAAGATATTTTGTTAGTCATGAGACGGGGCGGTAAGGATGATGCGGTTGTAGAAGAGAAAAAAATCGCAGTCGTTGCTCCAGAGGTCCCTAAAGAATCTTCTCCTTCAGTTCACCCTACTTCGCATGTTGAAACAGCCTCAACATCAGGCGGATGGACGCTGGATGAATCAAAAAAAAGTGTCTTAAAGGGAGCTTTGGCTGAATTAGCGGCCGTCGAGGGAATGATCAAAGGTTTTTGGGTTGGACCTGATGGAAAGGTTCTTGTGGCTTCCAACGAAGCGGATTATCAGTCGGATGCATCAAAACAAGCCTTTTCCATACTGGAAAGCACTCGCCAAGGGGTGAACGCCATCCAACAGGGAAAACTTCAACAAATTATGGTGACGGCAGAAAAGGGTCACATCCTCTTAGTGTATTTCAATGGACCGACATTGGTCGTTCTCGCCAATGAAAAAACCAACCTGGGTTTATTAAGGTTTTCCCTTGATTCCTTGGTGAAAAAAGTCGAAAAAAACATATAATTACACCCTCAGTCGTGGCTTGAACGACATTTTCCTTTAGTTGCAAGGACAACCCAATGGATTTTAAAAAAATTCTCGAAGAGACCCTTTCAAACGTGGAAGGGGCAATCGGGGCTGGTTTAGTAGGAATGGACGGTATTGTGATCGACCAAATATCGCATAACGCTACATTTGACATTAATGCCGTGGGGGCGGAATATTCGAGCATCATCAAAAATGCGATGCGCGCCTCCTCGAATTTTGGTCTTGGAAATACCGCGGAAATCCTCATAACCACCGATAAGGCCACCATGATCATGATGATGGTGGGATTGAATTATTTTGTGACCCTTGCCATCAACTTGGATGGAAACCTAGGACGTGGCCGATTAGAGTTGAAAAAAGCTATTCCAAAGTTTGAGAAAGAACTAGCCTGATATTCGTGGCTCTTGAACCGTCCGTTTCAGAAGGCCTCTCTTCCCTCGAAGTACCCCCCCGGCTGTTCTCTTGGACCGAAATTATTCATTCTTGGTTTTGGCGTTTATATGACCATCTGGGCGTTTTAATTTTATTTAATGGTCTTTGGTTTTCCGGCTTAATGTCCCTGGGATGGTTTTTCAATCACATGGAATATTTGGGATCTTTTCAATCCCCCAAAACATTAGGAATTCTGAGTCTGTATTGTTTGGAGTCCCTGTTTTCGGTTGGATGGGCATATGGGGTGTTTCGCGTTTTTACGGGTCAGGAGTTTCGATTAAAGCATTATTGGGAAGGGCTTAAACGGTTTTCTCTGCGAGCCCTCTTTCTGTCCATCCTATGGGCGGGTGTGTTTCTTTTAAGTTATTGGAACTTTAGAATATTTCCAAGTTTTATCAAGGAATGGGGTTTGCCAGGATATCTGGTTGAGGGGTTATGCTTTTGGATATTGCTTTTCTGGTTTTCGATGTCCTTATTTCAATGGCCTCTTTTGTTTGCGCAGGATATTAGTCCTTTCAAAGTCATTACTCGTTCTTTCTTGCTTGTGCTTGGAAACAGTATTTTGTCCTTGGGTCTATTGATCTTTTTAACAGGAGCTTTTTTGTTAATGTCGGTTTTTTTCCCTATTGGTTGTGTATTTTTGGGATTAATTATTGTGTGTTCGATGCCAACCCTAGCGCTTGAAAGGATGTTACTTAAATATAAAATAACCCTTTTTAATCAACCCTTAAAATCTACGTTGGAGGTTTTGGAACTGGAAAGTAAAAGAGGCTGGCGGGAATTTTTCAAGCCTTGGGAGTTTCGATGAAGGCACTCTCGCGAAATTGGGGCCCCCTCATTGTCGGAGCGGTCATTTTATATCTCGTGATAACGGGCAATCGAGGTTTGTGGCGTTTGTACCAGCTACAAGAAGAAAAACAATTACTGAACTCTCAAATACGACAACTGCAAACGGATATTACCCGCTATCAAGAAGAAGTTTCGGCGGTGGATAAAAATCCAGCCATCCTTGAAAAACAAGCCAGAGAAGAGTTGAATTTGGTCCGCCCCGGCGAAATGATATATAAGTTCTCCGAGACAAAATCTCACTAACCGAAAAGACCCTATCTGATTGACTTCCGATGTTCTCGAAGATATCCTAAGCATCCTTTTCAACCGTCGGTTTTATCTTTTCTCTTTTGGGTATGAGGAGTTTCCACCGAAACTGAACGAACCTGAACGGTCAAAGTTGAGGGTCGTGAGCCGAGATGGCGGAACTGGCAGACGCAAGGGACTTAAAATCCCTCGGGCCTAAAGCCCGTCCCGGTTCGATTCCGGGTCTCGGCACCAAATAAACCGGCCGGAAAACGGCCCGGGCGCCATGGGCGCCAAACAGACGCGGGGTGGAGCAGCCTGGTAGCTCGTTGGGCTCATAACCCAAAGGTCGCTGGTTCAAATCCAGCCCCCGCAACCCAGATAAAAAAAGTCACCCTTTGATTTGGGTGGCTTTTTTTTTGGACAAACAACATGGAAACGATAACGATGCGGTTGGAAACCCAGGGCCGTTCCGGCCGAAAAGTGACCCTACTGAAGGGTTTTACCCGCCGTGCGGACGAATTGGCGGAACTGGCGGCTGGAATCAAAAAATTTTGTGGAACCGGCGGTACGGTCAAGGGGATGATTTTGGAAATACAAGGCGACGTCCGCGAGAAGGTTCGATCCATCTTGGAAGAACGAGGTTTTCAGGTTCGGGGTTAAATGTTTGGTTGATGACCATTGACTAGGTTGTAATTGATTATTCCTGGAGATTCCATGCGGGCCACCGCCACCATTTCATCATGGCTTCCATGGTTAAAGCCTTTTCTTCCCCAGTTGGTTTTGTTGGAAGAAAAAGCTTGCGAACTTTATCACCTGTCGCTGATGGGGAAGCGCTTTACGCCTTCTACTCACGCGCCGACGGTTTTTGGCGTGGAAAAACCGGGAAAAGCACTTGAAGATCTCTCCCGTTACTTGATTCAACAGGGGTTTCAGAAGCGGCCCTATTTTGATGAAAAGGGAGTCTCTTGCCCCGCCTATATCCGAGGCGACCTTGGATACCTCCGGTTCGTGTGCCCCCAAATAAAGGCTCGCAAAAATCCGCCAAGATCGCGACTGGCGGTTCATCCCAGCCGTAAGGCGCTGCTTTTGCTCGAAAACCCACATGCAGTCGAGGTTAAATATCTTGAGTCTTCTTACGAGGTTCAAATTCCTCAGGTGGGACGTTTTATTCTTGCGGAAGGGTTGGAATTAAAAATCGGGCAGCAGTCGAGTCCTGAAAAAATATTTGATTCGGCCAAATCATTGGCGCTGATCATGGATTTGTTGGTCGGAAACGAGGATTTGCAAAAGGAGGCTTTGAACGATTTTCTCGAGATTCGCCCGCCTGTACTTTTAAGGGAATTTCAGGAAAACCTTCGCCGGAATGGACCCGGTTCCATCTTATGGGAATCTGCCCAAAAATTATTTAGTCAAAGCCATCCCGGGACGCCACTGGTGACATTGACCTCTTGGTATTGGAAATGGATGCCGCTTCTTTCCAAAACTCTTTCATCGTTGCGGGATGACGCATAAGGGTTGTTTATTGCCTACCCCTTGATAAAATTCTGATATGAAATCCAGAAAAAAATTATTGGACCAACCGGTTTTTCTTGTCACGGGGGGGGCTAGCCCAATAGGGCAGGCTATTACCCGTCAAATCGTGCGAGAAGGCGGAGCCGCCGCCATCCATTATCAATCTTCAAAAAAAAGGGCGGTGGAATTTTGCCAATCCCTGAAAGAACAAGGGTCGGATGTTTTTCTTTTACAGGGCGATTTGGACAAACCCGATGCAACTAGAGGTTTAATTCGCAAGGTGATCAACCATTGGGGAAAATTGGATTGCGTGGTTAATAACGCTTCGCTGTTCAAACCCACGCCCTTCCGAAAATCAAGTTCCGGTGATTGGGAAAAAATATTTAGAGTTAATACCCTATCACCCTATTTTTTGTCGACCGCGGCTTTTCCTTGGCTCCAAAAAACAGAGGGGGCTGTGGTTCATATTACCGATATTTACGGTTCCCACCCCCTTTTGAAAGATTTCGGCGCCTATTGCGCGTCCAAAGCAGCGCTGGTGGCTCTGACTCATTTTATGGCTCGAGAAATGGGTCCCAAAGTGCGGGTGAACGCGGTTTCGCCGGGCGCGATCACCTTTCCTGTTTCTTACCACAGGAATCTTAAGAACAAAATAATAAAGCGGTCCGCTTTGAATCGCTCGGGGCGGCCAGAGGATATTGCCTCAGCGGTCCTTTTTTTGGCAAAGCACCCTTTTATCACAGGTCAGGTTCTTGATGTGGATGGAGGAAGGTTCAGCGGTTAAAGGGAAGGTAGGGGGCGAGTGTTTCGGGTGGTAGTCGATGTATTTTTTGTTTCTTATCTGAAAAAGCTGCCGCTAGTTCCACGTAACTCAACCGGGTTGCAGGGTGGGTTTCCTGAGGAATGATTTCCAGCAATGGGAAAAGCACAAAGGCTTTTTTTTCGATGTCGGGGTGGGGAAGTTTCTTCCCGGCGTTTTTTTCAACCCTGTCACTCCTTAAAAGCAGGTCGATGTCGAGAGTTCGGGGTCCGTTGGGGTTCGAGGTTTTTTTTCTCCCGGCTTTTTTTTCAATTTGTTCCATCTGCCGCCGGATCAATTTCGAAGGACCTCCCGGATCATGAACGGTGACCGCCAAGTTCCAAAATCGGGGCTGACGCGAATAGCCGATCGGGGAAGTTTCGTAAACGTGTGAGCATCCCCAAAAACCGAAACGGTCATCCAACTCTTTCAATGCCATTTGCAAATGCTTTTGAGGGTCGATGTTGGATCCGAGACCTAAAGCCATCCATGAGTTGGGCGGCAGCCCAGGCTGAATCCGGTGTATTTGAACTCCCACGTTTTGGGACCCTCGGAGCGCGCCCGGTTTGGATACGGTCAAAAGAATTTCCGGCAAGGAAAAGCGCTTTAGAAGCAATTCCGCCAACCTTTCGGCCATGGTTTCAACCAATTGAAACCGGCTTTTCTCCACAAAGGCAATGGTGGTTTTAGCGATGGTTTTGTAATCGGTAGTGTCTTCAATCCGATCGGTTCGAGCGGCCTTGCGGTTATCACAGGGAAATTTCAGATCCAATAAGATTTCCTGTTTTTGTTTTCTTTCCCAGTCGAAGATGCCAATGATGCATTTCACTTTGAGGCCGCTGATTAAAATTTGATCTTTCGGGTCCATGTTCTCTCCGGGGAATCTTTAAAACCTTTCGTCATTATAGTATTGAGTCCAGGGATTCTTAAAAAGCTATTGACGCACCGTATCCTATTTGTTTCCATGGCCCTATGAGCCGACCGACGTCTTTGAAGTCAATTTCCGCAGACCTATATGGTTTAGGAGGCCTGTTTTTCCTGAATGCGCTTCTTTTTGGAGACGTTCTTTTCCAATCCTCAAGGGTGCTTTCGGATGAGCAGGGAGATCTTTTCCTTCATTTTCTGTCTTGGCGTTTCTATGGGTTTTCCCAGCTTCAAGTGGGACATCTGGTTTTATGGAACCCTTATTATTTATGCGGAAATCCCTTTTTTGGAAATTTTGAATCGGCCCTTTTGTATCCCCCCAACTGGCTGCAAATGGTAGTGCCTATGGTTTACGCCCTCAACTGGATTACCGTGGGTCATATTTTCCTTGCGGGCGCCTTTACCTATGGTTGGGGCAGGTTTAGGGGTTTATCCGCTCCAGCCGCGTTTATTGCTGGAACCATTTTTATGTGGAGTGGATCCTATTATCTTCACTTGTACCCTGGACATCTTCCCAACCTTTGTGCCATGGTCTGGATCCCTTTGGTTTTCTGGGGTTTGGAGGGAATCCTGGAAAAGGGAAAGGCGGGCTGGGCTTGTCTTTTGACTTTGGCTTTCTCAATGCAAATTTTGGCAGGCCATCCCCAATACGTTTTTTTCACGGTTTGTATAGGCATTCTTTTTTTCATATTCCGAATTTCACAAACGGATCAAAAAGGAGTTAAAACACTCTTGGCCTTAGGCTCGCTTTTGCTGGCGGGCGGGGTATCTGCCGTCCAACTTATTACAGGATTGGAAGCAGGGGGAGAGGGTCTCCGGCGTCTTTCCATCGATTTTAAAATGGCATCCTCCTTCTCCCTTCCAATCGAAAATATCCTCACCTTGGTTTTTCCTGAATTGTTCGGAAATCTTAAGCCAGGCGCCTATTGGGGCAGATGGTACCCCTGGGAGGTGTCTTTGTTTGTGGGCTTGACCGCTTTCACCCTGGCGATCCTAGGCTGGACTGGTAAAGCTGATTTGCGCCGTAGGGCTGATTTTCTGTTGTTGTTTTCGGTTTTTGTTTTAGCCCTCGGTCCCGCGACTCCTCTTTATTTTTTTATTTACCATTATTGCCCCTTCGCAAATGAAATAAGAGGTTGGGCAAAACTGGATGTATTCATCGCCTTATTGATCGCGACGTCGGCTGGCGCGGGGTTTGATTTTATTTCTAAAGAAATCCATTCAAATCGAGGACGAACCCGGCTGTTCGCCTTTCTTGGAATGGGCCTTCTTTTTTTAAGTTTGGGTCTTTTCTTTCTGGTTCAGGGCTTTCCAGGTCTATGGGATGATTTATTTTTCCAAATCAGCTGGCTTAAAAAAACCATGAACAGCTTGGAGCCCTCTGTTCGAGAAGCTTTTGGCAGGGAGTCGGGATTTCATTTGGCGGAAAGCTTGGGGGTTGGAGCCGCCCTATTCGTCCTTCTCGCCATTTCATTTCGCATGGAGGCCCCCTGGAGAAATAGGGCCGTCCTTCTCTTGTGTGTTTTTGAGCTTTTTTTCTTCGCCGAAAGAAACCGGCCCACTTTTCCGATATCCGATTGGACTCACAAGGAAGCGGCGCTCGGGGAATTTTGGTCGAATCATCCTGGAGAGGAACGGGCCTATGGAACTTCCTCGGATTCCCTTGCTGTAGGCGGAAGGGATATTTGGGAATATGAACCCATGGTTCTCCAGCGTTATGGGCAATTTGTGGCTTCCAGCCAGGGTTTGGAAGATAACCGGTTGTTTTCGGTTATGCCCGTTTTTAGCAAGTTTACACCGATATTTGGATTGGTCCGTTTGCGATACCTTATGAACGAAAACCCAGCGAGGCTCCAGTTCCATGAACTCCCCTTTCCTTCATTAAAACGGTTTCAATTATTTGACCAATGGGAAGTTCAACCTTCGGACAAATCAGCCCGCCAGGCGCTTTTTCAACCTCATTTCGATTTTCTTCACACTGTCATTTTGGAAAAGAACCCGCCCTTTCAACCGGAGCCTGGAAAAAGTAATGGGACTTTAGATTGGAAGGAAATCGATTCGGAACATATTGAAGTGAGGGCGCAAGTTTCAAAACCTTCCATACTTTTGGTCACGGACAACTACGGCGAGGGGTGGCATGCCCGCGCCCTTGAGGAAAGCGGTCAAACCCAGTATGAAGTGATTCCGGGAGATTTTTTTCTTCAAGCCGTTCCCCTCGGGGTTGGAACTCATCACTTTGTGTTGGAATATAAACCCGAGGCGTTTTGGCTAGGTTTAAGGGTTACGGAAATTTCGATATTCCTTTATCTTGCTATACTCTATTGGCTTTGGCGAAGGCGAAAAATGACTCAGGCAAGGATTTCATGAAGATTATTGATTTGTTTTCCCGAAATAAACCGGTTCTTTCTTTCGAATTGTTTCCGCCAAAAAGGGACGGCAATTTGGAGGGGCTATTTCAAACGGTTTTTGAACTTAAAGAATTGGCACCGGATTACGTTTCCATCACCTATGGAGCGGGCGGCTCGAGCAGGGACATGACTTACGACATCGCGGTTCGACTGAAAGATATGGGAATCCTACCCTTGATGCATTTCACCTGTGTGGGGCACTCCAAAGATGAAATTCGCCAGATTCTGAGCCGGGTCCAAAACGCTGGGTTGGAAAATATTCTCGCGCTTAGAGGTGACCCTCCCAAGGGGCAATCGGACTTCAAGCCGGCTCCAGATGGATTCGCTTACGCCGAGGAATTAATAAGATTTATACGGAAAGAAGGTTATGGTTTTTGTCTGGGAGTCGCCGGATATCCTGAGGGACATCCCGAAGCGGTTTCTCCCGCCCAAGACAGAGAAAACCTGAAGAAAAAAATGGAGGCGGGGGGACAATTTATCGTCACCCAGCTTTTTTTCGACAATCGGGACTATTTCCACTATGTGGATCAACTTCGGGGCTTGGGGGTCACGGCTCCGGTACAGCCGGGTCTTTGGCTTTTAACCGACTATTCGCAGGTGGAAAAAATCGCCAGCTTCGGAACAAAAATCCCCCTTGAACTTTCTGAGGGCCTGAAACCACACCGGGATGATAAAGAGTTTGTGCGGGAAAAGGGCATTGAGTACGCCGTCAGGCAATGCTCCGAATTGTTGTCAAAAGGAGCTCCGGGCATACATTTTTATGTCATGAATAAGAGCGCTCCCGTAAGAGAAGTGCTCACCCGATTGAATGCTTTAGGATGGTTTAAATAGAGGCGGTCCCGGCCCTTTTCACCAATACCCTCATTCTTTTTGTTATACTTTAGATCATTCGCATTCGCTTATTAAGGGAGTTTCCCCATGACCGATACGGCCTCGATATTCAGCCGGCTTCGAAATGTCCTTCAAAACACCTACTTTTTTCAATCCCTGAAAATGAACGAGTTGGACGAATTGATCGGCCACCTGCGGATGATCCGGGTCCAAAAGGGTTATGAAATCATCAAGCAAGGCGATCCCGGGGACGCCTTCTACCTCATTGCCTCAGGAAAAGTTTCCGTGTGGCTCAAAAAAAGCTTCAAGAAGGTCAAGGTCGCCGACCTCCAGACCGATGAGTTTTTCGGCGAAATGGCCCTAATTTCAAATGAGCCCCGGAGCGCCACCATTGTGGCTGAGGAAATAACCGAGCTTTTTATCCTTCAAAAGTACGATTTCGATAAGATCCTGATGAAAAACCCGGTGATCGCCCAAGAACTTAAAAAGGCCTATCAAGAACGCAAGCAAAAGAACCGCTAACCCCTGTGAGCCAATTGACAAGCCAAAGGAAGATTGGCATATTCACTTGCCCTTCACGGGTTCTGTCCCGTGAACGCGCCGATGGAATGGCGGGGTAGCTCAGCTGGCTAGAGCAACGGTTTCATAATCCGTAGGTCGAGAGTTCGAGTCTCTCCCCCGCTACCATTTTCTGTTGAAGTCCCAGACCCCTATGAAATTAAGACCCTTTCCTCCAGAACCCTTCTCGAAAAACGCCAGGCTTGTGGTGGGCGTTTCGGGCGGCTCCGATTCGGTAGCCCTGCTTTCTCTATTAAAAGAAAACGTGCCTCATCCGGAGAAAAGGCTCAGGGTCGCCCACGTCAATTATGGACTGCGCGGGAAAGATTCCCGCGCGGACGAGGAATTCGTGAGGGAACTTTCGAGGGCCTGGGGACTGCCATGTGAGGTGTTGCGGGTAATACCCAAAAAGAAAAACGCGGGGTCACTGCAAGAATGGGCCAGGGATATAAGGTATGGATTTTTCGCGTCCTTGGCCAAAAAGGAAAAGGCTTGGGGGGCCGTTGTCGCCCACCATTTGGAAGACCAAGCTGAAACAGTCTTGGATCGGTTGCTCCGGGGCGCCGGCCCCAGGGGTCTTTCGGGTTTGCGCCCGGTTCAGGAACTTGCGATCGGTTCGAACCGGCCCTTGAAAGTGTGGCGTCCTTTGCTGTCCTACTCAAAGGACGAAATGAAGGAATACTTGCGCGATCACCACATCGCTTGGCGTGAGGATTCATCCAACGCCAAGACGCTTTACCGGCGAAATCAAATCCGTCATGAAATTATTCCTTTTTTAACGAAATGGAACAAAGACTTGACGCGAAAACTGGCCCAAACAGGGGAGATCCTGGCTGGCGAGGATGCTTGGATGGAGGGTTGGGTGGAGGGTCTGGCGCTTCATTTGGGAAAATTAAAACGAAACAGTGTTTCTTTTCCCCGAAAAAGCTTTTCAAGCCTTGCGGTTCCTCTCAAAAGAAGGTTGGTCCGCTGGGCGGCGGAGCGTTTGGAACCTCGGGCAAGGGGCCTTTCCTTTGAAAGGGCGGAGGAGGTATTGGAAATTGAGTCCCACCGTCAAATGGGACCCCGGGATCTAGGTTTTGGCCTCAGTGCCGGAGTATCGGGTCAGGACCTCACACTTCAAAAATCCAAAGCTAACCGCTCCCTCCTCCATCGTAAACCTTGAGGGGATTTGCGGTGTTTTAGGCCTTCTTGCAAAGGCAAAAGAGCCTCGGATATGATACGACCCTTGCTTCTCCCACCTGCCCTTCCTATGGTTTCGAGACGCGGGATTTCACCTCAACGACGAATAGGAGTCTTCCTTGAGCCAACATTATAAAATGATTGCCCTTTACCTGATTATCTTCGTGGTCATTATGTATTTCTTTCAGCAATCCCAAAGCCCCCACAAGAAAAATGAGGTTTGGGACTATTCCAAATTTGTGACTGAAATTTCGGCCGGACACATTCAAAAGGCCGATATCCATCCCGATGACCGCCTTATCGCGGGAACCGCCAAGGGCGGGGAAGAGTTTACGGTCGTTCAACCGGATGATCACGACCCGGAGCTGACCCAACTGCTTCTCAAACAAAATGTTGAAATTTCAGCCGAGCCACCCCAGAAGCCGAGCATCTGGAATACCCTCTTTGTGACCTTTGGCCCTATTTTTCTTTTATTGGGGTTTTTCTATTTCACCATGCGTCAAGCCCAGGGCGGCGGCGGCGGAGCGATGGCGTTTGGGAAAAGCCGCGCCCGGCTCATGACTTCCGGTTCGCAAAAAATCACCTTCGCCGATGTGGCTGGTGTGGATGAAGCCAAGACCGAACTGATGGAAGTGGTGGATTTTCTTAAAGACCCGAAGAAATACCAGCTCCTGGGCGGAAAGATCCCCAAGGGCGTCATCCTTCTTGGGCCTCCGGGCACAGGTAAAACCCTCCTAGCCAAAGCGGTCGCGGGAGAGGCGGGAGTTCCCTTCTTTTCCATCTCAGGCTCGGATTTTGTGGAGATGTTCGTGGGGGTGGGAGCCGCGAGGGTCCGGGATCTTTTCGAACAGGGCAAAAAGAACGCGCCTTGCATCATCTTCATCGATGAAATCGACGCGGTCGGCCGCCAGAGGGGCGCCGGCTTGGGCGGGGGCCACGACGAGCGGGAACAAACCTTGAACGCCATGCTCGTGGAGATGGACGGGTTCAATACCAACAACGGCGTCATCCTGATTGCCGCTACCAACCGGATGGATGTTTTGGACCCGGCCTTGATGCGGCCCGGACGTTTTGACCGGCAAATCGTGGTGGACCGCCCCGATTTGGCGGGACGTGAAGCGATTCTCAGGGTTCATTCGAAAGCCGTGAAGCTGGTCGAGGGAGTGGATTTATCCGTCATCGCCCGGCGCACTCCCGGCTTTTCGGGAGCCGATCTGGCTAATTTGATCAACGAGGCGGCCCTGTTGGCCGCCCGCCGCAATAAAAAAGCCGTGGAGCTTTCCGAGCTTGAGGAAGCCATCGACCGCGTCATGGCGGGGCCCGAAAGACGAACCCGCGTCATTACCGAGGATGAGAAAAAGATCGTGGCCTACCACGAATCCGGCCACACCATCGTGGGCAAGATGGTCGATAAATCCCACTCGGTCCATAAAGTCTCCATCATTCCCAGGGGCCACGCGGCCTTGGGCGCGACCTGGTACCTCCCGAATGAAGAAAAGTTTCTCGCCTCCAAGACCGAGCTGTTGCACCGCATTACCGCCTTGTTGGGCGGCCGTACGGCCGAAGAATTGATCTTCGGGGATGTCACGACCGGAGCGGGCAATGATTTAAGCCGGGCCACCGAAATCGCCCATGCCATGGTCTGCGAGTACGGGATGAGCCCCAAACTGGGTTCGGTGACGCTGGGCGGCAAGGATGACATGGTCTTCATCGGCCGGGATCTCATGAAAGAAAAAAATTATTCCGAAAGGACGGCCCAGGCCATCGACGATGAGGTGAAAAGCATCGTGGAATCCTGCCACCGGGAGGCCATGGTGATCCTGAAGAAAAACCGGAAGTTTTTGAAAGTTATGGCCGAGGCCCTTTTGGAAAGGGAAACCCTGGACGCCAGCGATGTGGATTTGATCATGGCCGGCAAAAAAATGCCGCCGCTCGCTCCCAAGGCCCCGCCTCCCACCGCCCAGCCTCCGGCGGGTTCCAGCCCCGCGCCCGTAGGCCCCGCCTTGACGCCCCAGCCCACCCCCGCTCCCCTGCAGGCTATGGAAGGCGGACGTCTTGGATAAACCCCGAATCGAGAAGGCCGTTCGTGAAATTCTTCTCGGTTTGGGCGAAAATCCGGACCGGGAGGGCCTGAAGGACACCCCGAAGAGGGTGGCTAAGATGTTCGAGGAAGTATTTTCCGGTATAGCCGCCGATCCCAAGGAATTGGTGACGATCTTCGAGACGGAAGGCCACGAGGAAATGGTCATCCTCCGCGACATTCCCTTTTACTCCATGTGCGAGCATCACCTGCTGCCCTTTTACGGCAAAGCCCATGTGGCCTATGCCCCCCGCAAGGACCGGCTTTGCGGCCTTTCGAAACTGGCCCGGATCGTTGAAACCATCTCCCGCCGTCCCCAATTGCAGGAAAGAATCACCACCCAAGTCGCCGATACCATCATGAAGGCCCTGAAACCCTATGGAGCTTTGGTCATCGTGGAAGCCGAGCATCTTTGCATGACCATGCGGGGGGTCAAGAAACCCGGGGCCCGGATGACCACCTCCGCCGTGCGGGGAGTTTTCGCGAAAAACGTGGCCACCCGGATGGAAGCCCTCCAATTGATCGGGAAATAAGAAAGGGATGGCCCCGGAAACAGGGTTTTCCTTCCGCGTCCTTCAACCCGCCCCGCCTCTTGGCTTCAAGTCAGTTCCTCCCAGCCTTGAGATCCAATGTTCCCTAAGAATCAATAGGCCGATTCCGGCGAAGGTTATTTTCGATAAACTTTCAACGCTTGGTTTTTCACCCAAACGGTTCGTGGGGCAAGGCGCGAACCTGGTCCATTGGACCTCTTCCCTTAGTCGAAATCTTTACTTCTCCAAGATTCTTTCTTCCCTTTATCCCCAAGCCGCGGAACAGATTCATATAGGTCTCGCGGGTTATGCCCGGATTCCCCAACGAACCCGGGTGATGGGAATCCTCAACATCACACCCGATTCTTTTTCCGATGGGGGAAAGGCGATGGACCCTTCTGCGGCCCTCGATAGCGCCTTGAGGATGCAATCCGAAGGCGCGGATTTAATCGATATAGGCGGTGAATCCACCCGGCCCGGAGCCAAGGGCGTTGCCCTTCGTGAAGAGTTAAAAAGGGTTCTGCCGGTTCTTCGGCTTTTGTCTAAGAAACTAAAGATTCCTTTATCGATCGATACCGCTAAATCCCAGGTCGCACGGCAGGCAGTCGAAGCGGGCGCTTCCATCGTGAACGACGTTACAGCCTTAAGGGGCGATCCCCAAATGGCTTCCACGGTAAGCCAACTGCGGGTCCCGGTGGTGCTCATGCACATGAAGGGCCGGCCAAGGACCATGCAAAAGAATCCCCGATACGGGGAGGTAGTGGAAGAGATTCTGTCTTTTTTCAGGTCCAGGGTGAGTTTTGCCCTTGAACGGGGGATCGCCCGGGAAAGCCTCATTTTGGACCCGGGTTTCGGTTTTGGTAAAACGCCCTGGCACAATATGGAATTGACCCGCAGGCTTTGGGAATTCAAGGTTCTGGGCTTTCCCCTGCTTTTCGGTCCTTCCCGCAAATCCACCCTTGGGTTCCTGACGGGGGGTCTTCCGCCGGAGGATCGGCTGGAGGCCACAGCCGCCGCCGTGACCGCGGGAATCCTCTCGGGGGCGGATTTTGTAAGGGTTCATGATGTTCAAAGCATGGTTCGTGTGGTAAAAATAGCCGACGCCATCCGAAACAACCGGGGTTTGACGCGGCCATGAATAATCTGTCGGCTTTGCTTGCCAATTTTCGATTCGTGGACGTCCTCGACATTCTGGTCGTGGCCTACCTCATGTATCAGTTGCTCCTATTGATCCGGGAAGTCAGGGCCACCCGCATCGTTTTGGGTTTCACCATCCTTTTTCTGGCCACGGTGGTGGCCAGCCAATTTCACCTTTTGACCCTGGACTGGCTTCTGAGCAATTTGGGGCCCTTTTTTCTCATCGCCTTTGTAGTGGTTTTCCAGCCCGATTTAAGGCGCATCATCACCCAAATCGGCCGGGGCGGGGGCTTTTGGGGCGGGGTATTTCAGGGGGACGCCCTCCTGTTTCAGGAAGTCACCAAGGCCGTTCGGGAGCTGGTCAAGGCCAAACGCGGGGCCCTATTGGTGATTGAGCGGGATGACAGCCTTCAAAGCGTTTTTGAAAGCGGCACCAAGATCGAAGCAGATGTAACCAGCGAACTCTTGGTCACCCTCTTTACCCCGCCCTCCCCCCTCCATGACGGAGCCGTCATTATCCGGGGCGGAAAAATCGCGGCGGCGGGGTGCATTCTTCCCTTAAGCCAGAATCCCCACTTGAGCAAAGCCTTCGGCACCCGCCACCGGGCCGCCGTGGGAATCTCCGAAGAAACGGACGCCCTGGCTATCGTGGTTTCGGAAGAAAATCACCAAATCGCCTTCGCCATGGCGGGCAAGATGACCCCGGGAATCGACGCGGAAACGCTTGAGGAAATGCTGACGCTCTACGGAACGAAAGTAGATTAAAACGAACGAAGCGGGGTTTTATGAAACGCTGGCTGTTTGAAAACTTGGGGTTAAAAATCCTGGCCCTTTTTATTTCCGTCGCCCTCTGGGCCTATGTCGGGTCCCGCCAGATTATCGACCGGAAAGTGACCGTTCCGGTGGAGCTCAATGACATTCCGGACGGCGTGACGGTGGACCCCCGGGTGCGCACCTCGGTTTCGGTGGTTCTCACCGGCCGGAAGGAAAGCATTTTGGATTTGGATGGGGACGAATTGACAGCCGAAGTCAGCTTGAAGGGAACCACCCCTGACCAGCGGGAAGTGGTGGCGCATCCCATTATCAAACCCCTGCCCAAGGACGTAGCCGCCAACGTCCAGACCCTGAAGATACCGCTTATTCCCGCCCCCTCGAAGCCCCTGCCCAAACATAAGAAGTAAAGGAACCCCATGGCCAAGCTTTGCGTCAACATCGACCATATCGCCACCCTCCGGCAGGCCCGCTTAGAAGATCAGCCGGACCCTATTGAGGCGGCCCAATTGTGCGAAAGGGCTGGGGCCGTGGGGATTACCGTCCATTTGAGGGAAGACCGGCGCCATATCCAGGACCGGGACGTCGTACGGCTCCGAAAGTCCCTCCGTACGAAACTAAACCTGGAAATGGCCGCGACGCCTCAAATGATCCGTTTCGCCCTTCAAATCAAGCCGGACCAAGTGACCCTAGTCCCGGAAAGGCGCCGTGAGTTAACGACCGAGGGAGGGCTCAACCTGGCTTCGGACCTGGGACGGTTTCAAACGGCCGTGGACAAGCTCCAAGCGAAGGGAATCCCAGTTTCCTTTTTCATCCTTCCCGATAAAAAAACCCTCGACCTTTCCGCCCGGTTGGGCGCTCTGTATGTCGAACTACATACCGGGGCCTATAGCCGGGCCTTTCGAACGGAGAAAAATGAGAAAAAAGAATTTTTGATCCTGGCGGCTGGGGCCCGATATGCCAAATCCTTGGGGCTTCAAGTCCACGCCGGGCATGGTTTGACCTATGAAAACACCGCTCCCGTGGCCTCATTAACTGAAATCGAAGACCTTAACATCGGCCACAACATCATCGCCCGCGCTTCCATGGTAGGATTAACTCAGGCGGTTAAGGAAATGGTTGGGATTCTTAAAAAGGCTGTTTCCTTAGGAGGAAAGAATGGATAAGTTTTTCATCCTTTTGGTCATTTTGGTCGTGGGTGGTATCGGCTATTACCTTTGGACTGTTATCGAATCCGCCCCCAAGGAAGCCACCCTACCGGGTTATACCAATGCTCTACATAACGATGAGCAAAGGGCCGAGGCGGTGGCGGGTCACGCGAACGTGGATATTGTCCAGCAGGCCGTTAATTCTTATAAGAGCCAAAAGGGCGCCCCTCCTGCGGCACTTCAGGATTTGGTCCCTGACTTTATCGACCATATTCCGGGCGGGGTTCAATATGATCCGGCCACAGGAACGGTCTCGGCTCCCTAGCCCGATTATTTCTTGAAGAAACCTTCCCCCCTTTCCGATTTCCCCCAATCCTTCCGCTATGCCCTGGGCCTTTTAAGCCGGAGGGACCGGACCTCTTTTGAGTTAAGGGCGAAGCTGTCCCTGCGGGCCGTGCCTCCGGATATCCAGGACGAGGTTTTGGAAAAACTGACCTCCAAGGGCTGGGTGAATGACCAACGCTCGGCCGAGTCGTTCGTGGCTTCCCGAAAAAGGATGGGGTGGGGACCGGCCAAGATCAGGTCCGCCTTTTTAAAAAGGGGCCTTGCGGGGCCGCTGGGTGAAAAGGTTTTGGCTGATGAATTTAAAGGCGTTGAGGAAGCCCATTCGGCTTTGGCGCTTCTTCGGGCCCAAAAAAGGCGATTTCTGAAATCCAGTCGTGGTTTAAATGATAAAGGGCCCGAAAAAGCCCTGGGCTTCCTTTTGCGCAGGGGTTTTTCCTACCCTTCTTCCCGCCTCGCCGTCCAAAAGGTTTTCAGTTATAATCCCGACCTTCCCGAGGAAGAGTAAAACCAAATATCACCACCAAGGCACAAAGACACCAAGAAAAGCCAAAAATGGTTTGGGTTTACATCGTTGGTCACGAATTGGGTTGGCGAAGTTCTTGGTGACTTGGTGTTTTGGTGGTGAAAGTGTAGGTTTTGTTTCAGTTTTTTAATTCAAAAGAGGTTTTTATGGGCATTCCCACTACCGGCGCGCAAATCAGGCAGGCCTACCTGGATTTCTTCAAATCCAAGAACCATAAGGTCGTGCCCTCTTCCTCTCTGGTGCCCGAAAGCGACCCGACGCTTCTTTTGGCCAACGCGGGCATGAACCAATTCAAACCCTATTTTTTGGGAACCATCCCCTTTCCCCATAGCGTTCCCTATGCGGCTTCCTGCCAAAAATGCTTCCGCACCGGAGACCTGGAAAGGGTGGGGTACACCGCCCGTCACCATACCTTCTTCGAAATGTTGGGTAACTTCTCCTTTGGCGGCTATTTCAAGAAGGAAGCCATCGAATGGGGATGGGAGTTTGTGACCAAGATTCTGGAAATTGAGAAGTCCAGGCTGTGGGTTTCGGTTTATGAGAAGGACGATGAGGCCATTGAGCTTTGGAAGAAAACAGCTGGGCTGCCTCCCGAGCGCATCGTGCGCATGGGCGAGGAATCAAACTTTTGGACCATGGGCCCCACCGGTCCCTGCGGGCCTTGCTCTGAAATCTATGTGGATTTGACCCCAGAAAAGGGTGAGACGAAGAATTTTGAGGAGGACGCCGAATCGGGCCGTTTCCTCGAGATATGGAACCTGGTTTTCACCCAGTTCGACCGCCAGGCCGACGGCACCTTAAAGCCCCTTCCCAAACCCAACATCGACACCGGCATGGGCCTGGAGCGTGTGGCCAGCGTGATGCAAAAGGTTCCCTCTAACTACGAGACGGACCTTTTATCCCCCCTCATGGCGGCGGTGGCCAAGGCGGGCAAGATTCCCCTGAAGGCGGATGGTTCACAAACCTATACCTCCCTGAAGGTCATCAGCGATCACTTAAGGGCCACAACCTTTCTGATTGCCGACGGAGTGCTTCCTTCCAACGAAGGACGGGGATATGTCTTGCGCCGCATTCTTCGAAGAGCCGTCCGGCACGGGAAACTTCTGGGGTTCGAGAAACCCTTTCTTTATCCCATCACCGCCGAAGTGGTGGCGCTCATGGGGGATGTCTATCCCGAACTTTCTTCCCGTAAAGAACATATCGTCAATGTGGTGAAATCGGAGGAAGAACGGTTTTTCGAAACCTTGGCCGCGGGCACCGAACGGTTGCTCGATAAGATCGAAGACCTGAAAAAAGCGAATGCAACAATGTTGTCGGGCGATGAAGCCTTCATGCTCTATGACACCTTTGGGTTTCCTTTGGACATTACCAAAGAAATTCTGAAGGAAAAAGGATTGTCGGTGGATGAGGCTGGTTTCCAAAAGGCCATGGAAGGCCAAAAAGAAAAAGCCCGTTCCGCCTGGAAGGGAAGCGGAGATGATGTGCTTCCGCCCTTCTACAAAGAATTGTCCGCCAAGATTCCCGCGACCCAGTTCAAGGGATACGAAAAAACCAAAGATCTGGGTCAAGTAGTCCAACTGGTAAGGGTCAAAGATAAAAAACACGAACCCGTCGAGAAGCTTCAGGAAGGCGAATATGGGTTCATTATTTTGAACCAAACTCCTTTCTACGCTGAAAGGGGCGGCCAGGTAGGGGATAAGGGGGTCATCCAGGGATTTAATTCCGCCGAAGTTTCCTGGGCGGATGTGCTGGATACCCAGATGGTGTCGGACACCCTGGTGGGTCACTGGTGTTTTATGAAAAGGGGAAAGTTGGTTAAGGACCAAAAGGTGGAAGCCACTGTCGAGGAAAGCGAACGCCGGGCTACTATGCGAAACCATACAGGGACCCATTTACTTCACGCGGCCCTCAGGAAAGTTTTGGGAACCCACGTTGGCCAGGCGGGAAGTTATGTCGGCCCTGATCGGCTTCGTTTTGACTTCACCCATTTCGAGGGCGTGAAGCCGGAACAATTGAAAGAAATCGAAACGCTGGTTAATCGGCGAATTCTCGATAACATCGCGCTCGATAAACAGGAGATGTCTTTTGACGAGGCCAAGAAAAAAGGCGCATTGGCTTTCTTTAGCGAAAAATACGGCGAAAGGGTACGGGTGGTTGATATCCCCGGCTTTTCGACCGAGCTTTGCGGGGGAACCCACGTGAACCGCACGGGCGATATCGGGCTCTTTAAGATTGCCAGCGAATCCTCGGTCGCTGCCGGGGTTAGGCGTATCGAGGCGGTCACGGGCGAGGGTTCGCTTGAGAAAATATCCCTGGAAGAAACGGCATTAAAAGAAATCGCCCACCTTTTGAAAAGCTCGGATACCGAACTAAAGCCGAAGATTCAGTCCTTGCTGGATGAAATCAAATCAAAGGATCGGGAAATCACCGCCTTGAAGTCCAAGCTGGCCGGAGGCCTTGTGGATGAAGCCTTGGCCCAAAAGAAGCAAATCAAGGGCGTTCCGGTGGTAGTGTTTCGAGCCGACCAGGATTCGGACGGCTTGAGGGAACTGGCGGATAAACTCAAGGACAAGTTGGGAAGCGGCGTTATCGTTTTAGGAAGCGGAACGCCCTCTTTCGTGGGGTTCGTGGCTGGTGTTACCAAGGATTTAATCTCTAAAGTGAAGGCCGGGGACCTGGTGAAAGAAGTAGCCAAAGTGGCCGGCGGCGGCGGGGGCGGCAGGCCCGATTTCGCCCAGGCGGGCGGCAAAGATGCCTCCAAGGTCGATGAGGCCTTGAGCCAAGCCGCTTTGTTTCTTGAGAAGACCCTTCCTTGAAACGATGGATCGCGATTGATTGGGGAAAGGCCCGGATCGGCTTGGCCCTGTCCGACCCGCTAGGTTATACCGCCCAACCCCTGGCGGTTTTGAAATCCGCGGGAACCTCAAAGGATGTCGCGGCCATCGGGACATTGGTCAATGAGCACGCGGTGACACAGGTCATTGTGGGTCTTCCCCTTAATATGAACGGCACCGAAAGCTCCACCACTGAACTGGTCCGGCATTTTGCCTATAAGCTCTCCCAAAGATTGACCATTCCGGTTGTTTTCATCGATGAACGCCTCTCCAGCAAGCAGGCCGAGAGGGCCTTGATTGAGGGGGATGTGCGCAGGGAGAATCGCAAAGGGAAAGTCGACAAGGTGGCGGCAGCCCTGCTTTTGCAATCGGCTCTCGCGGGCGCCCCGCTGACTCCCCTGGAGGAAAAATGAAAATCCTCAAATGGTACGGAATATTTTTTGCGGCTTTAGCCCTGGCCGGGACCTTGTTTTTTATTCCTCCCTTTTACCGATCCGGAGCCGATATGGATATCGCGGTTTATTCCAAATCGACCGCGCGGGGAATTGCAGACCTTCTTCAAGAAAAAGGAATCTTAGCCTTTTCAACTCCCTTCCGCTTGGCCGCCAAACTGACCGGCGCGGACCGCAAGCTCAAGGCGGGTCTTTACCGCTTGAACCCCCGGATGAGTTTTTGGGAAGTGCTGAATGTTTTGACCGAGGGAAAAAGCGAACTTCAGGCCCTCAAGATTCCCGAGGGCTATACCGCCGAGCAGATTGGAATGGAGCTGGAACGATTGAAAGTCGCGAAAGCCGCCGATTTTTTAAACGGAGCCAAGGACCCGGCCGTCCTAAAAAGTTTTGGGATCAAGGGCCTCAGCCTGGAGGGTTTTCTATATCCCGAAACCTACCGCATTCCGGTGGGTGCGAGTATCCCGGATCTTTTGGGGCTTTTGGTGCGCCAGTTTCAGCAGGAAGTGGGGGATGATTACGAGGCCCAGTTAAAGGCCCAGGGGCTGACCCTTTACCAGGGGGTGATTTTGGCTTCGATTGTCGAGAAGGAAGCGAAACTTGATACCGAACGGCCGATCATTGCGGGGGTGATGTATAACCGGCTCCGGCAAAAGATGCGGCTTCAGGTGAATGCCACCCTTAACTATGTCTTGAACAGCAAGAACCCCTGGTTCAGCCAGAAACAATTGGATGTTAAGACGCCCTACAATACTTATCTCAAACGGGGACTTCCCCCCACGCCCATCTGCAACCCAGGCTTCGCCTCCCTTGAAGCCGTGGCTCAACCTGCCCAGGTACCCTATCTCTACTATGTTGCCAAGGGAGATGGTTCCCATCTGTTCGCTACGACCCTTGAGGAACATGACAAGAATATCCAGATCGCGAAACATATCCTTCGGGTCAAAAAATGGCAACAGGCCAAATAAACTTGCCCTAGTTCTAAGTCAGCCGGGCCAGGCCTAAGACCACCAAGAGAGTTCGTTCCACCGCCGCCATTTCACCCGTGGTCAAACTGGCCAGGGGGCCTTCCACCAGGCGGAGCCGGTCCAGGGTCATGGGCTTTTCCACGATCACTTGGCTGTCCCGTAAGAGGCGGCCCCGGGCAGGCAGGGTCATCCGCAGGTGCTGAATTTCGGGCCGGACCTGCGAGGTCAGAGGAAGGATGACGATGGTTTCAGCCCCTTCACGGGTTAGGGCGTTATCTTGAAGAACCAGCACCGGCCGGGTCTTACCCACTTCACCGCCTTGGGCGGGGCTTAGGTTGGCTACCCAAACCTCACCCCTGTTTATTTCCACCATGGGCCGCCCTTTTCATGCGAGTCCACAGCGGAATAGGGAAGGAAGTCCTCAGCCACAGACAGGCCTTCCCGCCTGGCATCCTCCGGCAGGTTTTTCATTTCCTGGACGATGGATTGCTTGAGGCGTTCCTGGTTGCGGTAAGCCAAGTATTGTTCCAGGGCCTCACGAACCAGGTCGGACCTGGATTTATCTGCGAGTTGAATTTCCTGGTTCAGCAGGCTTTCTAGCTTCTCATCCAGTCGGATTGTAATGACACTCATGTAATACACTCCTACTACAAAATGTATTGTAAATATATTACTTTAGATAATACTAATCAAGGCCACTTTGGTTTTGTCCAGAGTCTGGACAAGGACTGAGCGAATGTTTGTTTACGCGCATAACTCCTTCTCCCTTGAGGGGAGAAGGATGGGATGAGGGTGATATTGCGACATACGACGTCCCTCACCCTGGCCCTCTCCCTCAAGGGGAGAGCGTTAGCTGCGTTAGGCCTATGATTTAGGGTTGTCCATACCAGTGAAGATTTTGGATAACCTTTCGACTAGGCCCCCCTCTAGTGTCCTTTGGGCGGCCTGAACAATCTCAAAGGCCTTTTCTCCCCCAGTCACGGCCAGTTTGATCTCGTAATCCTCACCGCCCTTGTGTTTGACCTTTATGTCCTTCCCTAAACCCTTCCAGTCTTCCGCGAAGGGGTCCTCTTCTTTCTCTTTGCCAGTAGAAGCCTTTTTGGGATCAAAAGCTTCGGGCTCACCCCCGTTCATTACGAATTCGATCAATTTTTTGGCTAATCCGAGATTCATTTTATTGTCGATTATGATGTCCAAGGTATCACTCACATAAGCCGGATCTTCAAGGTCGGCTAAAGCCAGTAAAACATATTCGGTAATCTCATAATCGGGCTTGGTTTTGTCCAGAGTCTGGACAGGGTCACCCTCTACATCCTGGGGTTGGTCAGAGGTTGGGGGATGGAAATCCCCATCGAGTGGGACTTTGTCCAAGTTCATATCAATCGAACCTCGGCTAAGCTTATTTAGAACCGCTAATATCTTTAAGGCATTATTCACCTTGCTTTTGGATACGCCTAAACGCTTAGCCAGCTCCCTTTGGGACAGATTTGGGTGAAGAAGGTGTTCCTTTTCAATGGCTAAATCCCAGTCCCACCAGCTCATCTCGACATTGCTATTGTCCATTAGGGAGGCGAGGTGGGTGTCTTCAGGGGCGACATCCATAATGACGCAATCTAGGGTCTCAAAGGCCGCCAATTTGGCACCTGCCAAGCGCCGGTGACCCCCGATCATCATGTATTCGAAGCCGAACTCACCATTCGATTTTTTAGGTGCGGTCGTACCCACGGGCCATTCGTAGTCAAAGTAAGAGTAAGAGGCTTTTTCCTCATCCGTCAGGCGGCGCACCTTGGCGAGGGTTTGCTGGCCTACGGCCAGTAGGGATTCGGCCATGGATTGGGTAGACCCAGGTTTGAACATCCGCCGGGGCTGATCAAAGTTCGGCATGATTTTGGAAAGGGGGATTTTTTTAAAATCTAGATTTTGAGACATATTGAACCTCCAAATAACAGCCATTGGATTTTAGCTATTGGCCTTGAGCTAAATGAAAGCCAACGGCTTATTGGCTGTTTGATATAACCCGAAAATAATTCAGACCCTTATTAGAGGCAATTAAAAAAATGGGTTTATCTGTATGCGAGCCTGACAAAAAAAGTGCAAAAGTTTGATAAGGTGGATGGGTGTCCGGGCGCGATAATGTTGTTTGAAATGGGTTGTCCAGGACGGGGATCAATTGCGAACAATAAAACTATAATTCGAAAAACAATGAGCAAAATCTTATTAAATCTGATTGAAAGTATTCCAAGACTATCAAAAGCAAATATATTTTCTTGGGCTGCTCCGGTTATTTCCTTTGGAGATCATACGCAATCTAAGGTTGCTACTCTTGGATTGAATCCTAGTAATCTTGAGTTTGTTAAAAATAAAAAAGAGCTCGATGGACGAGAAAGGCGTTTTCACACCTTGAAATCGCTTGGAATTATCAATTGGGAAGCGATAAAAGAAAAACATTTACAATTAATTCAAGACTCATGTCGAAAATATTTCTTCGGAAATCCATATGTACAATGGTTCAATCCATTGGATGAATTGATCAAAGGGACCAAAAGTTCCTATTTCGATAAAACAAATCAAGCCTGTCATTTGGACCTGGTTCCCTATGCGACGGAATGTAAATGGTCTAAGCTCAACGCTGAACAACAAAAACTGCTTTTAGAAACATGCAAAGACACGCTTGGAATACTTCTCCGCGAATCTCCAATTCGACTTTTAATAATCAACGGGAATGGTGTTGTAAGAGTATTAAAAAAGGTATTCGATGTGGATTTTAAAGAAAAAATAATGCCTGATTGGTTCCTTGCCAGAAAAGGTGGAGTAGGCCGCTCTTATAAGGGAATCATTAAAAAAATATCTGGAGTTGAATTGAACCGAGATTTACTTGTTCTTGGGTTTAACCACAATATTCAGCGAAGTCATGGAATTACTAATAAAATCAAAAAGGCTATTGGCGATTGGATAAAAAAGGAGGCGGAATGAAAAGTTTGATTTGGATATTGCTGCTTCTTATTGGGTCAAATGTTTCGGCGCAACTTCCAACTCCAACGCCTGAACCTTTTTTGATATTGGAATCCACAAACCTCAATGACCCACAGTTGGAACCGCCTTTTCAAATGTATTGTTTCGGTTGTAACTATGGTTTAAGTGGAGGCGAGGGAATGGTTCTTTCCTCGAATCAAAAGAGGAGTTATTTAAAGTATTTTGGAGCCAACAAAATCTTAAACTTGGAAATGGTTGATAAAAATCAGTCTGTAAAAACAATTTACAACGTATATGGATTTGGAACGTTATGGGGCAAAGGAAACAACCCGGAAAAAGGGAGTGCGTTTTTTGAAGAATTTAAACTTTTTAAAAAAGTTGATAAAAATTCATATTTAGTAAAACTTCCTATTCCGGAAAATGAAAAGTGGAAATATTCTCAACCAGGTCAAATTGATTTAGGCGGTATATTTGGGGACGATAAATCTAATATTTATTGTTTAACGAGCGAAAGTGGTTCTTCTATATTCCGCGATTTGAAGGAAGGGGAGATGGTGAACGCTGTTGTAATGGTAAATGGATTTTTCGAATATCAAGACGGGGATAAATCCAAAGATTTTATAAAATTAAATGTCGTGTCTCCTAACGAAACCAATGTTTGGTATCCACCCCCCACTCCAAATCCGTCAGATAAACGATATGATTTTCTTGATCTTTGCACCCAGGGGACAAATTTAGTCGGCAAAAAAGTAGTTGGGATGGTAAAGATTCTCCAAAAAGTGAACGATTCGGAATACCTCATTTCTTTTGAACCTGGAGATGGTTTTCAAAGAACGTTCTATTTGACCAATGCAGCAAAATTTGATGCTGTCGACAATCAAAATGTATATGTCGGTGTAAGAGTTATAGGGACAAAAAGCTACACCAGTGTTTTAGGTGATACAAAAACAGTCATGACAGTTGAATTAAGGGCTTTCTCACTAGACGGAAAGACTGTTACGAAGATTGATTCGCCCGATCAAGCGATGCCCTGATGCGGGATCATGACATTTTCCAAACACCTAACGTTCGAAATGAAAGTTAATCCCCGTTTTTTGCCTCTTGAAGAGTTTTATGTGTGCTGGGATATTCTTTCAACAAATACCTGAATATTCATTTTTGTTTTTCTCCTTTTCCCTTGGGGAGTCCCGGGTAGCCGGTAAAATGAATACATGAACTCATCTCTCGCCCCAGCCGCTCCCCCTTACCGCGAAGTATTAAAAGTTCTTGGGATTACGTTGGTTTCCAATCTTTTGGTTTCTTTCGGGAAAATCGCGGTAGGCATCGCCGTGAACTCGCTTTCCATGGTGGCGGACGGGGTCCACTCGCTCCTGGATGCGGCGGCCAATGTGGTGGGGCTTCTCAGCGTGTCGGTGGCTTCCAAGCCCGCCGACGAGGACCACCCCTATGGCCATCAAAAGTTTGAGGTGGTAGCCTCCCTGGTCATCGCCATCCTGATGGGCGTGGCCTGCGTGGAGATTCTGGAAAGGGCCGTGGGCCATTTTTTCTCCCATACTCCCCCCCCCGATCCCAATATTCTTTCCTTTGTGGTGATGGGCTGTGCCATGGCGATCAGCGCATGGATTTCATGGTTCGAGGCGAAAAAAGCAAAGTCTTTGGGCAGTTCGCTTCTTTTAGCTGATAGCGCCCACACAGGGACAGACACCCTTTCCTGCGCTGCGGTTTTCGTTGCTCTCGCCGGGGCCCATTTTGGTTTTGCCTGGGTAGATTGGCTGGCTTCTTTGATTGTGGTGGTGATCGTGGCCCGGGCGGCTTTTCATATCGTTAACCAATCCCTCAACGTTCTTTCGGACCGGATCATGCTTGATCCCGCCCAGGTGGTGGCGGCGGCCCGGTCAGTTCCCGGCATCCTGGCCTGCCACAAGATTCGAAGCCACGGTATGCCAGGCCATATCCATGTGGACCTGCATATTCAGGTGGACCCCGCCATGACGATTCAACAATCCCACGCCCTCACCCATCAGGTGATCGCGACGGTGAAGAAGTCCATTTCGGGAGTGGATGAGGTGTTCGTTCATACCGAACCCGCCAAGCCGGAAGATTACCGGTAATCAAAACCTATAACTTCTGAAAAACTCAAAGTTTTCACCACCAAGACACCAAGTCACCAAGAACTACGTTAGACAAGTTGGGAAAAACGGTGTAAGTCCAAATCTTTTTTAAGATTTTCTTGGCGTCTTAGCGTCTTGGCGGTGAAAAAGGTTTGTAGGTCGTCCGGGTTTTTCCTTGCGCCTCCGGCGCTACTGCCGTAATTTAATCTTTAATATGATTATCCAGGCTTTCCACCTCACCAAGGTCCATCCATCGGGCGCCAAGGTGCTCGACGACGCCTTCTTTTCGTTCCCCGAAGCTTCCTTCAACGTCATTCTTGGCGAAAACAACAGCGGTAAAAGCACCTTTTTAAAAATCCTGGCAGGTGAGGAAAAACCCACATCCGGTGTTTTAAAAGTTGGCCCTGGGGACCCCTTTTCCTTTTCTTCTTCCGAAAAAAAGGCATGGCTCAATGAGGTGGGGATGGTTTTTTCGGACCTCACCCTCTTCCCCGACAGAACGGTGGAAGAAAACATCCTCTTTACCCTTCAACTCAAGGGCATCCATCCCGAGGGGCAGAAGGACGCCATCCTTAAGCTCTTGGAACACGCGGGATTAGCAGAGAAAAAAGACGCCAAACCCGCCGACCTTTCCGCAGGCCAGCAGAGGATGGTTCTTTGCTTAAGAGCCATGATCTTCCGTCCCAAGCTCTATTTAGCCGATGAGCCTCTACAAGGCCTAGACCCCCATGCCGCCCTTGTGGTGCTGCGTCTGTTGGGGGAATTACGAAAGACCGGGGCCACTGTAGTTTTGACATCCCGACATGCCTTTTCTGAGGCCGAGCAAGAACTTCCTGTCTTGAGGGGATTTATCCATTGGCACCGGTTGACGGATGGGAAGCTGGTTCCTTGGGAAGGACCAGCGGCATGAACCCTTTCCAAAAACTGGTTTACGTATTCAAAGAAGGTTTGAACAACATGATCCGGTTTCCTGGCCTTTCGATGGCTGTGGTGGTTATCGTGGGCGCGGCGATTATCCAGCTTTCGGTTTTCCTCGGTCTTTCGAGAGTTTTAGACAACGCCCTGCTTTCAGCCCGTCAAAAATTTGAGATGGCGGTTTTCTTGGCCCCGGCCACAGGGCCGGTGGACATCCAACGCCTCCAAACCCGTCTCACCAACGACCCACGGGTGGCCTCGGTTCGGATCATAGGTAAGGACGAGGCCTTGAAGGATTTCAGGAAGGACCCGGATGTGGACCGCATGGTTCAGGCCCTGGGCGAGAACCCCCTGACCGATACCCTCAGCGTCATCCTGAAAAAAGACGTATCCGACAAGATCGACGATCTGGCCGAGGACTTGAAAAAAGATCCGTCGGTCGAGGAGGTCGATTATGGAAAGGGAGAATGGGAGACAGTATCCAACTTGAGCCGTCTGGCGCGATGGGTCGGCTGGTTCCTGGGTAGTTTTGTTTTCATCACCGCGCTTTTCATTGTTTCCAACGCCCTCACCCTGGCCCTTTGGGCCAGAAGAGAAGAATGGGTTTTGCTTTCCCGCTTGGGAGCGCCCGCCTGGATGCGATGGGGTCCCTATCTATGGGAAGGAACGCTCAAAGGCCTTCTGGGGGCCGGGGGCGGCATCTTGGTTCTGGAAGTTTTCAAAAGTGTCCTGAGCTGGGCACTCCCCAAGTCGGGAGGGGCGGAGATTTTCCTTAATCTTCCGGATATCAACTGGTGGAGCCTTTACTTGACCCTCATCCTCCTGGGCGGCTTGCTGGGTTTGGCTGGGGCCCTATGGGCCGTTCAAAAGAAATGGGTCCGGGAACTGCATTAAAGGAAATTCAAATGATTCACCACCAAGACACCAAGACTCCAAGGAAAGCAAAATCAAAGATTTGGATTTAAAACTTAGAAATTACTTGGTGCCTTGGTGCCTTGGTGGTGAAAAATTGTCTTTACGGTTTTTCCTGCTTGCGGCATTTTTAGCGGTTGTTTCACCGTCCCTCGCCCAGGATGCGCCCGCTTCCGATAATCCCGCACCCGCCTTCACCCCCGCCGACCTGAAGACCCTTAAACATGATCTTCACCAGAACAAAAAAAACCTCGCCGAAATTCAAAAACAAATCGCCGAGCATAAAAAAATAAAAAAGCAAACCGAGGCCAAGGAGAAAAACGTCCTTTCCCATCTCCAGCAGGTGGACCAGGCCCTTGGGAAATTGCGCCGGGAAAAGGAAGCCAACAAGGAAGAGCTGGATGAAACCCGAGACCGGCTGGACCGGCTCCAGTCCAACAAGGTTCAAAACAGTCTTTTACTTCAGCAGGACCGGACCCTTCTTCAACAACGGCTCCGGGACCTTTACCGAATGTCCTTCCGCCAGCCCCTGCTGGGGGGCGTGCTCTCCAGCGAAAACCCCTCCGATTTGTCCCGAAAACTCAAGTTTGAGACCCTCCTGGCCCTGAGCAACGAAAGGCTGATGGATAAGACCTTGGAAAACGAACAGGCCTTGGAAAACGCCTCGTCCGAATGGGTGGGAGAAGAGCAGCGCAAGGAAAAGATCCTCACGGTTCAGGAAAAGAAGGAACTGGAGTTCGAACGCAAAAAAAAGAACCGCGCGGTGTTTTTGGACTCCTTGAAGCGTCAAAAGGAAAGCCAGGAACAGCTGTTGGCGGAACTTAATGACGCGGCGGGTGAGCTGCAGCAAAAGGTTTCCCTGTTGTTAAGCCAGGCCCAAACGGCCACCCAGGTGGAAGCCGCGGACCACCAGCCGGCGGCAGGATCGGGTTTGAAGGTGGTTCGGGGCAGGATTCCCTGGCCCGTGTCGGGAAAGATCATGATGGCCTTCGGGAAAACCCGGAATAAAGAATTCAACGAAATGGTTGAAAATACCGGCATCCAGATCGCCGCCGCCCAAGGAACGCCCTTTCGGGCGGTGGCGAAAGGCAAGGTCCGTTACGCCGACTGGTTCAAAGGCTATGGAAAACTGGTGATTTTGGACCATGGCAAAGGGTATTATTCCCTCTACGCTCAGGCCGCCGAACTCAGTGTGGCCGAAGGCACGGAGGTCGCCCAGGGGCAGATCTTGGGTACCGTGGGAGACACCGGCTCGCTTTACGCCGACCAGTGGGGAAGCAGTCTTTATTTCGAGATCCGCCAAAACGGCATTCCCCAGGATCCGGTACGCTGGCTGAAGCGCCAGCGTTAACAAGACATCCTTTAGGCTCAAGGGTGTCTTTCTTGGTTTCCCCGCCTGTTGTTTTTACCGTGACATTTGAAATTGATAACCCATTTCGGAGGATTGCATGAACCGCCGCCCCAGTCTCTATACCATCGCCGCCCTGATTATGCTTTTATCGGGATTAAGCTTTGCCGCGGGAGCCATGGCCCAGTCTTCCGGCAAGCCCAAAGACACCTCGGAAGATGTCTATAAGTACCTCAATCCTTTCGTGGACGCCTTGACCATCATCCGAGAGAAGTATGTGGATGTGGACAAGACCAATCCCAAGGACCTCATTTATGGGGCCATCCAAGGCATGGTGAACACCCTGGACCCCTTCAGCCAGTTCATGCCCCCCGAGGATTACAAGGAAATGCAGACCGAGACCTCCGGCTCTTTCGGAGGATTGGGAATCGAGATCGCGGTTAAGGACGAACACTTGACGGTGATTTCTCCGATCGAGGGAACCCCCGCGGACAAGGCCGGGATCAAGGCCGGGGACGAGATCGTGAAGATCGGCGACGATAAAACGGACGGGATGGGCATTAACGACGCCGTGAAGCGCCTTCGGGGGCAAATCGGCACCAAGGTCACCATTTCCATCCTGCGGGGAAGCCTCACCGAACCCTTTGACGTGACTCTGGTCCGGGAAGCCATCAAAATCGAGAGCATCCATTCTTACCGCTTGCCCGGCGCCATCGGCTATGTTCGGATTTCAGAATTCATCGACAACACCACCGACGATTTCGTGGCCGCTGTGAAGGACTTAGAGAAAGATAAACCCCTCAAGGGGCTGATCGTGGACCTGCGCAACGACCCGGGAGGCCTGTTAAACGAGGCGGTTGGGGTTTCCAATTATTTCGGCCATCCGGGGGATACGATCGTTTCCACCAAGGGCCGAAGCGAGAACCAGAACCAGCTTTTCAAGGCCCAGGACGATGAAAAGTTCGATTCCAAATTGCCCGTTGTGGCCATGATCAACGAGGGAAGCGCCTCGGGTGCTGAGATCGTGGCGGGGGCGTTGAAAGACTGGAAAAGAGCCGTACTGATCGGGTCCAAGTCCTTCGGGAAGGGCTCGGTCCAAACCATTCTGCCCTTGGATAACAGCGACGGGGCGGCTCTGCGCCTGACGATGGCCAAGTACTACACGCCTTCGGGAGTCTGCATCCACGGCATCGGCATCGATCCGGACTTGAATCTGAAGGAGCCCGACGCCTCCGAGTCCACCATCAAGGTTTACAGCCAGCAGTTGGCGGAAAAATACGCCAAGCAGTTTATCGATGGCGGAATGGACGTCACCGCGGGGATGACCCTTACGCCCGCGACGATGGATGGTTTTTACGACTACTGCGTCAAAAACGGGAAGAAGATCGACAAAGTCGAATTGAAAAAAGATGAAAAGTACCTGAAGACCAGCCTGAAGGTTGAATTGGTCCGCGCCAAACTGGGTGAAAAAGATGCCCGCCAGGAAGCGGTGGTGGACGATAGCCAAGTTCTGGTCGCCGAACAAATTATTAATGACGGCGGCAAGATCAGCAAAGCCCTTTTCGCCCAGTATCCCAAGAAAGCCGAGCCCAACGAAAAGGCCGGTGAAAAGAAACTTGAGGAAGAGCGGAACAAATTGAAGGATAAAGAGTAGTTTTAAAACGGGGTCCGTCGGCATGAATAAGATGGGGCTGGTTCCCAAGATCCTAATCGGTTTGGGCTTGGGGTTGATCGGTTTGGCCCTTTATTATTCCTGGAGGCAGGAGCGAGAAACCAGCCTGAAACCCCAGAGCGTCCCCGTGGTCCGGCGCAGCCCCCAGGACGGCGAAAACCTGCGCGAGGCCGTGGAAGAAAAACTTCGCTCCCTGGATATCCTGAAACTGCGGGAAGGGGGAATCCTCCAAAGGGATTTCACCTACCAGGATTTAACCCTTCCCACCTACCAAGAAAGCTTTCGCCTGCCCCGGCGCTATACGCCCGAACAGCTGGCGGATCAGTTGAGGCAGGCCGCCGAATCTGTGGGCGCCTTCGAGGGCCACTCGGAAACAGGGGAATCCCCGGACGGCCAGGCTACCTTCTACAGTTACGTTTTCGCCTATGACGGCCAATGGACCCCGATGACGGTCACCTTCCTCCAGACCCACAAGCCCCGTTTAAGCCTGGTGATCGATGACGGCGGATACCAAAAGGGCGAAGCCTTGAATAACCTCTACGGCTTCAAGGTGCCGGTAACCATGGCCCTGATTCCATCCACTGAGTTCGGAAAAGAATTGGCGCAGGAAGCCCCCGGCCACGGGGTTGAAATCATTTGCCACATGCCCATGGAGGGACATGAGAAATTCCCCAAGGGCGCCTATCCCGAATATCTCAAGAGAGGCATGGACCCGGAAGTTGTGGCAAGCAACCTCGCCGCGGCCTTTGACCTGCTCCCGGGTGCGGAGGGTTTGAACAACCACATGGGAAGTTTGGCCAGCGAGAACAAGGCATTGATGGATGAGGTTTGTGGTTTCTTAGGAAAGAAAGGTCTCTTCTTCCTCGATTCCAGAACCTCTCCCAAAACGGTTGGGGAAAGGGAAGCTGGGCTTTTAAAAGTACCCCATGCCAAAAGGGATATTTTTTTGGATGATGAGGTGGAACCCAGGGCGATTAGAAAGCAATTGGAGAAGGCCATGAACCTGGCTAAAAAGCAGGGTTATGCCGTGGCCATCGGCCATTTCAAAGCCGTGACGCTGGCGACCCTTTTGAAGGCCATTCCGAAAATTCAAGAAGAGGGCGTCGAATTGGTTTACCTGTCCGAGGTTGTGGGTGAGTAGGATTTACCACCAAGGCACCAAGTCGCCAAGAACAACGTGAATCGAAAGAAGGAAAAAGACTTTAAACATGTTTATGAACTTTGATCTTCTTGGTGTCTTCGTGTCTTGGTGGTGAAAAATTATTGTTTTTAAGGATTTTAAATGTCGAAAAGCTTGGTGCTGGGAATCGAATCCTCCTGCGACGAGACCTCCACGGCCATCGTGGAAGACGGCTACCGCGTACTCGCCAATGAGGTGGCCAGCCAAACCCTGATGCATGCCCCCTACGGCGGGGTGGTGCCTGAGGTGGCTTCCCGCCAGCATTTAGAAAGTCTTCCCTTTTTGACACGGGAAGTTTTAAAACAGGCCCAGGTGGGCTGGGACGATTTGACAGGCATTGCCGTGACCGCAGCTCCCGGCTTGATCGGGGCCCTTTTGGTGGGGGTTTCAGCCGCCAAGGGAATGGCCTTTCGGCTCAAGATCCCCTTCGTGGCCATCCACCATATCGAGGCCCATCTTTACGCGGCCAGGTTGGATGACGAACCTATTCTTTTTCCCGCCATCGGCCTGGTGGTTTCGGGAGGCCATACGGAGCTCTACCACATTGAAAATTGGGGGTCCTACCGGCTCCTATGTTCCACCCGGGACGACGCGGCCGGAGAGGCTTTCGATAAGGTGGCCAAGCTGATGGGTCTGGCTTATCCCGGCGGGCCGATGATAGAAAAACTGGCGGCGCAGGCGCCGGAAGTGAAGATGACCTTTCCCGCTTCGCGGATGAAAGACAAAACCCTCGATTTTTCCTTTAGCGGCCTTAAGACCGCCGTAGGGCTGGAAATCAAACACCACCCGCCCAAAGAGGAAAAGGACAAGATATTGCTGGCGGCACGTTTCCAGAACACGGTACTGGAAGAAATTCTTTACCGGGTTCGGAAAATCTTGGATGAGCATCACCCCAAAAGTTTGGTCGTGGGGGGAGGGGTGGCCTGCAATTCGGCTTTGCGCAGGGTGTTGAAATCGGAAACCGATCCTCGGGGAATTGCTTTGCGGGTGCCGCCTCCGAAGTTTTGCTCGGACAACGCCGCCATGATCGCGGGGCTGGGCGCCTATCAGCTTTCACAGGGTAAAACAGCGGCCCTGTCGGCTACGGCAAATGCCTCCCCTTTCGGCCACCAACCCTTCTTGTTAGAATGACCAACTGATAATCTAAAAAAATCTGATCACCACCAAGGCACCAAGGCACCAAGAAATGCCAAAACAATATTGTTTCTGGTTTTTTTATTATCTTAAGGTGTTCTTGGTGTCTTTGTGTCTTGGTGGTGGATAATGTCTTTTTGGACTTTTTGAAGAGGAATTTAAATGAGCGTCATGCCTAGAAATCCTAACCCCGACCAGGTGGAGCCCCTTCCGCTCGAGTCGGAAATGAACGGCCCGACCCTAGAATCCCTGGGCAAGAACGCCCGTGAATTCCAATTGGGACCTTTAACCCTTAACGGCCGGGTCATTTTGGCCCCCATGGCGGGTTACACCGACACGGCTTTCCGCCGTTTGGCACGGCGCTATGGCGCCGCCATGGTGGTGACCGAGATGGTCAGTTCCCGGGCCCTGCTGCATGGAAGCGACAAGACAGAAGACCTGATGGCCTTCACCGAGCCCGAGCGCCCTGTGGGGGTTCAGCTGTTTGGCGGAGACCCGGCCATCATGGGGGAAGCGGCCGCGCGGGTGATGGAGGAAGTTCATCCCGACATCATCGATATCAACTTCGGCTGTCCCGTGGGGAAGATACTCAAGTGCGATTCGGGAGCGGCGGTTTTGAAAGAGCCCCAAAGGGCGGGCTGGATCGTGGAGGCTATGGTCAAGGCCACGGGAGGCAAGGTGCCCATTACGGTAAAGACCCGCGCGGGCTACGACGCCATGGATAACGCGGTGTTTGAGCTTTTGGACGCGGTTCAATCGGCGGGGGCGGCGGCGTTAGCGGTACATGCCCGTACCCGAAACCAAATGTTTGACGGCAAGGCCGACTGGCAGGTCATCAAACGCCTTAAGGAAAAGGCGAAAATTCCTATTATCGGCAACGGAGACGTGAAGACCGCCTTGGACGCCTACAAGCTGTTTATCGAAACAGGCTGTGACGGCATTATGATCGGCCGGGGAAGCATGGGGGCCCCCTGGATCTTCGCTGAGATTAATCATTTCCTGGAGACCGGCAAGGCCATGCCCCGGCCCTCGCTCAAGTTCAGACTGGGCGTGGCGGCGGAACAACTGCGAGTTTCCATCGAGGTGAAGGGACCCCGATTGGGCTTGATGGAGATGAAAAAGCACTTGAGCCATTACATCAAAGGTTTCGAGGGGGCGAAGGAAATGCGTCAGAAGCTTTTGACTTCCGACGACGACGATTGGGTCTTAAAGACTTTGGAAGAGATTCACCAGTCCCTGCCGGAACTTGACCCTGTTCCCTTGGCGGTCTAGCCCTTGGGGGATTTTCTCTATTCCATCGACGTGGCGGTTTTTCGATGGGTTAACGAAGGCTGGTCTTGCCCCCTGCTGAATGGTTTTTTTTCATACATCACCGATTTTCACCACACGGGCATTTTGCTGGTCATTGTTCTTTTTATTCTTTATCAGTTGATTTGGGGCGGGGCCAAGGGCCGCTGGCTGGTCTTCGGGATTGCGGTTGGGGTAACCCTTTCGGATCAGGGGGCAAGCCATGTTCTTAAAAATTGGATTCAGCGGGTCCGGCCCTGTAACGCATTGCCCGGAGTTTTGACCCCGGCGGGGGGGAGCGATGCCTATTCCTTTCCATCCAGCCACGCGGCCAACATGGGTTCCTCCATGTTTTTGTTGGCAAGGACCTTTCCTACTTTTAAAGGTCTTTTTATTACGATTGCCATTCTGGTGGGTCTTTCCCGTATTTACCTAGGGCTCCATTACCCATCGGATGTTTTAGGCGGTTATCTTTTCGGGGTTGGGATTGGCTGGATGGTTTGGGAAGGCTTGGAAAGGCTGAAAACTTACTTTCAACCCAAGCCCATACCTGTTTCTGAAATCATCCCGAGGCCAGTGCGTTTTATTAAGTCGAAACATGGCAGAAAGGTCAAACGTCGTGTCCGAAAAAAACGCTGAAAAAAACGCCATCCTGCCTTCCACCCTTTACCTGGTGGCCACACCCATCGGCAATTTGGAAGACATGACCTTTCGGGCCATCAAGGTGCTGGAAGAAGTCCAATTGATCGCCGCGGAAGATACAAGAAACACTTTAAGGCTTCTCAACCATTTCAAGATTCCGTCACCCAAGATGATTTCCTGCTTCGAGCACAACGAGACCAAGAGGGTGGGCGAAATCTTGAAAGCCTTGGAAGAAGGCAAATCGGTAGCTTTGGTAACAGACGCTGGAATGCCCGGTATCTCTGACCCGGGCGACAAGGTGGTTAAAGAGGTGGTTCAAAGGGGCTTCCGTGTGGTTCCGATACCCGGAGCATCTTCGATCCTCGCTTCCTTGCCCGTATCGGGTTTTGTTACGACGCCATTCACCTTTTTGGGGTTCTTGCCCTCTAAACCCTCCGAGCGCCGAAGCGCACTTCTAGGGTTAAGGTCAGAAGAAAGAACTTTGGTTTTCTTTGAATCCCCCCATAGGCTTCGAAACAGTCTCAAGGACATGATGAACGTGTTCGGCAACCGCCAAGCCATGGCGGGAAGGGAATTAACCAAATTGCATGAGGAATTCGTGCGCGGCACCCTGCAGGACCTTTGGAAGCATTTCAAAACGAACGAACCCATCGGGGAATTTGTGATCGTGGTCGAGGGCGGTGAGAGGGTAGACCACACGGACCAGGAAAAGTGGGTTGGGGTCTCCATCGCTGACCAATTGATGGAATTCATGCGCGACCAGGGCCTTTCCAAGACCGAGGCGGTCAAGGCCGTTTCCCGCATGCGGGGATTGCCCCGGGAAGTGGTATATAAGATCGCGACTGAAATTCCCTTAGGGGAAGCGGTGGCGGATTCCGAGGAAGAAACAGAAGAATAAGCCTCTTTGTTAGTATGCGTGAAACAAATTTAAAGAAGGTAATTTTGGCTCTGCATAAATCCATCGCTGGGTTTTTCTTGAAATGGTTTTTCGCCATTCTATTAATTTGGCTGTCGTTGGCTATGGGTTGGGTTTTGGGACCTGCTTGGGCCGGAATACCCTGGGCCAGCAAGACCACGATTGTTTTCTTGTCGGGCTTTGTCCTCTACCTCATTATTCATTTCGCCTTCTATAAGCCCATCTTGACCCATGTTTTGGCCCACGAACTCACCCACGCACTGGCCGCCATCTTAATGGGTGGCAAAGTGACGGCGGTTCATGCCACGAAAACCGGCGGATCCACGATGGTAAATAAATCGCACGTCTTCATCAGTTTGGCGCCCTATATCTTCCCCTTTTACACGGTTGTTACGCTCGGCCTTTATCTCATCGCGGCTGAACCTTTCAAGATTTATCTCGTGGGGCTTATCGGGTTTACTTACGCCTTTCACGTGGCGCTGACGGTTTACTCGCTTTCCCATCCCCAGACGGACTTAAAAGACGGCGGGGTGGCCTTTTCCTTGATTTTCATTTTCGCGGGAAATATGATTGGCTTAATGCTTCTTACTTCCTTCCTTTGGCCGCAAGTTCTGCCTTTATCCGCCGCCTTTTCAGAGACGTACCACCGGGCCCTTGAGCTGGCCCGGATGTGCTTTTTTTTGGTGAAACCCCATCTATCTCACCCGGAGGCCCCAACCCCATGAACCGATTCACGTTATTCATAAAATTAAATGAAATCGGCTCTATGCCGACCTCTTTATCATTTTTTGGGAATGGAGGGTCGGTATGAAAACTTTCGTTCTGGATACCAACGTATTGATTCACAATCCGCACGCGATCGAGTCCTTTGCGGACAACATCGTAGTAATTCCCCTGGGGGTCATTGAGGAACTTGATACTTTCAAAAAGTATCAGGATGAAAGGGGCCGCAACGCCCGGGAAGTGGCCCGCAAGCTTGATGAACTTCGCAAAAAGGGCAACTTGCCGAATGGGGTGCCGCTTCCTAACGGGGGGATTTTAAAGGTAGAAATCTCTACCCCCAACGGACATCTGCCCGCCTCCCTTTCGCACATGAAGATCGACAACAATATTATCGGCATCGCCTTGTCCCTGAAACAAAAGGGCGAAGATGTCCATTTCGTGACAAAAGATATCAACGTGCGTGTCAAAGCGGACGCCCTGGGTGTGGAATCGGAAGACTTCGAAACCAACAAGGTCAATATCGACGAGCTTTACGCGGGTTGGGCCACCGTGACCGTCAAGGACGCGGAAATAGACGAGTTTTACAAATCCGGAAAAATTTCAATGACGCCCTACCTGGAAACGAACCAGTTTTATGAGAACGAGTTCCTGCTTTTGAAAAGCGATATTCACGAATCCAAAACCGCCCGGGGGATTTACAAAGATGGATTGAAGGAAGCTCAGACCCTCTGGTTCAAAGATCCTGAAGCCTGGGGCATCAAAGCTCTGAACCTTGAACAATATTTTGCTCTGAACCTTCTATTGAATGACCGCATTAGCATGGTGACCCTTGTGGGTTCAGCGGGAACGGGTAAGACCCTCTTGGCCTTAGCTGCAGGGCTGTTGAAGAGCCTGGATGAGAAAAAATACCGCAGAGTGCTGGTTTCCCGTCCTATCGTGCCGTTGGGAAAAGACATCGGCTATCTGCCCGGCAGTAAAGACGAAAAGTTAATGAACTGGATGCAGCCCATTTTCGACAACCTGGAATTCATATTGGATAAGGGCCACCTGCAGAATGACGCCGAAGAAGTGGACGACAAGGTGCAGTACCTGCTTGATTCGCACAAACTGGAACTGGAAGCCTTGACCTATATCCGGGGCCGTTCGATTCCCAAACAGTTCCTGATCGTGGATGAAGCCCAAAACTTGACTCCGCATGAGATCAAAACCATCGTTTCGAGGGCAGGGGTGGGTACCAAGGTTGTCATGACCGGGGACCCCTACCAAATCGACAATCCCTATTTGGATGCCTCTTCCAACGGCATCGTGTACCTGGCCGAAAGGTTCAAGGGTAATGAAATGTTTGGCCATATCACCCTGTCCAAGAGTGAAAGGTCCCAGTTGGCCGCCTTGGCCGCGAAGGTTCTTTAGAATTCATTAGGAAGTTCATGAAATCATCCGAATTTAAGCCCCCCATCGCCATCTCGACCGGAGACCCTTCTGGTATTGGTGCGGAAGTCACGCTAAAGGCACTGGCCAAACTGATTCCGGGTTCCAAACACCTCTATTGCCTGGTCGGGGATTTTGCCTACCTCACCGCCTGCGCTAAGCGATTCAAGATCAAACTGCCCCTCGAAAAACTGGATTCCCAAGGCCCGGCCCTGGTAGGGCGGGGAAGGATTGGGGTCTTGGATTTAGGCGGGGCAGAAAAATCCCAATGGGGAAAGATATCTGCTTCTTCCGGCACTGCCGCTGTGCATTACATCATTAAGGGCGCCCAGCTGGCCTTGGAAGGTAAGGCATCCGCTTTGGTAACTGCCCCGATCAGCAAAGAAGCTATCCATAAGGCAGGATGCATTTTTCCCGGACATACTGAGCTTTTGGCCCACCTTTCAGACCGTAAAGACTTTGCGATGATGATGGTGGGAGGCCCCTTTAAGATCGTGCTTCAATCGATCCACCTTTCTCTCAAGGACGCACTAAAAGAAATCACCCGGCCCAAGGTTTGGGAAAAACTGGAACTGGCCCATAAGAGCCTTCAAAGGTGGTTTGGGATCAAGAACCCCCGTATCGCGGTGGCGGGGGTGAACCCCCACGCGGGAGAGAACGGGGCCTTTGGAAAAGAAGAAAAAACCATTTTGAACCCTGTGGTAGCGAAGGCCCGCAAGCTGGGCTGGGCCGTGACCGGGCCCCACCCCCCCGATACCCTTTTCTACTGGGCCTCCAAAGGCCGCTATGACGCCGTGCTTTGCATGTACCACGACCAGGGGCTGATCCCCCTAAAACTTGCGGCCTTTGACCAAGGAGTCAACATGACTCTGGGGCTTCCTTTTATCCGCACTTCGCCGGACCACGGTACCGCTTTTGACATCGCGGGCAAGGGCAAAGCCGGCCCCTCCAGCATGATGGCGGCTATCCGCCTGGCCGGTCAGCTCGCCGAAAAGGCGTTATGACGACCATTCGGGAGCTGTTTGAAGAATACTCCTACCGTCCCCGCAAGTCTGCGGGCCAGAACTTTCTGACCGATCATTCCATTCTCGATAAGATTGAAAAGGCCATCAACTGCCCTCCCGGGGACATCCTTTTGGAGGTTGGGGGAGGCTATGGCGCCCTCACTGAAAGGCTTTTGAAGAAAGAAAAGCCTCTGACGGTGGTGGAAGTGGACCACAAGCTTTTCGCTATGCTTGAGAAGAAGTTCGGGTCTTCGCCTAATCTAAGGCTGATCAAGGGTGACATTTTAAAAACCGACCTGGCCCCCCTGGCCCCGCCCCCTCCTGCCAAGCTGACCGTGGCAGGAAATATCCCCTACTACCTGACAACCCCCCTGATCACCAAACTTTTGACCCAGTACCAGCCCATCGTCCGCCGTATCTACCTGATGGTTCAAAAAGAAGTGGCTGACCGGTTGGAAGCCAAACCCGGCACCAAGGATTACAGCGCCTTAACCCTTTGCGCCCAATACTATTCCCAGGTCAAAAGGGTGGTGGAAGTGCCCGCCCGGTGTTTCAAGCCCCGCCCCAAGGTGGATTCAGCTTTTGTCGAGCTAGTTTTGAAGCCTCAGTTGCCGCTGGAAAAGGATTCGGAGAAAGCCTTTTTTAATGTGGTTCGGGCCATCTTTCAGAGCCGCCGGAAAGTAATTACCAATTCCCTCAAAAGCTTGGGGAAATCCCCAGAACAAGTTTTATCGGCCTTGAATAAAACCGGGCTTGATCCCCAAATTAGGGGCGAGAAGCTTGGAATTGAAAAGTTGATGGAACTATCTAAGGCCTTGGAGGCCGAGGTGTCGTTGTAAGGCCTCAAGTGGGCGTGTTACCATGCCCGGCAATCGCTTCAATCTCCCAATAAAGGCAAGAAACATGTGTGGAATCGTTGGGTATACCGGCCCCAAGCCCGCCGCCCCTATTCTTTTAAACGGGTTGGCCAAGCTGGAATATCGGGGGTACGATTCCGCCGGTTTGGCCTTGGTGACCCCTCAAACCCGCCTGAAGATCGTTAAAAAAGCCGGCAAGATCGGCAACCTTTTCGCGGCTGTTAAGGCTGCCAAGCTCCCTTCCGCTCTCACCGCAGGTATTGGCCATACTCGCTGGGCCACTCACGGCCACCCTACAGACCAAAACGCCCATCCCCATACTGATTGCACCCAAAGGGTGGCGGTGGTTCATAACGGAATCATCGAAAACTACCAACTTTTGAAGAAACAGCTCCAATCTAGGGGTCACCGGTTCAAATCCCAGACCGATTCGGAAGTTTTGGCCCATTTGATTGAGGAAGAACTGCATCACAAACCCTGGGTGGAGGCTGTCCGCTTCGCCCTTAAGAAGATCAAGGGTCCCTATTCGGTGGTGGCGGTCAATGAGGCCGAACCTGATTGCTTGATCGGCGCCCGCTATGGGGGAGGGTCCCTGGTTGTTGGGTTAGGCAAGGGTGAGAACTTTTTGGCTTCGGATGTGCCCGCCCTTTTGGCCCATACCCGCAAGGTGATTTATCTGGATGACAACGAAATGGCGGTAGTCACCTCCAACGAAGTAAAAATACTAGGCGTTGGAGATGGGGAAGGGGTGGAGAAGAGGCCTTCGGACATCGAATGGTCTTCCGAACAGGCGGAAAAGGGGGGCTACCCCCATTTCATGCTCAAGGAGATCATGGAACAGCCCAGGGCCTTAGTAGACACCTTCACCAGTCGCCTGAACCCCGGAACCGGGGAAGTGGCCTTGGAAGGCAAGTTTTGGGAATCGCCTTTTCTTAAGAAATTCAAAAAGATAACTATTTTAGCCATGGGAACCTCTTACTACGCCGGTTTAGTGGGCAAGTTTTTGCTCGAAAAGTACTTGAGGGTGCCGGTGGAGGTAGATAACGCTTCTGAATTTCGTTATCGCAATCCCGTGTTAGGACCTGACAGCTTGGTAGTTGTGATTACCCAAAGCGGGGAAACGGTGGATACCTTGGTTGCCTTGAGAGAGGCCAAAGCCAAGGGCGCCAAGGTGGTTACCATATGTAACGTCATGGGCAGTTCCGCTACCAGGGAGGCGGACTGCGTGCTGTTAACCCGCGCGGGACCAGAAATTGGGGTGGCTTCGACTAAGGCCTTTACCACTCAACTGGGAGCTCTTTGGCTTGTAACCCTCTATTTAGCCAAGGTTCGCAAGACCCTTTCGCCCAAAACCTTGCTGCAATTGTCCGAAAAGCTTTCCCAAGTGCCCAGGCTTATGGGGGTGGTTTTGAAACAACGTAAAGCCATTGAGAAGATTGCCAGGATTTACTCTACCTACTTCAATTTCCTCTACATTGGACGCGGCATCGAGTATCCAATCGCCTTAGAGGGAGCTTTGAAGTTAAAGGAAATTTCATATATCCATGCTGAAGGCTATCCAGGTGGAGAAATGAAACATGGGCCTATCGCTCTGATCGATCCTAAGATGCCAGTGGTGGCCATTGCCCTGAAATCCTCGGGTTCTTACGAGAAAATTCTTAATAACATGGAAGAGGTAAAGGCCCGGTCGGGCCGATTGATCGCCCTGGTTGAAAAGGGTGATAAGGAAGCATCAAGAAAAGCCGACCATGTCATCGAAATCCCTTCATTGGGGGAGGACTTTGCGCCTCTTATCTCGGTTTTACCCCTACAATTATTAGCTTACGAAATAGCAAAGAATAAGCATCGCGAGATCGACCAACCCCGAAATTTAGCCAAAAGTGTGACAGTTGAATAAAGGGCTTATTTTGGCGTTTTTTGTCTTTTTAACCACTATATTTAGTTGGTAAGGTAAGTTTGGCTCCATTAGGGGGTGGATTTCGTCAATTCGGCACCCTTTTCACTCTTGACAGGCTTTAAATACGCACTTATAGTTTTGCCGTTTGCTATAGGCATAGGTTTGGCCGATGCCTTTTTTGCTGGTTTTCGGGCTTCTCCCTGAGGAGGTCCGTGTTTTGGGTGAGAACGGGTCAAACCCGGACCATCCTCAAAAAGCAGAAGATTGAAAAAGGTTAAAGCCTTAACCTTGGACGATCTAAGTGTTGGAGGCCCCTAAGGGGCTGGTTGGGCAGGTTGGGTAGGGACACACACTCGCCCCTGAGGAGTGTGACCCTAATTTAAAGTTTCAAGGAGAGAGAGAATGAAGAAAGGTCTTTTGATGCTTCTGATGGGTCTGATGGCCCTAGGCGCTTCGGTGAAGGTTTATGCCGATGCCAGGGTTGATGCTTTGGGAACCGACATCCGGGAAGTTGAGGATCTGGACCTCATCTGGCTGTATCCAAACAAGGTTTTGCAATACAAGAATACGGTCGATTTCCGTCTGAACCAAGGACCGTGGGGCGGCAGCCAACCTTCCTATAACGGAAGCTTCGGCGGCGGCACTGGCGAATGGGGTGGAGTGATTGCTGATGAGACTTCCCTGGGTGGTGTGGTTGGCGTGTATGTCAATCGCCCGTCTTATTTGAACAATGCCGCGGGTTACACCAACCTATACGGCTCGAACGACTTCCGCGATCCATTGCGCGCTTATTTTAACCCGGTTGGCGGCACCTATGATTTTACTGCTTACCGTGTTCGCAACATCGTTGACATCTTCTGGGGTCAGGGAATTGGTGGCGCCGATTTGGGCGTTCACTTGAACTACGGAGATAACGGCGTTGGTAATAGCCCGACTCCCCCTGAGGCTGCCAATGTGGGCTTGGCCTTGGGCTTGGGCTTTACCGGAGTGGGTCCCTTTGATGAGTTGAATGTTCATGCTGACTACGACATGGAATCCATCACGGACCTGAACAACAACACTTCCAAGAACAAAGATAACGGAATCAGCGATATCAAGTTGGGTGCCTTGGGACAGATCAATGTCTCCACCGACAACTTCGTCAAGACTTTCGCCGATTTGACGATCGATCAGCAAGACCTGAAAGACCTTCAAAGCTTTGGAACTTCCGATACCACTTTGGTGTTGGGTACTTCCTGCAGCCACAAGGTGAATGGCGGCAAAGGCTTGGTGGTGACTGGTTTGGCCTTTGATTGGATCAATGGTACTGCCACAACTTACAATACTAGCCCCACTCCGAATGGTATCGAAAACGAGACCAATTGGAATTTGATGTGGAACGGTTCAGTGGAATCGGAATTGGCCAGCTGGTTAACTGGTCGGTTCGGAATTTCCAAGGCCATTGTGGCCAGGGCCTATGACTCCACCAACAACCCCACTTACTTCAGCAACACCCACGCCAACGTGTCGTTTACCGGCGGTTTTGGAGTCAATTTCCAAAACTTCACCTTGGATGGTGTTGTGAGCATGACCTCGTTGGAAAACACGCTCTCGAACATTCAGCCTGGCAACGGGTTGTTGTTTGCGGGAAGCAACAACGGTGGCAGCATCGTGACGGTGACCGAGGCTGACCTTCGCTACAAGTTCTAATTTTAGGTAGACTTTGAAAAGGCCCTGTTTCCCAGTTGGGGGAACAGGGCTTTTTTCTTTTGATTTAAATGTTCAGCCCTTTTTGAAAAAAGGGACTAGGTTCAAGTGCAAAGGGGAGTGACCGTGAAAAAAACAATACTGTTAGTTCTAACTGTTTTAGCTGCGTTTTGTTTAACAACAAAATCCCATGCCAGTGCCCGGGTGGATGCCTTGGGAACCGACATTCGGGAAGTTGAAGATTTGGACCTTATCTGGCTCTATCCGAACAAGGTTATTCAATACAAAAATACTGTAGACTTTCGTCTTAACGCCGGTGGAGATAACGGTACCCCTGCACACTATAACAATAGTTATCCAAACAACGGTGCTTTTGGTTTAGGAACGGGTGAATGGGGTGGGGTGATTGCGGAAGAATCTTCTCTCGGCGGCGTGGTGGGTGTGTATGTAAACCGTCCCAGCTATTTGTATCAACCGAGTGCCAATACGATTCAAGATTTTTGGAATATCAGTAACGGATATGAAGGAACCCTTAATCCACTTCGCTATTACTTTGGCGGACCTGGAAGCAACAGCTATAACACCGCAAATTATTATTATGACGTTCAAAACATTTTTGATTTGTTCTGGGCGCAAAGCCTGGGCGGAGCCGATTTGGGCGTTCACATCAACTATGGTGACAATGGGGTGGGCGGAAGCCCGAATCCTCCTGAGCAAGCGGTCGCGGGTTTGGCGCTCGGATTGGGTTTCACGGGTGTGGGTCCGTTTCAGGAACTGAACCTGCATGCCGATTACGATATTGAATCAATCACTGATTTGAACAATAACACTAATAAAAACAAGGACAATGGGATTTATTCCATCAAGCTGGGAGCTTTGGGTCAAGCTGATCTGTCTGCGGATAACTACATGAGGGTTTTCGCGGACGCTTCCATTGACCAGTTTGACATTACAGACTTAGAGCAATATAAAAATAACGATACGACCCTTGTGTTGGGTACCTCTTGCAATCATAAAGTAAACGGAGGGAAGGGGTTGGTGTTGACAGGAATTAATTTTGCCTGGCAACAAGCAACCCTTAAAGATCCTCACGATGGCATTCCGAGTGATACCGCCGCGCAATGGGATTTGGTTTGGAATGGTTCTGTTGAATCCGAATTGGCCGACTGGTTGACAGCTCGGTTCGGGATTTCAGCCCCCATCGTCAGCAGATCCTATGTCGGAACTAATTCGCCGACTTACCTTACAAATACCAACAACTCCGTGAATTTTACGGGTGGCTTTGGGATCAACTGGCAAAACTTTACATTAGATGGCGTGATCGACGTTTCGGAACTCGAACGCAGTATCAACAATGTTGCGCCTGGGAATGGTTTGTTCTTCACCGGCAACCCCATTGTTTATGTGACTGAGGCTGATCTTCGCTATAAGTTCTAATGAGTATTCGGAAAAAGCCCTGCTCCCCATATGGCGGAACAGGGCTTTTTTTATAAAAGGCAAAGGTTGATTTTAACTAAGGCATTCTGTTTGAATGATGCCGATTTCAGCGATAATCGCCAATTTTTTAAGATGCTTTTGGAGGGCAGCGTGAAAAAAAGTCTTTTGCTTCTTTCAGTTTTATTTATCGCTTTTGGCATCACGATTCAATCCCAAGCCAGTTCCAGATTGGATTCGCTTTCTCTGGATGTTCGGCAAGTGGATGACATTGATCTAATATGGCTTTATCCCAACCAAATTATGCAATACAAAAACACGGCCGATTTTCGTTTAAACAATGTCGGAAGTATTGGCTTTGGTAATACCAGCGGTTTTGGAAATGGGGTAAATGAGTGGGGGGGGGTCATAGCTGAAGAAAGCGCCTTGGGAGGGGTGGTTGGGGTCTATGTGAATCGTCCTTACTTGGTTCGTACACCTGCCTATTACGTCACGAATTATTTTCAAAACGCAAACGACCCAATTGAAGGTTTATACAGTAATCCTGGAAATGATCACTACCTGGGACAGCCGGTCATTAATAATACGATCGACCTATTCTGGGCCCAAAGTGTCGGCGGAGCTGATTTCGGCATCCATTTCAATTATGGGGATAACGGAATTCAAGCCGTTGGGAATTGGGAAGTGGAACAGTACTTTTTGTCGTTGGGGTTAGGGCTTGGCACGGTTGGCCCCTTCAGCCAGCTGGATCTCCATGCGGATTATGGAACGAATTTCACTACTCAGATTGGTTTGGCGGCAAAAAATCACGACAATGGAACCAATAGCGTTAAATTGGGCGGCTTGGGACGGTTGGACGTCAATGACACCAACTATTTTAAAGTTTTCGCCGATACCAGCATGAACCAGGATAACTTAACGGACTTAAATGGCTATAATTTCAGCGATACCACGTTGCTTGTGGGAGGCTCTTGGGATCAAAAGGTTAGCGAAGGGAAAGGATTGATCGCGACCGGTTTGGTAGGGGAATATGTCGGAGCTTCCGTAAAGAATAGCTATAACGAGGATGGATGGGTTCTTCTTTGGAACGGCGCGATAGAACATGAAGTAGCGGACTGGCTTACCCTTCGTGCCGGTTTGGAGGGGATTATGACTTCCAGGGATTATTCCTCGAATGCCGCCCCAACCTACACACAAAATAATTATCAAACGGGGTATCAGTTTTCCGTTGGCTATGCCGTCAACGTGGAAAATTGGGTTTGGGATGGCGAGGCGGCGGCTAGTTCGTTGGAGCAGTCCATCAACAACGCCGCGCCGGGTAACGGCTTACTGTTTGGCAACGGCAACTTATTGACCATTACTGAAATGAATCTGAGGTATCGATTCTAAGAAACGCATAATGCCGCCCGTCCCGCAGAAGTGGGGCGGGGTTTTTTGTTTTTGCGCGAAGTGACAACCTCAAATGAGATGCCCCGAAAGTTTAAAATAACCAGGAGATACAAGATGAAATTGAACGAAAAAATGTTTGTGCTTGCGGCAGTGATGTCCTTGTTTTTGGCGCCGAAAATTAAAGCGCAAAACACTATGCCTCCAAGCCCCGCGCCGCAAGCAACGGCTTCCGACTTGGAAATGGAAAAAAAGCAGCTGGAAGTTGAGAGGCTTCAACTCGAAAACGACAAATTGAAACTGGAAATGGAAAAAATGAAGTTGGAATCATCCTCCACACCCGAGCCTGCAAGGTTATCCGGGGATCAGGGAGATGGCGCGAGCAAGGAGAAGCAAGAAGACTTTTTCTTGAAGGATGCTTCGAAAAAAGCCCAAGACTTGGCTGAGAAAAATAAAGATGCCGCTGATTTACTGGTTTTGGATCTCGTCAACGCCGAGGGATGGTACAAGGACGTTCGATACAACCTTCATGATCTTTACAGCCTAGCCGAAGACCAGAAATGGCCTTTAACCAAAAAGGTGGATGGGCGGAAACCCTCAGGCGTTGCCCGTAATTTGTACCACATCAAGAACTTCTCTCTGTTGCGTTATGAGGATAGGGACAGAGGAATCCTAGAATTTGATCCGCCTCAAAAAGACGGTGATCTTAAGATCATGACTCCCGATGGGGTTACCTTTGATTCTTCCGTGGGAGATGTGCGAAACGCATTTCAGAATATTTATTACAATTACGACGGCCAAGAGGATAGGGATGGCCTAAAAGTGATTCATTACGCGCACGGAAGGGGCTTGAGCTTCTCGGACAAGATTGAAATATTGATTGATAAAGAAGGTAAAATCAAAGCCATTCGTTATGGAGTACTTGACGAAAAATAAGGGTCTTAAATCCGGTTTTGATTTGTAGGCGTTTTTAAAGAGATTCGCTGAAAACTTTCTGAATGTACTGAAAATAACAGGTCATTCTTAGGAGAAAAAATGGACACAGCTTTTGCTCAAACCGCAACCGCCGCTGGGGCATCCCCCTTAGCCGGAATCATCTCATTTTTGCCGATGATCTTAATCGTAGGGCTGTTTTATTTCATTATGATCGTTCCCCAAACTAAGGAACGGAAAAAGCGCGAAGAATTACTAAATTCCATCCAAAGGGGCGACCGGGTATTAACCCGCGGGGGTGTTTATGGTATTGTCGCGGATATTAAAGAACAGATAATTATCTTGAAGATTGCTGAAAATACAAAAATAGAAATTGAACGTTCCTATGTCGAAACTATCCAAAAACAGTCTTGACCCCGTGATGTGCGATCAAGATGGCGGAAATTCAACCCGTTTTAAAAATGGTACTTGATAAACATCAAGTTATTAAAATCCCTTTGCTTTTTTGAGAAATTTGTCGTCGACCATATTCCGAAGCACTTCACTTGAGTTAAAGACATGGAGCCGTAAAAATAAATATACGATATAATAATTGCATTCAATAAAGATTTGACTAAACCACGAAGGAATATCTGGTTGATATGATCCAAAACGACGAAATTATGACAGCCCAAGAGCTGTCGACCTATTTAAAAATAACTACAACAACCATCTATAAACTCGCCCAGCAAGGAGATTTGCCTTCGTTTAAGGTCGCGAGTGAATGGCGTTTCAAAAAAGAGTTAATCGATAAATGGCTGGAAAAGGGATCTGCTTCCGTTCAGAAAAAAATATTAGTGGTTGATGATGAGGAATCTATTTGTAATCTTTTTTCAAAGGCGCTCGATAAACGCAAGTATAGTGTCGAAGCGGTTCATACTGGAGCCGAGGGTTTGGATGCCGTATCCAAAACCTTTTATGATTTTATCTTTCTGGATCTAAAGATGCCGGGTATGAACGGCGTCGAGGTTTTCAAGGAAATCAAAAAACTGAATTTGAGATCCTTGGTCGTCATCGTCACGGCCTATCCCGACAGCGAAATGTTGGTAGAAGCCATGAAATTAGGGCCTTTGACGGTCGTTTTGAAACCATTCGATCTTTCTGAAATCCAGCGTTCAGTCGAATCGCTGGCCCTTATGACAACCCGATAAATCAGAACAATTGATGTGGCCGGCTGCGGACGGTGAGTAACGGTAAAGCCGTGGAATTCCGCTCAGACCAACGCTAAAATGCCTGAAAATTTTCTTGTCCTAAGGAGGGCGGGAATGGCGACCCTTTTAGACGGAAAAGTCGTTTCGGCGGTGGTCAAGGACCGGTTAAAAGCCCTGGTATCCGCTTTGCCGGTTGGGGCACCTCGGCCCGGGTTGGCTGTGGTTTTGGTAGGCGAGGATCCTGGTTCAAAAATTTACGTCGCCAACAAGGAAAAATCCTGTCAAGAAATTGGATTTCATTCGGTTGTGAAGCGGCTGCCCGCAACAACCACCCAGGAGGAACTCCTGGATTGGGTTCGCCGTTTTAACGAAGATTCCGCTTTGCATGGCCTTCTGGTGCAACTGCCTCTCCCGAAAACGATTGATTCCCATAAGATTCTTTTGGCCATTGACCCTCAAAAGGATGTGGATGGACTCCATCCTGATAATTTAGGTCGCTTGGTCGCGGGTTTGCCAGGGCCCAAATCCTGTACTCCCTATGGCGTGATGGAGATGTTGCGGTACTATAAAATCTCAGTTCAAGGGTGCATTGCGGTTGTGGTGGGCCGAAGCAACATGGTAGGAAAGCCCATGGCCCAGATGCTTTTGGCTGAAAACGCCACGGTGACAATGTGCCATAGCCGTACCCGTGATTTAGCGGCTGAAACCCGCCGTGCCGATCTTTTGGTGGCGGCGATAGGAAAACCGAGGTTCATCACAGCGGACATGGTCAAGCCGGGCGCCGTGGTGGTGGATGTGGGAACGAACCGTCCACCGGGAGAAAAACTTTGCGGTGATGTGGACTTTGATTCGGTCTCTCGGGTGGCATCCGCCATTTCACCCGTGCCGGGCGGTGTAGGGTTGATGACGATCGCTATGTTGATGCAGAACACCTACGATGCTTTTCAGCAGCAAACCCATAGCTAAAGTGCCAGTAACCCCAATTAAAAATCATCGAATCATTGGATTGACCGGCTCACTGGGGGCTGGGAAAAGCGAGGCACTTCAATTTCTGGAATCTCACGGAATCCCAACATTGCAAACAGATCAGTTGGGCCACAAGCTCTTGAAGGAAAAACTGTTCCGTGATCGGCTAGTATCCCGCTTCGGGAGGGACATCCTGGGAGCGGGAAATGAAGTGGATAGGGTGAAATTGGGTGCGATTGTTTTTAGTGATTCTCGTCAGCAAAAACGCTTAAACGCCATAGTTCATCCCGAAATTCGAAGGCGCGTAAATCTTTGGGTGAAAAAACTATTGAAAAGAACCAATCCGCCCCCTTTGATGGTGGTAGAAGTTCCCCTTATTTTCGAGGGGGGGTACCATCGGTCGTTTGATGGCGTATTGTGCATATCAGCCAAAACAAAAAGGCGGCATCGGTTTTTGACTAAAAGGGGTTGGACCATTTCGGAAGCACGCCGTCGAGAAAAACTTCAATGGCCTAATAAAAGAAAAGAGGCGTTTTCTGACTGGGTCGTGCGAAATAATGGAAGCTTAGAAAGCCTCCAAAAAGCATTGCGCGTGTGGCTGACCACAATGGACGTGAATGGAAATTCACGGCAAATTAAGTATTTCGGAAAACTATGATATTTCGGAAAAAAATAATTGAAATGATTCAGTCCTATTCGATGATGAAAAAATGGGGATTGGTTCTTGTAACGTTTATTGTTTCCCTGACCTATTGTTATTGGATGGCGCTTCACGATCAAAACTTAAGTTCGGCGCTATTTTTGTTCTTCATTCCTATCGCCATTTCGACGATATTTCTTAATTCGGCATTAACCTTATTTCTATCCGGCGCGACCGTTCTGATGGGTTTGTTTGACTTTTTATTATCCGGTTACACATGGACTCCCTATTTATTATTTTTGGTTTCCCTTGCCTCTAACCTTTATTTTTGGCAAAGGTGGAATGAAGAAAAAGAACGCAGGGAGTTTACGTTTAATAACACACTGGAAGAAACCGAATTAACTGCCAATGACATTAGGTTGTCCCTTGAAAAAGATAAGGCTGCCTATCAAGCCAACCAAATCAAAATCCAGCGCTATATCGCCCTGAATGAACTTGCCCGAAGTTTAGCCATGACTTTTAAGACGCAGGACGTAGTGGCGCTTTTGATAGAAACGATTTCGAAAACGTTTCTGGTTCCTGGAGGGGTTTATTCTCTCCTCTTATTCGACAGCAGTATTGGAAAAGCTCTCCACGCTGTACGGTACAGCCCCGACACTGAAATGGACGTGCGTTTGAATCGGGAGCGTTTGAATCCGCAAGAACCGTTTAACGCATGGGTCGCGGGCCAAACGAAGCCCTTGGTGGTAGGCGATGCGCTGAAAGACTTTAGGTTTCAGACCTTAGGAGCTCAAACAGGAGTGAAAAGCCTTGTCTCCGCCCCTCTTATGGCGGGGGCTGAAATATTGGGATTGATCCGAATGGAATCAGGTTTTCCCGGGGCTTTCAGGCAAGAAGATGCGCGTCTTCTTTCCAATTTTGCCGACCTAGGAACTGTTGCGCTGGAACATGTTGCCCTCTACCGCCAGACGATAGAATTAGCCATAACTGATGGCCTTACAGGCCTTTATGTCCAACGATATTACAAGGAAAGGCTTCGAGACGAGGTGTTTCGAGCCCAAGAGCACAAGCTTCCATTAAGTCTGCTCATGATCGACGTTGATAATTTCAAAACCTATAACGACCGTTACGGTCACCTGGTAGGGGATAGGGTTTTAAAGGTGGTGGCGCAGGTATTAAAAGAATCTGTTCGAACTGTCGATTTGGTCGCAAGGTACGGGGGTGAGGAATTTTCTGTGCTTCTTCTAAAAACTCCATGGCTAGGCGCTCAAACGGTGGCTGAAAGAATACGCCAAAAAGTTGAAGAACAAGAAATTATCGCGTCCCAAGAAACAACCCATGTAACTGTTTCGATTGGGGTAGCCGAACTCGCTATCGAATATAGAGAAGTGGAAAAATTCATTGATGCCGCAGACCAGGCGCTTTATCGCGCTAAGGGTGAGGGCAAAAACTGTGTTCGTTTAGCGAGAACTGGGAGTCTTTCATGACCGACAGGGTTGAAATGGTATGCGGCATATTGCTTGGAATTATTGTTTTGGGATTATGCTGTTTGCCGACTTTGGGTCCCTATGCTATAGCTTCTCCGATCCTTTTTATCGTTCCGGGACGGCTTCAATTTCCCAACGGAGCACGTTGGTTTTTTTTGGTTTATGCCCTAGGTACTGCGGTTATCAAGGTGGTGGCCGGGGGCCTTGCTTCTAATTTAGTTTTTCCCGAGTTGCTGGCGGTTTTTTTTCTTCTGTTGACGCCTGATTTTATTCAGGCTTACCAAGACCGCGCCAAGCAAAGATTTGATGAGGAATATGAACGGCTGAAAAAAGAGTTGGATATCAAGAAGCTTGAAGCTGATAGGTTGAGACAACAGAATTCTCTCATCGAAAAACGACTTCGCCAAGTTGAGCATCTTTATGACGTCATTAAAGAAGCCGGAAGCACTTTAAATGTTCAGGAAATGATCGAGTTGGCAAAAGATTTTACTGAGCGTATGTTCGATCTTCCTCATTTTATCCTTGGGGCTTTATCAAACGATGGGCGTAGTTTTGAGATTCGTATCGCCTCGGGATGTGATGAGGCCTTTCTCAAGACGCTGGAGATCGAACCGGATTCCAGTCAGTTGGGAGCTAGATTAGCTAAGGAATCCAAACCCCGTTGGGTCAAATCGTTGGCGTCGGATCCCCAATTTTCGAAGTGGAAACATCTTCCCATTCGGTCCTTTATGTTCCTGCCTTTTTTGGTTCAAGAACGTGTGATCGGTTTTCTATGTTCCTTCTCGAACAAAGAGGATTTTTTGGACGAGGAAAAATTTTCTAACTTGCAGGTCTTTTGCAATCAAATTTCCATTGGGCTTCAGAAGTCTCTTCTTTATGAGAAGGTTCAAAAACTCTCGATTACCGATGGATTGACAAAGCTTTTTTCCCACAGATATTTCAAACTTCGCCTAGAGGAGGAAATCGTCCTAGCCACTCGTTATTCTTCTGAGTTGAGTCTTTTGATACTCGACATCGATCATTTCAAGCATTACAACGACCATTACGGACATGTGGCGGGAGACCACGTTTTGATGGATGTGGCTAAAATTTTAAGGGAACAATCTGAAATAACCCATTTGGCGGCCCGCTACGGCGGGGAAGAGATGGTGTTGGTCGCGGCGGAAACATCCAAGGGCCAGGCCATGGAACTTGCGGAGAAATTACGCCGGGCGGTGGAAAGCCACGTCTTCCTTGTAGGAAAGGATTCAACGCAAGTTACGGTTTCGGTGGGTGTGGCGACCTTTCCGCAGGATTCATCCTCTATGCTTGATTTGATTGCGAAAGCGGACAAGGCCCTCTATGCGGCTAAGGGTCGCGGACGGAACCAAGTGGTTGCTTTCCCCTTGTAAATTTTATGGATAAAAAAGATTGACACTTTTAAAGAAATTGGAATAGGATGCCTTGTCTTCACAGAAATGCCGTTTCAGCCTTTTGAAGAACTCCCGGCGGTTCGCTTCCCAAACCCGAATATTAAATCTTGAACGAGTGGTTAATCCGATTCTTTTCAACCCTTTAAAATCCCCTTGTTTCTTAGGCTAAGGCTAAACCCACAACTAAAGGAATATTTTTAATACCAGTACCAGTTTTTTGAAAGGGCTTCCGAAACTGGAATCATCCGAATTTGATTTGAAAGGAAAGACGTTTTTATGGATATCGCAGACTTGAAGAAAAAGACAATCGCTGAGCTGACTGAAATGGCGGGTGAGCTGAACCTTGAGGGAATCAGCGCCATGAAGAAACAAGATTTGATCTTCAAGCTCCTTGAGACCCAGACTCAACGCAACGGCGTTATTAACGCCGAAGGAGTATTGGAAATATTACCTGATGGTTTCGGATTTCTTCGGTCCGCCAATTACAATTATTTGCCTGGTCCCGATGATATTTACGTATCGCCCTCTCAAATCAGGCGTTTCAACCTTCGCACAGGCGACACGGTTACGGGGCAGGTCCGCCCGCCTAAGGAAGGGGAACGATATTTTGCTCTTTTAAAAGTCGATACGATTAATTTTGACCCTCCCGAAGCCGTCAAGCAGAAGGTTCTTTTTGACAATATGACCCCGGTTTATCCCAATAAACGGATTTGGCTTGAAACTACCCCCGATGATCTTTCGACCCGCGTCATGGATCTGTTGATCCCTTTAGGTAAGGGACAACGCGGCTTGGTGGTAGCCCCGCCCCGGACTGGAAAAACCATTCTCCTGCAAAAGATCGCCAACAGTATCACCAAAAACCATCCCGAGGTTTACCTGATTGTCCTTTTAATTGACGAACGGCCCGAAGAAGTTACCGATATGCAGCGTTCGGTTAAGGGCGAGGTGGTATCCTCCACATTCGATGAACCACCGGAACGCCATGTGACCGTCGCGGAGATCATCATTGAAAAGGCTAAACGGCTGGTGGAGCATAAGAGAGACGTAGTAATCCTGCTCGATTCCATCACCCGCTTAGGCCGCGCCTACAACACCATTGTTCCATCATCGGGAAAAGTCCTCTCGGGCGGGGTGGATTCAAACGCGTTGCAACGTCCCAAGCGGTTTTTTGGAGCGGCTCGAGATTTGGAGGAAGGTGGAAGCTTAACGATCATCGCAACTGCTCTCATTGACACTGGAAGCCGTATGGATGAAGTCATTTTCGAAGAATTCAAGGGAACGGGAAATATGGAAATTATCCTAGACCGAAAATTGGCCGATCGCCGTGTCTTTCCCGCCTTCGACATTACCCGTTCCGGGACCCGTCGAGAGGAACTCCTGATGACGGAAGAGGAATTGAACAAGGTTTGGATTCTTCGGAAAATTCTAAACCCTAATAACCCGGTCGAAGCAATGGAGTTTTTGCTGGACAAGATGCGTCGAGCCAAGACCAATAAGGCTTTCCTGGAATCTATGAAGGGAACCCTTAACGATTAGAGCATGGATTCTCCCCGGCGAAAGGGACTGAGCGACGTAACCGTATTTGCTATTATTGCGGCGGTCCTTCTTTCCTTGTGGATGGGGATGTTATTTGGGTTGGCTTATGATGAGAACCCCAGGTTCAAGGACCTGATATTATCCCCCGCCGGCAATGCTCCCGAAACGGTATTTGCCCAAGCCCCGCCCCCTACCAGTGTTCCAGGACTTAATTTTTCTTTTTATCACCCTGTAGCTGGCGATACCTTTCGATCCATCGCTTCCAGATTTGGTATTTCTGAAACAGCCCTTCGCAGTCTCAACCAGGTCAATGACAACAGCCCGCCTCCTTCTGGTAACGATTTGCTGATTCCCTCGCAAGATGGAATTTTCCATGTTGTTTTATTGGGCCAAAGTCTTTCGGATATCGCGCGAACCTACGGTGTTTCCTTGAAGGGGGTTCTTCGGGCCAATCGTAAAAGGGGGGACGGGGACGTGCAGACCGGCGAGGTTCTTTTGCTTCCAGGGGCACCCTATCTTTCCGCCAAAGATCCCCGGTGGCTGACGTTAATGTCCTTGCAGTTAAAAAGAGGTTTTTTAAAACCCACGACCGGGCGTTTTGCGGACGGTTTTGGAAACAGGGTTCATCCCATCACCCATAAGGTGGTTTTTCATTCCGGGCTTGATTTGGCCCCCGGTTTGGGAGCTCGAGTGGTTGCTTCGCAAGATGGTAAAGTGATTTTCGCGGGATTGGATGCCGGTTATGGACGCTTGATTATTTTAGACCATAGTCAGGGGATCACGTCTTATTACGCCCATTTGGACAAAATTTTAGTAAAGATGGGAAGTTGGGTTAAAAGGGGCGATTTAATCGGCAAAGTCGGGGAATCAGGCAAAGTGACGGGACCGCATCTTCATTTCGAGATTCGAGTCAATGGTAAGCCACAAAACCCCTTGATCTATTTGGTTCAGTAGTTTATTTGGGCGCAGGTTGCTATTTGGGGCCTTCTTTCCTATTGATAAAAGTATAAATATTGATTTTTTGCAATTTTCGCCTAAACTAACCCACCCTGAACCGAGGATATCCTTCGGGTATAGGTAAAGACGATTAAATGGAGAGTTGTGATGAAGACCGGAATCCATCCTAAATATGTTAAAACCCGCGTTACATGCGCCTGCGGGAATGTGATTGAAACAGCCTCGACCAAAGGAGAAGGGTACTCGGTAGAGGTTTGCTCCGCATGCCATCCTTTCTTTACTGGCAAAATTAAGCTTTTGGACATGGCTGGCCGGGTTGAGAAGTTTCAAAAGAAATCAGCGACAGCCGCAACGGCCCAGGCTGAAAACCAAGCCCGATTGGAAGCCAAAGCGGTTGCCGCGGCAGCAAAGAAGGCAAAACGAGCAGCCGTTCCGCCCCCAGTCGATAAATCTGCCAATTAGCTTTTAAGCCTTATCTTTTTACGCCCTTGGATTGTCCAAGGGCGTTTTCTTTTTTTACGACTCCATACTGAGTAAACGGGTTGATCATGATAGAGGCCAAAATTCTCCTTGCCCAAAAACGCTTTCAAGAGCTTTCTGAGCGACTCATGCGTCCAGATACCCTTTCTGGGTCGGCGGAACTACAAAAACTCACGAAAGAACGTTCGGATTTAGAATCGTTGGCAATCAAGGCAGGTGAATATTTTCAATGCCAAAAGGAAAGAGCCGAAGTTAAAACACTTTTGAACGACGGGGACCCGGAGATGAGGAATCTGGCCGCCTCGGAAGGACCTAAATTGGAAGAAAGACTTCGAGTCTTGGAAAAGGAAATTCGTCTTCTTCTGATTCCCAAGGACCCACATCAAGGCCGAAACGTTTTTCTTGAGATCCGCGCTGGAACTGGGGGTGAAGAAGCGGCATTATTTGCCTCTGATCTTTTGCGTATGTATACCCGATATTTGGAAAGATCGGGGTTTAAAATGGAACTGATCTCCACGACGCCTACGGAAATTGGCGGGTTCAAGGAAATCGTCTTTAATGTCCTTGGAAAGGGTGCTTTTGGAAAGTTGCGATATGAAAGCGGGACCCATCGGGTTCAGCGTGTGCCGCGTACCGAAGCATCCGGGCGAATCCATACGTCAGCGGCAACGGTCGCGGTTTTGCCTGAAGTGGATGAGGTGGAAGTCCAGATCAAGGATGCGGACCTAAAAATTGACACTTTTTGTTCCTCTGGTGCGGGCGGGCAAAGTGTCAATACAACCTATTCGGCGGTTCGGATCACCCATCTCCCATCGGGGTTGGTGGTGCAATGCCAAGACGAGCGTTCTCAACTAAAGAATAAAGCTAAAGCCATGAAGGTTCTGGCCGCTCGATTACAAGAGAAGGCCGAGGAGGAATCACGGGCCAAGGTGTCCGCTACTCGCAAGAGTTTGGTGGGGAGCGGGGATCGAAGCGAGAAAATTAGAACTTACAATTTCCCCCAAAATCGTGTCACAGACCACCGAATCGGACTAACCCTTTATAAGCTCGACAGGGTTATGGATGGGGAAATTGAAGAGTTTATAGAAGCCCTTTCCCTGGCGGACCAGGAAGAGAAACTTAAAGAAGTTTTGTAAAACAAAAAAATGTAACCGATTTTGTCGTACAGTAGCAAATCAGCATCGAGAATTCTTCGAGGATTGGGAAAGGGGAGGCGTGAATCAGGGAATTTGGACTCCGCTCAAAATCCTCCAATGGGCAGTGCCTTATTTAACCCAGAAAGGGATAAAAACAGCCCGCTTAGATGCCGAATGCTTAATTGCTTGTTCCCTCGGTATTGACCGCTTGAAGGTTTATCTCCAATTTGATCGGCCCTTAAATGCGGATGAACTGGATCGATTGCGGGAATTCATGAAAAGAAGGGCAAACCGTGAACCCCTTCAGTATATTTTGGGATGCAGGGAGTTTTATGGTCATTCTTTTAAAGTTAAGCCCGGTGTATTGATCCCGCGCCCGGAAACCGAGCACTTGGTTGAAAGGGCCGTGGAACAACTGAAAAAAAATAACTGGAAATCCCCTAAAGTATTAGACCTTGGAACTGGAAGTGGGTGTATTGCTATTTCAATTTCGAAAGCTTTTTCGGCTGAATTTTGGGGAGTGGATCAATCGCAAAAGGCCCTGGATTTAGCCGCTAATAACGCCGTTACGATTGATCCGGACGGGTCCTATCATTGGCGTTTAGGAAATTGGTTTGATGCTTTGACTCCCGAAGATCCAGAACAATATCATGTCATTGTCAGTAATCCCCCTTACATTCCAGAAAAAGAGAAAAATGAGTTACAAGATGAAATAAGGCTTTTTGAGCCAAAAGAGGCCCTTTTTGCAGGTGAAGATGGTTTAACAGCTTATCATGAAATAAGCTTGACCCTTTTTAAAAGGCTTTTGCCAGGGGGAATAGCACTATTAGAGATACATTCCAACAACGCAGAAAATATACAAAAGACCTTTGCGGACTTCCCTGGATACAAATCGGTTCTACCTGATTTGCAAGGACTACCAAGGATATTAAGTCTAGAAAGTCCAACAATTTGTTGACTAATTGAAAATCACCTCTGTATAATCACCCCTCTTTGCCCAAAACGAGAAACCCCCTTTCTCGTTTTTCTTTTTTGGGTTCATCCCCTTTTGTCTCCGGAGGGCTTTTAAGTGAAAAAAATGAAATATGGTCGTCGCGAACGCATCGATTTCAGTCGCATTCCAGGCATTATGGAAATGCCGGACTTGATTGATTTTCAGCGCAAATCCTATGAAGCTTTTCTTCAAAAGGATAGTTCGGTAGATAGTCGACAAGATGTGGGCCTGCAATCGGTTTTCTCCAGCGTATTTCCAATTTGGGATTTTAATGAAGTCTCATCCTTGGAATTTGTTTCCTTTGCCCTTCTAGAACCCAAGTACAACGTACGGGAATGTCAAGAAAGGGGTATGACTTATTCGGTCCCGATGAAAGTCACCCTCCGCCTCGTCATTCGAGAAGAGGATTTGGAAACTGGTACCAAAAAGGTGAAAGACATTCGTGAACAGGAGGTCTTCTTTTGCGACCTTCCAATGATGACTGACCGTGGAACCTTTATGATCAATGGCGCTGAGCGTGTCATTGTTTCCCAATTGCATCGTTCTCCAGGCGTAACCTTCGATGAGGATGACGGAAAGTTATCCAGCTCCGGCAAGAAAATGTACATGACCAGCGTTATTCCATACCATGGAAGCTGGTTGGAATTTGAATTTGACCTCAATGGTATTCTTTTCGCGCGCATTGACCGAAAGCGTAAATTTGTTGCATCAACCCTTCTTCGGGCTTGGGGTTTTTCCTCTGACGAGGACATCCTGAAAATTTTCTTCGAAGTGGAAAATTGTGAAGTCTCGGAGAAAAAGCTTTCTGGAAAAGCCGCAGCTCAAGATGTTGCGAATCCGGAAACGGGAGAAGTGGTTGTTGAAGCTGGGGCGGACTTCGCGCCTGAAGTGATAGCTGTTTTGAAAAAACTTAACGTGAAGTCAGTGAAAGCGGTGCCCTCGAACCCTGGCGATGTTTCTATTCTCAACACTATCCGCAAAGACAACACCCATTCTACGGAAACGGCTCTGGTGGAAGTGTACAAAAAAATGCGTCCGGGCGATCCCCCGACGCTTGAAAACGCCAAGAATTTAATGGACAACCTTTTCTTTAACAAACGCCGTTACGATTTGGCTCGGGTTGGCCGATACAAGATGAACAAAAAGTTGGGCCTTAAAACGCCTATGGATCAGCGCACTATCTCTAAAGAGGATCTGGTTTCGATCATTCGTTATCTTTTTGAACTGTGCAATGGCAAAGGCGAAAAGGATGATATTGATCACTTGGGAAATCGCAGGGTGCGTACGGCTGGGGAATTGTTAGAAAATAAACTGCGACTCGGCTTTACCCGTATGGAGCGCGCGGTTCGGGAGCGCATGTCGATCGTTGACATGGACATGAATCCCATGCCCAGCCAGTTAATTTCCACTAAACCCATAACTGCCGCAGTAAAGGAATTTTTTGGAACTTCCCAGCTGTCGCAGTTTATGGACCAAACTAATCCTTTGGCTGAATTAACTCATAAACGGCGCTTATCTGCGCTTGGCCCCGGTGGCCTAAACCGGGAAAGAGCAGGTTTTGAGGTGCGTGACGTTCACCACACGCATTATGGCCGGGTTTGTCCGATTGAAACGCCCGAAGGGCCGAATATTGGTTTGATCGCATCCCTTTCCACCTACGCACAAATTAACGAATACGGATTCGTTACAACTCCTCTTCGTAAAGTCGAAAGTGGAAAGGTATCCAAAAAGATCGAATTTTTACCTGCGGATGATGCCGATAAGTACATCATTGCTCAAGCCAACACGCCGTTGGATGACAATAATAAGTTCACGGGCGATATTATCGCGGCTCGATCAAAAGACGATTTCCCCTTAGTGACCGCCAATGACATTCACTATATGGATGTTTCACCCCGCCAACTTTTTTCCGTAGCCACTTCGCTGATTCCCTTCCTGGAACATGATGACGCCAACCGTGCGCTCATGGGTTCCAACATGCAGCGCCAGGCCGTGCCCTTGATCCGAACCGAGGCACCCTTTGTTGGCACGGGCATGGAATATAAGGCTGCCTATGACTCGGGTGTGTTGGTCATTGCCAAACGCGATGGCGTTGTAGCTGGGGTTTCATCCGATGAAATTATCATTTTTGCAGATGATGAAGATTCGACAGGATCAGTCGATATTTACAAACTAACCAAGTACAAACGGTCGAATCAGGATACCTGCATCAATCAGCGGCCTATCGTCAAAAAAGGCGAAAAGGTTAAAAAGGGAGATGTCGTAGCAGACGGTCCCTCTACTGATCAAGGTGAATTGGCGCTTGGTCGCAATCTCTTGGTAGCTTTTATGCCATGGAGAGGCTTTAACTTTGAAGATGCGATCATCGTTTCTGAAAAACTCGTCCGGGAAGATTACTTTACATCGGTTCATGTTGAGGAGTTCGAGCTGGAAGCGCGGGACACTAAATTGGGTAAAGAAGAAATAACTCGAGATATCCCTAACGTGGGCGATGAGGCCCTAAAAGATCTTGATGAGGAAGGTATCGTCAGGATTGGAGCCGAGGTGGTTCCGGGAGATATTTTGGTAGGAAAGGTGACTCCCAAAGGTGAAACCGAACTAACCCCTGAAGAAAAATTATTGAGAGCCATTTTTGGAGAAAAAGCTGGAGATGTTCGAGATGCATCATTGAGGGTGCCGCCGGGGGTTGAGGGCAAGGTCATTGATGTTAAGGTGTTCAAACGCAAAGAAAAAGACGAAAAGATCAAGGGCAGGGATGCGTCCCTACTAAAAGCCATTGAAAAAGATTCGGCTCACCAAGTTCGCCAGCTCGAAAAGGAAACCGAAAACCGGATCGAGTCTCTTAAAAAACAGTTGGATGAAAAAATCCAAGGTTTGAACAAAACTGAAAAAGCCGGGTTGGAAGAAAAATTTGATGAAGAGACCAAGCGATTGAAGGAAGTTCTTGATAGTCGAGTGCGTGATATTGAACGTGAGAAAAACAACGAAATCGATAAGGTCAAAAAGGGAGATGAACTTCCCCCGGGTGTTATTAAATTGGTCAAAGTTTACATCGCCAAGAAACGCAAGCTTTCAGTGGGCGACAAAATGGCGGGCCGCCATGGCAACAAGGGAGTAGTTTCGAAAATTGTGCCTGTAGAGGATATGCCCTATCTACCCAACGGAAGGCCGGTTGATATCATTCTGAATCCCTTGGGCGTTCCTTCCCGTATGAATGTGGGCCAGATTTTGGAAACGCATTTAGGTTGGGCCGCTGCAGAGGGTGGTTACCATGTTTCTTCACCCGTTTTTGACGGGGCGCGGGAAGATGAAATCCGTAAAGCTTTGAAGGAGCAGTCTCTTCCTGAAACTGGAAAAATCACTCTTTTTGATGGCATGTCGGGAGAGGCGTTCGACCAAGAAGTGACCGTGGGTTACATTTACATCCTTAAATTGGCTCACTTGGTTGATGACAAGATTCACGCTCGGTCTATCGGGCCCTATTCCCTTATCACTCAACAGCCCTTGGGCGGTAAAGCACAGTTTGGTGGTCAGCGATTTGGAGAGATGGAAGTATGGGCATTGGAGGCCTATGGGGCCGCTTACACTTTGCAGGAATTATTGACGGTTAAATCGGATGATGTTCAGGGTCGAACCAAAGTTTATGAATCGATCGTGAAGGGCAAAAACTCCCCTGAGCCGGGTGTGCCTGAATCGTTTAATGTTTTGGTTAAGGAACTGCAAGGTCTTTGCTTAGATGTCAAATTGTTAAAAAGTTCCAATTAAGGAGGGGACAAATGAGCCAAGTAAAATCCACAGCCCCTGAGGAAAAAAACGAAGTGGCGGCCGTTGAAGCTATAGAAGCTGCCATTTTACCGGTTGCAGAGAAAAAAACCGCATTAGAGAGTTTGATGAGGGAAACCCAAAGGTTTGATGCCATCAAGATTGGCCTTGCTTCGCCTGAGACGATTCGTTCCTGGTCGCATGGAGAAGTGAAAAAACCAGAAACGATTAATTATCGTACCTTTAAGCCGGAAAAGAATGGTTTGTTTTGTGAGAAGATTTTCGGTCCTACAAAGGATTGGGAATGCGCTTGCGGAAAATACAAACGGATTAAATATAAGGATGTCATTTGTGATCGTTGTGGTGTGGAAGTTACCCAGGCTAAAGTACGCAGGGAACGCATGGGTCACATCGAACTCGCTTGTTTGGTGTCTCATATATGGTATCTAAAAGGTGTGCCTTCGCGAATGGGGTATTTATTGGAAATGTCCACTCGCAATCTAGAACGAGTTATTTACTATGAATCCTATGTGGTCATTGACCCCGGTAAAGCTCCAGCGGAAATTGGGCAATTGTTAAGTGAGGATGAGTATCAGAAGCTACGGGTTGAATACGGGGCTTCGCTAAAAGCCAAAATGGGTGCTGAGGCGGTTCGTGATTTGATCCGAGCTGTTGATTTAGAGGATCTTGACAAGAAGCTACGGGTCCAAATGAAGCAAACGACAAGTGAACAAAAGCGAAAAACTCTTATTAAGCGCTTGAAGGTCATTGAAAGTTTCCGAAAGAGCGACAATAAGCCGGAGTGGATGTTCCTTGAGGTTTTGCCAGTCATTCCACCTGAGCTTCGGCCACTCGTTCCGTTGGATGGGGGAAGATTTGCTACCTCTGACTTAAATGACCTTTACAGGCGTGTTATTAACCGCAATAACCGATTGAAAAAACTTCTGGAATTGCACGCTCCTGAGGTTATTGTTCGCAACGAAAAACGCATGTTACAAGAAGCGGTGGATGCTTTATTAGATAACGGCCGCCGTGGTCACGCTGTCCGAGGCCCGGGAAACCGACCCTTAAAATCCTTGTCCGATATGTTAAAAGGTAAACAGGGACGATTCCGCCAAAATCTATTGGGAAAGCGCGTCGATTATTCCGGCCGTTCAGTGATCGTTGTAGGGCCGGAGTTAAAAATGCATCAGTGCGGGCTTCCGAAGAAAATGGCTTTGGAACTGTTCAAGCCTTTCATCATTAAAAAGCTTGAGGATCGAGGTTATGTTCACACGATAAAGAGCGCTCGTAAGATGGTTGAAAGGGTAAAACCTGAAGTTTGGGATATTTTGGCGGAGGTGATTAAAGATCACCATGTTCTGTTAAACCGCGCTCCGACCCTGCATCGTCAAGGCATTCAAGCTTTCCAGCCGGTTCTTATTGAGGGAAGGGCTATTCAAATCCATCCGTTGGTTTGTACCGCTTTTAACGCGGATTTTGACGGGGATCAAATGGCTGTCCACGTTCCTCTTTCAAGCGAAGCCCAGATGGAAGCCCGGTACTTGATGTTGTCTACCAATAACATTAATTCCACGTCAAATGGACGTCCTATTGTTACCCCTACTCAGGATATTGTTCTTGGTTCCTATTATCTGACAAAAGAAAAGCCGGGCGATGTAGGCGAAGGCAAAGTTTTTTCCAACGCTCAAGAAGTGATTATTGCTTTTGAGGAAAAAAAGGTCGGAATCCACGCAAAGATCAAGGTTCGTCGCAAGGGCAAATTGATTGATACCACTGTGGGCCGAGTTATTTTCAATCAAATCATTCCCGAGGGTCTGCCTTACGTGAACCGGGTTATGACCAAGAAAGAATTGGGTGACCTGGTTGCCCTTTGCTATGAAAAATTAGGGCAAGATATAACCGTAAAGCTCTTGGATGACATCAAGGACACGGGCTTCCGTTTTGCTACACGGGCTGGCATTACGGTTTCCATTGAGGACATGAAAATCCCGAAGGATAAGCCGGAAATCTTGAAGCGTTCCTACAAGGAAGTCGCTGAAATCGAAAACCAGTATAAAAAAGGAATCATCACCGCTGGTGAAAGATACAACAAGGTTATTGATATCTGGACCCATACCACTGATGAAATTGCGGAAGTTATGTTTGAAAACCTTAAGCGGGATGCTTTTGGATTCAATCCTATTTACATGATGGCTGATTCTGGCGCCCGCGGTTCCAAGATGCAGATTCGTCAGTTGGCTGGGATGCGCGGATTGATGGCCAAACCGCTTCAAAAAATCACTGGATCCATCGGTGAAATTATCGAATCGCCTATTACTGCGAATTTCCGCGAGGGCTTAACCGTTTTGGAATACTTCATTTCCACCCATGGCGCCAGAAAGGGTTTGGCGGATACGGCTTTGAAAACCGCCGACGCCGGTTATCTGACACGTCGTTTGGTGGATGTGGCTCAAGAAGTCATTATCAACGCAGAGGATTGTGGAACCGTTAATGGAATTCGGGTCGGGGCGATCAAAGAAGGAATAGAAATCATAGAACCTTTGAAAGATCGCATCGCGGGACGCATCGCGGTTGATAACGTTGCGAATCTTCTAACGAGCGAAGTGATCGTAAAGTCGGGGCAAGTAATCACCGAGGAAATCGGCGAAAAATTGGAAGAGGCGGGAATCGAGCAAATCCGAGTTCGATCCGTCCTCACCTGCGAATTGGAACTGGGAGTTTGTGCCAAGTGTTATGGCGTCAACATGGCGAATGGCCGGTTGGTTCAAATTGGTGAAGCCGTCGGCATTATTGCCGCCCAATCCATCGGTGAGCCTGGCACTCAGTTGACCCTTCGTACTTTCCACGTGGGTGGCGCAGCAAGCCGCGCTTTGGAACAATCTAAAACCGAATCAACCAAAAATGGACGTGTCCGATTCCACAATTTGAAATTGGTTGAAAATCGTAACAATGAATACATCGTCCTTAACCGGAACGGTGAAATATCCGTGTATGACGAAAAGGGCCGGGCCATGGAGAATTTCGTGGTGCCTTTCGGATCCACTTTAAAGGTGAAAGAAGACGACACTGTGAAGGAAGGGCAACTCTTGGCCCATTGGGATCTTTACAAAGTTCCCATTTTCACTGAAGTTAGCGGAACCATTAAACTTCAAGATGTGGTTCGCGGTGTTACGGTTCGCGAGGAAATTGACGAGTCCACCGGATTAATGGAACGCGCTGTTATGGAATACAAAGATGAAAATCTTTCGCCCCGTTGTGTGATACTTAATCCTGCCACTGGGGAAGCAATTAAAAGCTATCGACTTCCCACCGGGTCTCTGATTAACGTTATGGATGGCGATAAAATCATGGCGGGAGATGTGTTGGCGAAGATTCCCAGGGAAATTTCGAAAACTCGTGATATTACCGGTGGTCTGCCGCGGGTCGCTGAACTGTTTGAGGCGAGACGTCCCAAAAATAACGCCGTGATTGCTAAAATTAGCGGCACGGTGACTTATGGTACTGCCTCCAAGGGGTATCAAAAAATTGTTTTGACCAACGTGGAAGGAAAGAAATCTTTAGAGGAAGAATATTCCATTCCATACGGTAAGCATATGAACACACACGAGGGTGACTTCGTTCGCGCGGGGGATGCTTTGACAGATGGAGCGGTCGATCCCCATGATATTCTAGAAGTTCAGGGAGAAGCTGCTGTTCAAGAGTATCTTTTGGCTAAGGTTCAGGAAGTTTACCGTCTGCAAGGTGTTCGTATTAATGACAAGCATATTGAAGTGATCGTTCGTCAAATGATGAGGAAGGTCGTTATTCAAGAGCCTGGAGATACAGAATTTCTTCCCAAACAACAGGTAGATAAGGGGAAGTTCAAGAAGGAAAATGAAAGAGTTTTGGATAAAGATCAAAAACTGGCTACTGCTCGTCCGATTCTCCTAGGTATAACAAAAGCTTCCTTGGGGACAGAAAGTTTCATTTCTGCTGCAAGTTTCCAAGAAACCACCAAGGTGCTTACTGAGGCGGCTGTTTCAGGGAAAATAGATAACCTGCGTGGATTAAAAGAAAATGTGATCATGGGGCATTTGATTCCGGCTGGAACGGGCAGTCCAAGCTATAGAACATTGACCATTGATGTGGACGAGCCGGAAGAAGTTTTGCCTGCAGGGATTGCATCGGCTCCACCGGTAGCAGAATTGATTTTGGACGAGCCTGAATTCAAAGGTGATTCTGAGCTTTCGGATAAAAAAAGCCTTGACCAGGCATAGGCCTTTAGGTATCTTAGCCGTCCGCGTTTGAACAGCTTTTGGGCTGAAAAGTGAAGAATTTCCTCCTTTTGAAGGGGTTTTAGGCCCTTCAAATGGTGAGCAAGAGGAGGGCTTTGCTTAACGATTCACCGGATAATTTATTCCGGACAGTTTCGTGTCGTTCCCGAGGCAAAGGCGGAGCTCACTGTCTTTGCCTTTTTTATTTTTTAGAGAGACTTGGAGGAAGACTTGCCGACCCTCAATCAGTTGGTCCGGTTTGGACGGGCTAAAAGCAAACATAAGACCAAATCGCCGGCCCTCAAGGCTTGTCCCCAGAAAAGGGGAGTTTGCGTTAAGGTCGCCACGATGACCCCCAAAAAGCCTAATTCGGCTCTTCGTAAAATTGCTCGCGTTCGCTTAACCAATGGCATGGAAGTGACCTGTTATATCCCTGGTGTCGGCCACAATCTGCAGGAACATTCCATTGTTCTCATAAGGGGTGGCCGCGTTAAGGATCTGCCGGGTGTTCGTTACCATATTGTGCGCGGAACCTTGGATGCGGCTGGCGTGACGGATCGAAAACAAGGTCGTTCCAAATATGGAATGAAACGTCCCAAAAAAGACGCGGCCGCTAAGACCGCGAAAGTTTAAGGAGAGATAAATGCCCCGCAGAAAAGTTGCTGCTAGACGGGAAGTTGAAGCTGATTCCCGCTATAACAACAAACTGGTAACAAAATTTATAAATTCAATGATGTACCATGGCCAAAAAATGGTGGCGGCTCGTAGCTTTTATGGCGCCATGGACGTTTTGGGGCAGAAACATGGCGAAGGCGCATTGAATGTTTTCAAAACAGCTATTGATAACGTGAAGCCTGTTTTAGAAGTCAAATCCCGAAGGGTGGGCGGAGCTACTTATCAGGTGCCTGTTGAGATTAGGCCGGAAAGACGAACCTCTTTGGCGATCCGTTGGCTATTAACGGCTGCTCGGGCAAGAAAAGAAAAGACCGTTGCCGAAAAATTGGCTGCGGAATTTGCTGACGCTTTTAAAAATCAAGGTACGGCAATCAAGAAAAAAGAAGACACGCATAAGATGGCGGAAGCTAACCAGGCTTTTGCCCACTACCGCTGGTAATTTCGAGGTAATTCCGTGGCAAGACCTATTCCCCTGGCGAAGACCCGAAACATCGGGATCATGGCCCACATTGACGCCGGCAAGACAACCTTGACCGAGCGTATTCTTTATTACACGGGACGCACCCATAAAATTGGCGAAGTCCATGACGGAACCGCTACCATGGATTGGATGCCTCAAGAACAAGAGCGCGGGATCACCATTACGTCCGCTGCTACGACCTGTTTTTGGCAAAATAACCGGATCAATATTATTGATACTCCAGGCCACGTTGATTTCACCATTGAGGTTGAACGGTCTTTGCGGGTTTTGGACGGCGCTATCGGCGTGTTTGGAGCGGTAGAAGGGGTTGAGCCTCAGTCGGAGACCGTTTGGCGCCAAGCGACTCGTTATGGCGTTCCGCGCATTGCCTTTGTCAACAAAATGGATCGTATTGGCGGAGATTATTTTGGGGCCATTGAAGCCATGCGTAAAAGACTGAACGCTAATGCCCATCCTGTGGCAATACCCGTTGGAGAAGAAGATAAATTTGACGGAATTATTCATTTGGTTGAAATGAAGCGTTATCGCTGGCTGGACGATTCATTAGGCGCTAAGTTTGAGATTGAAGAAATACCCGCCGAGTATTTGGAACAGGCCAAAAGATATCGGCATGAATTGGTTGAAGCCGTTGCTGAATATGATGATGTGGTCATGCAAAAGTACTTGGACGGGCATGAAATAACCTCGGAAGAAATCAACAAGTGTATTCGTATCGGGACCATTTCTAACAAATTTAATCCTGTCTTTTGTGGATCCGCTTTTAAAAATAAAGGCGTTCAGCCTTTGTTGGATGCGGTGGTTAATTACCTACCCTCTCCGATCGATATTCCGCCGGTGAAGGGGCATAACGCAGATACCAATGAAGAAGAAACCCGTGAAACGAGCGATGAAGCGCCTTTCTCTGCCCTTGCATTCAAAATCATGACCGATCCCCATGTGGGAAAATTGGTTTATTTCCGGGTTTATTCAGGCACTTTATCGACCGGTTCCTATGTTTACAATTCAACCAAAGGGAGTCGGGAACGTGTTGGACGACTCCTTCAAATGCATGCCAATAAGCGGGAAGAAATTAAAGAAGTTCATTCTGGTGATATCGCTGCGACGGTAGGCATCAAGGCTATTACAACGGGGGACACTCTTTGTTCCGAAGATCATCCCATCATCTTGGAGCGGATGGTGTTTCCGGATCCTGTCATTTTTATTGCCATAGAACCTAAAACAAAGGCCGACCAGGAAAAAATGGGAATGGCTTTGAGCAAGTTGGCGGAGGAAGATCCTTCTTTCAGGGTAAAAACAGACGAAGAAACAAGCCAGACGATCATTGCTGGTATGGGTGAACTTCATTTAGAAATCATCGTTGATCGTATGATGAGAGAGTTTAATGTTCAGGCAAATGTAGGTAAACCCCAGGTCGCTTACCGCGAAACCATCCGCAAGAGTGTGGAAGCCGAAGGGAAATATATTCGTCAAACCGGCGGTCGCGGTCAGTATGGACATGTTTACATCACTATGGAACCTCAAGCCCCTGGTAAAGGAATTGAATTCGTTAACGCCGTTGTGGGCGGTACTGTTCCTCGTGAATATATCCCCGCAGTTGAAAAAGGTATTAATGAAGCAAAGGATACGGGTGTTCTTGCCGGTTATCCGGTGGTGGATTTTAAGGTTACCTTGACCGATGGTTCTTATCATGAAGTCGATTCGAACGAAATGGCTTTTAAAATTGCGGCTTCCATGGCCTTTAAGGAAGCGATGAAAAAAGCAGATCCTATTATCCTTGAACCGGTTATGGATGTGGAAGTCGTGACGCCCGATGATTTCATGGGGCCGGTGATGGGGGATCTCCAATCAAAGCGCGGAAAAATAGAGGGAATGGAACTTCGTGGAACCATGCAAACCATTCGTTCAAAAGTTCCCCTTTCCGATATGTTTGGATACTCCACGAACCTGCGTTCGATGACCCAGGGTAGGGCCACTTATACGATGCAGTTCGCTCATTATGCGGAAACGCCTAAGTCGGTTCAGCAAGAAATTATTGCAAAAGTGAAGGGTTGATTTTAAACCCACCTGGTAAAAGGTGGATGAGGAGGAGTGTCTATGTCGAAGGAAAAATTCGTAAGGTCGAAGCCGCATGTGAATATCGGAACGATCGGACACGTGGACCACGGAAAGACGACCTTGACGGCGGCCATCACGACGGTGCTGTCGAAGAAGGGCTGGGCAACGGCTAAGGGATACGCAGATATCGACAACGCCCCCGAGGAAAGGGAACGCGGTGTGACGATCAATACGTCGCACGTGGAATACCAGACCGAGAAGAGGCATTACGCTCACGTGGACTGCCCGGGTCACGCGGACTATATCAAGAACATGGTCACCGGCGCGGCGCAGATGGACGGAGCGATATTGGTGGTATCGGCGGCCGACGGCCCCATGCCCCAGACGAGAGAGCATATTCTGTTGGCCCGCCAAGTGGGTGTGCCCTATATCGTGGTGTTTTTGAACAAGTGCGACATGGTGGACGACGCGGAACTGTTGGAACTGGTGGAAGTGGAAGTCAGGGATCTCCTGACCAAGTACGGATTCCCCGGGGACAAGACGCCTGTGATCAAGGGATCGGCGACGAAAGCCTTGGATGGCGATACGAGCGATATGGGTGAAAAGGCCATCTTTCAGTTGATGGATGCGGTGGACAGCTATGTACCGGAGCCGAAGCGTGATGTGGACAAGGACTTTTTGATGGCGGTCGAGGACGTGTTCTTGATCACTGGCCGTGGAACCGTGGCGACAGGCCGCGTGGAACGCGGAAAGGTGAAGGTCGGGGACGCGGTTGAAATCGTGGGAATTAAGCCGACGCGTGAGTCAGTGGTGACGGGCGTGGAAATGTTCCGGAAACTGCTGGATGACGCGCAGGCGGGAGACAACATCGGAGCCCTGCTCCGTGGCGTGGACAAGAAAGACATCGAGCGGGGCCAGGTGCTGGCGAAGCCGAAGTCGATTAATCCGCACAAGAAGTTCAAGGGCGAAGTGTACGTCTTGACGAAGGAAGAGGGTGGCCGGCACACGCCATTTTTCAACGGGTACAAGCCGCAATTCTTCTTCCGTACGACGGACGTGACGGGGAGTGTGCAGTTGCCGGGCGGGACGGAAATGTGCATGCCAGGCGACAATATCACGATGGAGATTGAGTTGATCGTACCGGTGGCGATGGAGAAAGAACTACGGTTTGCCATCCGGGAAGGCGGACACACCGTGGGCGCCGGAGTTGTAACCGAAATCATAGAATAACGATACCCAAGAAAAGGCGAGGGAAGAATGGCCACGGCCACGAGTCAAAAAATTCGCATTAAGTTGAAAGCCTACGACCATCGGTTGTTGGATAGGTCGACGGTGGAAATCATAGAAACGGTCAGACGAACCGGCGCCATTGTATTGGGGCCCGTTCCCCTGCCGACTGAAATTAACCGGTATACGGTTTTACGTAGCCCGCACGTTGATAAAAAATCAAGGGAACAGTTTGAAGTTAGAACCCACAAGAGATTAGTTGATATCGTAAACCCAAATCAGAGAACGATAGATTCTCTAATGAAACTCGACCTGCCCGCAGGGGTAGATGTCGAGATCAAGCTGTAAGGAAAAAAACATGAGTGAGAGCGTTCAACCCCTAATTGGAAAGAAGTTGGGCCAGACCACCTTTTTTGAAGAAAATGGCAAAGCCACACATGTAACGGTGTTAGAGGTGGGCCCTTGCGTCATTATTCAAAAGAAAAGTCAGGAAAAGGAGGGGTATAACGCCCTCCAGTTGGGTTACGGCGAGAAAAAGGAAAAACACACTACTAAATCTTTAATGGCGCATTTTAAAAAATCGGGGGCAACTCCGAAGGCTGTTTTGCAAGAAATACGAGTTGAAGATGTTTCTCCTTTTCAAGTTGGACAGGCGTTAACGCTAGAAATATTTAAAAACGTCCAATGGGTAGATGTTACGGGTGTCACGAAGGGCAAGGGATTTCAGGGAGCGGTTAGGCGGCATGGGTTCAGAGGGGGAAGAAATTCTCATGGCAGCATGTTTCATCGTGCGCCGGGGGGTATTGGCGCTTCGTCCGATCCCTCGCGCGTCTATCCCGGAACCCGCATGCCGGGACATATGGGAACTGATAGAAATACGATATTGAATCTTAGGGTCATAAAAGTGGATTCGGATAATAACCTCCTTTTCGTTAAAGGCGCCGTTCCAGGGGCTGATGGTGGTCTTATTACGGTTCGTCCAAGCGTCAAGAAGCAACATAAGGTGAAATCAAATGCCTAAAGCAAATGTTTACAATGCAAATGGCCAAACCACAGGCCAAGTGGATCTTCCTGAAACTGTGTTTGGATTAAAGCCTCGCGAACATCATTTGTGGCGCAGTATTACAACCCATCTTTCGAATCAACGTTTGGGTACCGTCAAAACCAAACGCAAGGGCGAAGTGTCTGGCGGAGGAAAAAAACCCTTTAAACAAAAGGGGACGGGCAATGCGCGTCAAGGATCTATTAGAGCTGTTCAATTTGTGGGTGGTGGAATTGCGCATGGACCTAAACCGCGTGATTATTCAAAGGAACTTCCCAAAAAAATGAGGCGTCAAGCCTTAGCTGAGTCTCTGTCGGATAAAGCTCAGCAGGGTAAGATTTTGGTGGTTGATAAAATTCAATTTGAAACACCGAAAACAAAATTGGCTTTAGGCTTTTTAAAGGGATTGGGAATTGAAGGGAAAAAGTGCCTTTTGGTTCTGGATAATAATCACATTCCGACGATAAAAAGCTTTAGAAATCTTCCTAAGACAAAAGTTTTGTTTCGAGAAAACCTAAACACCTACGAAATTGTAAATCATGAAATTTTGGTTTTAACGCAAGAAGCCTTGAAATTGTTGTCTGCTCCTAGTTCTGCACAAGTAAAGGAGAAGGCTCAATGAAAAAAATTCAAACGGTCATTGTTCGTCCTCTCGTAACCGAACGAAGCACTTTAATGAAAGAAAAGGGCAAATATTCTTTTGAGGTGCATTCGGATGCAACAAAACAGGAAATAAAAAACGCGGTGGAGCAAATTTTTAAGAAAGAAAAGGTAGAGGTGTTAAAGGTTAATACCGCCAATGTTCCCGCGAAGGTTCGCCGTTTTGGACGTTTTTTGTCAAAAGGTTATCGTTGGAAAAAAGCTATTGTTACGTTGAAGCCTGGACAAAAAATTGAATTCTTCGAGGGAGCGTAATTATGGCCATCAAAGCCTATAAACCAACTTCCCCTGGCCGACGTGGAATGACGGCTCTTTCTGGTGAAAACCTGACAAAGAAGGCGCCCGAGAAATCCTTGGTTGAGCCTTTGAAGGGTACCGGCGGACGGAATATGTACGGCCGAATCACCAGTCGCCATCGCGGGGCCGGTCACAAGCGTCAATTTCGAATTATTGATATGAAGCGGGATAAACCTGGTATGGCGGCAAAAGTAGTGGCTCTCGAATACGATCCAAATCGTTCTTCTCGAATTGCTTTGCTTCAATATCTTGACGGAGATAAGAGATACATTCTCGCCCCGGATGGTTTGCATGTGGGTGATCAAGTTATTTCCGGGCCGGGTGCAGATGTGAAACCTGGTCACGCAATGAAATTAAAAGATATTCCCTTGGGATCGATGATTCATAACGTTGAAATCCGTCCAGGAAAAGGCGCTCAATTGGTTCGCTCTGCCGGAGCGGTGGCTCAATTGATGGCTCGGGAGGGAGAATATGCAACTATTAAGCTTCCGTCGGGCGAAATGCGCTTGATTTTGGTGGAGTGTATGGCCTCTGTAGGTCAGGTAGGCAATTTGGATCATAACAACATCACCATCGGTAAAGCTGGTCGCATGCGTTGGATGGGCGAAAGACCTCAATCTCGAGGTGTGGTGACTCGTCCTGGAGACGGACATCCAATGGGAGGTGGCGAGGGTAAATCGTCGGGGGGCCGTCATCCGACGACTCCTTGGGGAAAACCCACCAAGGGCTATAAAACTCGGCAGAATAAATTAACCGATAAATTCATTGTGAAGCGGCGTAAATAGAAGCAGGAAACTGAAGGGGCGAGGGAAAAGGAACTATGAGCCGATCGTTAAAAAAAGGGCCCTATGTGGATGCAAAGCTGATGAAGCTTGTTCAGAAAATGAACCGGGGTAATGAAAAAAAGGTTATTAAAACCTATGTAAGGCGTTGTTCTGTCCATCCTGAAATGGTTGGCCATACCTTTGCCATCCACAATGGAAAGAAATTTATACCCGTGTTTATCACTGAAAATATGGTGGGGCACAAATTAGGAGAATTTTCTCCTACGCGCACCTTTAAGAATCATGGACAGGTTAAAAGTGAAAAAGCCGTGGCTTTGAAGTAAGTCAAGGAGAAAACATGCAAGCACAAGCCGTTTCTCGATACACAAGGGTAACCCCGCGTAAAGCCCGCCAAGTGGTGGGGTTGATCCGTCGCAAACCTGTTGTTGAAGCTTTGAATATCTTGGCGTTCACCAAAAAAAGGGCCGCCGGAGAACTTTCTAAAATATTAAAAGCGGCGGTAGCGAACGCGGGTCAAAATACAAGGGTGGATTTGGAAAAACTTCGTGTTCATTCCATCCAAGTAGATGGAGGGCCCATGATGAAAAACACAAAACGGTTTATTCCCCGGGCCATGGGAAGAGCCAGCGCTTTACATCATCGAACCAGCCACATCAAGGTAGTGGTTACGGATGAAGGAAAATAAATCTTAATAAACGCTTTTGGAGGATCTTTTGGGACAAAAAATTAACCCTATCGGATTGAGGGTTGGAATCATCCGCGATTGGGATTCAGTATGGTTCAATGCTAGAAAGGCAACCTACACACAAACTTTATTGGAAGACATTGAAATACGTAAATTTGTGAAATTGCGATTGAAACACGCCGGAATTGCAAAGGTTGTTTTGAAACGGAAAGGTGAAACGGTCGAAGTTGATATCTTTGCTTCCCGCCCTGGAATTGTTATTGGCAAAAAAGGATCGGAAGTTGATAAGTTAAAAGAAGAACTTCAAAAGTTTACGAAAAAAGAAGTTCGTATCAATATTAACGAGGAAAAGCATCCTGAAACTAATGCTACATTGATCGCTGAAAACGTTGCGGGACAGTTGGAGAAACGGGTGGCCTTTCGCCGGGCTATGAAGAAATGTATTCAAAGCGCACTCGATGGAGGGGCTAAGGGCATCAAAATTATGTGTTCTGGAAGATTGGCAGGAGCCGAAATAGCTCGAACCGAATGGTATCGAGAGGGCAGGGTTCCTCTTCATACATTGCGGGCAGATATTGACTTTGGTGTTGCCGTGGCAACAACAACCTATGGAATTATCGGAATCAAATGTTGGGTTTTTAAAAAGGAAATATTTGGTGCTAAGGACAAAATGGTTGAAGAAACACCGGCGCCAAAACCCAGGCCTCCCCATCGTGAACGCCGTCAAACTGAAAATAAATCACCCAAGCCCCAAACTAGGGTTTAAAACGAGGAATTCGAAATGTTAATGCCAAAGCGTGTCAAATACCGCAAGACCATGAAGGGCCGTATGCGGGGAAAAACTAAAAATGGGGCAGCTTTTGCCTTTGGGGAATATGGTTTGAAATCGCTTGAAGCGAGTTATGTAACCGATCGGCAAATTGAGGCGGCACGGGTTGCTATTAACCGTCATATGAAAAGGGTGGGTAAGCTTTGGGTTCGTATTTTTCCTGACAAGCCGATTACGCGTAAACCCGCTGAGGTTCGTATGGGTGGTGGAAAAGGAGCCCCTGATCATTGGGCTGCCGTAGTGAAACCTGGACGTATTCTTTTTGAAGTCAGTGGATGTCCTGAACCTATCGCCAAGGAAGCCTTTGTTTTGGCTTCTCATAAACTTCCGGTGAAAACTAAGTATATTTCCCGCTCTCAGGGAGGCGCATGATGAAATCCAAAGAAATACGGGATTTAAGCGTCGAACAGCTTAGACAACAGATCATAAGTAAAGAAGAAGAGCTTTTTAATCTCAAAATTCAACTGTCAACGAAACAATTGGAGAACCCAATGAAGATTCGGGAAGCCCGACGCCAGGTGGCCCGGTTAAAGACGATTCTTCGGGAAAATGAGAAGGGCCCGAGGGCTTAACAAAGGAAGGGACAATCATGGAGACGGATGTGAAGCGAAAAGAAAATAGGGTTAAAACGGCGGTCGTATTAAGCCGAAAAATGGATAAGACGGCTGTGGTTTCAATTGAAAGAGTGGTGAAACATCCCCTCTACCGTAAACTCATCCGCAAGCGGAGCAAATTTAAAATCCATGATCCTAAAAACGAAACCAAAAAAGGGGATGTGGTTTTAATAGTGGAAACAAGGCCCATCAGCGCTGACAAACACTGGAGGCTTCTCAAGATAGTTAAAAAGGCTGTCGAGATTGAGGAGGCCAAAGTATGATCATGCCTCAAACCATGTTGAATGTGGCCGATAACAGTGGCGCAACTAAAATTATGTGCATTCACGTTCTAGGGGGCACTAGGCGACGCTATGCTGCGATAGGGGATATTATCGTGGCGACTGTCAAGGAGGCCATTCCGGGTGCGGGTGTAAAAAAAAGCGAAGTGGTGAAGGCGGTCGTCGTAAGGCAAAAGAGGATTCTTTCCCGTCCCGATGGTTCCAATATCCGATTTGATGAGAATGCCGCTGTCATCATTAATGACCAGATGGCACCTCGCGGTACTCGAATTTTTGGCCCTGTGACCCGCGAATTACGCGAAAAGAATTTCATGAAAATTATTTCCCTGGCACCGGAGGTTCTTTAAGACATGCATGTTCATCGGGAAGACACAGTGATGGTTCTTACGGGAAAAGACCGTGGAAAAAAGGGGAGAGTGATTCGGCTTTTCCCGAAAACAGAAACCGCTTTGGTTGAAAAAATTAATTTAGTGAAGCGTCATACAAGACCCAACCAACAGCTTCCGCAGGGAGGGATTCTTGAAAAAGAAGCGCCGATTCATGTTTCGAATCTTCAAGTTGTCTGTGGTAAATGCGCTAAAGCCACACGGGTTGCTCATAAAGCCTTAGCAAGTAGACAAAAGGTGCGTGCTTGTAAAAAATGCGGTGAAATATTGGATAAGGAAAAGTAAAGATGGCCACGATGACAAGTACAATCCTAAAAGAGAAGTATTTCAAGGAAGTCGTTCCGGCTTTGATGAATAAGTTTGGCATTGGGAACATCATGCAGGTTCCGAAGGTAGAGAAGATCGTGATTAACGTTTGTGTTGGGAAGGCGGCTTCGGAAAATAACATTAAATTGCTAGATATGGCAGTGGATGAGCTGACGTTGATTAGCGGCCAAAAACCTTCTATCACGCGGTCAAAGAAAGCCATTTCGAATTTTAAACTCAGGGCCAATCAACCCCTCGGAGCGAAGGTGACTCTTCGCGGAGATCGAATGTATCAGTTCATGGAACGGCTCTTTATGATAGCCCTTCCTCGCATCCGGGATTTTCGCGGTGTGCCCACTCGATCCTTTGATGGACGGGGAAATTACACCTTGGGTTTGAAAGAACAAATTATCTTTCCCGAAATTAATTTTGATAGCGTTCAGTCTATTCATGGGATGGATATCACTTTTGCAACCTCGGCGAAGGATGACGAGAGGGCTAAAGAATTGTTGAAACTTATGGGAATGCCGTTCAGAAACTAGGAGATTCAATGGCAAAAAAGTGTTTGATAAACAAACAAAAGTTGAAACCCAAATTCAAGGTGAGGGCCTATAACCGTTGTAACCTTTGTGGTCGCCCCAGGGCCTATCTTCGAAAGTTTGGAATGTGTCGTATTTGTTTTCGCAACCTTGCCGGTGAAGGGAAAATTCCCGGCGTGGTTAAAGCAAGCTGGTAAGAGGAGAAATTATCATGGCAATGTCGGACCCTATTGCGGATATGTTGACGCGCATTCGCAACGCGAACCATATGTATAAAGAAAAGGTTGATGTACCTCTTTCTAAATTAAAATTGGAAATCGCTCGAATTCTTTCGGAAGAGGGATTTATCAAGAACTATAAAGTGGTAGATGAAAAAGGAAAGTCTTCCGTCATTCGTATTTCAATGAAATACGGGGATAAAAGGGAACGAGTTATTTCGAGGATTGACAGGGTTAGCCGTTCAGGACGCCGCCACTACGCTGGTAAATCTTCAGTCCCAAAGGTGATAGGTGGTTTGGGGATAGCGATTGTTTCTACTTCCAAGGGGCTTTTAACTGACCGACAGGCTCGCCAACAAGGTGTTGGCGGGGAAGTCCTTTGCCTCGTACATTAATAAGCTAATCAATTAGGAGAAGTCATGGCTCGTATTGCCCAAAAACCGATGGATCTGCCCCCGGGGGTAAAGGTGAAGGTTGAAGGAAATCGGGTGACAGTGGATGGCCCCAAGGGTTCCCTGTCCCAGGAAATTCTTCCCGGATTAAAGGTGGAGACCGAGGACAAGCAATTAAAGGTATCCTTGGTTGAGGGACTGCAAGGTGAAACGAAAGAAGCCGGAGCTCGTCACGGATTAATCCATGCGCTGGTTAAAAACATGGTCGTGGGAGTTTCGGCAGGTTTTGAAAAGAAACTAGAAATCCAGGGTGTGGGTTATCGTGCGTCATTGGAAAAAGGGAAATTAACTATGACCCTCGGGTTTAGCCACCCGGTCGTGATGGAATTGCCTAAGGGAATCGTTGTCGATATAGAAAAACAAACTCTTCTGACAGTGAAGGGAATTGACAAGTATTTGGTGGGCGAAACCGCATCGAAAATTCGCAGGGTAAAACCCCCTGAGGTTTATAAGGGAACAGGAATTCGTTATCTAGGTGAGAGGGTACGCAAAAAGGTCGGTAAAACCGGCGCAACCGGCAAAGCCGGCGCTAAATAATAGAGGAGCAACTGAATGCAGTCGCAATTGCAACATCATAAACGTAAACACCGTCACGAACGGATACGGAAAAAGCTTTCTGGAACATCCGAAAGGCCTCGTTTGGTTGTTCATCGAGGCGCAAAAAATATTACAGCCCAAATCATTGATGATTCCAAGGGGGTGACCCTAGTGGCGGCTGCAAGTTTTGACCAGCAGTTACGGGGTCAATTGAAAAATGGCGGCAATATACAAGCCGCAAAAATAGTTGGAGAGCAAATCGCAAAATTGGCCAAGGCCAAATCCATTGCTCTGGTCGTTTTTGATAGGGGTGGTTACATTTTCCACGGGCGAATTAAAGCTCTAGCTGAAGCGGCCCGTGCCAACGGCTTGAAATTTTAAAGAAGGAATACCATGGCTCGAATAGACTCATCCAAACTTGATTTGAAAGAAAAAGTGGTCCATATCAACCGCGTCGCCAAAGTCGTAAAGGGCGGGCGTCGATTTAGTTTTTCTGTTCTAGTGGTCGTTGGTGATGGCCATGGTTTTGTTGGAATCGGAACAGGAAAAGCAAGTGAAGTTCCAGACGCCATTCGTAAAGCTGTGGACGATTCTAAGAAAAATTTGATTCAGGTCCCTCTTAAGGGAGGAACCATATATCACGAGGTTGTTGGGGTGTTTAAGGCTTCTCGAGTACTTCTAAAGCCCGCTGCTCCAGGAACTGGCATCATTGCCGGCGGGGGCGTGAGGGCTGTTTGCGAATTGGCTGGAATCCACGATGTTTTAACCAAATCAATTCGGTCAGATAATGTTTTTAATGTTGTTCAAGCGGCTTTAAAGGGTTTGAGCGAGGTTCGTTCGCCCGAAACGGTTGCAGCCCTTCGTGGCAAAACCGTTGAAAGTCTTATCGGATCGGTGAAATCATGACCGAATTAAAAATTAAACTGGTTAAAAGCCTCAATGGCCGGCAACCCCAACATGTCCGGATTGCAGAAGCTCTAGGTTTACGAAAAATCCGTCAAATCGTTCAAAAACCAGATACGCCTGTAATCCGCGGGATGCTGGCCAAAATCGATTACCTCATACAAATACAAAAATAAAAGGCGTTGTTATGAAAATCACAGAATTAAAGCCCAAAAAGGGCTCCGTTAAACGCAGAAAGATAGTGGGAAAAGGCCCGGGTTCCGGACATGGAAAAACGGCGACTCGTGGAAATAAAGGTCAAAATTCTAGAACTGGCGGGGGCGTTCGCCCTGGCTTTGAAGGCGGACAAACTCCAATTTATCGAAGACTCCCGATTCGGGGTTTTAAAAGTTTAGATAAAGTTTACTTTGAAGTCGTAAATATAGGTTCCCTTTCTATTTTTCCTGCCACGAGTTTGGTAACGCCACAGGAACTTAAGGAAAAAGGTCTGATCAAAACGGGAAAACAGGTGAAAGTCTTGGGAGAGGGCGAATTAAAGGTTTCTTTAACCGTCAAGGCCCATGCTTTCAGCGCTTCAGCGGCACAAAAGATAAAAGCTGCTGGCGGAACTCCGGAGGTTTTGTAAGTGTTTTCGGCTTTTGCCAATATCTTTCGGGTGCCTGAACTTAAGAATAGGGTTATTTTTACCTTTTTGATTCTTCTTGTTTATCGAGTCGGCATTCATATTCCGATTCCAGGAATCAACATTTCCTTCTTGAACCAGTATTTCTCAGGTCAAGGGGGAGGTATTTTAGGTTTTCTTAACCTCTTCTCGGGTGGAGCCCTCAAACAATCCTCCGTTTTTGCTTTGGGCGTAATGCCTTACATCAGCATGTCTATTATTCTTCAATTATTGACGGCTGTTATTCCTACTTTGGAAAAACTTTCTAAAGAAGGGGAGATGGGCCGTAGAAAAATCACCCAATATACCCGTTATGGTACTGTTGGTCTTTGCATTGTTCAGGGAACTGGTACCACCTACCTCTTAAAATCCTTTGGTGATAACGCCGTTTATCATTGGGGAATCGGATTTCAAATGATGACGGTACTAGCGCTTACAACAGGGACCATCTTTATTATGTGGCTAGGGGAACAGATTACCGAATATGGGGTTGGTAATGGGATTTCTTTAATCATATTTGCCGGGATAGTGGCAGGACTTCCGAGTGAGTTAAATGCTACTTACCGATTGGTGCGAATTGGTTCGGTTAGTTTATTTTCAGTTATCTTCTTCATCGCGTTTCTAATCGCAAGCATCGCATTCATTGTTATTCTTCAGCAGGGTGCCCGTAAAATACCTGTTCAATATGCCACCCGAGTAGTAGGTCGGCAGGTTTTTAAAGGACAATCAACTCAACTACCTCTTAAAGTGGATTATTCGGGTGTGATCGCCGTCATTTTTGCTTCCTCCATACTGGTTTTTCCGGCGCAAATAGCACGTTATGTTCAAGGCGTTCTTTCTGAAAGAGGTTTAGATCAAAGCTGGGCATATGAAGCAATGGATTTTATTACGCGTAATTTTGCCCCAGGTGCGGTGATTTATTACGGTCTTTATTCTCTTTTGATTGTTTTCTTTTGTTATTTTTACACCGCCATTGCTTTTAACCCGACGGATCTTTCCGAAAACATGAAAAAATATGGCGGGTTCATTCCTGGAATCAGGCCTGGCCAGCAAACGGCTGAATTTATTGATCGGACATTAACCCGGATTACGATTTGGGGGGCCTTGGCGGTTTGTGTGGTTGCGGTTATCCCAGAATTGATCACGCGTAATCTGAATATTCCCATTTATTTTGGCGGAACATCACTTCTCATCATTGTTGGCGTTGCTTTGGATACGATGAAACAAATTGAATCACATCTCTTAATGCGCCACTACGATGGTTTTATGAAAAAAGGTCGATTGAAGGGACGGAGCGCATTCTGATGAGAATTATTCTTTTAGGTGAACCGGGCGCGGGCAAAGGAACTTATTCCGCGGAATTAGTGAAAAAGTATTTAATACCGCAGATATCAACGGGTGATATGCTCCGTTTCGCGGTCAAGGCCGGTACCGAGTTAGGGTTGAAAGCCCAGGAATTTATGAAACGGGGCGAACTTGTACCCGATTCAGTGGTGATTGGTTTAATACGAGAAAGAATAAAACTGGAAGATGCTCAGAAGGGTTTTATTCTGGATGGCTTTCCAAGAACGGTTCCCCAAGCGGAGAGTTTGGAAGAAATGTTGAAGGAGATGAAGATCAAGTTAAATTGCGTTTTAAAGATTGAGGTTGGGCATCAGGTCTTAATTCGCCGACTCACGGGAAGACGGGTTTGTCCGAATTGCGGCGCAACCTATAACATTGAAACCATGAAACCTCTCCGCGATGGTGTTTGCGACAAGTGTGGAAAAGAATTGATTCAACGGACAGACGATAAACCGGAAACCATTGAAAATCGACTCGCTGTCTATCAAAAGGATACAGAACCTTTAATCGCTTTTTATGATCAACAGAGACTTTTGAAACGGGTTTCCTGTGAGGATGTTTTTTCTCTTTCCTTTCCCAGGATCATTGATGTGCTGGAAAAGGTGGCTCAAGGGTTGTGATAACGATTAAGACCGAATCGGAATTAAAACTGATGCGGGTGAGCGGGAAGGTGGTTGGGGAAGCGCTCTTGGAAATCGGCCAAAAAATAAGGCCGGGCATTTCGACTCGAGAATTAGATCGTTTTGCCGCAGATTATTTAAAAAAGAACGATTGTGTTCCGGCTTTTCTAGGTTACCACGGATATCCGGCCACCATTTGCGCCTCCATCAATGAACAAGTGGTTCATGGCATCCCCAATAAAAGGGTGTTGGAAGAAGGGGATATTGTTGGGGTCGATTTAGGGGCTTTTTACAAGGGATATTGCGGGGATTCGGCAAGAACTTTTGCAGTCGGCAGGGTTAGCCCTGAAATAACCAAGCTGCTCGAAGTGACGCGCAGGGCTTTAGATTTAGGAATCGACCAGATAAAGGTTGGGAATCGAATTTCCGATATTGGTCATGCGATTCAAACTTTTGTTGAAAATGAAGGTTATTCCGTGGTGAAGGATTATGTTGGCCATGGTATTGGCCAGGCAATGCATGAAGAACCGCAAGTTCCCAACTATGGGCGTCCGAACCAGGGTGCCAGAATCATAGCGGGTATGTGTTTAGCGTTGGAACCCATGGTGAACCTAGGGGTAGATGAGGTGAAGGTTCTAGAGGATGGCTGGACAGTTGTAACGAAAGATGGTAAATTCTCCGCCCATTTTGAGGACACCATCGCAGTCTTGGCCGAGGGGCCTCAAAACCTGACCCGAGTTGGATAATCCTCGGGGTGGAGGCTTATGGCCAAGGAAGAAGCGATTTCGGTTGAAGGAACGGTCATTGAGGCCCTTCCTAACGCTAGTTTCCGCGTGGAACTGGAAAATAAGCATGTAGTTCTGGCTCATGTATCGGGAAAGATGCGGATGAACTTTATACGTATTCTACCCGGTGACAGAGTCACGGTGGAATTGTCTCCATATGATTTGAATCGGGGCAGGATTACTTACCGGTTCAAGTGAGATACTGAAAACCACAGAGACTGAAAGAAGGTTGCGAATGAAGGTTCGATCGTCGGTAAAACCGATCTGTGATAAATGCAAGGTGATCCGCCGTAAGGGCGTCGTAAGGGTGATTTGCATTAATCCCAAGCACAAGCAACGCCAAGGTTAATCGAGGAGAATTATGGCACGTATAGCTGGAGTGGATTTGCCAAAAGAAAAAAGAGTCGAAGTGGGTTTGACCTATATTTATGGGATCGGACCTAATTTGGCGAAGCGAATATTGGCTAAAGCTAATGTCAATCCCGATGTGCGGGTTAAAAATCTTAAAGAAGATGAAGTTTCCCGCATTACGAGTACCCTCAACACTGAAAATATCAAGGTCGAGGGTGATTTGCGGCGGGAAATTACTATGAACATCAAGCGTTTAATTGATATTGGAACTTACCGCGGCAGCCGTCATCGCAAGGGGCTTCCGGTCCGTGGACAAAGAACCAAGACCAACGCACGTACTCGGAAGGGCCCGAAAAAGACTGTTGGTAGCGGACGTAAAAAAGAAGAATAAGGTTAGTTTTGAAGCAACTCGCTTATATGTCGGGAAATGAAGGAGATGGATTTTGACAGATAAACCAGAATCGAAAGACGTGAAGGCTGAGGTGCCCGCATCTGCGGACAAAGCACCCGCGTCGTCGGCTTCCAAAAAAGGGAAAAAGGCCCCACGTAACGGCGTGGTACATATTCAATGTACCTTTAATAATACTTTGGTCACCATAACGGATCCACGGGGAAATGTGATTGCTTGGTCCTCGGCTGGATCGATGAATTTTAAAGGCAGTCGCAAATCGACACCCTTTGCCGCACAAGTTGCGGCAGAAACGGCAGGGAAAAAAGCCGTGGATGCCGGTATGAAATCAGTTGAGGTTTTTGTAAAAGGTCCCGGGTCGGGCCGTGAAGCCGCCATCCGCGCCATTCAAACCAGCGGTCTGGTAATTTCAATAATTAAGGACGTGACCCCCGTCCCCCATAATGGTTGCCGGCCGCCCAAGCGCCGGCGTGTGTAAAGGAGCTTTTGAATGAGTGACCAATCCGTTTGTAGGATTTGTCGACGGGAAGGGATGAAACTTTATTTGAAGGGCACCCGTTGTGAAACGGATAAGTGTGCCTTTGAACGTCGTGGTTACGCGCCTGGCCAGCATGGTCAGAAGCGTCGTAAAGACACGGAATATGGTCTTCAATTGCGCGAAAAACAAAAAGTTAAAAGAATCTACGGCTTATTTGAAAAACAGTTTCGCCGTTATTTTGTCATAGCCTCCCGTAAACAAGGCGTCACCGGCGAGACGCTGCTTCAGTTGCTTGAACAGCGGCTTGATAACACGATCTACCGTATGGGATTTGCGGAATCAAGGACGCAAGCGCGGCAAGTTGTTCGCCATGGTCAGGTATTGGTCAATGGGAAGAAAGTTGATATTCCGAGTTATACGCTCAAAGCGGGCGATAAAGTGTCGATTGCGGAAAAGTATAAGGATAATGTCTTCCTAAAGAAGTCAATGGAACAGCTTCAAAAACGTGGTGTTCCTGAATGGATGGAGGTAGACACGGACACTTTATCGGGTGTCTTCAAGAAGGTGCCCACCAAGGAAGAGATTGCCTTGCCGGTGCAGGAACAGCTCATTGTTGAATTGTATTCGAAGTAAACAGGAAAGACCCGCGTAGGAGGGATCATGCAAATCGGTAACGTTCAAATTCCAAAGTTTCTTGATTACGAAAAGGAAACTTTAACCCCGACTTATGGAAAATTTATCGCCGAGCCCTTTGAGCGGGGTTATGGCCATACGATTGGTAATTCGCTCAGGAGAATCCTGCTTTCATCTATTTCTGGAGCCGCTGTTACTTCGGTTAAGTTTGAGGGTGTTTCTCATGAGTTTTCTTCTATCCCGGGAATTGTTGAAGACACCACTGAAATTATCCTGAACCTAAAAGAGCTTAAAATCAAAATGTTTGGGACAGGGGCTAAAACTTTAAGACTCAATGTCAAGGGTGAACGGAAAGTGACAGGGGCGGACATTCAAATTGATTCGGATGTTGAAATCCTAAATCCGCAGCTGCATTTAGCAACTTTAACGGAAGAAGACGCATTATTAGATGTTGTTATCGAGATCGCGGAAGGCAGAGGTTATGCCCCTGCTGATCGTAACAAACGGGAAGGTCAATCTATCGGTGTGATCCCCATCGATTCCGTATTTACCCCTGTAACTCAGGTGAAGTACTCTGTGGAATCGGCTCGTATCGGACAAATGACGGATTACGATAAACTTATCATTGAAATCTGGACAGACGGCCGGATCCATCCTGAAGATGCCCTGGCTCATTCCGCGAAAATTATTCGCGATTCTGTGCAGATCTTTATTAATTTCGAGGAAGAGCCTTCCGCTCAAGATGATGCCGTGAGCGAAGAGGAAGAGCGCCTTCGCGAATTGTTGAATGAAAGCGTTGAGGAACTGGAGTTGTCTGTTCGTTCGGCAAACTGTCTCAAAACCGCAAACATTAAAACCATCGGGGATCTGGTCCGCAAGACTGAAACGGATATGCTGAAATATAAAAACTTCGGCCGTAAATCCCTCAACGAAATTAAAGAAATCCTTGGTGGAATGGGCTTGTCATTTGGAATGGATGTGGATTCAATCCTCGCGAAGGGAAAATCAACAACCCCTCCCCGCGTGGAAGCCGCCGTTTAACCCTTCGAGACACGATAGGAGAAGCAAATGCGTCATAAAGCCCACCATGGAAGATTGGGTGTACAACCCGCCCATCGTAGAGCCATGGTTAGAAATATGGTGACCTCGTTGTTAAAACACGAGAGGATCAAGACGACCAAAGTCAGGGCGAAAGAAGTGCGCCGTTACGCGGAAAAAATGATAACTGCGGCCAAAAAGGAAACCCTTGCCGCCAAAAGGGAAGTATTAGGTTTTGTCCGTGAAAGAGAAGTGGTTAACAAACTTTTTAAGACCCTTATTTTCCGCTACGCCCAACGGAAAGGTGGATACACCAGGATGTTAAAGCTTGGCTTCCGCCCTGGAGATGGGGCTGAAATGGTATTTCTGGAGATGGTGGATCGTCCTGTTGAAGAAAAGTCTGTAGAGCCTTCGACCGAAAAAAAGGCGAAGAAAGTTAAACAAACATCCACTGAACCAATAGATGTTGTGGAGAATTCAAAAGAAACGGCCCCCTCTTAACAAGCTTTTCACTCGATAAGGACCCGGAATTTTCTTTTGACCCTGGTGATTCCTGAACGTAAAATGAGAAAATTATGACCCACAAATTTTGGCGTTTTATGTTTCTCTTTTTAGGAATCGCTTTACTATCCTTCCCAGCAATCGTTTTAGCCCAAATGTCCGATCCTGGGTTGTCCGGCAGCCTAGAAACCAACCACCAAAATTATTTTTATAAAGATCCGAATAAGGCATTTCTCCTTGCCTTTTTTCCCGGCCTCCTCATTCATGGTTATGGCCACTTTTATGCGGATGACAATATCACCGGGGATGTATTGTTGGGCGGGGAGGTGCTTTCGGTTCTTTCTGTCGGCTTAGGGGCCCTCATCAAGTCTGATACCACTACTTTTTCCGGGGGTTTGTTAGGCGATCCGACGAACGCGGATAATATTGGGTCCAACCTGATATGGGGTGGAATCATCGCATTTGGTGGTCTTTGGATCATTGATATGGCCCATGCGCCTACTGTGGCCCAAGATTACAACAATGAACACGGCTTGAAACCTGAAGTTTTCTTCCAAAATGATCACCCTATTTTGGCAATGGCTTACAAGTTTTAACCTCTTAAAATTACATCCGTCCATCGCCTTTCCCTTTAAACATTTAAGAATCCCTGTCTTAAACCCTTTCCGTTTCATTAGCCTAAAAATTAAAATTGAGGGGTAAAATAACCTTATTCCTTTCCAGGAGACCTTATGAGCCCCATTCGATTAATGATTGTTTCAATAGTAATCTTGATTCCAATGGTAGGAATCGGAGCTTCTATTTCATTCCAGAATCCGGTTTCCATTTTAGTTGGTTCTTCTCCCAGAGGTTTGATTGTTGGCCATTTCACCGACAACTCCCAAGCTTGTCTAGCGGTGGCTAACTTTGGGTCTCCTACTTTTATTGGCCAGTCCACATCCCAGAGCGTTCTCGTCAATCAAAAGTCCACCGTTCAGGTGTTTATGCCCAATCCATCGGGATTAGCTCTCATCAGCGAAATTCCTGTCGGGTGGAGCCCCCGGAGCTTAGCTGCGGTACCCGATGGTTTCGGGAAAGAGGATCTTTTGGTTTCGTGTTACGACTCCAAGCTTTTGCAGTTATTTCATTGGAATGGCTCACAATTTAAAAAACTTGATGAAACATCGACGCTCAATCAACCAGTCGGGGTTTGTTACGGCATTACCCGGGCAGGAGGCATTCCCTTTGTGGCAGTCGCGGATTACGGAAACAATCAAATATCAGTTTATGAGATTAAGAATGGAAAGTTTGGTACTCGATATGATTTCGCGGTTCCCGTAGGTCCCACTCAAGTGGCGGTGGGCGATCTGCATGGCGATGGCTTTAATGAGATTGTGGCGGCCTGTTTAGGGACTGGGCAATTGGTGGTTTTAAGCCCGTCTTCCAGCACTCCCAATGATCTTTCCGCCTATTCGATTTCTCAGTATCTGATTCCGGCCCCAGGATCAGATCTTTCGGATCTACGAATAACCGACCTGAACCGTGATGGAAAAGCGGACATAGCCGCGATTGATTTCACTAAAAATATTCTATGGGTTTATCTTCAACAAAAAGACGGCTCATTAGCCCTTCAAGCCCCGCTTGCCACGAATGGGAACCACCCCAATGGTTTGACGGTTGCCGATTTGGATAACACAGGGGTTCCGGTCATCGTTGTCGCCAACCGGGATTCGGACCTTTTGGATCTTTATCAATGGACCGGTAATTTGTTCCAACCCTTACAAAGTTTGAAGGTGGCATTCGACCCGGATTCAAGCTACGGCCCGGTGGAAGTGGCCGCTCTAGATACCCGAGGAACGGGTAAATTAGATTTGGTGACGACTCACATGCGCTCCAACTCGATTAAAATATTGCCTCAAGCGCTTGGTACATCCCTCTCCCCAACTCCCACAGTCCTTTCTGCGGAGAACAATCAATTTAGTGAAAGAACCACTTTTTGTTTTCCTAACCCCAGCCACGATGGGCATCTCACCTTTTCATTCAACCTGTCGAATCCCCAAAATGTGGGCATGAAGATATTTGATATTTCCGGCACACTCGTATTTTCCGAGACTTTTGGAAGCGACCAAACGAAAACAGGAAACAATCAATTTTCATGGAATGGGGTAAATCAGGGAGGCGTTCGTCTAGCAAGCGGTCTTTATATTTACAGCATCACCACAGGGAGCCAGACTGTCATGAAAAAGTTGGCGATTATTTACTGACAGCTGGCTCCTGATCAATCGGGTGATTAGACGGTTGTCGTTGGGGTTTTCGCGACCGTTTCTTCCTTCTTGAATATCTGATTGGAATTCTTATGGGCACCCTTGGTCAAACGGTATCCGGCTGCCTCAAGCGCCTGTTTCCAACTTCCAAACTCCCGGCGGGCCGCCGAGTAAAGGGCAAGACGGTCCCTGTAGGTTGTCAGGAGGTTTTTTGATTCAGCGAGCCTAACCTGTTCCAATACCTCATCTTTGGACCATTTGGTAAGCTTTTCACGGCGCCTGGCCTTGCCCGCATCCAGAATTTGGTCATAGTCAATGCCGGCGGCTTTTACCGCATTGGACCAACTAGAAAAATAACGCCTTGAACAAGCGGCCGTGAAAAGAGGGATGAAATTCTTTGATATATTGCTGGCAGAGATATCGATGGATTGGCGTTGTAAATCCTTAATGGTTTCCACGATCTTTTCTTTGGACCATTTCTGCTTCATGACTTCCTCCTAGAAGGGTTTTGCACGTTGAATTATAGATTTGTTAAACCAATTAGACTCATAAACTAAGCAATGTTATGATATATTATGTTATATTTAGTTTCAATGACATATAAACGTTATTAATTGGTAAATCACAAAAGAAACAAGACAACTATAAAATTAGCACATTAATAAAATGTAATTTATGTGGCAAATCACTGTTGTGAAAAAGCTATATAAAATTGGTTATAAAGTCTTTAATGTCCTTCCATCTTAATTCCTAGAAGATAAGCCGTTTTTTTGGATAACTAACAAGGAAGGTCAGCGTGGCTGTTAAATGGGGCATGGCCATTCAAGTTTTCCTTTATTTTGTCCTCTCCGCTTCCATTTATTTCTTATTTATTATCAATATTCCATTATTTGAAGAAACCCATGGTTTGTTAGCGCTCAACGAATGGGCCGATCTTTCGATGGCCTCTTGGATTAGGGGTTTAATCGCCTTTTCCGCTCTTCTCATCTCGGCCCTTGGAACACTCATGGTTGTATGGACTCCAAGCCTTCCGCCGGGAGTGATTGGAAACCTTTGGACCTTGACCTTTTTCTTTTTGTGGATTGATACGGCTACAGCCCTTTTTCAAGAAGCCCAATCTATCTCATTCCTGGTAGTTTTGATTCTTGGAGCCCTTTGGATCCGGCTCTATTTCCATTTTCTTGAAATTTTCAATTGGGATGCCGACAACAAAATAGCCGAAAAAAGGCAGGAGCAACCCTGGGTGAGCCAGGGGGTTTGGGGATGGATGGGTTTTTATTTTGGCCTTTCGTGCCTCCTTTTGTATCAAACCGTCAGGTTCGTAGGGCCAAGGATACCCCTAGCCTTGGGTGCTTATTTTCTGTGTTTTTTGAATTACCTTTTAGTTCTCCACCTCAGAAAATTGTCGGGTTGGAAGATCGAAAACTTTTCGAGGGCCGCGAGGTGGTTTTTTTCCATTTGGTTGATGGCTCTTTTATTGGGTTTAGCTTTTACCCTTTTGCGTTCCTAGTGAAGAATCCAAGAAAAAAACAGGATCGAAATCGACCATTATTTTGAAAAAAATAGGATGCTGATGAATGTTCCGTGTTCTATTCTTTAAAGGTATTTAAAATTTAAAACCGATTCATTTTTGGAGAAAAGTATGATTTGGGAAAATTTTTTGGTTCTAGTTTTGGTTTTATGGGTCATGGGAAAGGGATGGCGTTATTTTGTTGAGGTCTCGGAGGATGTTAAGATCACAAGAACTCTGGAACCTTGGTTTTGGTTTTTTTTCCTAAATATATTCTTGAGCTTTGTGACGGGAAATTTTGAATATCGTTTCCTATATTTGGGGTTATTACTGCAGGTGGTGCTTTGCGCTTGGTTCGCCATCTCGATTTCGTGGATTGTGGAATCCTGTCCCCACAAGCATTTCATCGCTCAGCAAAGCTGGTTCGTCCACGGGAAAAGTCTGCGTTTTTGCGTCCGCTGCGGGACGCGCCTTCCGCGGGATATCCATTCGGACGCCATGAAATTGAGTCATCCTTCCTTAAGTTTTTTTCAAATCCCCCCCGCGTTATTTAAGTATGTGCTTTTTTGGATGTTTCATACTCTTTTGACATTGGTGGCGGTTTTCCTGGCCTTGCGGATGGTCAAGAATCCCGACCTTCAAAACGATGTAGCCGTGGCCGCTCTTGCCTTGATTGTTTTGGTGCCTTTGGCCCTGTTTTTTCTGGGCCGCTTCAAACGTTCCCTCAACCGGAGGGAGGGGCTCATTCAATGGGAAGATATCCGGAGTTATGGGCTTGTTTGGGTTATTGTGGCCGTGATTATTTTTATTATTCTTCAATGGATCGCGTCTTCATAAAGAGACATCGGGACTTGGTAAAAACTGGGTTCGGTAGCAATGGCTCCCATTTCAACCAGTGTTGAAGTATCAATTTGTCGAAAATGACCATGTAAAATCAATCGATAGGGCGCCTCCCTTGACAGTCAAAAGCAAGAAGGGTATATTTCACCCACAGAAAACAAGGAGCTTTTCATGACCTTCGGAATCGCAATCACCTTAGTGCTTTTGGTACTGGTACTCGTATTGCGTCCGGAGGCGGTTCGCTCCTAAAGACGGCTACCAAGCCGCGGAGCCCCGCCAGGGGTTCTGCGGCTTTTTTTTTGAGCCCAGTATTCCCCTCCCAACGGTTCTCTAAAGCCTGGTTCCAGAAGGGTCAAACCCTAAAAGTCGTTTGTTTTGTGGGGTTTTTAACCACTATTTATCACCTGAACAGGTGAATTATTGTAAAATCTAGCGCTTTCCCCCAGGCGGGGGAAGCCCATGGAGGAGAAAAAATGAAAAAGCACAATCCCAAGCTCAAAACCGGTGCCCAAATGGTTGTGGATATGCTGGTGGACGAGGGCGTGGAAATTCTCTGGGGTCTAACCGGCGGGGCCGCTCTCCCCATTTTTGACGCCCTTTACCAAAATAGCGACCGCATTCGTCTTGTTGATACGCGCCATGAGCAGGGTGCCATCCACATGGCCGAGGGCTACGCCAAGGCCACGGGAAAAGTGGGGGTTTGCATCGCCACATCAGGCCCCGGCGCTACGAACCTGGTCACCGGGTTGACCGATGCCTATATGGACTCCGTCCCACTCGTTGCCATCACGGGTCAAGTTCCCTCGGCCTTAATTGGAACCGACGCCTTCCAGGAAGCCGATGTGGTGGGTATCACCCGTTCCTGCACCAAGCATAATTATTTGGTGAAAAACATCCAAGAACTGCCCCAAATTTTGAGGGACGCCTTTTTTATCGCGCGTTCCGGCAGGCCGGGTCCGGTGCTGGTCGATATCCCCAAGGATATCGCGGCCTCCTCGGCGGAAGTGCCTTACCCTAAGCATTCATCCATCTCCCCGTCGAAATTCGTTCCTTCCATCGATTTCTCGCAGGTGGATAAAATGGCCGAGTTGCTGCGCCATGCCAAGCGCCCCTTAATTTACGCGGGCGGCGGGGTCATCAACGCCGGAGCCTCCGAGGCTTTGTATAAATTTGCCCGAAAGACGAACATTCCGGTCACTCTAACCTTGATGGGCCTGGGGGCCTATCCGGCTAATGACCGTCAGTTCATCGACATGTTGGGCATGCATGGGTCCTACCGGGCCAACATGGCCCTGACCCATTGCGACCTCTTGATCGCGGTCGGCAGTCGGTTCGACGATCGGGTGACGGGGAAACTTTCCGAATTTTCCCCTCTGTCCAAGAAAATCCACATCGACGTGGACCCGACCTCCATCGGCAAGAACGTCAAGGTGGACGCCCATGTCCTGGGCGATATGAGGACTATTTTGGAGTCCCTGACCAAGACGGCGGGTTCCCACGATTACGACGAGTGGTACGATCAGTTGGACGCCTGGCACCAGAAACATCCTCTCGCCTTCAAACAGGATCCGAATGGGCCCATCCTGCCCCAGTTCGCGGTGGACGAAATCTACCGTTTGACCAAGGGCGACGCCATCATCACCACCGAAGTGGGTCAGCACCAAATGTGGGCGGCCCAATATTACCGGTTCAACAAACCCCGGTGTTGGATTACCTCGGGCGGGTTGGGGACCATGGGCTTTGGTTTTCCGGCGGCCATTGGCGCCGCATTTGCCTATCCCGATTCGACGGTGATCGACATCGCGGGCGACGGCAGCTTCCAGATGACCCTTCAGGAATTGGCGGTGGTGAAGCAGCACAACTTGAACGTCAAGGTCATCATTCTGAACAACAAATTTTTGGGAATGGTCAAGCAATGGCAGGATCTTTTCTTTGACAAGCGCTACGCCGCTACCTCCATTCCAGCCCAACCCGACTTCGTCAAGCTGGCCGAAGCTTATGGCATCAAAGGCTACCGGGCCGAAACGCCCAAAGACGCCACGAAGACCTTGGAAGAAGTTTTTAAAAGCAAGGAGCCCTGTATTGTCGACCTGATGGTTGATCCGGAGGAACACGTCTATCCCATGGTGCCCGCGGGCGGTTCGACCAAGGACATGGTTTTGTCCAAAGAGGAAGACCGGGCAAGGGTCATGGCGGAAATCAAGGCCAAGGTTGCTCGGCCCAAGGGAGGGGGCAAATGAGGCACACCATATCTGTTTTGGTGAATAACCACAGCGGCGTCCTGTCCCGTGTTTCCAATCTTTTTTCCGCAAGGGGCTACAACATCGACAGCCTGGTGGTCGGCGTGACGGACAACCCAAAGGTTTCCCGCATGACCATCGTGGTCCGGGGCGACGACCGGGTGATTGACCAGGTTGAAAAACAGCTCAACAAGCTGGTGGATACCATCAAGGTGGTCGACCTGACCCAGGATGATTTCATTTCCCGGGACCTGGCCCTCATCAAGGTCAAGGCCGAGACCCATACCCGAAGCGAGGTCATGGAAATCGTCCGGTGTTTCGACGGGAAAATCGTGGACGTGGCCCTGAAAAGCTTCATCGTCGAGGTCACGGGCAAGGAGAGCAAGATCAACGGCATGATCGAGCTCCTGAAGAATTACGGCATCATCGAGATGGTCCGCACCGGGGAAGTGGCTATTTCCCGGGGCAAGAAGGTGCATGAGGAAGAAGAAAAGCAGGTCAAGGTCAAGGCCGGCAAGGCCGGGCAATCCAACCTTTAGTCTTTTAATTCAAGAAAACCAAGGAGCGGCAAATGGCGAAAATCTATTATGAACAAGATGCGGATTTAAACGCGCTGAAGGGAAAGACCATCGCGGTCATTGGCTTCGGAAACCAGGGACGCAACCAGGCCCTGAACCTGAAGGATTCGGGTATCAAGGTCATCATCGGCGCCCGTTCCGAAAAGACCAAGGCCCAGGCCAAGGCGGATGGGTTCGAGGCTTACGACGCCAAGGAAGCGGCGGCCAAGGCCGACATCATCCAGATCCTCATTCAGGATGACCTGCAAGGGTCCCTTTATAAAAATGACGTCCTGCCGGGATTAAAAGCCGGCAAGGCCATCATGTTTTCCCACGGGTTCAACATCCATTTCGGCCAGATCGTGCCGCCCGCCGATATCGACGTCTTCATGATCGCGCCCAAAGGCCCCGGCCACTTGGTGCGTACCACCTATGTGGACGGCAAGGGAGTTCCCGCCCTGGTGGCCATCCACCAGAACGCCACGGGCAACGCCTTGAAGCTGGCCCTGGCCTACGGCAAGGCCATCGGCGCCACCCGCGCCGGAGTCTTGGAAACCACCTTTAAAGAAGAAACCGAAACCGATCTTTTTGGCGAACAGGTGGTCCTCTGTGGCGGCCTGTCCGAACTGATCCGTTCGGGTTTTGAGACCTTGGTTTCCGCCGGCTACCAGCCGGAAGTGGCCTATTTCGAGTGCCTGCACGAGGTGAAACTGATCGTGGATCTGATCTACGAAAAGGGAATCACCGGCATGAGGGACGCCATCTCCACCACCGCCAAGTACGGCGATATCACCCGGGGCCGCCGCATCATCAACGACAACACCCGTCACGAGATGCAGCGCATATTGGCGGAAATCCAATCCGGCTCCTTCGCCCGGGAATTCGTGCTGGAAAACCAGGCCAACCGGCCCGTTTACAACTCGCTCTTGCGTAACGATTCCCAGCACATGATCGAGAAGGTGGGAACCCAGGTGCGCAGCATGTTCAGCTGGATGAAGAAATAAATTTGGCATTAAAGCCGGCCTTCGGGACCCGGCGGGGGAGGCTGGGGTGAGACTGCCGTTTATGCCGGAAACCTGGACCATGGTCCTTCCCGCCCTAATCCCTGGCTCGGCCCTGCTGGGCTGGGGGTTGGGCACGCGAAATCCCTGGCTGGATTTCGCGGGGGCGGTGCTTTTGGCCCTTGCCCTGTTGATGCTGAATTTCTTCAGGGATTTCGAGCGCAAACCGGGCCGACCCTTAAAACCCAAGGAAGTCATCAGCCCGGCCGACGGCAAGGTGGTCGTGCTGGCCGAGGCGGTGGAAAAGTTCCACCTGAAAAAAAAGGCGGTCCATATCGCCATCTTCATGAACCCGCTCAACAACCACGTCCAGCGGATGCCTTTTGATGGAAAGGTTGTCAAAAAGGACTATCACCCCGGCGAGTTTTTGGCCGCCTATGACGACAAGGCCGACCTGGTGAACGAGCAGTGCCACCTGGTGGTGGAACTCAAGGGCGTTAAGGGGTTTAAATCGCCCGGAAAAATTGTCCTCAAACAGATTGCGGGGCTGTTGTGCCGGCGGGTAAAAACCGATCCGAAACCGGGAGAGGTTTTGGCCCGGGGAGAGCGTTTTGGCAGGATTTTGCTGGGGTCCCGGGTGGACTTGTTTCTACCCAAGGATTTCAAGCCCTCGGTGAAACTGGGAGACCAGGTAAGGGCTGGAGTGACGGTTTTAGGAGAGTTTTAAATGGCGGCGCAAAGAAAAAAAACAACCATCGATGAGGCCCCGGAAAAACCGGTAGGCTCCCGCCTGCGCAAAACCATCTATCTGTTGCCCAATATGTTCACCGCAGCCAATATGGTGCTGGGCATCTGGTCTATCACCTGGGCCATCAACGACTCGCTGACACTATCCCTGTTCCCGGAAAACAATACGATCCCCTTCGTCTGGCCGGCCCGGCTGATCGTGATCGCCGCCTTCATGGATCTGTTTGACGGCATGGTGGCCCGCGCCACCCACACCACCTCCAAATTCGGCCAGGAATTCGACAGCCTGTCCGACCTGGTCAGTTTCGGCATGGCGCCCGCCATTTTGATTTACCTGACGGTATTGCGCTATATGGGCGGGTGGGGGCTGTCCATCACCTTCCTTTACGTGGTGTGCGCCGCCATCCGCCTGGCCCGTTTCAATGTCCAGGCCCAGGTCGAGGAAAAGACCTCTTTCATGGGCCTGCCCAGCCCCGCTGCCGCGGGCATCCTGACCAGCTATGTCCTGCTATCCCGGTGGAGCGGTTTCTACGACAAGGGCATCGTCTTGAACAAGGTCATGGGATGGTACGAGGAAAACCTGAACGCCATCCAGCTCTGGGTGCCCGTCCTGACGGTGGTCATTGCCCTGGTCATGGTTTCCACCATCCCCTTTCCCTCCTTAAAAAAGCTGAATCGGGAATTCATCAAGCCCTGGACCCTGGCCTTTATCGGCCTGGTTTTGATCGCCTTGGTGAACGCTTTTGAATTTTCGGCTTTTGCCCTATTAACCATTTATCTCTTCTGGGGAATCATCAAGTTTTTCACCAAAAAGGGCTTGGGTCGACTTAGAAGGCCTCTCAAGGCCAATCCCAAAAGCTGATCCAGTTTTTCCAAACGGTCATTCACCCCTTACTTAAAATGAGGTTTTAAAAATGAAAACTAAAAAAAGTTCAAAAACTTCCACATCTTCAACCGTCGGCGAACGGGTTTATATTTTTGATACCACCCTGCGCGACGGGGAACAGGCCCCCGGGGCCAGCCTGAATACCGCCGAAAAAATGAAGATCGCCCTCCAGCTGGAAAAGCTGGGGGTGGATATCATTGAGGCGGGTTTTCCCGCCGCGTCTCCGGGCGATTTTGAGGCGGTGGAGAAAATATCCAAAACCCTGAAGAAGACCATCATTGCCGGTCTCTCAAGGGCCATGCGGAAAGATATCGACGCCTGCGCCAAAGCCCTGAAACCGGCCAAGCGCTTCCGCATCCACACCTTTATTTCTTCCTCCGACATCCACTTGAAGCACCTGTTCCACAAGAGCAGGGAAGAGGCCCTGGATGCCACTGTGGAAGCGGTGAAATACGCCCGGAACTTTACCGACGATGTGGAATTTTCGGCCCAGGACGCCTCCCGTTCCAACCTGGATTTTTTGTGCCGCATGGTCGAGGCGGCTATCAAGAGCGGGGCCAAGACGGTGAACGTGCCCGACACGGTAGGTTACGCCATCCCCACCGAATACGGCCACATGGTGGCGACCTTGAAGAACCGGGTGCCCAACATCAACAAGGCGGTTATTTCCGTCCATTGCCATGACGACTTGGGGATGGGGGTGGCTAACTCCCTCTCCGCCATCCGCAACGGGGCGCGCCAGGTGGAATGCACCATCAACGGCATCGGGGAAAGGGCGGGCAACGCCAGCCTGGAAGAAATCGTAATGGTCCTAAAGACCCGCCACGACCTCTACCCCTACGAGACGGGCGTGAACACCCGAGAAATCTACAAAACCAGCCGCCTGGTCTCGACCCTGACGGGCTTCATGATCCAGCCCAACAAGGCCATCGTGGGCAACAACGCCTTCGCCCACGAAAGCGGCATCCACCAGGACGGTATGCTCAAGTACCGCCAGAATTACGAGATCATGACCCCCGAATCCATCGGCATGCCCGAAAGCCGGCTGGTATTGGGAAAGCACTCGGGCCGCCACGCCTTCAGCAGAAGGCTGGAGGATCTCGGCTACAACCTGGCGCAGGAAGCCATCGACGGCCTCTTCGCCAAGTTTAAGGACCTGGCGGACAAGAAAAAGAGCGTCTATGACGAGGATATTGAAGCCCTGATCGAGGAAAAGATGGTCTCCGCCGCCGACCAATACCAGCTCACTTACCTGCACACCTCGGCGGGCACGACCACCCGGCCCACGGCGACCCTTAAACTCAAAAAGGGCGAGAAGGTTTTGGAAGAAGCCGCCACGGGCGACGGGCCTGTGGACGCGGTTTTTAACGCCATCGACAAGGCCACGGGCTTTAAGGGCAAGCTTGAAAACTATTCCCTTAAGGCCCTCACCCAGGGGCGGGACGCCCAAGGCGAGGTGACGGTAACGGTCGCCATCAACGGCGACGAGGCTAACGGAAGGGGCGTCTCTACCGACGTCATCGAGGCCTCGGCCAAGGCCTACATCAACGGGGTGAACAAGCTTCTTTTAAAACACGAGAAGAAAAGCGCCAAGGCGGCCTTTAATATTCAAAAGGGTTTGAAACTTTAAGATTTAAAGGCCTTGGCTCAAAAAGCCAGGGCCTTTTTGTTTGGGTGAGTTTTTTTGACTTTCAAACTGTGAATTGTGATTTCAAGTTGGATTGTTACCAAGAGAGGGAAAATGGACCCCATATTTACTATCCCTTATTCTGAATTTTGTGTAGCGCAAAAACTTTCTGAAACTTTTAAGAAAAAAGATGGGTATTCAGTTTATGTCCCCTTATCAAGACAGGAAAAAGGGGTTGATTTAATTCTTGCTAGACGTGATAAAAATGAAAATAAGTTAATATCAATTCAGGTAAAAGCTTCGCGTTTTTATCCCGGAACTCATGGACCTAAATTCGATATTTGTTTCAATACTTTTAAAGTTCCTGGAAATGCTGAGTTTATTTTTCTTGTTGCCGTTTACCCCGACATAGAAAAATCTCGAAAAACTTCATCCGCGTGGTTGCCGTTAATATTGGTATTTTCGAATAAGGATATGACTAAATTCATAGAAAATGTGAAAACTAAGAAGGCTGGAAAACCAGACAGTTGGTTTTATTTTAGTTTTGATGATGTGGCGAAAATTAAACGTACACGGGGAAATGGGGCGGAAGATTCAAATAATTATTCCGATCATTTGTTAAGTAACAAAATAGAAGAGATTAGAAAATCACTTACTTAGTATTCTGATTTAGCGGGATCTGAAAATTCACCGCTTAGGGTTGAATTTCACATCGCTCTAAGGTTTTTCCAAGGGTTTGATACAATGAGACCTTATAAAGTTAGGGATGGGGGTGCTTCAATGACAGTAATGAAAAGCCAAGTCGCGGAGATGGTTAAAAACCTTCCCGAAAAGGTGGATCTGGAAGATTTCATGTATCGCCTTTATCTGCTCCAAAAAATCGAAAAAGGCGAATCTGATATACGGGGAAAAAGGACGATATCCCATGAAGACCTTCTGAAAAAAATAAGGAAATGGTAAAAATCCGGTGGACGCGGGAAGCGACCGCAGACCTGAAAAATATATTTGATTATATCGCTAAGGATTCCCCGCGTTACGCTAGGTCGGAGGTGGAAACCTTATACGAATCCGTTGAAAAACTAAAAAGCTACCAGAATCTTGGACGCCGACTTCCTGAATTTCCACTTCTTGCCCATCGGGAAATCATCGTTGGCAGTTACCGCGTTATTTACCGCCATGACGCGGGGCGTAACATCGTTCATGTTGTGACTATTACGCATGGGCGAAGGTTATTGAAGAATCCTCCGCATTAAATAAAGGAAGCCTTGAAACCATGAACTTTCACATCGTCGTTTTATCCGGTGACGGCATCGGGCCCGAAATCTGCGAGGAATCCAAAAAGGTTCTCAACCGAGTGGGGGAAGTGTTCGGGCATAGGTTTGAATACGAAGCCCAAGACGCGGGCGGAATCGCCATCGACAAGTTCGACAACCCCTTGCCGGACCACACCCTCAAGGCCTGCCAGGCCGCGCAGGCGGTCCTCAAGGCCCCCATGGGCGGCCCCAAGTGGGACAAGATTGAGAATAAAAAAAGGCCCGAGGCGGGCATTTTAGGCCTTCGCAAGGGGCTGGATCTCTACGCCAACCTCCGTCCTGTAAAGCTGTTCAACGCCCTTAAAGAAGCCTCAACCCTCAAGACCGAGGTCATTGACGGGGTGGACATGCTCATTGTCCGGGAACTCATCTCGGGCATCTATTTTGGCGAGCCCCGGGGCATCCATGGAGAAGGGAAGGACCGGTACGGGGTCAATACCGAAATCTACCGTACTCCTGAAGTCGAACGCATTGTGAAACTAGCCTGCGATTTGGCCCGCCTGCGCCGTAAGAAAGTTACCAGTGTGGATAAATTCAACGTCCTTGAATCCTCCCGGCTTTGGCACGACGTGGCGGAGGAAGTTTCCAAAGGCTATCCGGATGTGGCGTTTGAGCATCAGATCGTTGATAACGCCGCCATGCAGTTGATCCTGAACCCCAAACAATTTGACGTGATGGTCACGACGAACATGTTCGGGGATATCCTTTCAGACGAGGCTTCCATGCTGACCGGCTCCCTCGGCATGCTCCCTTCTGCCTCTCTGGGGGGGAGGGTGGGACTCTATGAACCGTCGCACGGTTCGGCGCCCGATATCGCCGGAACAGGCAAGGCGAACCCCCTGGCTATGATCCTTTCCGTCGGGATGATGCTCAAATACAGTTTCCACCTTCAAAAGGAATCCGATGTGATTGAGGGGGCAGTTGAAAAGGTGCTGGAAAAGGGCCTGAGAACTGCGGACCTGGCGAAAAAGGGTGAAAAGACTGTCTCCTGCGTCCAAATGGGAGAAGCGGTCTGCTCTGAAATTAAATAATAAACGCGAAGGGCTAATGTGAAATACATTGGAATCACAGGTTCATTCGTTTTGTTTTTTGCGGCCCAATTAGTTTTCGCCCAAAATCAGCCGACTCCCACCCCCTTGGTCTTAAAACCTGTTATCACCCTGGCGCCCACCGTGACCCCCACGGCTACCCTAACCCCCACCATCATCCCCAGTCCAACCAATACCCCGACGGCGACCATCACCGGCACTCAATCGCCATCCGCTACTCCCACTTTCACGAAAACCGTCACCCTGAGCCCAACGGTCACTTCCTCCCCCACCCAAACCTCTACTCGAACTTCTACCCTAACTCCTACCTACACACCTACACCGGGGGTATTCGAGTTTAAGGTTTCCCCCAAGCCTGATGCCGAGGGAAAAATCAGCTTCGATTGGGGCGTGAATATCCCCGCCGAAAGCGTGTTCCTCAAGATTTACACATCGGGTTTCAGGCTTGCGAGGGATTTTGAGTTTAATAAAACCGACAGCCCCGACTACCTGACCCAGGGTTCCCACACCTTTCGCTGGGACGCGAAGGATGAGGAAAACCGGCCCATGCCGCCCGGCATTTATCTTTGCTTCATCGACATCAACGTGAAAAAGAAAACCTACCAGGCCAGTTCCAAAACCGAGATTCCCTGATCTCCACACCTTTATTGAAACCCCCGGCAAATATGTTATCCTTTGCCATTCCCGGCCCAGCCGGTGACATTGACATAGAGGAAATGGAATGAAAAAGAAAACCGTAGCCGTCATCGGCGCCACGGGCGTGGCGGGTCAGCAGTTTTTGGCCTCCCTCTCGGGCCATCCCTGGTTTGAGGTTGTAGCCTTAGCCGCGAGCGAACGCTCGGCGGGTAAGCTTTTTAAAGACGCCATCACCGACGCTTCCGGGGCCTTCCGCTGGTATTGCCAGGAACCCCTGGACCCGGCCTTCGCCCAGATCACCGTCCAAGACGCTTCCAAACTGGACGCCACCAAGGTCGATTTAATCTTTACGGCCGTCGAATCCGACGCAGCCAAGGACCTGGAACCCCGCTACGCCAAAACCACCCCGGTGGTTTCCACTGCCTCGGCTTTCCGCTATGAAAAAGATGTGCCCATCTTTATCCCCGGGGTCAATGAAAACCACGACGCGCTGATTCCGGTTCAAAAAAAGAACCGGGGCTGGAAAGGTTTCGTCACTCCCGTGCCCAACTGCACCACGACAGGGCTCGCCATGGCCTTGAAGCCCCTCCATGAGATTTTTGGAATTCAGCAGGTGATTATGACTTCCATGCAGGCCTGCTCGGGCGCGGGCCGTTCGCCCGGGGTCATCGGCTTGGACATCATGGATAACGTGATTCCTTACATCCCAAAAGAAGAAGAAAAGGTCGAGAAAGAGACCCAAAAAATATTGGGGACACTCAAAGGCGAAGACATTGTTCCCGCGCCCTTTCCGGTTTCGGCCACCTGCACCAGGGTTCCCGTGTTAGAGGCTCATACCGAGGCCGTTTACGTGTCGCTCAAGAAACCCGCCACGGTCGAAGAGGTCAAAAAGGCCATGCGGGAATGGGGGCAAAAATTCATCGACTTGAAACTGCCTTCCTGCCCCCCTCACCTGATGGAAGTCAGTGAGGACCCTTTCCGTCCCCAGCCTCGTTTGGACCGGGACCGGCAGGGCGGTATGGTGACCAGTGTGGGCCGGGTGCGCGCGGACCACGCCCTATCGAACGGCGTCAAGTTTGTGCTGGTTTCCCATAACACCAAGATGGGCGCCGCCAAGGGCGGCATGCTGGTGGCCGAATACCTGATCCATAAGGGCCATATCTAACCGAGTGGGGGTCGGGCACAGTCCCCCCCTGCCGGATAATCTCTTCTGACGGTTGCTTTTATTTCTCTAGGTTTGTTACAACCTATCCGCTTAAAGAAACTAAAGGAGAGAAGCATGCAAGAACGTAACGGAGTGATTACCTTCAAGGGCGGACCCTTGACCCTGATCGGCCCTGAGATCAAGGTGGGCGATACGGCTCCCGCTTTTAAACTTTTAAACAACAGCCTTCAGGAAGTAACGTTGGACCAGTTCAAGGGGAAGACGCTGATCTTGTCCGTGGCTCCTTCTTTGGATACGCCGGTTTGTTCGATGCAGACCCATCGGTTCAACAAAGAGATCGGGAATTTGCCCCCGACGGTTGAGGTTTTGACCATTACGGCCGACCTGCCTTTTGCCCAGGCCCGTTTCTGCGGGGCGGAAAACATCACCATTAAGACCCTGTCGGACCATCGGGATTTGGCCTTTGGGGACGCTTACGGAACCCATATCAAGGAACTGCGGTTGGAAGCCCGGTCTCTTTTTGTCATCGGCAAGGACGGCAAGGTGAAGCATGTGGAAATTGTGAAGGAAGTTACCACCGAGCCGAACTATGACGCCGCCTTGGCCGTGGCGAAGGCCAACGCTTAATAATAACCAGTTAAGAAATTAATTTTTTCAAAGCCGCTCCTTTTTTAAGGAGTGGCTTTTTTTTGAAGAACAAGTGTTTGTTTTAATTTGGGTAGTCTGCCCGCATCTGGCCGATCCAATCCAGCAATAACTGGCGGTCCGAATCCGAAAGGGCCATGCCCAGCTTCAGCTTTTGCTGAGCTTTGGGGGGCATCCGCCTGCCGCGCAGCTTTTTTTCCATTTTATCCAGCTGTTTTTTGGGGCGGTCGTCATCGGGAAAGGGAAACTGGGGCCCCATGGTGAAATCATCCTGCCCGTGCTGAGCCTCAACCTCTTGCCTTTTGACGAAATCGGGGTTGGGCAGAACCGATTGGACATTGGTCAGGGAAGTGGCGTGGCAGGGGAAACAGCTTCTTTGAAAGATGGGCAAAACGGATTTATCAAAATCAATCTTCGGCTGGGGCGCGGGCATATTAGACCCTTGGGCCCCGAAGACGGTGAAAACCCCTATCGCGATGATGAGCGTCAGGGCCGTTCTGAATTTAAAGTTTTTTATTTTCAAGCGTGGCTCCATTGATAAAAACCTTGGGATATACCTATCCGGCCAGGAAAAGCCGGATAGGGCGGGCCATTCTCGTCCATTCCCGAGGATAAAATCCACAAAGGATGGGTCCGATTTTCGGGGCAAACACGTCCCTATGAGAGGCAAAAAGCCCTTTGGGCCGGGGGCGGCCTTGGCTATAATCCACTTCCAGTTCTAACCTCTTTACTAGGAATAACCCAGAATGTTCATCCCTGTGGGTCTTTTTCTCTTTGCTTTCTATATATACCTGCGCACGGTCTGCGCCACCTTCAACATCAACGATTCGGGCGAGACCATCATGGTCTGCGACCTTTTAACCATCAGCCATTCCCCCGGCTATCCCCTGCACACGCTTTGGGGGCGGTTGAACTGTCTTCTTCCCCTGGGTAAACCCATGTTCCGCGTCACCTTTTGCTCCCTTCTGACAGGCAGTATCTCGGTGGTGATGCTCTATTGGGTCCTCAAGATGATGTTCAAAGAAATACTACCCTTCACCACGGATGAAAAAACCGGGGGGCAAACCCCGCTGGCCCCGTGGACGCTCGAGATTCCGGCCCTTTTTGGGGCGCTGATTTTTGCCTTTTCCTATCAGCAGTGGTTTCAGGCCTGCGGGGCCAAAGGCGGCATCTACACCCTGAACACCTTTCTTTCGGTCTTCATGCTTTATCTTTTCTTCAAAATGCGGGAAAAGAGTTGGTTCATCAAATCGATCCTTTTAATGGGTTTCCTTTACGGATTAAGTCTTGCCCACCATTGGCCCAACCAAATGGTGATGGCTCCCGCATACCTCTGGTTTTTCCTTGCAAGCCAAAAGAGAGAGCCTTTCTGGGGAATCTTTAAGAGCCTCTTGAGGCCCTTTGATTTGATGGAAAAGCTAACCAATGTCCTTTCCGCCATTGGGGCTCTCAATATTGTGCGGGGCCTCACCATGTTGGTTCTTTCGCTATCGGTTTATCTGTACCTTCCCATCCGCTCTATGGAGAACCCCCTAGTCAATTGGTGGAACCCCAATAATCTTGACCGGCTTTGGGGCACGGTGGTTCGAAAGGGTTACCAAGGCATCGGCGACACCCGTTCTTGGACGACCGTGATGCGAAATCTCAAACGGTTCTGGTTCCACGCTAATGACCAGTTTGGCTCCTGGTTTTCCGTTTTGGTCTTTTTGATGGCCTTATGGGGCATGATCTGGCTCTATCGGCGCAACAAGGCTTCGGCCATCGGCGTTCTTTTATTCGGTTCAGGGGTCTTTTTTGGGGTCATAGTCTTTAACAATCCCCTGGAAGGATACCAATGGACGCTGGACAACTTTTTCACCCCGGTCTTCATGATGTTTTCCATTTTCGCGGCGGCAACGGCCGCTTCCTTTTGCTTTTGGGCCGCTAAAAACTGGAAGGTCAACGGTGCGCCCCTCTATACCGGCGCCTTATGTTTGGGGTTGTCCCTGATTCCCCTGCAGATCAACTACCCCCTCAACGATCAGAGCCGGTACGTCAGTTCCTACGACGAGGGCATGAACATGCTCAAGACGGTCAACCGCGATGGGGTCATCCTCTGCAACGGCGATATCGACATCCTTCCCCTTTGGTATCTGCAATTCGTGGAAGGAAAGAGGCCGGAAGTTGTGAGTTTCACCATGCAGTTGATCCCCTACGACTGGTACAGGGACCCCTTGATGACCCGCTGGCCCTTTTTGGCGGTTCCCATGAAGACCGACCCCTATGGACGGGTCGATATCCGCCCCGAGACGGTGGTTCAGGACATGATTGATCAACACGCCAAGGACCGGTCTTTCTACTACACCAATATCTTTACGGCCCAGTGGATGCGCGAGAAAAACCCATCTTCCATGCCCGACGGTTTCCTTTGGAGAATCGCCAACACTAAGGACTTAAACTACCCCTTCACCTCCGCCCGATTGAACGAGCTGTGGGGCACCTACCGTTTGAGGAATATTAACCCGGAGGATCGGGGCTATTGGGACGAATACACCGACGTCATGAAGGATTCTTACGGAATCGGCCACGATTTTACTGGTTATTTCGCCTATATGAACAAGATGTACGACCTGGCCGAATGGAGTTTTGACAACGCCCTGAAATACCGCCAGCCCCAGACCCTGTCGCGAATTTATCTGATGCAGGGGGAAACCCGGCTGGCCTTGGGGGATTACGCGAACGCGGTTAATTCCTACCAGGAATGCATCAAGCGCGAGCCCCGGAACCCCTATGCCTTCGCCAAGATTGGGGATGCTTTCAGGATGATGAACGATCTGAGCGACGCCGAACAGGCCTACCGAGCATCTCAGTCAATCAATCCCCAGCAAAAAGAGGCGCTGGACGGGCTCCAATTATTGGCCCACGCCCCTCTGGTCGGGCCCGGCGCTTCCCGTTGAAAGAACGCAACCTGCGTTTGACGTTGGAGTACGACGGAACCGCCTACGCCGGATGGCAAAAACAGCGCTCCTCTCCCACGGTCCAGGGAACCCTTGAGGAAAAAATAGGTTTTGTCTGCGGCCATAAGGTGGAACTCCTGGTGGCGGGCCGCACCGATTCGGGCGTTCACGCCCTGGGCCAAACCGCTAATTTCCGCACGACCTCCCCCATGCCCGCTACCCGCCTGAAAGAAGTGGTGAACTACCTTCTTTCCCATGACATTCGCATCGCCGATATAAAAGAAGTTCCGGCGGCCTTCCATGCCACCTATCACGCCAAGGCCAAGCTCTATCGGTACATCATCCGCAATAGCCCGGACTACACGGTCTTTGACCGTAACACCTATCTGCTATTCCGTAAGCCCTTGGATTTGAAGGCCATGAAACGGGCGGCTAAACATTTGGAAGGAACCCACGACTTTACCGCTTTTCGTGGAACCCTGGGCAAATGGGCGAATCCGCAAAGGACGCTTTATAAAATCGCCATTACCCGAAAGGGAAAAGACATTCAGTTTGACTATTTTGGGGTTTCCTTCCTCCACCAGATGATCCGCATCTTGACCGGCACCCTGGTTAACGTGGGAACGGGCAAACTCAAGCCCGAACAAATACCCTCCATCTTAAAATCCAAAGACCGCAAGAAGGCAGGGCCCACCTTGCCCCCGACCGGTCTTTTTTTGATGAGGGTGGATTACCCCAAAACCTTTCCACCGGTTCGGCTCAAGAAGCCTAAGCAGGAGGATGAGGAATGAAGTTTCCTATATGGCTATTTCGAATTGGCGCGGCGGGGTTGATCCTCACCCTTTTGGCGGCTGGGGAAGAACCCATGGCCAGCTCGCTTCAGCAGCATCCCGATAACTGGATGAGCGTCTCGATTCTTTTTGGGTTTCCAGTCCTTTTGGGATTGGCGGCGATTTTTCTTTCTTTTCGATCTTGGGATAAGGGGGGGCAGGGATTGTGGATGGTGTCCCATGGGGCGGCCCTTTTGACCGTCTTTTGGCTGGTGCTTTGGTGTTTCGTTTGGCTGGCTATCGTCTCGAACTTGGGGGACAAGGCCGAAATGTTCATCAAACACATGGCCTATCTACACCTATTTGGGGTGGGGTTCACCATGGCGGCTTATTTCACGGGGTTCATGGCGGCCAGCGCCGGTGAAAAGGCCGCCCGTTTCTGGATGGCTTGCGGATGGGGGGCGAGCTACACCGCCCTTTTTAACCTATTTTTACAGCCGACCTTGAAGGCGCTTTGGGCCCCGGCGGTTGGTGGAATCGTACTTTGTTTAGGCGCTTATCTCATTTCCCGGCAACTCAAAGCGAAGGTTGAGCCACCCCTTCCAACAGCGTAAAATGTCGGGTCTTGCCGGTTCAAATCGAATCATCCGGGGAAACTAATGGCCTATTCTTCCTTAACTGAATTCATCGAGTTCCTCGAAAAGCGCGGGGAACTGGTCCGCATACAAGAGGAAGTGGACCCGGTCTTGGAAATCACCGCCTTGACCGACAAGGTTTCCAAATCCCCCGGCGGGGGGAAGGCCCTGCTTTTTGAAAAACCCAAGGGTAGTCCCTATCCCCTTCTCATCAACGCTTTCGGATCCTATAAGCGCATGAGTCTGGCTTTGGGGGTCGAAGATTTGGAAGAAAAGGCCCAGGCTATCCGGGAACTGATGGACTTGAAGCCCCCCAAGGGCTTTGTCGAGAAAATGAAACTGCTTCCCAAACTGGCGGATCTCGCCAAGTTTCCCCCGGTGGAGGTTTCCAAGGGCGCCTGCCAGGAAGTGGTTGAAAAGGAACCGGATTTAAACACGCTCCCGGTTCTTAAATGCTGGCCACAGGATGGCGGGCGGTTTATTACTCTGCCCTTGGTCTATACACAAGACCCGGAAACGGGCTCGCGAAACATCGGCATGTACCGCATCCAAATTTACGGTTCCAAAACCACCGGAATGCATTGGCAGGTGCACCACCATGGGGCGGCCCACCACCGAACGGCCGAGAAATTGGGAAAACGGCTGGAAGTAGCGGTAGCCCTGGGGGGAGACCCGGCCCTGACCTATTCGGCCACGGCGCCATTACCCGACGGCGTGGATGAGCTTTTGTTCGCGGGATTCCTAAGGGGCAAACCGGTGGAGCTGGTGAAATGCAAGACGGTGGACCTTTGGGTGAATGCCGACGCTGATTTTGTGCTGGAGGGTTATGTGGAGCCGGGCGAAAGAAGGATCGAGGGACCCTTCGGCGACCACACGGGTTATTACAGCTTGGCCGAACCCTATCCGGTATTCCATGTCACCGCTATCACACACCGCAAGAACCCCGTCTATCCCGCCACGATCGTGGGAAAGCCTCCGATGGAAGATGACTATTTGGGCAAGGCCACGGAAAGACTTTTTCTTCCCATCCTCCAGAAAATCGTTTCTGAGGTGGTGGATATGGACCTGCCTTTCGAGGGCATCTTTCACAACCTGGCCATTGTCTCCATCAAAAAACAGTATCCCATGCACGCCCGAAAGGTGATGAACGCCCTTTGGGGGCTGGGCCAAATGATGCTGACGAAGATTTTGGTGATCGTGGATGATGACACCAATGTGCATGATTACAGCCAGGTCTTGTGGCGGGTAGGGAATTGCTTTGATCCCAAAAGAGACGTGGTGATTGGGGAAGGGCCTTTGGATGTTCTGGACCATAACTCGCCCCAGTGGGGCTGGGGCGGCAAGATGGGAATCGATGCCACGAGAAAATGGAAAGAGGAAGGGTTCAATCGGGAATGGCCCGATGAGTTATGGATGGACCCGGAAGTTGAAAAGAAAGTCTTGCCCTTGTTGAAAAAGTACGGGTTGATTAAAGAGTAAAAAGATTTTCACCACCAAGGCACAAAGACACCAAGTAAACCTTTGGTTTAGTTTTGGTTTTCTATCTTGCGGTCTTGGTGTCTTGGTGTCTTGGTGGTAAAACGGGTCTCGTTTTACGCCTTAATCTTAAATAATGAATCGGGGTTCCAAGTGAGCGTTAAGATCCAAACCATGTTTTCCAATATCGCGCCGACCTATGACCAGGCCAACCATGCCTTGTCATTTAATAAAGACATTCAATGGCGCAAGGATGCCGTGAAACAGCTGTTGAAAGACGGTTTCAAACCCTCAAGGGTGCTGGACCTTTGCGCTGGCACGGGAGATTTCGCTTTGGAAGTGAAAGTGCAGGCCCCCGGAGCCCATGTTTTAATGGCTGATTTCGCCAAGCCTATGCTCAAACTGGCCCAAGACAAGGCGAAGGGGAAGGAGGGGGTGAATCTCCTCCAGGCCGACGCCCTGAAGCTCCCCTTCCAGGACTACAGCTTTGACGCGATTGTGTGCGGGTTTGGGGTGAGGAACTTGGATTCACTGGAAGCGGGATTGAAGGAAATCGCCCGGGTATTGAAACCGGGCGGGCGGGCTGTCATTCTTGAATTCTTCAAACCGACGGGGTTTTTAGCGAAACTGGCCTACGCATTTTATGTCAGCACCATTGTTCCCATGTGCGGCGGGGCGGTTTCCAAAAACAAGGATGCCTATGAATACCTTCAGCAATCAGCCAAGAATTTCGTCTCTTTGGACGAATTCAGGGCGCTGATGGAAAAAAATGGGTTTAAAGACGTTTCCGCCGAGGTTAAGACTATGGGTATCGCCGTAAGCGTTTTGGGGATTCGCAAATAAGGGTTTTCGTTCATTCGAGGGAATCATGAAAAAAATTCTGGTGGCAGTGACGGGGGCCTCGGGAAGCATCTATGCCCGAAGGTTTTTTCAGCACTTTCCTTATGACGATTGGGAAGTGCACGCGGTGGTTTCTGAATCCGCCCGGCTGGTGGCTTCCCATGAAGGGGGGCTCAACCTTCCTCCCCATGTCAAAGAATGGGACGAGAAGGACCTGACGGCTCCATCCGCCAGCGGTTCCAACAAATTCGAGGCGATGGTGGTTATCCCCTGCTCGACCACCACGTTAGGCAAGCTGGCCCACGGCATCGCCGATAACCTGATCACCCGTTCCGGGGAAGTGTTTTTAAAAGAAAGACGCACACTTATTCTGGTACCCCGGGAAACTCCTTTGTCTCTTATCCAAATTAAAAACATGGAACTTTTAACTCTGGCGGGAGCACATGTCATCCCGGCGACGCCCAGCTTTTACGGCAATCCCAAAACCATCGAAGATTTGGTGGATACGGTTATCGCCCGGGTTTACGACCATGCGGGGGTTCAGGCGGAAGTCTCTAAACGGTGGCGGGTCGAAGAACAAACATCAGTTAAAGGCAACGAATAGAAATGAAGTTCTAAGGGCTCCTTCTGATTTCCGATTTCAAACGAGAAAAATGTTCGAGAAATTAAAAACATTTAGCAACCTGGTTGTTTTGCCCCACTCCGTTTTCGCCCTGCCCTTCGCCCTCGCGAGCTTGCTGACGGCGACTAATGGCCATCCTCCTATCAGAATTCTTTTGCTGGTTGTTCTTTGTATGGTTTTGGCCCGGACCTCGGCCATGGCCTATAACCGTCTGGTGGACGCCGATGTAGACGCCAAGAACCCCCGTACCCAAAACAGGGATCTGCCGACGGGAAGGATCAAGACCTGGCAGGTGCGCCTCATCGTCGTGTTGACAGCCTTTGGGCTTGTGGGAACCACCTACTTCATCAATCCTCTGGCCTTCAAACTTTCTCCCTTGGCTCTGGCCATTATTTATTTTTACTCCCATACGAAGCGCTTTACCTGGACCTCCCATATCTTTCTGGGGATCGCCCTTGGCGTGGCTCCCGTGGGGGCCTGGATTGCGGCCACCGGGCAATTCCAAACCCAGCCCCTTTGGCTGATGGGCGCGGTGATATGTTTTTTGGCGGGATTCGATATTCTTTACGCCACGCAGGATTATTCCTTCGACAAGCAGGAAGGACTTCATTCTTGGGTGGTACGGTGGGGTATTTCCAAGAGCCTTTTGGCCTCTCGATTGTTCCATACCCTTATGTTAGGATTCCTCGCTGGTTTCGGGGCTCAAGAAGGTTTTTCCCCGCTTTATTACGGGGGGGTGGCCCTGGTGGGACTGATTCTTCTGATCCAGCACCGTTTGGCCTATCGGTTTGAGAAGAAGGGCGGGGACACGCAATTTAGCCTTTCTCCCGCCATGATGGGTTATAACGGTTGGATCGCTGTTCTTTACTTTCTGGTTGTGGGAGCGACCTTGTGGTTCTGAAATACCGCCTACAGCATTCTCCAATTAAAGACTTATATGAAAAGGTCGAGTCCGAAACCCGCTTAACTGAAGCGGACGCCCTGAGGCTTTTTGAAACTAACGATCTCTATATATTGGGCGCCATGGGCAACCTGGTTCGTGAGCGCAAAAACGGCAATTTCACCTACTACAACATCAACCGGCACATCGATTACACCAATGTTTGCGCCACGACCTGCAAATTCTGCGCTTTTTCCCGGTTTGAGGGGGAAGAAGGGGCTTTCGAGTTCACCCACCAGCAGATCCTGGAAAAGGCCAAAGAGGCTTTCGAAAAAGAACATATCACCGAGCTTCATATTGTCGGCGGCCTTCATCCGCAGTACGACCTGAACTGGTACCTGACCATGCTTCGCATACTGAAAAAAGAGGTGCCCTCGGTCCATTTGAAATGCTTTACCGCGGTGGAGATCGACTTTTTCGCCAACAAGTTCAACATGAGTTATCGGGAGATTCTTTCCACCCTTAAAGAGGCGGGGCTTGATTCCATGCCCGGCGGGGGAGCCGAGATTTTCCATCCCGAAGTGAGGGAACAGATCTGCCCCGGCAAGGCCGACGCCGATCAATGGATCGAAATTCACCGTACCGCCCATCAACTGGGATTACGAACCAACGCCACCATGCTTTTCGGTCACATTGAGAAATACCACCACCGGGTGGACCACATGCGGCGGTTGAGGGAATTACAAGACGAGACAGGCGGCTTCCAAACTTTTATTCCCCTGGCCTTTCACCCGGACCACACTGCCATGGACCATTTTGCCCGCCCCAGCGGCATGGAAGACTTAAAGACCCTGGCCGTGGGCCGGGTTTACTTGGATAACTTTCCCCATATCAAAGCCTACTGGATTACTTTGGGTGCGAGACTGGCCCAATTGGCATTGGGTTACGGGGTGGATGATATAGACGGCACGGTGATTGAAGAAAAGATTTACCATATGGCGGGGTCCGAGACCCCGGAGGTCATGACCGACCAGCAGTTGAGAAACTTGATCCGCGAGGCGGGACGCATCCCCGTGGAGCGGGACACGCTTTATAAAGAATTAAAACCCCAAACCGTTACCGCAAATGTTGGGTGAGGGTTTAGCTTTGAAGTCGGATATTTTCCATTATTAAGGAAGAACCATGAGCGAGACACCAGCGAATCCAATGCCAGCCGCGCCTGTTACTACCCCCGCACCTGCCGCAACTCCGGCTCCTGCGGTTGCGGCCGCTCCGGTTGCCGCTTCCCCCTCCGCTCCTGCTGCGGGGGACAAGCCAGCCATTGCGGTTCCCGCTCCCAAACCCGCTGAGCCGGTCAAGTTCACATCAAAACCCATGCGGATCGGGGTTTACCATTTTCTCAATGTTCAACCCTTGACCTGGGACATGACTAAGCACCACAAAGTCATCGAAGTGGCGCCGAATCAAATGGCGAAGATGTTAAAAGAGGGCCAGTTGGATGTGGCCATCGCCCCCATCGCCGCCTATATCAAAGACCCTAGCCTCCAGATTGTTCCTATTGCCGCGGTGGGCTGTAAGGGACCGGTAAAAAGCGTGCGGTTGCTATCCTATAATCCTTTGCCCGAGGCCCAATGCCTATTCGTGGACAACCGTTCTGAAACCTCGGTTCTACTTGCCCGGCTGATCCTGAAAAAATGGTACGGGGTCAAGGGACTGAATGTGGTGCCGGTTGACATGGAACAATTCCATCCCAACCAGGTCAAACCCTGGGAAGTAGTGCTTCAATTCGGCGATATCGCCCTGGAATCGGCCCCTTCGGGTATGACCGTTACCGACCTGGGAGAAGAGTGGTTTTTACGCACCCAAAAGCCTTTTGTTTTCGCGGTTTGGATGACGGCTTCGGTTCCCGTCGCCCGGGAAATCGAGCATGATCTCTTGGCCTGCCGAAACGAGGGTGTGAAGCATTACCAAGAAATCGCCGATGGATATCCGGGCATCTGGGTGTTTCGCCGGAACCTGTCCAAGGAATATCTCGAAAAGAACATCCGCTACGAATATGGGCCCGAGGAAGTCAAAGGCCAGAACGAATTCCAGAAGCTCTTGAAAGAAGAAGGACTGATTTTTTAATTCAAAGAGGGTCGCTATGGCGCTTGTATCGGTTGAAACATTACAAGAAAAAATTCTCGATGGGCATGTGGTGAATCGGGAAGAGGCTTTGGAGCTTTTTCAAGGTTCGCCGCTCAACGACCTGGGGGCGCTCGCTGACACGCTCAAAACTCGCTCCAAGGGCGACCAGATGGCCACCTACCTGATCGACCGCAACATCAATTACACCAACGTCTGCGTAACCTACTGCAAGTTTTGCGCTTTTTACCGCGAACCGGGGGATACCAACGAAGGCTACGTGAACGAGGCGGATAAGATCATCCACAAGGTCGCCGAGGCCAAGGCCAAGGGCGCTACGCAGATTCTCCTCCAAGGCGGGCATCATCCCGATCTGAAGATGGATTGGTATATCAATATGCTTTCCAAAGTGAAGCAGGCCCATCCGGATATCACTCTGCACTCCTTTTCGCCCCCCGAACTCATCCATTTTTCAGGCCTTTTCGGCATGCCAGTTATTGAGATTCTCAAGGAATTCAGAAAAGCGGGCATGGATTCCATGCCTGGCGGCGGCGCCGAGATTTTGGTGGATCGGGTCCGCAAGGAAATCGCGCCTCTCAAGGCCTCCACCGAAGAATGGCTGGGCGTGATGCGCGACCTGCATTCCATCGGCATGCGCTCCACCGCTACCATGATGTTCGGTCATGTGGAAACCATCGAGGACCGTATCGAGCACGTTTTTAGAGTAAGGGAACTGCAGGAAGAGACGGGCGGATTTTTAGGATTTATCCCCTGGCTTTACCAGCCGGGCAATGAAGCGCTGGGCTTAAAAAGCGCCAGCGGGATGGATTATTTAAAAACCTTGGCCTTAAGCCGGGTCATCTTGAACCACACCCTGCCCAATCTTCAGGCTTCCTGGGTGACGCCCGGAAAGAAGATCGGTCAACTGGGCCTCAAATACGGGGCCAACGACTTAGGAAGCATCATGTTGGAAGAAAATGTGGTTTCCTCCACAGGCACCCACTACACGATGGAACTTAACGAAATGCGGCGCCTGATCAGCGAAATGGGTTTTGAGCCGCACCAAAGAGATACTCTCTACAATCTTGTCAATTAAAGACGCAACCTTTCCTTAAAGGGCGATCCCGTGGAAATTCTTGGCATCACCAATGTGATTTTTCCTGTCGGGGATTTGAATCAAGCGAAAGTTTTTTATGAAAAACTGGGATTCCGGTACAAGTTTCATATCGATGGTTTGGGCGTTGTGGTGATGGGCATTGGCGAGGGACGCCAAAACCTGGTTTTGAAAAAAGAGAACCTTTCCCCGGTTAAGTCATCGCCCCATCACGCGCGGCTTTTTGTGGAGGTCGAAGACGCCCACGAAGCCAAGGGTTGGCTTCGGTTAAGAGACCTTGTTTCCACCGAACCGATCCAGATGCCGGCCGGATGGATCATTGAAGTCTCCGACCCCTGGGGTAATATCGTGGGTTTTTCGGACCACACGATCCGCCCTGAGTTCTCCTCAACCGAAACGAAAAAAGCGAGGGAAAATGAAGTCCTATAACGAAAGCCACGCCAAGTCGGGAATAGGGACCAAGCTTCCTCCCATTGAAACCTTTCCCAATATGTATCCCGCCTATACCATCCGCATTGAGATACCCGAATACACGGCCGTCTGCCCCAAAACAGGCCTGCCCGATTTCGGGACCATTATTCTTGAATATGAACCGGTGAAACTTGTCCTGGAATTGAAATCCCTGAAGGATTACATTTTGGCCTACCGAAATATTGGCATTTTCTACGAAAACGCCGTTAATCGGATGCTCCGCGACTTTACCTCGGCCGCCAAACCCAAATGGTGCCGGGTCACAGGGGTCTTTAACACCCGTGGAGGCATGCATTCCACCATTACGGCCCAGTTTGGGAAGGCCCCTGGAATGAAAAAGTCTTAATTCCTTCTCCTCTAAACTCCTCTTTTTCTTCGTTTTTTCTTCATTTTTAAACCTGAAAAAATTGGAATAAAGCCGCTTCCTTCCCGTCTACACCTGCGAATCCCCTTTAAAAACATGGGATTTGAGCGGCGGCTAACCCTCCCGGCCCATAAAGCTATGAAGAGATAAATCATCTTTGAGCAGGCCGGGTAAGGGTAAAATGTAAAAGCTTAGATATTGGGTGAGCTTTTCTTTACGGATGACAACTCCTTTTTATTCCCCGTCCGTTTAAAAAAATAAATAACAGGATCGGCTTTTTTTTGATCTTTTCATCTCCCAAACACCTTTGGCGGTTATGGCTCATGGTCCCATGCCTATTCATAGGTTCGCCTTGTTTTGGCGCTCCTGAAAAGTCCGGAGCCTTGGAATATGAAACGGGCTTTCATCTTTACCAGTTAGGCAAGTACCAGGAAGCCCTCCACCATTTCTATTTAGCCGCCGATGAAAACCTGGACTCCTGGAAAACCTACCACATGATCGGTAACTGCTATTTTGTCCTTCAGCAAAGGGACGCCGCGATGGGGGCCTATCAGGAAAGCTTAAAGATTAATCCCAACAATCCGGGACTTCTCAATAATTTCAAGAAACTGCAGTTCTCGTCCTCCTCCCTAACTTCTTCCTTTTCCTTGCAGCCCCTTGAGACGGTCGAATACGGCTATGCCCATCCGCAAGCCGTGATCGTTTCCACCGATCTCTTGGCCCAAGTTTCCGGTTACGCCATGCCCTATCCATCCTATGTATCCCATAAACCCTCAGGTCCCCGTTTTCCGGTTTGGCTCAAATTAAATTCCAGCTTCGGTTTCGCCAACATGTCGGACCTGGAATCGGGGGCTCAGTCTTGGAATAAATCCTCAGGTATCGGAACCTCCAATGGCTTGGCCACCGCCCGCAATACGGGAGTCGAACTGGGGTTGGAAGGGGGATGCAACCTGGATGAGGCGAATGTGTTTTCCGTGGGGTTGGATTATTTAGGCGGCGAGGGTTACCAAGTTACGGTGGTTTCCTCAAACGCCAATCTGATTCAGTCGGTGACTCCCGACACCTACGCTTTGGATTTGAACTATTACCGAAATTTGACAAGCGGCAAAAGCCGTTTGTTCGCCATGGGCGGGGTCGGATATTATTTTACTCAGGTAAGGTATTACCAGGCCGATCCCATGAACCCGGTGGTGGGACAGTTTACCGGCGGGGCTTTGGGCTGCGCCTTAGGGGTAGGAAACGAGTGGTTCGTGACGAGAGAAGTGGGTCTGGAACTTTCCGGCAGGTTTCGTTATGCCAAGATTCCCCAGGTTCAGGGAAGCGCCACCAACCAGGCGGTTGGAACCACGGCGGCCCTGGCAGTTTTGCGAAACGGCACGCTGGGGGTTCAGTCCAGCCAAAGCCTGGGTCAGGGCAATGGGGACTATGCCGCCATTGATTACACAGGCTTTGATTTAAGGTTTTCCCTGGATCTATATCTGTTCTAGCTATTTGTTACCAAGGTTTTTCCAGGCCCTTTCCCTGAATTCCGATATAATCCCCGGCAAAAGCACCCCCTCCCCAGGAGCCATCCCAATGGATATCAAAACAGAGTGGACCACCAATACCTTCGGCCATGTCTATAAGGGCCAGTCCCTCTATAAGGGCCAGACGCCCTATCAATCGATGGAAATCTTCGAGAACGACACCTTTGGGACTCTGCTCTTTCTGGATGGAAAAATCCAGATCAGCCGCGGGGACGAAAACCGCTATCACCAGTACCTAGTCTCAGCGCCGCTATTAGCCCACCGAAAACCCGAAAGCATCTGTGTGATTGGGGGAGGGGATTGTTTCGCTTTGGAAGAGGCGGTGAAGTTTAAGACCCTCAAGCGCATCCTGATGGTCGAGATTGACAAGGGCGTGGTGGATTTTTGCCGGAAAAATTACCCTGAAATTGAAAAGTGCCTCAAGGATCCAAGGGTGGAGATCATTTACGAAGACGCCCGCAAGCGGCTGGTAGAAAACCCCGAAAAATACGATGTGCTCATCATTGACCTGACGGAGCCCCATGGTCCTTCCAAGATGCTTTACACCAAGGAGTTTTACCAAACCTGCAAGAAAAGGTTGAAGAAGGGCGGGTTGATCGGAATTCACACGGACAACTATTATCTCTTTCCAGACTCCTTCGCCACGATTTATAAAACCTTCCGCTCGGTGTTTTCGAACATTCTCACTGCCCGGGTAGAAATGCCCTGTTTTGGAATGGGCTGGACCTACCGCATGGCTTCCGCTTCCCCCATTTCAATCCGGGTGATGGAATCCAACGTGAAGAAATTGAAAAAACAGGGGATAACTTTCGACTATTTCACTCCCTCCCTTTACCGGGTGGATCCCACCAACGAGGAACTCCAAGTGCTCAAAACGCGCGGGGGGATTTCCACGGATAAAAAACCTTTCGATAAGTTTGAGACCATGGAAGATTACGTGACGAAATAAGTTTTCATAACGTAAGTTGAGGCGTAAGATTTTTACTGTGTAGCCAAAAGCTTTTTTGCCACAGATGCATGGGATGCAAGCAGATGAAGCAAAAGACGTAAATGGTTTTGATCCCATGAATCTCATGAATCTGTGGCTAAATTATCTTTTTTTGAGTAATTCTGTGGTCCAAGCTTTGGTCGAGGCAAAGAATGACTCAAAACTCTATATCCAAATCCCACCGTTCCCTGGGACTTCTTTCCTTCTGGGAATGTTCCCCTCATCTTTCGGAAACCTATTATCAGCAAACCCTTACCGGCATCATTGACGGCATCACCCGTTCTGAATTTCCCCTTCTTCTGAAAAATGTGGTAGGTGAATTGGGAGGGGAGGCGGAATTTCTTAAGAAAGAAGAGCTTTCGGGGTTGGTCATTATGGCGCCCCGCACTCGGAACCAGGACTTGAGCATCCTGAAAGACGTCAAAATCCCTATTGTTCTTCTTTTCCACAGGGATGAGGGGGAGGAATATTCCTGGGTGGATTTGGACAACCAGGAGGGAGCCCGCAAGGCCACGGAACATTTAATCCACCTGGGTCACAACCGCATCGGCTATTTGGGCGGTGAATTGGAGCTTTCCTCCAACGCCCGGGACCGCTATGCGGGGTTTCAAACGGCGATGAAGGAAAGGGGCATCTTGGAAAACGCCGATTGGGTGAGGCATGGGGTATTTTCCTCCGATTTCGGAAGGGAAGCGGCGGGAGAGCTTTTGGCCCTGCCCGAAACGGTGCGCCCCACGGCCCTAGTCTGCGCCAGCGACATGATCGCCTTTGGCGCCATGCAGAAAGCGGCAGAAATAGACCTGCGCATTCCGGGAAATCTTTCGGTGGTGGGTTTTGATAATTACGACCAGGCTGCCTTGCATAGCCCGCCATTGACCACCATCCACCAGCCCTTCTATGAGATGGGTCGAATTGCCGTCGAGATGTTGGATTCTATCGTGCTGGACCCCCAAAAGGCCCGGCAGCATATCTTGATCGAGCCAGAACTGATGGTGCGGCGTTCCACCGCCCCGCCCCCGCCCACTCCCAAGTCGGGACCACCCAAGACATTGCCGAAATAGGAATTGTTGGTTTTGTTTTGATCATAAATCTTGTCCACGACGGGGACCCGTCGTGGACAAGAAAATAACGTCAGGGGCAATATGTTTTCGATTCCCAAAATAACACATATTAGAACCGATTTGGATTTGAAAGGATGTAACGATGTTTTTAAAAAACATGAAAAAATGTTAGAGAAAAATCATGTTCCCTATTTTCAAGTTTCTGAATGGGATGAAAAAGGTATTTCTGCGAATGTGAGTTTGGTAAAAAAGATTTACGGACGTAACATTAAGAAAGATGACACGTTTTCTGTAACGTTTAGGTGGGAGGGTTATGGCATGGATGGTAATGGCCTTGCTGTATATGGCATTTCAAACTTTAGGATTTGGATTGGTTTTGTTTTTAAGTCCGTGATTTTGTGGACCATTTTACCAATTATGTATTTTGATCAACCTTGGCGATCGGTCTTTTTTTGGATATTTGTTGCAAGTTTTAATTTGATTCTTTTGATCCGAAAACTTAACAGAATTTCTAAATTGCCAGACGATTTCAATGCTTGTGTTCTTTTCTTGCGGCAATTAGTTGATCCGGATGGAAAATTTAAAAATATTAAACCGTCTCCAGTTACTAAATTAATATCTGGAAAATAGGACTATAAATATTGTAAGCGGCGGGGAACACCAAGCTCCCGGCTTGGTGCAGTAACATTGGACGATTTAGAGGCTCTTCAGATGGGTACGGATATCTTCCAGAATCTTTTCCACATCCAAAAACTCAAAACAGCGGACGGCCTTGCAGGTTTTGGACATCTTGTTCATGCAGGTGATGTTGCGGCAGGGGCTTTCGGAAACATAACAACGCGAGGGACTGTCTTGGTCCGCGGGCGGAAAAAGGGGATTGGTGGAGTCGTACCCCGACATGCGTGCGTTGGTGGCGCCGAAAACCGAGACGACATAAGTTTTATTCCTGAATTTTATATTTCCAGTTTTAGAAACCTTGCGGGCCGCGCCAATATGCAGGGGGCCTGTATCTCCCGAAATAAAGATATCCGAAAAATCTAGCAAGGCCGCATAGGCGTCCAATTCCAATGTTTTAGGCACAACCGTCAGGCGGGCTCTTTCGCTTTCCGAAAGTCTTTCCACAAGTTGATGTTCGATGTCCTTGGCCGTAAAGGCCGAACCCAAGAGCACATGCCCTGGCAGGTTGAGCAGGCCCTTTAAGAGGACCAACTGGCTTTCAAAGGGGATGCGGTTAAAGGGGGAGGCTGTGTCAGGGTTCAGAAAAAAGAGATGACCATCCGTGGGTATCTTGGATTCTTTGATAAAGGCCAGGGCTAGGGAATGGGCCTGGTCGGAAAGGGTGACGGGAATGCCCTTGAAGGGCCGGGGGCTGGTTTTTCCAGTGATTTTCGGAAGGAATTCCCCCGCCAGATCGTAGGTTGAGTACATGAAATGGCAGGTGCCGGTCTTACCTGTCAAGTTCATCAGGATCTTCGGGGCGCCCTGGACCGCCATGTTGAGCACGCGCTGGCCCCGGGGAAAGATTTTCCCGTCCTCGATAAAAGGACAGCAGTTAAGACAAAGGTCGTAATCGTTCTCGAAAGCCAGTTTTTTAACAGCGTCTAAGTCTGTTTCGTTGGGGAACTGCCCACCGGTAAAGACGGGGTAAAGGTTGGTGATGTCCGGGTTTCCCTCAAATAAGCACGCCACCGTTTTTTTGACCACATAATCGATGCGGGCATTGGGGAAGAAGTCCCTGAAAACCGCCACGCCCCCGGCCGCCAGGATGGCGTCGCCGATGTGGATATCCGATACCACCAGGATTCTCTGGAAATCCTTGATGGATTTGAGCGTGTTTAGGGTATGGCGCCTGGTCAAGTGTCTCGTCAGCGGGTTGCCGAGGGCAGGAATCAGAGTGTGGTCAAAAAACCATGCTCCACCCCTGGGAAAACGGGTGGTCAGTTTGCTGGTAAAATCGAAAAAGGTGTTTGAAATTTGATTGTCGAGCATGAGGGCCTAATCTAAGCGAGCCCTGTGTCAGGGTCAACCCAGAAGAAAAAGAGAACAGAAATGGTCTTTTCCTTTGGATTGTATGGTCGGAGGCGAGGCTGGTAACCTAGGTTCATGAACACGAGCCACCGGTTGGTTCTCTTTTCAAAATACCTTCTCACCCTCGACAGACCTAAGCCCGTTGAGAATGCTTTCGTGCTGGTTCAGGGCGGCCGAATTTTGCAGGTGGGTCAGCGCAAGGATCTGGCCTTTCTTCCCTCGGTGCGGACCCTCGATCTGGGCGATACGGTCCTCTTGCCCGGTTTGATCAATGCCCATTGTCACTTGGATTTTACTCGCTTCAAGGAAAAGGTTCCTTACCGGAACTCTTTCCGCGAATGGCTCAGAACCATGGGAATGAAAACGAGCCTGACTCCCCGTTCGGAATTCAAAAGATCCGCCCTTGAGGGGATCCAACAAAGTCTGGCCTATGGAACGACCACCCTTTGCGACGTGGCCACCAGCGGTGAAAGCCTTCAGCCCCTTTTTCAATCAGGTTTGCGGGCTCTTGGATTTTTGGAAGTTCTAGATCTGGGGCAGGCTTCCCCTGCCGCCTATTGGAAACAAACCCTCGAGAAGTGGAAAGCCCTGTCCACGGAGGGCGACCCCCAGGGTCTGGTCCGAGCCGGTTTTTCGCCCCACACTCCCTTTACGGTGTCGAAGGAAATCTTTGGCCTCCTGGGAAAGTTTCTCTCCGTCCATCGTGGAATTCTCACAACCCTCCATTTGGGGGAGAGCAGGGAAGAATGGAATTTCTTCCGAAAAGGGAAGGGGCCCTTGGCGGACCGGATCAAGGTCCTGAATCCGGATTGGAACCTTCCCCGGAGCACCACTCCCGTGCAGTATCTCAACCAATGCGGCTGGTTGCCGAAAATCGACCTGGCGGTTCACCTGAACCACGCGGATGAAAGGGACCTAACCCTCTTGGCCAAAAACCGCATCACGGTGGTACACTGCCCGGGAAGCCACGCTTTTTTCAAACATGATCCTTTTCCCTACCGAAGGCTCCAACGGCACCGTATTCCTGTTTGCTTGGGAACGGACAGCCTGGCCAGCAATTCCTCCCTTTCCCTTTTTAGGGAGATGAGGCTGTTTCAAAAAAAACATCCGGAAGTTTCCGCTTTAGAGATTCTTTCCATGGCGACCACCAAACCCGCCAGGGCCTTGGGTCTTGGTCATCAATTGGGGCGAATCAAACCCGGCTTTTTGGCGGACTTGATTGGCATTCCGGCGCCCCGAAGGTCCTTGGGGAAAACCCGTTTGGAAGAATGGGTCTTAAGGCACCGGGGCGCCGTCAGTTTCTCCATGGTGCAGGGGGAAGCCCGGCTTAGGCTTTCCCTTCCCTAAAGCTGGGATTGATCCCCACCTTCTCCTTGACACGTTGATTAAAAACCTTATAATTCAACCCCTTGTCAAGGAAGAGGCCTTTTTGGCCCTTTTAACGCCCTTTTGAAAAGCTACAGGTTAGGATCCATGCAAAAAACTCATTTGCCGACAGTAAAAGAAATCAACCGGAAGTGGTGGATTGTGGACGCCAAGGACATGATCCTCGGCCGTTTGACCAGTCAGGTCGCCGCCGTTCTTCGCGGGAAACATAAGGTGAACTTCACGCCCCATGTCGAAAACGGGGACCATGTGGTCATCATTAACGCCGATAAAATTGTTCTCACCGGCAACAAGTGGGAAACCAAGGCCCATCACCGCACCTCCGGCCGTCCGGGGGGCTTGTCGACCGAAGAATACAAGGTCATCCGAACCACCAAACCGGAGCGGATTTTGGAATACGCCATCAAGGGCATGTTGCCCAAGACCAGCCAAGGGGACAAGATGTTTGGCCGTGTGAATATCTATAAGGGTGAAGTTCACCCCCATTCGGCCCAGAAACCCCAGCCCCTAGCATTGCCCCACCCCGCCAAAAGAGGAGAAGCCAAGTGACCGCATCCAAGGAACAATTCATCGCTACGGGCCGCCGGAAAACTTCCGTGGCCCGCGTGATTCTCCGTCCCGGCAAGGGTTTGTTTATCATCAACGGACTGCCCCTCGAGAAATTTTTCCCCTTCGCCAAAGTGCCCACGGTGAAAGCACCTCTGGAGCTGGTTTCGGCTTCCAATAAATATGATGTTTACGCCAACCTAACCGGCGGCGGAGTGACTGGACAGGCGGAAGCTCTCCGCCACGGTATTTCCCGCGCCTTGTTGAAAGTGGACGCGGAAATGCGCAAACCCTTGAAGGCCGCCGGGTTTCTCACCCGCGACCCTCGTATGGTGGAGCGCAAAAAATACGGCCGCAAGAAGGCCCGCAAACGCTTCCAGTTCTCGAAGCGCTAAAAGTCTCTTGGGTCCCTCGGGCCCCGATCGAGGCGGACTGTTTACCATCCCACGTTCCTTCCAAAGGGGCGTGGGATTTTTTTTGGTTTCTATCCCGCTAGGTTAAGAGGTCCCATGATCCATCGGCCCCAAATCACCCCCAAAATCGCGGTGAACGCATTGGTGTTCAATGAAAAGGGTGAAGTGCTTTTGGCCAAAAGAACGGACAATGGTCTTTGGTGCATCCCCGGGGGCCACATGGAACTGGGTGAAACCGTCGCCCAAGCTGGCTTACGGGAATTGGAAGAAGAAACGGGTCTTCAGGCCGAGGTGGTTCGGCTCGTGGGAATTTATTCCGATACGGACGGATCATTACATTACGCCCAAGGCCGGGAATGGCATACGGTAAGGGTCTCCCTATTGTGCCGGGCGACAGGTGGGGAACTGCGCTTGAGCGGAGAAACGAGCGAACTGAAGTATTTCCCCGTGGATTCACTACCTTCCATGATTACGGACCACCCTCGTAGGATCATGGACGCGCTGGAAGGCCTGTCGGAAGCTGTTATCGCCTGATTTTAAAAAATGAAAGGAATGGCCATGCCAAGCAAGAAGAAGGGGTCGAAACCTAAAACCAACGGTCGCAATCACCATCCGCAATCCTATAACCCCCTGATCGCCAACGACTTCAAGGATCAAGATACCTGGCGGATGTTCCGCATCATCTCCGAATTCGTGGAAGGTTTTGAGGCCCTTCGTAATATCCGCCCTGCCGTCACTGTGTTCGGGTCCGCACGGACCCTGCCTGATTCTCCCGATTACAAGCTGGCGCAGGAAATAGGCCATCAACTTTCTAAAAAGGGTTTCAGCATCGTCACCGGCGGAGGGCCTGGGATCATGGAAGCCGCCAATCGGGGAGCCCATGACGCGGGGGGCCGGTCGGTCGGGTGCAATATCGAACTGCCCTTTGAGCAAAAGGGTAATCCCTTTGTGAATCTTCCCATCAACTTTCACTATTTTTTTATCCGCAAGGTGATGTTCCTGCGCTACGCCTCGGCGGTGGTGGTCATGCCGGGCGGCTTTGGCACACTGGATGAGCTTTTTGAGCTTTTGACCCTGGTGCAAACCCAAAAAATCGAGCCGGTTCCCATCATCTTGGTGGACAGAGATTATTGGGCGGGGGGCTTGGATTGGATTAAAAAAACCATTTTGAGGGACCGACAGTACATCAACCTGGAGGATCTGGATATTTTCCATATCGTGGATAAGCCCGCAGAAGTGGTAAAAATCATCTTGGATTATTACCGCTACAAAAAAGTGAACTAACCTTCATGGGTTCGCGCCGTTGTCTCGCGAGTTTCACCCTGGTTTTCATTTATTTCGCGGCCTCCCAGGTTGATGCCCGCTTTTGGAACTTGGACCTTTCCACGGTGGCTAACCGGGGTTTTGCGGATCCCTTTGATGGGAAAGAACCCGGTCCGGGGGACTCCGAACAACAAAACGCCCTCAAAGACCTTCCCACGGGCCTCCAAACCCTTCGTGGAATACCCTTTCGCCTTTTGGACCCTGTCCAAAACTCCGGCCATTCCTTTTTGGTTTTAAGGGGAAAGGCTCTTTCGCAGTATCCCCAGGGAATGTCCATACCTTTTGGAAATCAAACCGTAGGCGAGTTATATTTTCTGCAGGGATGCCGCTGGGCCTCCACGGGTCCGGATAATAAAGTCGCCGAATATGACGTGGTTTACGCCGATTCTCAGGTGGAGATGATCCCCTTGAGGGTCGAAAGGGAACTGGTCAATTTTTGGGGTGCCGACGACACGGCCGAAAGTTACCTGGCTTGGTGGCACAAGGATAAGGGCGCTGAAACGGGCCTTAATCTTTTTGCCTGGCCTAATCCACGCCCAACTGTCCCGATCCAGGCCATTCTTTTTAAGTCCGAAGGCAAGGCGCCGGTGCCCATGCTTTTCGCCATAACAGCCTCAGATATTCAGGTTCCCGTGACGGCCCTTTCTCCTAAGCCCGAAAAGACAATAATAAATGACACGACCGGATGGTTTCCGGTTAAGGCGGGTCTTCCTGATTTTCGGGGAACTCTCCTGGATGTGTCCGTCCTGTTTCAGGCACCCGTCAGCGTCCAAGATAATTTAAACTCTCAAGAAGATGATTCTTTGAAGGCCACTGTGGCCTCAAGAAATTGGGGTTTTGATCAAAGCCAAGAAATATTGGCAACACCTTCACCGAACGCAGCTTACACGCCCACGGATTCTTCTTCGTCGGTTCAGTGGGCCGAAGCTGGTGATCAGCCTCAAACGTCCTCCCCGCCTGTTTCCTTCTCAGATCAACCTTGGGTTCTTTATCCCGAGAAAAGCATGTCTCTTCAATTGATAACTCAACGACCCTTGAATCAACCATTTGGTGTCCGGTGGGCAGCGAATTGGCCCAATGAATATGTCGCGGGTTTGCCCCTTTGGATGGCCGCTCAACAATGTCTGCAGGGCTGGTCGGCTTGTGTGGGGAAAGGATTCCCCAGTTCAGATGTAACAGCTTTGCCAGATCCCAATAGTTTTATTGGGAATCCGCTGATTTCCAGCCAATGGCCCTTGGCCGCATTGGCGGTTATGAGGGGAGATTTGAAAGAAGGTAAAACCTATGTTCTTCCGACGCTCACTCAGGGACAAACTTTGGATATGGAATCGGCTCTCGCGGCTCAGGCCCACAAGTCTGGGTTGGAAGCCAAGGGGATTCAAACCGATATCTCGGGAAAATTGAAGGCTAAGATCGACACCAAGACAAAAACCTTTGTCTCCGATACGGGCCAATTGACTTGGCAGGGAAACGTGGGAATCGTAAAAATTGAGAGCCCGCGGTTTCAGGCCCTGATAGGCTTTCTGGGACATCGCAAATTCAATAATTCAACCTGGGCGATGGAAACGCCGAATACCTATGCCTCCTTCGCATTGGCATCGCTTACACCCAAGGCTATTACGGTTTCGGATCACCTGATCCTGTCGGCGGTCTCCCACTGTGAAAATACTGGAATGGTTTATAACGAGAAAAAAACGAAGGTTCTTGATATTGGAAAAGAACCGGTGCTAATGGAACCGATCCAAGCAAAATTTGTTTTGTATCGTTATCAAAAAGATCCCCGTTTAAAAGTGAGGGCTTTGGACCAACAGGGTAAGCCCATGAATATTTCCGTCTCCACCCGGTGGGTGGGGAAAAACTTATATTTGTCCTGGGTTTCTGGGATTTTTTACCTGGAATTATTTAAAAAATAAGATATTTGTTTTTAAAAAAGCGGTCCAATTTCAATAAAAAAATAGACACGACAAGATAACGATTCCAGGTTTCCATTGAAACTTAAAGCGGTTTAGTTTACCGTTTTATTACCTTTTATTAAGGAAATTATGTGCCGGCCTCCGAACGAAAAGATGAAAGACGAAAACATTCCCGGGTTAGATTCCTGGATCAAGTTCAAATTCATCCCGTTGTCGAATCAAAATCGGGAAATGTTCTTGAGGTTCAAGGAAACCCTTTAACCGTCAAAGCCGTTGATCTAAGCGAGGGCGGCATAAGGTTGGAATTGGGAATTCCCAAACCTCCAAGTCATATTCTCAAACTTAACTTCAGGGTCAATAAAGATAAGACCGTGGATGTTTATAGCAAATTGGCTTGGAATTCCGAAAAGCACTTGGGATACCAGTTCATCGTCGTGGATGAGGAAACCCGGAAGGCTATTCGCGATTTCGTGAATCATTTGATTTGATGCGGTAGCATTTTTAGGAACTTTATAAGAAAATCCACATCCCGCAAGGGTTCTCCCTCGCGGGATTTTTATTTATAGCCTTTGCGGTTTATCCTCCGCCTTTCCCAGGAATCATGAAAAACACATATCAAGACTTGAATGAAGAGCAACGGGAAGCGGTATTGCATAACGCAGGCCCAGCCCTCATTTTGGCCGGCGCGGGTTCGGGCAAGACCCGGGTAGTAACCTACCGGCTGATCCGTCTGCTGGATCAAATGAGTGTATCCCCCCTTAATCTTCTGGCCGTTACCTTTACCAACAAGGCGGCCCAGGAAATGCGGGACCGGGTGGCGGTTTTGGCGGGCGGCGGCAAGGCCCGGGATCTTTTCATCGGCACCTTCCATTCTTTGTGTTTGCGCATCCTCAAGATCCATGCGGACAAATTAGGCTATCAGCCCAACTTCAGCATCTATGACGATTCGGATCAGAAGGCACTGATCAAGGAATGCCTCTGGGAACTCAAGTTTGACGAAAAACAGGTCCATCCCAATGCTGTCCATAGCTTTATCAGCTCGGCCAAGAACGAACTGAAAAACCCTAAGGAATACCAGGAAATGGCTACGGGGGTTTTTATGGAAAAGGTAGCCAGGATATATCCCCTATACCAAATCAAACTTAAACAAAACAACGGGATGGATTTTGACGACATGCTTTTTAATACTGTAACCCTTTTAAAAGATCACCCAGAGGTTTTGGAAAGCTATCGGCGCCGCTTTCAGTACATTTCGGTGGATGAATATCAGGATATTAATACAGCTCAATATCAACTCATTTCCATGATCGCCCATCCCCTCAACAATCTCTGCGTGGTGGGGGACCCGGACCAATCAATCTACGGATGGCGCGGGGCGGATATCCGCAATATCCTCCGGTTTGAACATGATTTTTACGGGGCTAAGGTATTTAAGCTGCAGCAAAATTACCGATCCACCAAATCCATCATCCAATCCGCCCAGGCGGTAATTCGAAACAATTCCCAGCGCAAAGAAAAAGAGCTTTTTTCCCTCAGGGAAATGGGAGAAACACCTATCTATTACCAGGCCGAGGACGACAAGGACGAGGCGGAATTCGTCCTCAAAACCATTTATGAGAGGCTGGGCCAGCCGGGGCGCAGTTTTCGCCATGTGGCTATTCTTTACCGCACCAACGCCCAGTCCCGCGTGCTGGAAGACGCCTGCCGGCGCAACAATATTCCCTACATCATTGTGGGCGGGCTCAAGTTCTACGACCGAAGAGAAGTCAAAGACATGCTGGCCTACCTGCATGTTCTTTCCAACCCAAAAGATTCGGTGGCCCTGCGCCGCATGATCAACGTACCTATCCGGGGCATTGGATCGGGAACGGTGGCAAAATTGGAAGAAACCGCCAAATTGAAGGATATCACCATGCTGGAAGCGGCCCGGGAATGCGCCGGGAACGGCGATTTCCCCAAAAAAGCATCCCAGGCCCTGGGTCTCTTTGTTTCCATGATGGATTCCCTGATCGCCGAAAAAGAAGGTCTCAAACCCTCTGAATTTGTCCGAAAAGTTTTGGAACGCTCGGGCTATCTGATCGAATTGGCGGCCGATGACACTTTGGAATCGAAAATGAGGGCTGAAAACCTAAAGGAACTGGTGAATTCGGTGGTGGATTACGAATCCACGGCCGAAACGCCCACCCTGGAAGGCTACCTGGACCAGGTTTCCCTGGTGGCGGATGTGGACAAGCTGGAAGATAAAAAAAATTGCGTGACCCTCATGACCATGCACAATGCCAAGGGGTTGGAATACCCCATTGTTTTCATTACCGGCATGGAAGAGGGCTTGTTTCCCCACAACAACTCGATGGAAGAAGATAAAGAAGTGCAGGAGGAGCGTAGGCTTTGCTACGTGGGCATGACCCGGGCCATGGATATCCTCTATCTCACGGGCGCGGCCTGCCGCTACGTTTACGGCACTCCCCAGTGGCGGGCGCCCTCCCGTTTCCTTTCTGAAATCCCTAAGGACATGATCCAGGTGACAGGCAAGGCGGCCTCCATCGTAGCTACCCAGGCCGGGCTCTATGAAGTGGCTAATGTGAAGAAAAAGGAATTTGATGAACTCCGGGATCCGGAATGGGATGAGGAAGCGGTCATTCCCTTTGCCTTGGGGGATAGGGTCAAACATAAGATGTTTGGCCTGGGCATGGTGATAGGCCTGATGGGATCGGGGGAAGATTTGAAGGTCACGGTGTCTTTTCCCAACCACGGCAAAAAGCAATTGCTGGTGAAACTGGCAAAGCTTGAAAAGATAGAATGAGTTTTTGGTTAACGGCAGAACATATTTAGCTGGGCATCCCCATCCAATGACACTTGAGCTTGAATCCCGTCGCTGTCCACGAAAGCATTTAGCACCCTAAAAGATTTCACTTGGGTTTGAAGCCGGCTGTGCTGGCCCACGGGCAGGTTCAAGACTTCGTTCATTCTTTCCTTTAGCTGGTCAAGTTTGGGCCCGATGGGTACGCGGGCCTTCTGTCGAAGAACCTTCAAAATATCCGATTTGAAAATCCAATCGGCGACCTGCATCAACAAATCCCCGGTTTTCAAGTCGAAATCCAAATGTCGTAAAGTAAATAGTTCTTTTTGCGGGTTATATTGGGGAACACCCCGGAAATAAACCGTCATATGGGCGGGTTTGTCGCCCAGGTTAATGAGGGGGTTATATTCAATTTTAACCTCAACGATCACTTGTCCCCCCGAGCCGTATAGCTTGAGGCCCTCGATGCGAAGCTTGTAATTCCCGCTTCCGGGAATGACCCGGTCAATCAATCCGAATCGGGGGTCGGTCAACTGTTTGTTGGCTTCCTTGAAACTGATGACGGTGTTGCTGACGGCGTGAAATCCGGAAGGCCCCGTTTTGTAGATTTTCAAAGGGGGCATGATTTTCTTTTCCACTCCTGGTTCCTTGCCAAAAACCAGGATGGGGAAGGCGGTCATTTCCAGGTCGATCCTGATTTTCAGGGGGTGCTTGGGGTCGGGTTGGGTCAAGCCGCTGCTGATGGATTGGGGCTGAATCAAAAGCCAGACGCCCTTGTCGATAAAGATGGGTTCCTGAGCCGAGCTCCAAAAAGTTGAAATTTCCCCGAAGGAGGGTTCAAGCACCCGATTGATGCTGGGGAAATTGATGTTGGGTTTGACAATTTTAAACTGGCTGTTGAAAAAGTCGATCATGGATTTGGATATGCTCTCCCATTTTGGAAATGGAGTCAGGTTTTCCCAATGGGGCATATTAAAGTTAACCGGCAAGCGAATGATGGTGGCAGGGGGAGGTTCAAAGGTGCGAATTTTGGAATCAGAGGGTGGAATATAAAGCGAGGGGCGGGTGGTCGCGCAACCAGTTATTAGAAGGCACAGGATGAGCAGGGGGAATCGATTCGGGGTTTTCAAAGGTGACATTGCCTTATTTTAAACACTGGGTTGGCCAACGGGAACAAAGTAGAGCGTCGGCCTTGAATGTTGAGCTTTCTTTCTTCTTCTGGCAATATAAGCCCCCTTGAGTTTCCCCTAGGAGAACCGTTTTGTCCCTATCCGAAAAAGACGTTCAATATGTGGCCAAATTGGCCCGCCTGGAAGTGACCGACCAGGAAGTGGCCAAATATACCGGGCAATTAGCCAATATTCTTAAGTATGTCGAACAGCTCAACCAACTCGATACGGCAAATGTGGAACCTCTCACCCATCCTTTGGACGTGAAGAACGTCTTTCGGGAAGACGTGGTTCGTCCCTCCCTGACCCAGCAGGAAGTCCTTTCCAACGGGCCGGAAGTCCAATCGGGGCACTTTAAAGTGCCCAAGATCATGTAAGGCCGCCATGGAACTTTATCAAAAAACCATCCATGAAGTTTCGGTCGACCTGAAGGCCAAAAAGATTTCCTCGGTTGAGTTGACCAAGTCCGTCATGGACCACCTGGAAAAGGTAGAACCCCAGGTTCAGGCCTTTATCACTATTACTCGGGACGAGGCCCTCAAGCAGGCCGCCGAGGCCGATAAGCGCTTGGCTTCGGGCCAAAACCTCACGCCTCTTACCGGCGTTCCAGTGGCGATTAAGGACCTGCTATGTACCAAGGGCATCCGCACCACCTGCGCCTCGAAAATGCTCGAGAACTTTGTCCCTCCCTATAACGCCACGGTAGTCGAGAAGCTCTACTCGATGGGCGCGGTCTCAGTGGGCAAAACCAACATGGATGAATATGCCATGGGTTCCTCTACCGAATCTTCTTACTTCAAGAAAACCAAAAACCCCTGGAACCTTGCCTGCGTACCGGGCGGCTCCTCGGGCGGTTCCGCCGCCAGCGTCTCCGCTGACCAGGCCTTCGCCTCCCTGGGGTCCGATACGGGCGGTTCCATCCGCCAGCCCGCGGCCCTTTGCGGCATCGTGGGGTTAAAACCCACCTATGGGCGGGTTTCCCGTTATGGCCTCATAGCATTTGCTTCCTCCCTTGACCAGATCGGCCCCTTTGGAAAAGACGTTGAGGACTGCGCCATCATGATGGGGGCGATCGCCGGGCATGATCCCAAGGATTCCACCTCCGCCGATCTGCCGGTACCCGATTACACGGCCGAGATGAAGAAATCGGTAAAAGGTTTGAAAATCGGTATCCCCAAGGAATTCTTCCCTGAGGGATTAAACAAAGAAGTGGCTGACTCTGTGAAAAAGGCTATTGAGGAGCTGAAAAAGCAGGGAGCGGAAATCCATGAAGTTTCTCTACCCGCCTCCCCCTATGCCCTAGCCGCCTATTATGTGCTGGCGCCTTCCGAAGCCTCCTCTAACCTGGCCCGTTATGACGGGGTGCGGTATGGCTTACGGGTGCCCGGTGAAAACATCGTTGAAATGTATTCCAAAACCCGCGCGGCTGGGTTTGGGCCCGAGGTAAAGCGCCGCATCATGCTGGGAACCTACGCACTTTCTTCCGGCTATTACGACGCTTACTATTTAAAAGCCTTGAAGGTCCGCCGGTTGATCAAACAAGATTACGATAAGGCTTTCGAGAAGGTGGATGTGATCGCTACCCCCACCGCGCCCAATCCGGCCTTCCGTTTTGGAGAAAAAACCGGCGACCCCCTTTCCATGTACCTGGAAGATGTCTTCACCGTTTCCATCAACATCACCGGTTTACCGGGTTTGTCCGTGCCCTGCGGCCTTTCTAAGACGGGCTTGCCCATCGGTTTGCAGTTGATCGGCAAGGCCTTCGATGAGGCCGCTTTATTAAAAACCGCTTACGCTTATGAACAGGCAACCGATTGGCATAAACAAAAGCCAAGTTTGAGGGAAAGTTAAATGCCCATTGAAGATTACGAACCAGTTATAGGACTTGAAGTCCATTGTGAGCTGAAAACAGCTACCAAGCTGTTCTGCGGCTGTCACACGACTTTTGGCAACGAGGCTAATACCCAGGTTTGCCCGGTTTGTTTAGGGCTTACCCGGTACCTTGCCGGTCATGAATCAAAAAGCCGTGGAATACGCGGTCAAAATCGGCTTAGCCCTGAATTGCTCAATCGCCAAATATTCCAAAATGGACCGGAAAAACTACTATTACCCGGATCTGCCCAAGGCCTACCAGATTTCCCAATATGACAAGCCCCTTAATTACGGGGGCCATTTGGATATCATCACCAAAGAGGGAACCAAGCGGATCGGTGTGACCCGGGCCCATTTGGAAGAAGACGCGGGGAAATTGGTCCATGCGGGCGGCAAAGCTGGACGCCTGGATTCTTCCGACTACTCCCTGGCCGATTACAACCGGGGCGGGATTCCTCTGGTGGAGATCGTTTCCGAGCCCGATATTCGAAGCGCTGAGGAAGCCTACGCCTACCTAACGGCTCTTAAGAGTATCCTTCTTTATATTGATGTCTCCGACTGCAACATGGAAGAAGGGTCCCTCCGTTGCGACGCCAACGTGTCCATTCGCCCCAAGGGCGTTGAAAAGTTCGGCACCCGAACTGAAATCAAGAACATGAACAGCTTCAAGTTTGCCAAGCAGGCCATCGAATACGAGATTAAGCGCCAAGCGGCCTTGCTCGATAAGGGTGAAAGGGTGGTCCAGGAATCACGTCTTTGGGATGTCACCGAAAACAAAACCAAAACCATGCGTTCCAAAGAAGAAGCCCACGACTACCGTTACTTTCCAGAGCCGGACCTGGTTCCTATCATTTTGAGCGAGGAATATGTTCAGAAGATCAAGGATTGCCTGCCCGAATTACCCGGCGCCAAGATGGCGCGGTTCGCCACCCAATATGGCTTGACGCCCTATGACGCCGGCGTTTTAACCTCCGAGCAGGAACTGGCCCATTGGTTTGAGGAAGGGGCCAAGCACACAAAAAGCCCCAAGGGATTGGCCAATTGGATGATGGGCGACATGGCCGCCCAGATGAAAGAAAAGGAAAAGGAACTCAAAGACCTCAAATTCGACCAGAAGAAATTGTGTGAATTAGTAGACCTGGTCGAGGCGGGAACCATTAACAGCAAGCAAGCCAAGGAAGTCTTCGCTGAAATGTTCGAGGCAGGAATCTCACCCGCCGAGGTAGTGAAAACCCGCGGCATGGCCCAGGTGTCCGACCCCAAGGCCATCGAAAGCGCCGTGGATAAAGTGCTGGCTGAAAACCCTACTGTAGTGGCTGACTACAAAGGCGGCAAACAGGGGGTTATCGGCTTCCTGGTAGGCAAGGTGATGCAGGCCAGCCAGGGCAAGGCTAACCCTAAATTAGTGAATGAAGTTCTGAAGAAGAAGCTGGACGCCTAAATCGAATGAGCCCTATTCATTTTGGCCCTTCCGACGTCAATAGTCCCCACAACCGTTTTTACGCCCACGCGCCTGAAAGCTACTGGATCACCAAGGCCCTTCTTTTTGATCTGGGTTGGATTCAACACGAAATGTCCCAGGCGGAAAGACCCATGCCTGACCACCAGGATTTAAAATCCACGGCCGAGGGTTTAAAAGAAACTTTTATCAATCTCCGGCGTTATGAAATTCGTCTTGCCCTGACTTCCAACCTTTCATCCGAGGAAGTGGTTCGGGAACTTTCGGGCCCGGGTTTGGCGAGTGATTTCGACAGCATCCGCTGCAAAGAGGATGTTACCGTCTTGAAGCCGGGGACCGAACTCTATGAAATTTCTTTGGATACGCTCGGGTTAAAGCCTATGAAAGTCATCGCTTTTGAAACGACCCCGGAGGGTGTGGCGGGAGCCAAGGCGGCCGGAATTTTCTGTGTCACTCCGCCTGGTTGCGAGGCGGGGGATTACGTTTTGAATTCCTTTTTGGAAAGGCCCATTCTTCGTTTGCTGGAAGAATTGGACCAAATGAAAAATAAAATTTACAAAAAATCCTAGGACGTCTTTCGTTAATGGCTGGGCGCTTGTTGCAGGCACCGGTTCGTAAAACCCACCACCACATCCTTATATTGTTCGGCCACGCTCGGAAAATCATTGTGGTCCGTATCCTTCACTACCACAAATTGCTTCGGCTCCACCGCCTTGGAATAGACCCTTTCCCCTAAATCAATGGGGATGATGGTGTCCCTCTCCGCGTGAAATTGGAGCAGGGGACAGGTTCTCTTTTGAACGTAAATCTCGGTATCGAAAGGGTCTTGAATCATGAAGGGAAGCACCAGAAGCCAGGGGTAGCGTTTGTAACTGACTGCCAATGTTGAAGGGAACGCTCCTTCCAGTATTAAGCCCGCAGGATGGGTCTGGGTTGCCAGCCAGGCCGCCACCGAAGAACCCAGCGAATGGCCCCAAATTAGGATGCGGTTTTCAGGAACACCCTTGTTTTGAACCCAACGGTAAGCCGCGAGGGCATCCCCATCGAATGCCTTTTCACTTAAAGGGCCCTTTCCGCTGGCGCCATAGTCCCGATAGTCGAAAATGAGGGCGTTAAATCCAAAATTGTAAAACAACTTAGAAACTTCGGCCAATTGGGAAAGGCAATCCCCATTGCCGTGGCAATAGAGAAGAAAGGGACGGTTGGACCCTGGGTCTTGGTGGTCAATCCACCAGCCCGTCAGCGTGACGCCGTCCGCAGAAGTAAAGGAGACATCGTGGTAATCTTTACCTGCGACCAAGTGAAATTGGGCAGGAGTGGTGCCGTTGAGGGGAACGGGATGAAAAATCAAGCTTCTTTGAGCCAGTAAGAATCCTCCCAGGATGGTCAAATAGGCCAAAACAACCGGGAAAAGGATAACTTTCCATTGTTTCATCGATGTCTCTGGAATAGGGATTGTAACGGGGTAGAGTTTAACAGAAATTAGAAACCCCAATTTCATTTAAAAGGTTTTCCATGCGTCTTCATTTCAATTCGATCCACCCTTTGCGCCCCAAATTGACCGAGGAAGATTGGGGCAGTACCGAATGGCTGGTGGATGACAGCCTCGTGCCGGGTGTCGGAATCAGCGTGGCGGTGATGACCATCAAGGGCGGGAAAAAAACACCCGTGCACGCCCACTCCAATTGCCATGAGCTCATTTACATCGCCGAGGGAAGGGTGGAAGTTTCGCTGGAGAAGGAAAGAATCATATTAAACGCGGGGGACTCGGTTTTGTCCCCGGCGGGTTCAGCCCACGGGTTCAAAAATTTGGGCGAATCGGACGCCCGGATGGTTATTTCTTATTCGGCGGGCAAACGCAAATACGAAGCCATTTCGTAATGACACCCAATGAGTTTTAAATCAGGGAGTTTGCCCCACACGCACTTCTTGTCGCATGACTTTAGCTCCTGAATTTACCTCCAGGTAATAAATCCCCGCAGAAGCTACTATTCCATTGTCGTCTTTTCCATCCCAAGTAAAGGTTCGTTGCCCGGGCGCTAAGATGCCCGCATAGAGAAGGCGGATTACCTTGTTCTGATCGTTCAAGACCCTAACGGTGGCGAGGCCTGGATGGGCGGTCTCGACCACGACGGAAAGTTCTTCGTAGAGCTTTCCTTGGGCCGTTGAAGGCGGCGCCAGGGCGGGAGGGACGGATGAAGGGTTATTTGCGGCCGTTCCACTCGGCAAGGTATGGAGAGACGCCTTTTCAGTTGATAGAGACGGCGCGGAAGTGGATGCGCGGGACGAATCTTCCGGGACTTCCTGTTTTTTGCTGACCGCCTGCTTTTGGGAGGTGGAAGAGGTAAGGGGTTGATTGGGCGCGACATTGGTTTTGGTTTCGAGGACGGACGAAGCGGGTGTGGGTTTCAAACCGAACCGGCGGATGGCGGAATAACCCAGCAGAGCCAGCACGCAGGTAATAAGGGCGCAAAGGGCGACCAAAAGAAAACGGCTGCGGGATTTCGGGAAATAGGAAGGCAAGGGGCCTTCTTGCCAATCGGGTTCCTGAACGCCCAGTTGACGGAAATGGTTTTCCGCCAACTCGATCAAGCGTTGGGAACCTTCAGAGGAAGAAGCCAACCATTTGCCCAGCCGCTCTTCTTCCTCGGGGTTCAAATCCCGCTTAAAGTAATCTTCCACCAGTTCCTTCACAATCCGCTCCCGTTCCATTCATTCTTGAAGAGATTTCCCAATGCCTTGCGGCAGCGGGCCAATTGGGACATCACCGTTCCCAATGGTATTTTCAAAGCCTTTGAAATATGGATGTAACTTTCTCCCCGTTTATCCCGAAGTTCCAGCACCTGTCGGCATCTTTCGCTCATGGATTGAACCAACCGCTCCAAAAGGGCCAGCCGGGCCTTTTTTTCATCCTCGTCTATCTCCGTATCCGGCGTGGTGCCGGGGGGCGGGACCATCAGCTGTTCCAACTCTTCTTCCAGGGAAGCCAGGACCTTTTTTTTACGCCTCAGCCTTTCGTAGCAAAGGTTCGCGCAGATGTTGGAAAGCCAGGTGTAGAGGCTCGACCGGAACTCGAAGGTCCCCAGTTTTTCCAGCGCGATGAGGAAGGTTTGCTGGACGATGTCATCCGCCTCGTCGTCCTCCGGGCCCAGGAAGTGGATGCAGATGTGGAAGAGGCGCCGGGCGTTTTCCCGGTAGAAAAAAGTCTGCACCTCCACATTGCCCGCGAGTATTTTTTTTACCAGCTCCCTTTCGTCGGGCATTACTTCCTCGCAGGTATAGTGTTCAGGAAAAAGGTTTATTCCCTGCCGGGGTGGAGCTTCAAATAATGGTCCAACCAGGCCTTTAAAGCCCCGTTTTCAGGCTGTAAATGAAGGGCTTCCTGGAAACATTGTACGGTGTAATCCGCCTGGCCCAAACGCCAATAGAGGTTGCCCAGATCCATCCAGGCCTGAAAATCCTTTGGGTTTTGCTCGACCTTAATACCCGCCGCCGCCAGATTTTTTCGGAGTTCCGGGGTGTAGGCTTCCGAAGCGGGGGCGCTGTCCGTATCGGGTATCTGGAAGCGGGTTTCTACCCTAACCACCTTGTCTGCGGGGGACACTTGGGCCGGTGGGTTAAAGTTGAGCTGGGATGAGGGAGTCGGGGTGGAGGCTGGGGGAAGGGGCGTGAGGGAAGTGGCATGGAGGGCCGGTTTTTCTCCGGGGAAACGATAGCTGAGGCCGACCATCTGGGAGTCGCCCAGATCACCGTCGGGAACGTAACTGTAATCAAGAGAGAAATCCCCCATTTCGAATCCCAATCCGGCGGTGAATCCCCTGAAGCCGGTAATCTGGTTATCGTCAATTTCCCATTGGTAGCCTAAACGGGCGCAGAGGATATTGAGAAAGTGTTGTTCCGCGCCAAATTGAATTTCGGAAACGGAATAAAGGGGAAGGGTATAGTTGGCAAGCAATAGGGTAGGAATTTTAAAAAAGATGGGAACGGAACCGGAAATGCCGAGCGTCAAGACGCCGAACTTGGACGAGTTATTGTTATTCAAAAAATCGTAAGTCACGCCAAGTCTTAAATTGGGCGGAAAGGTCCAAAGCGCGCCGGCTTGCACGGAAGAGGAAAAACTGGAGTTGGAAGCCGTGAGCGATTGAATAAGGCCGCGGGCGGCAAGCCCCAGCGAAAGACTGCGGGTCATTGGGCCGCCCCATCCCAAGGAGAGCGAGCCTCTAAAGGGGATCAGCGGGGAAGTAGAGGTACCGGTGGCGTCATAGCCATCCAGGATGCCGTAGCTAAGGTAATTGACGCCTGCGGCAAAGGCCCCGAAGGATCCCGTGGGAACCCCCGCCAGCATGGTTTCCTGCGACATCCCTGCAATCCAGGATTGGTGAACCAGGGATAATTGGGTTTCCGACAGGTTGTTCAATCCTGCGGGATTGTAAAAAAGGCAGGCCGCGTCGCCGTCCATCGCCGTGAAGGCGTTTCCCATGGCCGAAGCTCGGGGTGAATGGCCCAGATTTTCCAGGGGATTGGTAGATAGGGCGGTGGTGTAAACCGTTTGGCCAAAAGAGGAATGGCACAACAAGATTTCCGCTATTGCTAGAAAGAGACAGATTCGAAATTGTTTGCGGACGCTGTCCCTCATTTGATAACGATAAACTTGAAAAGTTTAAGCGCTTGGGTGCCGCCTGAATCCAGGGTAAGAACCACACGGCATATATAAACCCCGCTTTGGTAATGGGTGAGATCGAAGGGTGTCTGTTGAAGGCCGGAGGAGTTGGAAGCCTGTTCCTGGGTGATGAGGTCTCCCGCCTCGTTGTAAATATAGATGGCGGCGGTTCCGCTATCCGATAGGTTGTAAACCACCCAAGCCAGATTTCCGGAGGCCGGAGAGGGGTAGACGAAACAACCTCCATCGGGGGGTGTTTGTACGGCCGGGACGGGGGAAACGGCTAAAAAAAGTGCGGTGATCAAGATTAGGAAGCGGGAAAAATGTTTAATTGGAAAATGTTGATTCATGGGAGGCGAAGACCTTTGGGAAACAAAAATGATCGGTTAATAATTTATAGTTCTATTCTCGAATCGGTTCATTTTACCGCCTGCCTATGCGAATAGGGCGGGAAAGTCCCATTGATAAAAAATTCCATTTCGGACGGGAATAAACCGGTTTTGATAATCACTACACACCTATTCCCCTCGTTGAAATATTTTCATAAACCTAAAAGGTTGTTCTGAAGGGGGGATCGCCTGAAAACGTTGGTTTCTCGATAAGCCTGATTTTGAATGGGTAACTATCCCCTTTCTGTTTCCGCCATGGAATAAAGAACCCTTTTGATCACTACACATTGAAATCCTCCTGAGACTGAATGAATGGGATAAATCGTTTTTTGGAGTAAAGCATCATGAAAAAATATTTTTTGCTGGGTATGTGTTTCGTTTTGGCGACTTTCACCCTTTTGGGAGGCGCGGGATGCAGCCGGGTTCAAACCACCCTTTCTCCGCTATCCAACAGCCCCATCGGTCCTGTTTCCACCCCCATTCCCAGTAACGCCGCGGTTTATACCCCTCCGCAAGCCACCGATATGCTGGGTTGCGGCCTTTATAACTTTTATCAGAATCAATCCGGCAATATCTTTTTTTCACCCTTCAGCATTATCACCTGTCTAGCCATGGCCCAAGAAGGCGCGGTCGGCAACACCCAGGTCCAGATGCAGAATGTCCTAAACCTAAACCCCAACACCACGACGAGGTTGACGGGTTTCCAGTCCCTGATCAACGAAATCAACGCTCCAGGCAAGTCCTATACCTTAGATACGGCCGATAACATGTGGCTTCAGGTGGGTTTTCCCTTTCAACAGGCTTATATCAACACCGTTCAAACCTATTATGACGCGGGCGTTACCAATGTGGATTTCGTGAATAACCCCACGGCGGCCTTACAGACCATCAACGGCGCGGTTTCACAGGAGACGGCGGGGTTTATTCCGGATCTTTTTTCTTCCCTCCCTTCCAACACAAAACTGGTGCTGACCAACGCTATTTATTTCAAGGGCGACTGGCAATACCAATTCCCGGTCACCAATACAAACCAACAGATTTTCAATCTCACCACCTCTACCACCGAGCCGGTTAGCATGATGCACATCACTTTTAACGCGAACGTGGGAAGTTTCAACGGGGCAGCCAGTGTGCTGGCCATTCCCTACACGAATGGTGAGTCTTCCATGTACGTATTCCTTCCACCGGAAGGGGGCATGCCGGCCCTGGAGGGCGCCATGACAGGGAACAACATCAACAGCTGGCTTGCGGCTAACTCGGCCCTCATGACCTCCGCTACAGCTGTGTCGCGGGTGGATTTGGCCCTGCCGAAATTCACCTTCAAGACCAGCTATGATTTGAGCAATACCCTTTCTTCCATGGGAATGAGCTTGGCCTTCACCCCGCCTGGTCCCACGACCATGATGGGCGCCAATTTCTGGAATATCGACGGGACGAATAATTTGTACATCACGGACGTGGTTCACCAGGCCTACGTGGATGTGTCGGAAAAGGGAACGACCGCCGCCGCAGCGACCGGGGTCGTAATAGGTTGCAATAATTGCCAGGCGGTTTTTATTCCGCCGCCCCCAATCCCCTTCGTGGCGGACCATCCTTTCATCTTCATGATCGTGGATAACGCCTCGAACACTGTGCTGTTCATGGGCCGGGTGAATGACCCTCTTTCTGGGAGTTGAGAATAGATTGGGCGTGTCCTGCTTGGCCATTACCCGGTTTTAAAATGAAGGTTCCCTGGCGGCAAAAGACCCTGTGATAAACTCTTTTTGGAATCATTAAGGGTTTGGAATGAACCGACTTTCCGCTAAGGGAACCCGCATGCCGTGGAAAAAATCATCTTGGATATACGCGGTCATCATCGGCGGGATGGTTCTTGGTATCTGGGGCTGTCGGGGCATTTTTCCAACTAATCCATTGCCTTCCGCCGCGAACTGGTCGGTCGTGGGTCAAAAGGGCCTTACGTCACTTTCCGGCCCCGCGAATTCCTTTCTATCGCTCTTTGTGGATAACACCACCCCCTACCTGGCTTTGGCCGACAATGGGGTTTCCATCACCGTGGAAAAATTCAATGGAACCAGCTGGGGAAACGTGGGCAGCCCCGATTTCGGCTTTTGCTATCCCACTGATATCGTGCCGCAAATGTTCGTTAATAACGGCATCCCCTATGTTGAGTATTTTTCCTCCAACGGCGTTGATCTATTTCTCGCGGACTATACCTCTGGAAGCGGTTGGCAGGGATTGTCCCAGACGCCCGTGGGCGGTTTTTACGAGGGGTCCGAGCCGCCCTACACTTTTTTTAACGGGGCACTCCTCGAATTTAGCGGGGACGCCATGAGCAGCTTCGCTGGCACCGTCACAATGTGCCAGGGAGGCTCCTGCGCTGTTGTGGGAAATCCGGATTTCACCCCGCCTCCCTATTTCCCGGCGATCAGCGCCGCCAACGGCATGACCTGCGTGGCCTATACCGACGCCTCTGGAAACATCACGGTCATGAGCTTCAATGGGGGCACCTGGAGCAACCTTGGAACCCCCGGCTTCGCGACAACCCAGGATGTGGCTCTTTACCTTTCAACTTCCAATGGGGTTCCTTTCGTCGCCTTCAGCGATCCCGCACATGGCGGCAACGCCACCGTTATGAAATGGACTGGAACCTCATGGGTTACGGTCGGAATCCCAGGTTTCACTTCCACCTCGATTGGTTTTGGAAACTCCTCTTTCTTTGTATACAACGGCATCCCCAGCCTGGCCTACATCAATTCAAATAATCAACTAGTGGTAATGCAATTCAATGGGAGCGCCTGGTTCGCTCTTGGTGGTGGAGCTCTTACACAGGGTGGGGCTAATTTCCCGTCGCTTTTTGTTAGTAATGGGAAAACTTATGTTGCCTTTTTTGATGGAAGTGCCAACTGGCAGGCGACCGTTATGAAATACCTTTAATAAGACTGGTGGGTAGACCCGGTTCAAGATTTTTAAAATTTCTGATTCATTTACCGGATGAAGGGCTTCTCCAAAGCCTCTTCAAGGTATGGGCCGCCAGTTTGGGTTTGCGGTCCCGGGTAAAGAATCCCTTATAGTTCATTCCGTTGGGCCGGTGGGTGGCTTGGGCGGTCCTGAAGTCGTTCAAGTTCCAGACCTGGGCGCCGCCCACATAGGGTTTCTTCTTCAAGACTTTCCAATATCGCTCCACCATTTCAGCCTGGTATTCCTCTGAAAACATCTCGGGCGGGTCGGCATGGCTTCCGGGTATGGCGTCGGCCCCGAATTCGGTCATGATCACGGGTTTCCTAAACTTGCGATAAATAGAGTCCAAGTCTTTGGACAATTTGGGAATAGCCGAATTCAGATCTCCCGGTTCGCTATACCATCCGAAATAACGGTTTACACAAACCACATCCAAAAATCGGAAGGATTCTTCCTCGGTTCCCAGGTAGCTGGCCAGGGTGAGGGGGCGGGTTTTATCCAGTTTTCGGGCCAATTGAATGAGGTTTTTGAAAAAGGGAACGGCCGAAGGTCTTTTGGAATGGGGCTCGTTGGCGATGCTCCACAGAATCACGCTGGGGTGGTTCTTGTCCCTATCGATAAGCTCTTGGGTGAATTGACGGCAAAGCTGAAGGCGCTTTTTAAATCCCTTTGCATGAAAAAAGAGCCCCACGGCGGGAGTTTCATCAATGACGAGGAAACCCAGCTGGTCGGCCATATCCATGTCTTCGTCCGAATAGGGGTAGTGACTGGTTCTAAAGGAGTTAGCGCCGATCCACTTTAAATTTTGGTAGTCCTTTTTCATGACAGCAGGGGGCAGATAACGTCCGGTTTTAGGATTGTCCTCATGGCGGCCAAAACCTTTAAGAAAAACCGGCTTTCCGTTCAGGAGCAATTGGCTTCCCTTTACTTTGATCGTGCGAACACCGACGGGAAGATCGATTCGATCGACTGTTTTGTTCCCATTCAACAAATCCACCTGGAGGCGGTAGAGGTTGGGCGAGCCGGGCGCCCAAAGTTTGGCGTTCGGAACGGATAAAAGGGTTTCGATATGGTTGGATTTGAGGGGTCCTCCCGAACGGGTCTCCCATCCAAAACCTTTTAACGAAATCCGGTAAGAAAGCCCGGCTGAGGATTGGGTTTCTGCCGCAACCCGGACCCTTCCCGTTTTTCCCTCAATGTCGGTGGTAACGGTCACATCTTGAATGGATTTCATCGGCAAGCTAAAGAGTTGAACGGGACGCTGAATGCCGCAAAAGGGAAAAAAGTCGAAAGAAGCGGGCGGGTTGAAGTTGTTGGCGAAGGCGTCCCGGGGATCGAAAGGAACCTTTCCCGGGGGAACCCGGTCGGGGGCCAGGGAGCCGTTCACCCGAACCGCCACAAGGTTCCCGCTTTTTTTCAGGTGTTGGGTGATTTCAAATACAAAAGGCAGATGTCCGCCCTCGTGCGCTCCCAAGCGGCGGCCATTGAGCCAAACCTCGCCCAGATAATTTACGGAACCGAATCGAATGAATTGCCGGGCGCCCTTGAGAGAGGGGTTGAACCGCAGTTGGTACCAGGCGTCACCCAAATAATTTCGGGTATCTTCGAACTGGTTGTCCCAGCTGGAAGGAACGGTGATCTTTCTTGTTTTTTTGAGGCCGAGGTACCACTTCTTTTGTTTTCCCTCTCCCTTGGGGTCCAGTTTGAATTCCCAAAGTCCTGAAAGGTCTTGAGTCTGCCGGAAAGTGTTTTTTTGCGGAAAGATCATTTGGATTTTTCCTTGTGTCCGTAAAGCCCGGGGATTGGTTTTTTTCGCGCGGCATTTGTTTGGGGGTATTTGCTTTCGTAAGGATTGATCATGTTTTTATAGGCCGGGTTTTTAAGGAGCTTTTGGTGCTTGCTGTTGAAAGGATTGGGAGGCCGTTTCATGGAACTCCTCAAAACAAGTAATTGGCCAATCCGATGGCGAGGGTTACGCTGCCAGCGGATAGCAGGGTGGTGAGGAACACCACATCGGCCGCGAATAGGGGGGACTTTTTATATTCGATGCCGAACATCACGGTGATCACCGCGGTGGGGAAGGCGCTGGAAACGAAAAGCACCTTGGCCGCCAGGCCGGTGATTCCCAGAACTTTTAAAATTAATAGAGCCAAAATCGGCCCCAAGATGAGGCGTCCTGCCACCGTCACCCATAGTTCCTTGGGATGTTTTAACGAAAGCCCGCCTTGGGCCAACTGGGCCCCCAGGGTCAACAAAGCGATGGCCAACATTCCATCCGAGGTCCACTTGAGGGAAGACATTAAGGCGTCCGGCAGGGGAAGTGTCAGGGCCCGCAAGATCAATGCGCCGAAAAGGGCGTAAAGGATGGGTAATTTGAGGATGGTCTTGAGCCCCTCCCGCCATTCTCCCCAACCTCCCGTGATCAAGACTCCCGCCGTATAGGTCAAAACATTCATGACGGTAATGGTGACGATTTGAATGGGAATAGCCTCGCCCTGAAAAGCCTGCTGGACCACGGGGATGCCGTAATTGGCCGAGTTGAAGATCACGGAAGTGAGCAGCGACATGGGAACCAGGGAGGGTTGGAAGCGCAGGACCTTCGCGATCAAAGCCATGGCGGCGAAGGAAAGGCCCACGAAAAGAACATTGAAGCCGACCGACTCGACCATGTCCTGGGAGTTGGGCTTGAACCAAAGGAGGCTGTAAAACATATAAACCGGTATGAAGACATAAAAGTTCAGTTTGGAAAGGGTGTTCAAATCGAGAGTGAATTTTTTCGCCAGGCCGTAGCCCAGGCCCATGACCAGAAAAATGGGAAGCACAACGTTGAATGCGACATGGAAGAAAAAGGTGAACATTGTTCCGCCTAGGGTCAGATTTGGGGCCCACCTTTTTATCATAAAATCCAATGACCAAGATAGGCAAAGTCTGTATAACCACCAAGGCACCAAGTCACCAAGTAAGAACAGCGCAGAGATTTTAGATTTAATACCTTTGGGTTTTCTTGGTGTCTTTGTCCTCCTTAGCCGTTTGGGCTAAGGGATCCAGGACTATACCGACCTCTTCAAAAGTCTTAATGGAAGGTCGGCATGTGTCTTGGTGGTGAAAATTTTTGTTTGGAAAGAACCATTAAACCAAGTATTTGCTTCAAAAGGTCCTTAAGCCTCAGTTATACTTTATTTCCAGCATGTGTTTTTTCTTCTATCCCCGGCAAACACTAAATTTTTGGGGTGATTCCACACCCCCCTTGAGGACCTGATGGCCAAAAACGAACGCCACCATTTCCTGGTGGTTTTTCTTGTCGCTTGTTTTGGGATTCTTCTGCTTTTGGCGCTGGTACCCACCGCCGACAAGCCCAACCTGCTGGGAATGCCCGGCTCCTATGTGGCTTATTTCCTCTACGCGGGGTTCGGGCTTTGCGCCTGGGTTTTCCCCCTGGTGCTTTTCCGGTTCGCCTATTCCAGGTATGAAGACGCTCCCTTCACCAAACCTGGGTTAAAGTTGTTGGGCCTCTTCCTGGGCATCCTCTCCACCTGCGTCCTGATGCGGGTCTTTTTTCACGGCGTGCAGATGTTTTCCCCCTCCCAAATGCGGGAAGGCGTGGAATGGTCGGGTTTGCTGGGAATCCAAGTGGGAGACCGGATGGAATCGGTTCTCACCCGGTTTGGCACCGTGGTGATTTGCTTGATGACTTTGGTCCTCTCGGCCTGGTTTTTGGAAAAAGAGGAACACTTGGTCACAGCCGCCAAGAGAGTCGGGGAAGGGTTCCAAAGGGGCGGCAAGTTCCTTGAGGAACACGGGTTTGAGGCGGTGACCATCCTTAAGGAACGCCTGCAAAAAGCCTATCAGGATTATCGAACGCGCCAGGAAACCAAGTCGGTGGCGGAAGCGGCCCGTGAAAAGCTCCAGAAAAACCACACACACGCCTCTGCCCCCGAAAGACCGGCAACAGCTGTCGTCAAACCCCAGCCCTCCAAACCCGCTCCCATTCTTTTCACCGGTGTTGCCGAAGAAATCGAAGAAAAACCCGCTTTAACATCGGATCTCCCGGAAGAAGAGGATATGGTTTCGGCGGCCCTCGCCGAGGCCAAGGGTGCCACCGGCAATTCCATGACCACCAAGCAAAAAATGGAAGCCGCCAGCATCGAGATGGCGGATGAGGAAGAAGAACCAGAAGAAGAAACCCCCAAGCGGATCATCCGCCAATGGCAGCTGCCGACGGTGCATATCCTCAAGACCCTCGAGGACTCCAGGGAAAAGGTGGTCGATGATTATGAGGCCGTCAGCCGCACCCTCATGCAAACCCTGGCCAATTTCGGGGTGGAAGCCAAGGTGGTGGGGGTCAATCCCGGGCCTACCGTGACCCAATACGAACTCCAGCCCGCCGCCGGGGTGAAGATCACCAGTATCGTCTCCCTGTCCGACGATCTGGCCCTGTCTTTGAAATGCGGCCACCTGCGCATTGTCGCGCCCATCCCCGGCAAGGCGACCGTGGGAGTGGAGGTGCCCAACGCCAGCGGGCGGATCGTGACCCTGAAGGAACTTATGGCCGAGGACAAATTCATCTCGTCCGGCAAGAAACTCTTGGTGGCACTGGGCAAGGACATCGCCGGGGACGGCATCTTCGCCAGCATCAAGGAAATGCCCCACGTACTGGTAGCGGGGTCGACCGGTTCGGGCAAGAGCGTGTGCGTCAATACCTTCATCGCCAGTTTGATCTTCAAGTACACCCCGGAAGAATTGCGCATGGTGTTGGTCGACCCCAAGAGGGTCGAGATGACCATCTACAAGGGCCTGCCCCACCTGGCCCTGCCGGTGGTGAATGATCCCAAGGAAGCCCATTTGGCTCTCAAGTGGCTGGTGAGGGAAATGGAAGACCGCTACCAACAGCTGGCCCACGTGGGCGCCCGCGACATCGACACCTTCAACCAGAAGATGGCGGCAAAGCGGGAAGCGGGGGAAAAGGACAAGCTTCCGATGTATTACATCGTGGTGCTGGTGGACGAGCTGGCGGACCTGATGATGACCGCGAAGGACCAGGTGGAAGATTCCATCACCCGCCTGGCTCAGATGGCCCGGGCGGTCGGCATCCACTTGGTGCTGGCAACCCAGCGTCCTTCCGTTGAAGTGATCACGGGCATCATCAAGGCCAATTTCCCTTCCCGCATCGCCTTCCAGGTTTTTTCCAAGACCGATTCCCGCACCATCCTCGACATGAACGGTGCCGAGGCGCTTTTGGGCCGCGGGGATATGCTCTACCTGGCTTCCGGCGCCCCCAAACCCTTGCGGCTCCAGGGTGCCTTCGTTACGATGGAGGAAATTGAGCGTTTGGTGGATTTCTGGACTTCCCAAGGGGGTCCCCTGTTTTCGGCCGATTTAAGCCCCGCCAAGAACAAGGATCTGGTGACCGAGGACAGCGAGGACGAGCTGTACGACGACGCGGTGGAAATTGTCATGAGGGCCAAGCAGGCCTCCACCTCCCTGCTTCAAAGACGGCTTAAAATAGGCTACGGGCGCGCGGCCCGGCTTTTGGATGACATGCAGGTGAGGGGCATCGTGGGCCCCGCCGATGGAAACAAACCCCGAAAGATCCTCGTCCAAACGATGAATGGAAACGAAGGGCCGATGACGGAAGATGAGGAAATCAATGAAAAGCTGGATTGATATGAACCCGAATAAAAGGTTTTGGACTGCCGCCCGCCCTTTGGGGATTATTTTTCTTCTATCCGGAATCCTATTGGGTTTCCTGGGTTCGGCCCAAGCGGAAGATAAAAAGCCCCTCACCGTAGGGGATATTTCGGACCTGGTGGAGGCGGCCCAATTGGCGGCCCTGGATTCCCAGATGGACCTGCGGATGGAAATGAAAGACTCCCTCTCGGGCCAAACCCAGAATTACGAAGGCAAGGTCTTTACCAAGTCCCCGGACAAGATTTTTGTCCACTACACCAAGCCGGAAGAACAATTTCTTTACGTTGGGGCCAAAGGTTCCCAGATGTACCAGCCCTCTGAAAAGATGGTCTATGTCCAAAAGGGGGTCAAGGGCAAGGATGCCAAGCCCGTTTATCTGGGAGTCGGCCAACAGCTCAAACAATACATCACAATCAGCAAGGTCAAGATCGCCTCGGAAAACGGTGACGAAGTGGTGCTGGATTTCACACCTCTCGATAAAGACCAGTCCGGCTTTGACCATATGAAGGTTACGATTCGAAAAAAAGACTGGTGGCCCTCCCAGGTTGAAATCACAACCCCCGCCATGATCAACAAGGCAAGGTTTTCCCAGCTCACCCTGAATAAAGGCCTCAAGGATGAAATTTTTGAATTCACACCCCCCAAAACCGCGCAGGTTGTAGAAGGAGACATTTTCCAATGAGCGTCGGATCAGACCTGAAGTCGGCCAGGGAATCCAAAAAGATTTCGCTGGAAACCATTTCCCAAAAAACCCGCATTCCCGTGAAGTACCTGGAATCTTTGGAAGAAGACCATTACGAGGTTTTTCCTTCCCAAACCTACGCCAAAGGTTTTATTAGGGCCTATTGCAAAGTGGTGGGGCTGGACGAAAAGAAGATGACCCAGGAATTCAAGGCCCAAGTGCCCGAGGTGCAGGTCAAGATCGAGCCCATGAACGCCGAAGCCGAGATGGAAAAACGGAACCCCTTTTTGGGCCCCCGGCCCGCGGTCATTCAGCGGTTGGACGCGGTTCAAGCAAATGCCGATGTGGAACTTGGGGAGGATTTACCCGAACTGCACGAGCCCATGCCATCCCGGTCCGGAACCGGGCGACGGAGGGTTAAGTGGAGATCCTTTTATTCCTTTGTGGGCCAGGTCGTTTTGGTTCTTTGTTTTTTTGGAGTCTGCTGGCTGGGATGGGAAAAGGGACAATCTCTCTTCGCCAAGTTTCATTGGCCTGTTTTCAAAAGCGCGTCGACTTCCGATACCCCCAACGCGTCCCCGCTGGTCCAGTCGGCGGCCTCTGAGCTAGCCGAGGCGGAATCCCCGAACGATGCTTCCAAAACGAAAGATCCTTACCAACACCTAACCATCAAGGCTTTGGACAAGGCTTGGGTCTTGGTCACCTTGGATGACAGCACAACCAGCCAAGCCTTGGATATGGCCCAGGGAGATACCAGGGTTTTCCAGGCCACAAAATATTTCAAGCTTCGCATCGGAAATGCCGGGGGCGTGGATATCCAGCTCAACGGCAAGCCCCTGGGCGTTTTGGGCGTTACCGGACAGGTTGTGGAGATCACCCTTCCCCAGGGAGCCCAAACCTCAGCGGATAAGGATGTCAGCGACGGTGACTGAAAAACCGGGGGCGCAAGGATAAAAACCTTTTTCACCACCAAGACACCAAGTCACCAAGAAAGACAAAGATTAATGATTAGGGTTTAAAATCCCAGGTTTAACTTGGTGTCTTTGTGCCTTGGTGGTTAATTTGCTTTTTTAATAATTTGGGAGGTGACCTATGGCTGATCAATACTCCTTTGACGTGGTTTCCGAGGTGGACCTGCAGGAAGTGGACAACGCCGTCAACCAAGCGATGAAAGAAATTACCCAGCGCTACGATTTCAAGGGAAGCATCAGCAAGATCACCCTCAACAAGGCCACCAAAGAATTGGAAATCGTTTCTGATAATGATTCCCGCCTCAAAGCGGTGGTGGACGTATTAAACGGCAAACTCATCAAGCGCAACATCTCCCCCAAGGCCATGGATTACCAAAAGGCCGAATCGGCCTTCAGCGGCACGGTTAACCAGAAGGTCAAGATCGTCAGCGGAATGCCCATGGAGGCCTGCAAGGATATCGTGAAGCGGGTCAAGGATTCTAAGCTCAAGGTGCAGGTATCCATCGTGGATGAGAAGGTAAGGGTTTCAGGTAAGGACAAGGACGATCTTCAAGGGGTGATGCAGTTGCTTCGGAGCGCCCAGGAGATCAAGGTTCCCCTCCAGTTCAATAATTACCGCTAAAATCTATATCAAAACCAATTAACCACTGGTGCCGCTTCTATCATTGGAATGGGTCGATGAGAACTACCATGAGGCGGGACTTGCCGCCGTTCTGACCGCCAAACGAAGGAATTTAAGCCTCGTGAATTGCGTCAACTTTGAGGTGATGAGGCGAAACGGGGTCAAGAACGTCCACACCTTTGACAAGCATTTTGGAGAACATGGATTTCATTGTTTGCCATAAAAGTTAAAGAGTGGGTCGGGATCTGTTGTCCGCGAGGGGGTCCCCGGCGCGGACAATGGAAAATTGACAAAGCGTTTCGTCCTATATAGAATCTAGTCAGAATAGTCATAAATATTTCAACGGGGGCAACCGATGACTTCGTGGCAACTGCAAACCGCCAAGGCCAGGTTCAGCGAACTGATTCGAACAGTGAAAAACAATGGTCCGCAGTCCATCACATTACACGGTCGTGAAGAGGCCGTTGTGATTTCCAAAAAGGACTACGAGCGCCTGAGAAAAACCAAACCCAACCTAGTTGAGTTTTTTAGGCATTCTCCTTTTCGCGGATTGGATTTGAATTTTCAAAGGAATAAATCCGTCTCGCGAAAGGTGAAGTTTTGAAATACCTTTTGGACACCAACGTCCTTTCCGAACTCTTCAAGAAACATCCGGAACCCAAGGTGTCAAGTTGGCTGAAGGATGCGGACCAAGGATCGCTTTATTTGAGCGTTTTGACCGTGGGGGAAATCCGAAAAGGAATTGAGAAAATGGAACATGGTTCCCGGAAAACCAAGCTTATTCAATTCCTTGAGAAAGACGTCCCAATTCAATTTGAAGAAAGAATATTGCCAGTGGATATCAAGGTAGCCGAAGCTTGGGGACTTTTGGAAGCACAGGCCAATCGCCCATTGCCGACGGTGGACGCGTTTATCGCGGCAACAGCAATTACCCACAATCTCACCCTGGTCACCCGCAATACCCATGACTTTTCATTTTCAAGGTTGAAGCTTTTCAATCCCTGGATTTGAAAGATAGCCTTGTCCATGATTGGGATCCATCGTGGACAATGAAATTTAAGTAATGGTTGTCCATAAAAAGAAAGATTAACAACGGAGATACACATGCCGAAGCCGGTCAAAAGAACCAGGAAAACTGCTTCCCCCCGCAGGGCCCCGCGCCGCAAAAGCGTACCGGCCTCCGTCGAAAGCGTGGTGCTCCCGAATGCTGCGCCCGAGACACCGGTCGCGCCTTCCTCGTCCGTTGGCGCGGAAACTTCTTTCTCCACCCTGTTCCAAAACGCCTTCCAAGCCTGCATGAGAATGTGGCCCCGATTTTCTCGCTTCAAGATTAGTCTTTAGTGTTATCGTAATGCTGTAAGTGTTATCACTCGGGAGGGGTCCGTGGTTCGCACCCAAATTCAATTAACCCAAAAGCAAACCACTTCATTGAAAAAAATCGCCAAGGAACGTCATATATCCATGGCGGAGGCCATCCGGCAGGGGGTTGAATTATTTTTAAAGAATGGAATCATCAGCCCTGAGGAGCGGCGGAAACGCGCCATCGCCATTTCCGGGAAATTTCATTCCAAGCACACCGATCTTTCCATCCATCACGACAAGTACCTGGCGGATGACTACGCCAAGTGACCTCTTTCATTGATACTTCCTTTTTTATCGCACTTTTGACAAAAGAAGACCGCTTCCACGAAAAAGCCGATCAAGCTTGGAAATCCCTGCTGGAGTCGGATGCCGCCTTGGTGACCACTAATTACACCCTTTTAGAGACGTTCTCCCTAATCCAAAACCGTTTGGGTTTGGAAGCCGTGGCCGATTTTCAAAGGGATGTGGTACCGCTTCTATCATTGGAATGGGTCGATGAGAACTACCATGAGGCGGGACTTGCCGCCGTTCTGACCGCCAAACGAAGGAATTTGAGCCTCGTGGATTGCGTCAGCTTTGAAGTTATGCGGCGAAACGGGGTCAAGAACGTTCACACCTTTGACAAGCATTTTGGAGAACATGGATTTCATTGTTTGCCATAAAAGTTAAAGAGTTGGTCGGGAAATGTTGTTCACGACAGGGACCCTTCGTGGACAACAAATTATGGGTTTGAAGGATGAAAAGAATGGGTGAATTTATATTTTGGGGATTATCAGGCGGGGTTCTTCTTTCGGGATTAGCAACGATATATTTTAAATTTGCATTTTCTAATTTATCGAAATACGAAGGCGCGGTTTGGGCATTTGGCGGTTTGTTCACCTTGACAGGAATAATGTTTATCTTTTTCCCGCTTTCCAGCTTTTGTGTTCATTCGATATTAAAACAGGATACCCAAGATGCTGTGTCTAATTTGAGGCTTTTTTGGTTAGCACTATTTTTAATAAATTGGTTTTATTGGGTTATTAAAATCGTCAAAAAGCAGGATGAATTGCGGAAAAAGAATCCGCCTAAACCTGAGGGCCCAAATAAAGTAAATTGGATTTAATGTTGTCCGCGACGGGGACCCTTCGTGGACAAAGAAAATGAAGATAAATTGAGAGAGAAACAAAACTTAGGATTAAAGATGCCTGATACTTTTGACGATGATCCAGTAAATAAATTTCGTAAAAAATGGTCTGATGCTTTGCTCATCTTTTTTTTGGTCTGCGCTTTCGCCATTTTTTATTTATTCGACGGGTTTTTCACAGTTTTCGTGATAACTCACCGCCAATCTTTTGCGGGTGTTATTCCAGAAAGCATTGTATGGACAATTAGAATAATTAGTGTTTTTGTTAGTATTGTGGCAATTTTTGTTTTATCAAAAATAGGTAAATTATTTTTAAGGTTATTATTTGACATGAAACGAAAAAAATCTAATTGGAATTAGATGTCCACGACGGGGACCCGTCGTGGACAGATATTGAGGTGGGTATTTAATTATGAATAAACAAAAATTTGTTGAACAACTTAGGATCACAGCTGAAGTTTTTAAACCTCTTACACGTGATAAGTTTGAAATTTTATATTTGGATAAAGACGTTCCTGGAAAAATTAATGACTTAGTTCCGGACCCTTATGCCCTAGTACGCTGGGGAGAACTTAATGCCATCGCTTCTTTAATCGAGGTGCAAGAAGGCCCACTTTCCAAGAAACAAATAACTTTTCTAAAGAAGTCTCTGATAGGCGGTATGGGTAGTCTTCTTTTAGATTGTTGGTTTGATCCGCGAAAATATGGACAAATCGGAACTGAAATTAATGAAAAACTGAAAGAGGAAAGCCATAAGCTTTACCTTATTTTCAAAGAATTAGAAATGGATTTGGAAAAAGAATAGACTTAAAAAATAAAAGGTTGTCCACGACGGGGACCCATCGTGGACAGGTGAAAGCCCGATAATAGCCCAGATTTTCATTTTGGCCGTTTCTCAATGAATTGCGGGATTGAATTCGAAGTATTCTGGGATTAAGCTTATTGTAACACTTAGTAATACAGGATAAAAATATGGCCACGGGAAGAACCAGCAAAACAACAACCATATCCCTCCCGCCAAAGGTTTACAGTGAAATGGACCGGCTGGCAAAGGTAAAGGGAATGACTCGCTCCGAGTTGCTCCGGGACGCGCTCAGGCGTTATCAAAAAGAGGAGGCGGATTGGCAGGAATTGGTCTCTTACGGTCGAGGCAAGGCCGCCCAAATGGGAATCAGGACGGCGGAGGACGTTGAACAGCTGATTGACGATGCCAGAAAGTAAACCATTACGGGTGGTTGTCGATACCAACGTATTGTTTTCCGCGCTGGCATTTGGAAAAGATAGCCCTCCCTTAAAAGTCTTGGAATTGGCCCGGGAAGGAAAAATCGAAGCTGTCGTTTCGTCCTATATCCTTGCCGAGTTGGAAAATACCCTGGCCCGAAAAGCCGGGTGGGACCATCACCGCATCATTGAATTAAGGCGAAGGCTCAAAACCGTATTTGTTCTCATCGAGCCCCGCTCCCATTTCACAACCATCAAAAGGAAAGACGCTGACAACCGGATTTTGGAATGCGCGGTGGATGCCCAGGCCCGTGTCCTAGTCACGGGAGACCACCAAGATATCCGTCCCCTGGAGCGAGTGAAGGAAGTGGAAATCCTTACCCCTAGGGAATTTCTTGGAAAATACTTTCGAAATCCGATTTAGCGCCCTAGACCTTGTCCACGACAGGGACCCGTCGTGGACACTTAAAGGAAAAATGGGACGAGTATGAAAAAGAATAAATATTCAGCCAACTTTTACCTTTTTCTATTACTTTTCGTTGTTCTTTCGTATTTTCTCTTCCAACAATTCAAAACTTATAAGATCCACCAGGCGGAATTGATAACTCGTCTTCGCGATTTAAGAAACGAGGAAGAAACTCAAAAAAATAGTTACGAATTATTTGGAGATGGCCGTTTTTTGAAGACAATTAGTGGTATGTCGACCCAACAAAGTAAAAAAATAATTAATCAAGTAGGCGAAGAGACCTGCAATACATTTATCGGTTTTGTTTCGGGCAAAGAGGATGTTTCCGATATGCGGAATTGGGGTAAGGGTTTGGATCGAGGTGTGAAAGACTTTGTTCTTTCCGATTTGCGAAAGATACCGGGAATTTCGGGGGAAGAGATATGGGAAGGCTTGAAGGAAATTAACCGATTGTTGAATCGTGTTCATGAATTGAAAGAGGATTGGACCTCGAATGCGGATAGCCAAAGTCGTATCTCTTCCATGGGCGAACAGGAGGAGAGAGAACGCCAAAACAAAACTGAGCAAGACCGTAAATTGGATGAAGATGGTGTCGAAGACGCAATGAAGGATAGTTCGGCATCTTTATTGAAGGACACTTCAGAAGAATCTGTTTTGTTTGAACAAATGAAGGAAGTTTCCGCTTTGGTTTTGAGCCGACTTCCAGTTCTAACTCGCCAAAAGGTTTTGAGCGTATTAAAGTTGCGACTAGGTAAATAAACGGGTGATTTATACCCCGAATACAAATTTCAATGAAGTGTTTGGCTTGTCCGCGATGGGGATCCTGATTGGACAGTGGTTTAAAAAGAAAGATTAACAACGGAGATCAATATGCCGAAATCAGTGAAGCGGACGGTAAGAAAATCGTCTCGTCCCAGAACACCCCGTCGCAAACCCCGCTTAAGTTCTGTCGAAAGCGTGGTGCTCCCGAATGCCGCGCCCGAGGCAACGGCCACACCTTCTCCCTCCGTGGGCGCGGAAACTTCCTTCTCTGTCCTGTTCCAAAACGCCTTTCAAGCCTGCATGAAAATGTGGCCCCTGTTGATCCTCCAGTCCCTGGCGGCCCTGATGAACCTGGCCATGCTGGGGGTGGTTTTTCTGGTTGGGTGTTGGCCGCTCATCGCGGCCATGGGGCAGGCCTTCGGGGATATTATTCAAAACCCGGACAGCTACGATCCCCAGGAATTTACAAATAAACTTTATTCCATAGGGACATCCGATACTTCCTGGCTTGGTATTTTTTTGGGTCTCCTGTTTTTTTATTGCCTGTGGGCGCTGTTTTTGGAAGCCCTGGTCAATGGCGGTATCTACGGGGCCTTTTGGAGGCTTAAGAGGGAGGGGAAGGGTTTTTCCCTCGGAGAATTTTTTAAGGATGCCTTAGGGCGTTTCCTCCCCTATCTGGCAACCCTGGCTCTATTGTTCGTGATTTCCTTAGGGGTCGGCCTGGGTTTCCGCGTCGTTGGGATGGGGGTTGGTTTATTCATCCATGCCCTGCATTTAAGCGACGGCCTTTCTTTGGCCATCATGGTTTGCTTCAGCATCCCTGTTTTCCTCCTTTACCTTGCCGTGGCTTTTGGAATCGTGGCCTATTCGCTGGCGGTTAAGGCTTGGGTGGGAAGCGGCAAAGGCATCGCCGAATCCTTAACGCTTGGCTGGAAATCCTGCTCTGCCCAGGGCTGGCATTTCACGAAGTGCGTCTTTTTGGCCCTGATAGGCCTAGCGGCGCTTTTTATCGTGGTCCAGATTTTCTTGATACTGGCGCTTTTGGTGCCTTTGGTGGGGTTCTTGAGTTTCTTTGGAATGCTGTTCACGGCGGCCTTTTTTGTGGTTTTTTGCGCCCTTTATTTTCCCGCCCTCTCGGTGGCCCTGCTGGATGAAAGGGAATCTCAAGTTTGAATCTTAAAACCGTGAAAAAAACTCAAAAGAAAAAGATATTTTCACCACCAAGACACGAAGACACCAAGAACACCGTTAAGAAGTTGTTTGATGAACACCGTAAATCCAAATCTTTTTTCTGGCCTTCCTTGGTGTCTTTGTGCGATACAAGCCGGTCCCTGGAGGGGACGTATCGTGGTGGTGAGAGGGTTGTTTTTGTCTAAACCTTTAAAAACCGAACGGGGCTTTGTCCTTTCGGCCAGCCCTTCGGGCGAGGCGGACAAGTGGGTCCGCTTGATGACCAAGGAAAGCGGAAGAATCCGGGCCTTCGCCCGGGGGGTAAGGAAGCCCAAGAGCCGGATGGCCCCCGCCCTGGAATTTTTCACCGAATCATCCTTCGTGCTGCATCCCGCAAAACGCGGCGACTCTTACAGCCTATCCCAGGCCAAGGTTCTTAACGGGCACCCTGATTTAAAAAAAGATTTAACCGCTATCGCCCTTCTTCAGCTTTTGGCCGATATTCTTTTGGGATGCCTGCCGGAGGGGGAACCCCATCCTGTTCTTTTTGACGGGGTGAGAGCCTTGTTGGCAGGTTGGGAAAAGGAACCGGCCCAAAGGGAACAGCTTCTAGCCGCCTTCAACCTTCGTTTTTTAAGGGAAGGGGGCTACCCGTTGGAATTCACCGATTGCGCCGAATGCGGGGAATCCTTACAGGGAAAAAAGGCGAATCTGGTGCCCCACCGGGGCGGGGCCCTTTGCGCTTCCTGCTCCCCCGTGGGTCCTTCCCGGCTTCAAGTGAATCCCCAGTCCCTGGCATGGCTCAAGAAACTGCTCGAATTACCCCTTTCGCGGGCGACGCTTTTGAAATTGACGCCTTCCCAGGCCCGTTCCGTTTTATTGACCACCCTGGAATACCTTCAACAAACCTTTGAAAAGCACCTCAAGACCCTCGACTTCTACCTGTCCCTTTCTTCGAAGGAAGAAAAAAATGAAAAAAACCAATAATTACCACCAAGACACGAAGTCACCAAGGAAGGCAAATTCAAGGATTTTAAAAACTGAAGGTTTTCTTGGCGTCTTGGTGCCTTGGTGGTGAAAATTTCGGAGGGTACTAAAAGTGATCATCGTGATGGGAGTAGCGGGAAGCGGAAAAACGACTGTGGGGAAAAAGCTGGCGGAAGTTTTGAACTGCCCTTTCTATGAGGGGGATGATTTTCACCCGGTTGAAAATGCGAGGAAGATGAAAACGGGAGAGGCTTTAACGGACGAAGACCGGGAACCCTGGTTAAAGTTGATCAGTGAAAAGATGAAAGAATGGAGAAAACAAAATTCAATTTTTGTTTTGGCCTGTTCAGCCCTCAAGGCCAAATACCGGCGCATTTTGGAATCGAACGAGAAGTTGAAGTGGATTTACTTAAAAGGGAATCATGACTTAGTCCATCGACGTCTCTTGTCCCGAGCTGGACATTTTTTTCCAACCCAGTTGCTTGAGACCCAATTTCATGACCTGGAAGAACCGACGGAAGCCCTTGTGGTGGACATTGCCCTGCCAGTGGATAAAATGGTTGAGAAGATTCATTCGCGATTAAATCTGGAGAACTAATGTATCAAGAAGGAAGTTATAAAGGCGTTTTTGCGATTCTTTTCGCGACCCTATTGGTTATTTGTATTTGTTACTGGCACCAGGCCCTGTTTATTTTGAAGTTCCTGTGGGATCTGCTGGTCATCAACCTCACACCCTTTTTGCAGAGATGGCATTTGATGAAGCCCGCCTGAATTTTCCTGGAAAAATTATCCATAAAATGATTTTTTTATGAGCCCACACTAGAAGAAATATTTCTAATTTGGTCGGGTTCGGCGGACTCCACGTTGGGGTTGTTCAGCAAAATTTTAAGGGCATCCTTTACGGACATCCCTTTTCTAAGCTTAATAGAAAAATTGTTTTTGAGTAATCTCTGGGCCAGGGGTGTGGAATCGCCCATTTTTGAAAGAATTTCTGACATTACATTTTCTGGCGTGTCCTCTTTGAACATGACCAGAACCATATCCGGCACGTACTGGGACGCTTCGGTTATGTGATCAATAAAATGGCTCCCCTGGTCCTGGATGATTTCGACGGAATTGATTTTCAACATAGGCCGCCACCCAGTCCAATGGATATTGCCCGTTATCTTCGCGTAGGGCATGTAAGTCTCTGTTTTTTGTATGGGGCACAGAAGAAGGGCTCCGATGGGATTCCCTAACGTGACAGGTTTTTCCAATTCAAGTCTCTGAGTCGTCTCGGAACCATGTGTAAGCTGATTTCCGATAAAGCCCCAACAGGTTACTGCTTCGTTTTCGCTGTCAAACTGGGCCACTTTTGTTTTCGCGTCCGACCACCCCTGTGCCGCGGCCAATTCGTACCAATGCCTGGCTAATACCATGTCTTTCGGCAGGCCTGTTTGGATCTTAATTTCCGGCCCTTGCTCGTAGAATTGACCAAGCGCGTCCTCTGAACTAGGGTCCCCTTGTTCCGCGGCTTTTCTAAGCCATTTGAGGCCTTCCGCCATATTTTGGGGATATCCAAGATAGGCCTTATCCCTGCTATAAAAACCCCAAAGGCGTCCCTCAGCCCGTACATTTCCCTGGTTGGCGGACCGGAGTGTAATTTCCAGAAGCGCCTGGGTGCCAGATTTGACGTCATCCTGATTGGTAACACTTTCAGATATATAGGTAATGTCGTTTGTCCCTACGAATTGGGCATGATCAGGAAAATGATCCAGGACGTAAATTTCATATTCGGCTTCGATGTTTCCCGCTTGTTTGGCCTTTTCAAACCAATCCCTCGCGTTTTTAAAATCTCTTATATTTAAGAACTCAAAACCTTTGTCGAATTCCAATTGACCCGGAACATTTGAAGCCGGAACAGGGGAGGTTGGGGAGGGAATCATGTTCGGGGTTGTAACCGGCGAAGTGGTAGAGGTTAAGGATGGGGTCAGAACCATAGTTTGGGCATAGCTGAAACCGACAAGAAAAAATAACATGAATAATTTCTGCATAGGACACCTCTAAAATAAAATAACGAGACGAGATGTTATTTTACCCCATTCAAAGTGTGCATCCTTAAATTTTGCCTAATAGTTGTCCGATTTTGGCCTCTTTTATCAAAACCGAATGTAAATTCTTTATCCCCGCCTTCAAATTTTCTGGAAAATTATTTCCGCCTGAATTAAATATGAAAAATCAGCCGTTCACCTTTTTATAGCCGGAGGTATGTATGCCCGTATCTATCGAAGACGTTTTGAAGCTTCTGCCTGTAATTTTCCCCGGCAAACAGCCGATCCCCCGCAAGAACCTCCGCCGCAATCCGGACAACCCCGGTAAGCCCACCGAACAAGAAATTAAGGATCAGGCGGATGATATGGCCGAAAGGGGGCTCCAGAACCCCATCCAGGTGGGTCCCGATAGGGCCAACCCCCTGGCCAATGGGGCCCAGCTTCATCCCGATGACCCCCGGCTAAGGGGGGATGGCAAGCCCTGGGAGCTGGGGGATTTCAATTACTTGATCTATGGCGGGGAACTGCGGGACAGGGCCGCAGAACTGCTTCAATGGGAGAGCATCGATGGCTTTATCCACAACCCGAACCCCGAAGAAGCCGCCGATCTTCTCTATTGGGATAATAAGGTCAGGGATAGGGGCTGGTGGGGGGATTACCTGCACATTGAACTGCTGATAAAGGCCAACCCGAACCTCACCCAAAGGCAGATCGCGGACAAAAGAAAGATGGACGAGGAGAAGGTAAATAGGGCAATCAAGCTCTTACCACTCTTAAACTCGGAGGCTAGGGAGTTAATTGCTCGCACTGCGAGCAATTCAAACCCGGAATTGACCTCAATTGCTCGTATTACGAGCAATTCAAATAAGGGAAATAAGGGCATTTCCGAGATTGCCGCCGCACAATTGGCAGGTTTGGGCCCTGGAACAGGCCTAAAGCCTGGGGTCAAGAAGAAAGTCGGGATCCCGGCTCCTGATACCCCCATTGAGCCCGGACAAGCAAGTCACGGGCTTCGGCTTGAGGCTTCAGCCCAGCTGGAACCCCAAAAGCTATGGCCTTATCCCGTCATACCCCCCGAAACCCAAGACTTGGTTAGACGGGCATTGGCCGTGGCCATAGAACATAAGATGACCGAGGCCAAGGTAAAGGCCTTTGTGGCGTGGATCAAGGAAGGCCACCAACCGGAGGATTACGGCAAAGCCGCCCTCAATGCCCCCACTCCCGCCCAGGGCGGGCTGCACAAGGTTCTAACGGCAGTGGCCGGTCACCTTACAAAAGCCGCCTCAGACTTAGGCACGGTAAAAGCCCAGGGCAAGGCGAAGGCCAGTTCAAAGGGGGGCGTTAAGGGCAAAGGGGGCTCTAAAGCCAAGGCATCCAAATCCTTATGGCTGAGATTCTTGAAATGGGTTGGGAGCCAATTGTTAAAGGGCCTGGAATGGTTGGTGAAACTGCCCTATCGAATGTTGGAAAAGGGCATCCGCCTTTGCGCCGAGGGAAAGTGGGTGAACGGGTTGATCCAGCTCGCTTTCACCTTCTTGGTCTTTTGGGCGATCCTTTGGGCTTGGCACCATCCGGGCCGAATGCTTGGTTGGGGTGAGGGTTTTGTGGGCCGGCTTTTCAGCCCATGGACCCATTCAGAGAGTGCGGCTTCCAAGGTCGATCAGGCCTCGCAAAAAACACCCTTGAGTGACCTGTCACTTGCACCGAAGCAACAGGCTGAGGTGCGGGGTTTAGTTGTCCCGGGCCAAAAGGTAATAAGGCCCCGGGATAAAAAGCCTTTAACACCAGTTTCTAACACCCCAGTCCAAGTCTATCTCCCCAGTCATGCTTGGCAGGCTTCCGACGAGACAATAGAAATGCTGGAGGCTGAGATAGCCCCCATACCTCTTCCCTCCACGGTGAAAGATTTTCCCGTCACGCCGGATGAGGGCATCAACCCCGACATGGCCGGGCGCCGAACCGGGGATATGCAGGATTCGGAAAAATATTCCCTGAAGGTGGGAAAAGATACCCAAAAGATACTGACACTCATGCCCAACATGTCGAGCCTGGTTTTGACCTTTCAGGGGGATAACCCCTTTGGCCTTCCATTAGGCGGGCCCAGCAAGATTGAATTTTATTGGGAAGAAGTAAGGGCCATCCACACCTGCCAGATTGAGGTGTTGTCAGGAACGCCCCACCCGATCTACCAGCTTTCATTGGTGGTATCGAGTTTGAAGGTGCCCTTGGTGTTTCAATGCGCCACCGCTGAGGATTGCCAGCATTTGCTATCCGCCTTGGAATTTTGGATTCGAAACGCCCGAGCGGGGAAGAACGCACCCGTGAGTGGATTGCCTTACCTGAACCAAGGTGTGTTGTTGGGCGATGGGGGACGGGTGGAAGGGGAATGGCAAAACAGCCCAGTGGAAAAATCGAACCTTCTGCCGGGCGACCATGTTTGGGGCGTAGATCAAAACCCGCAGATGGCGCAGAGCCCTAAGGCTTTGGAAGGCGTTTTGCAAAACCTCGCTCCGGGGAACCATGTTTTGTTTGTCGTGGATCCAGGCGAATGGGACAAGGTCGAGACCAACTGGCACACGCGCGGCGCCAAGCCCTATAACCCGAAAGTGGTGAAGATGGCGATATCTATACCGGTACAGAATTCACCCTGACCCTCGTTCACAAAACGAGTGTCAAAGGGTATGCCCCAAAAATCAGGTTTGGACGGGGTGAAAAGGATGAACGCTACCAAGGGCCTTTGGTGGCACTGCACTATATGCTAGAATACTTGTGTATACCTATTTAAGGAAATTGGTTCAATGGAAAATCATTCATCTGAAATCCCACAACTGGCGGATGACGGCCTACTAACGCCGTCGATCAAAGACCATTCTTTGAAGAAGTATCAAGCGATCAGTTATTACCTGAAAATTTTCAGTACCAGCATGAAAGCCAAGTGGGACAACCGGGTTTACATTGATCTTTTTTCAGGTGCAGGGCGATCTAAGATTGAGGAACAGGGAATCATCGTACCCGGTTCCCCGTTATTAGCTTTGGGGGTAGAGCACCGTTTCGATAAATACATTTTCTGTGAACAAGATCCGGAATGTTACACGGCTTTGGCCGAGAGGGTTTCGGCGGTTTGTGATGCGGATAAGTTCAAAATCATTACGGGAGACGTCAACCAGAATGTTGAAGCAATCTTGGAAGAAATTCCAAAATTTGGTAAGGGTAGCTCCTGTCTTTCGTTTTGCTTAGTGGATCCTTTTCGCATCAGCGACATTAAATTCAAGACGATCAAACGACTGTCTGAACTGTATGTTGATTTTTTGGTTTTAATACCTACTGGTTATGACGCTCGCCGAAACCAGGATATTTACTTGGACCCGGATGACCCATTGATAGATGAATTCTTCGGGGATCAAAACTGGCGCAAGGAATGGGAAAAGGTAATAGCCTCGGGAAATAGGGATTTCGCCTTGTTTGTCCTGGATTATTTTTGTGAAAAGATGAAAGAACTTGGTTATCGTTATGGAGGCCCAAGTGATTCCATAAGGGTTACCATTGAAGGAAAAAACGTTCTGCTCTATCACTTGATGCTTTTCAGTCGTAAACCATTGGGACAGCGTTTTTGGAGTGACACTAAAAAGAATATAACCCCACAAATGGGTTTTGAATTTTAAGGAGAAATAAGTGGCTGAAGTTTCTACCATCGAATGGACCAACTCAACTTGGAACCCAGTAACGGGTTGCCACAAGGTTAGCGCCGGTTGCGCCAACTGCTATGCAGAACGTTTCGCCGAAAGGTGGCGTGGTATTCCAGGGCATCCATACGAGCAGGGTTTTGACTTGAGAACTTGGCCGGATCGATTGAACCTCCCACTAACTTGGAAGGAACCCCGCACCATTTTCGTCAATTCGATGTCCGATCTATTCCATCAGGAAATACCATTAAAGTTCGTAAAGAAGATTTTTGAAGTCATGAACCAGGCCCATTGGCACCAGTTCCAAGTGCTGACTAAAAGGGCCGACCGGCTTGAGATGCTTAGTCCCGGCCTCAAATGGACCCCCAACATCTGGATGGGCGTAAGCGTGGAATCCGACAAGTTCACATACCGCATAGACTCACTAAGAAAAACAAAAGCTAAGATTAAATTTCTTTCTTTGGAACCATTGTTAAGCCCCATTCCCAATTTGAAGCTGAAAGGCATTCATTGGGCCATCGTCGGGGGTGAATCAGGCCCAGGCGCTCGGCCCATGGAGAAGGAATGGGTTCTTGATATTCAAAAACAATGCCGTAAGGCGAAGGTTCCCTTTTTCTTCAAGCAGTGGGGCGGTGTTTGGAAAAAGAAAAACGGCCGGACGTTGGACGGGCGCACATGGGATCAGATGCCCAAGTCCTATCGAAAAACTGAATTGGTATTGAACAAATAGGTTTCGTATTTGTGGTTTGTAAAGTGTTGGGTGTTGGCCTAGCCCTTGGTTTTTCCAATTTAGAAGGTGTTCTATGGAAAAAGAAATATCCATCGTTGGCCCCATCGAGCTCATCGATGGTCATCTCACTCTTCGAATTCCTCTGCGCATGGGCGGTCAGGAATTGGCACCAATCGCCCCCCCGACCTCCTCGGTAAAAGGGGATTTCTTATATGTCGTCATACCAGAGTGGTTGGCTGAAAAGATATCAGTCAAAGAAGGGTCCTTGGTTGACGTTACTAACCAAGACGGGAAGTTCAATATAATCCGTAACGAAAAGAACGGTCCGATCCTTTCTCGTGTCGAAAGCTATCAGTGCACCGTTTGTGGCCGGATTTCGGAAATGAAAGAGGTCTTCAAGCCCTTATCAGGGTCCAGATACATATGTTTTGAATGTTCCAATAAAACTGCTTTCAAACAAATGTATATCTACCTCAGCGTTTACCTCTTCTTCGGTGCCGTAGGGCTATATAACATTCTCGCCCACCCTCAAGATTCGGTGGGTTGGCCGATGTTCTTGATGTTCTCGTTGATCTTGGCTCGGATTATTTCCGTGATTCCTCATGAATTAGGGCACGCCTGGATGGCCCAACTTTTAGGTTGGGAAGTCTATTGGATCCAATGCGGGTTTGGCACCCCACTATTCAAGTTCAAAATTTTTGGAATCTCCGTGCAAGTTCATCAATATCCGTTCGGTGGTGCCGCCTTTATCGGTTCGACCTCTTCCAACCAATATCGTGCTAAACAATTCTTGGTTAGCTTGGCGGGGCCCCTCATGAATTTGATACTTTGTTTGACCTCTTGGTGGGCCTTAATGGTTTTCGGGCGATATACCACCTTGAGTTTTGGATCCATAGGTCAAGAATCAATCCCCCTCGATCTGGCCGTTGTCTTTCTAGGTTCGATTGCCATCATGAACGGTGTAGCCTTTATCTATAACATCATTCCCCTTCGGCTTGACTACATTACTCAAAAGAATGCGAATGACGGAATGACCATCTTGACCACATTTTTCAGGTCTCAGTCGGTGGTGGACCAGAATCTCGCAAGCAGTTACAGCATGAGTGCGGCCTTTAGTGGGCTGACCCGTAAAAAATATGCTACGGTTGCGAAAGCATTTTTTGAAGAGAAGTTGCCACAGTATCGCAATGTGGGGAAATTCATGATGTCTTACGCCTATTGGTTATTGAAGAGTGCCCAATTCGCGGAAGCACGGAGACTCTATACAGAACTTATAGAAAGTGGTGACATGACCCCGGTCGCCCAATACCAAGCGATGGCCGACCTTTCGGAAGCCTATCTGGGAATGAAGGATCAAGATCTGCTGAAAACTGCGGATGAAGGTTCCGAAAAGGCTTTCAGGAACGGTTTCTGGATTCCGCACTATAAGGGAACGAGAGGTAAGGTTTTGGTGGCAATGGGGCAGTGCGATATCGCCATGCCCCTTTTGAAAGATGCTATGAAAAATGTCTTTTATCCCGCTTATCAAGCCGATTACGCGTGTTATTTGGCTTTGGCCGAGATGAAATTGGGGTATCCCGATAAGGCGAAAAATTATATCGATCTTGCACAGAAGATCGATCCATATTGCCCAAACTTAGAAATTCTTGGGACTATTGCACAATCGAATTAGAGGAGAGTCGAAGCATGTACCTATCCTCTACGGGAAAATAACGATCTAAGATTCCGTTTCGTTTTAAATTCGAAAGTTCCCTTGAATATCCCCCAATAACCCGTCAAAGTTCAAAATGCTTGAAATATCCATCTTTTTCCCTATACTTGACTTTCTTGTCAAGATTGCTCAAATTAAAGTCAAATCCAAGGTTTTAGGCGGGACTAAGTGAAGTTCTCATCCACAGAAGAATACGGCCTTCGTTGCATGCTTCAAATGGCCAAAAAGGGCCTGAAGGGCAATACCACCATTGTGGAATTGGCCCAAAAGGAAGCTTTGACCCCGGCCTATGTGGGCAAAATCATGAGTATTCTTCGCAAGTCCGGGCTGGTTCAGAGCCTTCGGGGCCAAAGCGGGGGATACCAGCTCAGCCGCGCTCCCCAGGAAATTAACGTAAACGAAGTCATGGAAGCCCTGTCGGGCAAGTTCTTCAACCAGGAAGAATATTGCGATACCGCTTCGAGTGACCACCTGGGCTGTATTCATAACATGGATTGCGCTATTCGTTCCCTTTGGATGGGACTGGATCTGTCGGTTTCCAGTTACCTAAAAAAATGCAAGCTCTCGGACTTGGTTCAAACCGAACCTGAAATGCAGAAATATCTTCAGGAAGCAACGGCAAATCCACCACGAAGACGCGAAGACACCAAGAACGACCAAACCATTGATTTAAAAGAAGACCGAAGATTTAAAGCTACGAACCAAGAACAGGGTCTGACAACCCAGACAAAGTAAGGAAAAGCCATGGCTGCTGAAACCCAAAATAAAACAGTCGAACAGGTCACCCAGGAAGACTATAAATTCGGTTTTATCACCGATATCGAAGCCGATTCGGCCCCCCCTGGATTAAACGAAGAAATCATCCGCTTCATTTCGCACAAGAAGAAAGAGCCTGATTTTCTTTTGCAATGGCGCCTGAAGTGCTACCGCTATTGGACCAAGATGAAAGAACCCAAGTGGGCCTCGGTGCATTACCCCGCCATCAACTACCAGGACATGTGTTATTACTCAGCCCCCAAGCAAGGTCCCAAGAGCTTGGCCGAAGTGGACCCGGAAATCCTCAAGACCTTCGAAAAACTTGGAGTGCCCCTTCAAGAACGGGAAATGCTGGCAGGGGTGGCGGTGGACGCGGTATTCGACAGCGTATCGGTAGGCACAACCTTTAAAAAGAAACTCGGCGAAATGGGGGTTATCTTTTGCTCTTTCTCCGAGGCGGTGCTGGAACACCCCGACCTAATTGAAAAATATTTAGGAACGGTTGTGCCTTACAACGACAACTTTTACGCGGCCCTGAACAGCGCGGTCTTCACCGACGGGTCTTTCTGCTACATCCCCAAGGGCGTGCGGTGCCCGATGGAACTTTCCACCTACTTCCGCATCAACGCCGCCAAGACCGGACAGTTCGAGCGTACTCTCCTCATCGCCGACGAAGGTTCTTATGTGAGCTACCTGGAAGGCTGTACGGCCCCCATGCGGGACGAAAATCAATTACACGCGGCGGTGGTGGAACTGATCGCGCTGGGCAATGCCGAAATCAAATATTCCACCGTCCAAAACTGGTATCCCGGCGACAAAGAGGGCAAGGGCGGGGTTTACAACTTCGTCACCAAGCGGGGCGCCTGCCGGGGCGATTCTTCCAAAATTTCATGGACCCAGGTAGAAACCGGGTCGGCTATTACCTGGAAATATCCCAGCTGTATTTTGCAGGGCGATAATTCGGTGGGCGAGTTTTACTCCGTGGCGGTGGCCAATAACTACCAACAGGCCGATACGGGCACCAAGATGATCCACATGGGTAAAAACACCAAAAGTACCGTTATTTCAAAGGGAATCTCGGCCGGCCACGGCCAAAACACCTACCGGGGCCTGGTGCGGATCATGCCTAAAGCGGAAGGCGCCCAAAACTACACCCAGTGCGATTCGCTATTGATGAGTTCCGAGTGCGGGGCCCATACGGTGCCTTACATCGACGTGCGCAACAACAGCGCCAAGGTGGGGCATGAGGCTTCCACATCCAAAATCAGCGAAGATCAGATTTTCTACTGCCGTCAAAGGGGGCTATCCTCCGAAGACGCGGTGAACCTGATCGTGAACGGATTCTGCAAGGAAGTTTTCCGCAAACTGCCCATGGAGTTCGCGGTGGAAGCCCAAAAACTGCTGGCTGTGAGCCTTGAAGGAAGCGTTGGATGAGAAAAAAACCGATTAACCACCAAGACACCAAGTCACCAAGGACAGCAAAAAAGATTTGGATTTAAACCCTCAAGATTTTCTTGGTGCCCTTGTGGTGAAAACCTTTATTGGGAGATACAAGTGTTAGAAATCAAGAATTTACAAGTTAAAGCCGAAGACAAACAAATCCTCAAGGGCATCAACTTGTCTGTTGGTGCCGGGGAAGTGCATGCCATCATGGGGCCGAACGGTTCCGGTAAAAGCACCCTCGCCCACATCCTGGCGGGCCGGGAAGGGTATGAAGTCACCGGTGGGTCGGTTTTATTCGAGGGGAAGGACCTTTTGCCTATGGCGCCTGAAGATCGGGCCCGGGCGGGCATCTTTTTGGCCTTTCAATACCCGGTCGAAATCCCGGGTGTGAACAACACCTATTTCCTCAAGGCGGCCTTGAACGCCCTGCGCAAAAACAGGGGCGAGGAAGAATTGGACGCCATGGATTTTTTGGAACTGGTCAAGGCCAAGTTGAAACCCCTCAAAATGGATGAATCGATGCTGACTCGCGCGGTGAACGAGGGTTTTTCCGGCGGGGAAAAGAAAAAGAATGAAGTGCTTCAAATGGCGGTACTAGAACCCAAACTGGCTATTTTGGATGAGACCGATTCGGGCCTGGATATCGACGCCCTCAAGGTAGTGGCGGACGGTGTAAACGCCTTGCGCCGCAAGGACCGGGCCTTTTTGTTGGTGACCCATTACCAGCGCCTCTTGGAATATATCGTGCCTGATCATATTCATGTGTTGGCCCAAGGGCGCATCGTGAAATCCGGCGGCAAGGAACTGGCCCTGGAACTTGAAAAAAGCGGCTACGGCTGGATTCCCGAGGCCAAGGAAGAAGTGAAAGCGTAATGGAAACTCTCGAAGCCAAAAACAATTACATCTCCCTCTATCCCGATTGGGAAAAAACGGCCCTGATCAAGGACCCCTTCTGGCTGAAGGACACCCGTGAAAAATCCCTGGCCTCTTTTCGGGAAACGGGTTTTCCCACCTCGGAAGACGAATCCTGGAAACACACGAGCCTGGATGATTTTTTAAAAATTTCCTTTAACTTGACCCAAGAACGTCATGTGAAAGACGCGGTCAAGGCCGAGCTGGAATCCCAGGGTTTCGATACGGCCCGGGCCCATTTGATGGTTTTCGTGAACGGCCATTTCAACCTGGAACTTTCAACCATCGGCGGTTTGCCACGGGGAGCGAGGGTGCGAAGCCTCATTGAAAGCTTGGCCGACGGCCCTTTAAAACGGTATTTCGCCCATATTCTTCCATTCGAAAACAGGCCCTTTGTCTCGCTCAATTACGCTTTTTTCACTGACGGAGTCTTTCTCCATCTCGGACCGGGGGTTCATTTAGAAAAGCCTCTTCACCTGGTTTATCTTTCCAGCAATTCCGGCTTGGCGACCCAGTCCCACATACGGAATTTGATTTTATTAGAAGAGGGTTCTTCGGCCTCGGTGATTGAACATTATTGGGGCAACAACCTGAACCCCTATTTCACCAATACGGTGACCAAGATAGCTTTAGAAAAAGACGCCCATTTGGACCACACGAAAATTCAGCAGGAAAGCCCCCTGAGCTACCACATAGGTTCCTTGGCGGCCCACCAGGCCCAGGGAAGCCGCTTGAACGCCAGGGTATTTTCCTTGGGCGGGGCCTTGGGCCGCAGTGAAATCGAAACGGCCCTCGTTGGACCCCATTCCCAGTGTGTTTTCGAGGGTTTGAACCTGGGTTCCGGCAAGCAGCGGCTGGATACGCGCACCTTTGTGGACCACTCGGTGGAATCCTGCCAAAGCGAACAGCTTTTCAAGCAGGTCTTGAGCGGACATTCCACGGGTATTTTTGACGGACGTATTTTGGTTCGGGAAGGGGCGCAAAAAACCGACGCCCGCCAGGCAAATAAAAACCTTCAGCTTTCCGACAGCGCGTTGGTTTATTCCAAACCCCAGCTTCAAATTTACGCCGATGACGTGAAATGCTCCCACGGTTCGGCCACCGGCCAGTTGGATGAGGAAGCCCTGTTTTATCTTCGTTCCCGAGGCCTGGACAAAAATGAGGCGAGGGAAGTTTTGGTTTACGCCTTTGCCGGTGAAATGGTGGGCCGGGTGCCTTCGGACTACCTGAAGGAGCCCATTCAAAAGATGGTCCAGGATTGGATGGGGGATAAAAAACCATGAACGCCCTAAAAGAAACCACCGCCCCGGTTTTTAACCCCCAAAAGATCAAGAATGATTTCCCGATTCTCTCGATCACCATCCACGGGAAACCCCTGGTTTATCTGGATAACGCCGCCACCACGCAAAAACCCCTGGCGGTCATCGGGACGCTTGACAATTATTATTGCCAGCAAAACGCCAATATCCACCGGGGGGTTCATTTCTTGAGCGAGCAGGCCACCCAGGCCTATGAGGGAGCGCGGATTAAGATTCAGAAATTCTTGAACGCCGCCGACGCAAAAGAAATTATTTTTACCCGGGGAACCACCGAAGGCATCAACCTGGTGGCCCAAACCTGGGGCAAAGCCAACCTAAAGGCCGGGGATGAAGTCTTGATCACCGAAATGGAACACCATTCCAACATCGTTCCCTGGCAGATGATTTGCGACGAAAAAGGCGCCAAGCTGAAGGTGATCCCCATTACCGATGAAGGCAACCTGGACCTAAAGAAAATCTCTGAACTCTTGAGCCCCAAAACCAAAATGTTGGCACTCACCCAAGTTTCAAACGCCCTGGGAACCGTGAACCCTGTGGCGGACCTGATAAGGCTGGCCCATGAAAAGGGCGCCAAGGTTTTGGTAGATGGGGCTCAGGCCGTTCCCCATATTCCAGTGGATGTTCGGGCACTTGACTGCGACTTTTATGTCTTCTCCGGCCACAAGATTTACGGCCCCACTGGGATTGGGGTTTTGTACGGCAAATATGCCCTTTTGGATGCCATGCCCCCTTATCAGGGCGGCGGGGACATGATTGCCTCGGTCACCTTTGAAAAGACTCTCTATAAGAAGCCGCCCCATAAGTTTGAGGCGGGCACCCCGGCCATTGCCGAGGTGATCGGCTTAGGAACGGCCTTGGATTATGTGACTGGGATTGGCTTACCGGCCATCGCGGCCCATGAAGAAACCCTGCTTTCCTATGGAACAAGGGTCTTAAAGCAGATTCCCGGTTTGACCTTGATCGGTACCTCGGCCCACAAGGCAGGGGTGCTTTCTTTTACCTTGGGCGACATCCACCCCCACGACCTGGGAACCATCCTGGATCAGGAAGGCATCGCGATTCGGGCGGGCCACCATTGCGCCCAGCCGGTGATGGATCGCTTCGGCATCCCGGCGACTGCCCGTGCCTCCCTGGCCCTTTACAACACGACCCAAGATTTGGACGCTCTGGTTGTGGGGTTAAAGAAGGCTCAGGAGCTTTTTTCATGAAGATCAACGAACTCAAGAGGATGCCATGTCGGATTTAAGGGACCTGTACCAGGAATTGATTTTGGATCACCAAAAGCACCCGCATAATTTCGGCGATTTGGAATCGCCCAACCGCCACGCGGACGGCTTCAACCCCCTTTGCGGGGACCGCATTTCCTTGAACCTCAAGGTGGATGCCAAGGGCGTGATTGAGGACATCAAGTTCAAGGGATCAGGCTGCGCCATCTCCAAGGCTTCCGCTTCCATGATGACGGACGCCTTGAAGGGAAAGAGCACGGGGGAAGCCGAAAACTTGTTTCACCAATTCCACGAGATGGTGACTGGACAGGAAAAAGCCTCGACGGAGGGTCTGGGCAAGCTGAAGGTGTTCGAGGGGGTGCGGGAATTTCCCGCGCGTGTGAAATGCGCCAGCCTGGCTTGGCACACGATGGACGCAGCCCTTCGCGAGAAAAAAGAACCGGTATCCACTGATGACGGCATGGGGAGTGGGGAATGAAATACGAACTTTTAACGGTCACGAGGGACGCCAAGGCCATCAGCATTCCCTATGGAACCGAAACTTTGGTTTTCAAAGACGAGAAGGTTTACCTGACCCAGACCCTGGGCGGAAGTTTCACGGTTCAACGGGACAACGGCCAGTTGGTCCGCATCGAAGGCAAAGACGCCGACTCCCTGGGCAAGGAAGTGCCTGCCGAAGCCAAGATTTTCAAAATCGACTACAAAGACCAGGGGGAAGTGGACTCGGCCACGGTTGAAAAGAAGGTGCAAATGGCCCTCAAGACCTGCTATGACCCCGAAATTCCGGTGGATATCGTTGAACTGGGCCTGGTTTATGGCTGCGTCATCAAAGACCATCCCGAGGGCGGCAAAAGGGTGGAGGTGGTGATGACCCTGACAGCCCCCGGCTGCGGCATGTCCACGGTGCTTAAGGCGGAGATCGAGGAAAAATTAGCTAGGATACCGGGCGTTCGTGAGGCGGCGGTGGAGGTCACCTTCGAGCCGCCCTGGAACCAGAGCCTAATGACCGAAGCCGCCCGGCTTCAATTGGGAATGATGTAAAAGAAGATTTTTGAACCAGAAAAACTATCTACCACCAAGACGCCAAGGCACCAAGAAAGACTTAAATGGTTTTTTTGGATTAGTAATCAATGCTTTTCTTTGTGTCTTGGTGACTTGGTGGTGAAAATTCTGTTTTTGAAATTCTTTTAACCAAAATTCGGTGGGAAGTTCCAAAGTCCGCCGATACAATGTTTTCTCCTCAAACCCACTTCAAAGGAAACCCATGGCCACGTTTGATTGGAAAGACTCCCTTCGGTTTATCGCGCTGAAAATCGTAGGAGTCATTCTGGCGGTGGTTTTTCTGGGACTTGCGGCCGTATTTACCGTCTACCCGGTGGTTTCACTGATCGTGTCACGGGGCGGCGATGAAGCCAAGGTTCAGACCGTTTCGAACCACCTGGGCAAAATGCAAACAGGCTGCAGGATTGGCGGACTCTTTTCAGCTTCCGTGAAGATCGATCAAAAGAAATACGACCAGGTTTATTGCCTATACCCCGCCTGGCCCGACCAATTGGAACCAGCCGTGGGGGATTTCATCCAAGTCTGGCCCGAGAAGAAACCCCTGATGGGCGCTCCTTATACCGAGGGTTGGGGCTGGTTCATCATGGGAACTATTTTCATATTTGGATTGGTTTTCTTGGAGTTCGCTTTTCTTTCTTTGACCCTGCGCTAGACAGCTTCTTTAAAAATAAGGCTCCCGGCTTATGCCGAGGGCCTTTTTTTATGTCCCGAATCCTTTGGCGGGGGCTTTAAATAACCCGATTATCTTGAAAGCCCGCTTTGCCCCTCCGGCACTTTCCTTTATGATGGTGGCCCTTTGGGGCTATATCCTGATTCACGCGAGACCAATATGCCGCTTTCGTTTCAAGAACTTATCTTTACCCTCAACCAATATTGGAGCCGCCAAGGCTGCGTCATCCAACAGCCCTACGACCTTGAAAAGGGCGCGGGAACCTTTAATCCGGCCACCTTTTTCCGTGTTTTGGGCCCCGAACCCTTCCATGTGGCCTATGTGGACCCCTGCCGCCGACCTAAGGACGGCCGTTACGGCGAAAACCCCAACCGTATGCAGCATTACTACCAGTACCAGATCATCCTTAAGCCCTCGCCTGAGAACATGGTGGAACTTTACCTGGGAAGCCTGGAAGAAATCGGGATCAAACAGAATGAGCATGACATCCGATTTGTCGAAGACGACTGGGAATCACCGACTCTCGGGGCCTCGGGATTGGGATGGCAGGTTTGGATGGATGGTATCGAGATTACCCAGTTCACTTTTTTCCAGACGACGGGCGGGCTGGAACTGAAACCTGTTTCTGGCGAGATCACCTTTGGCCTAGAGCGCATTGCGACCGTGATCCAAGGGGTCAACAGCGTGTGGGACCTCCATTACGGGGGAAAAGACCTGACCTACCGGGATATCTTTCATCAAAGCGAGAAAACCTTCTCGGCTTTTAACTTCGAGCATTCCAACGCCAAGATGCTTCTACGACATTTCAAAGATTACGAGGGGGAAGCGCGGCGTCTTTTGGAACTGAACCTGGTAGCCCCGGCATACGATTACGTTGTGAAGGCTTCCCATACTTTCAACCTTTTGGACGCCAGGGGCGCGATATCCGTGGCTGAGAGAACCAACTTTATCGGCCGAGTCCGTGGCATGGCCAAGGCCGTGGCCACCGCCTATGTGAAGGAACGGGAAACCCTTGGTTACCCCTTGATGGGAAGGGGATAGCCCATGACCATCGAACACATCACTCCCTTGAAGGACGCGGTTCTGGAGATTGGCTGTGAGGAATTGCCCTCTTCCTATATACGGCCTGCCATCGACCAGATGGTGTCGGCTGCTGAAGCCTCTCTTAAAGAACACAAACTGACCTGCCAAAAGATCTACACCTATTACACGCCACGTCGCTTGGCGTTATTTCTTAAAGGAATGCATGAAATTCAATCGGAAGCCAGCCAGGAAGTGACTGGCCCCCTTGTTTCCATCGCCTTTGACGCCCACGGTTTGCCCACCCGCGCTGGGGAAGGATTTGCCAAGGCGCAGGGCGTTTCCGCCGCCTCCTTGAAGCGCAAAATGACTCCCAAGGGCGAGGTGGTGGTGGCCCTCAAGAAAAGCGGCGGCAGGCTGACATCCGAGATTTTGGCCGACGTGTTCCCCACGATCATCAAGAAGATCCGTTTTCCCAAGGTCCAGCGCTGGGGAAACGGCGATTTCCAATTTGCCAGGCCCATCCGCTGGGTTTTGGCAGTCTTTTCACATGCCATTATCCCTTTCGAAGTGGCGGGCCTTTACAGCAGCAGGGAAACCCAGGGCCTGAGAGCCTTAAAACTGGGGCCATTGGACGTTGTGGAGGCGGGTGATTATTTGGAGGTGTTAAGGGGGGCCGGGGTGGTCGCGGACCCGGACGAGCGCCGCCAGATGATCTGGAATAAGGTTCAACAGGCCGCTTCCGAAAAGAATATCCAGGTCATCCCCGATCCGGATCTTTTAAACGACGTGAATAACCTGATCGAATCCCCGGATGTCATCCTGGGCTCTTTTGACCCCCAATACCTGGACCTGCCCGAACAGGTGATTGTGACGGCCATGAGAGAACACCAAAAGTATTTCGCCTTGCGCGATTCCGACGGCCATTTGGCCCCATGTTTTATCGGGGTCATTAACGGCACACCGGTGGATAAAGGTGTTGTCATCCGGGCGAACGAAGGGGTTTTGAAGGCAAGGTTGGAAGATGCCCGGTTTTTTGTATCCGAAGATTTGAAACTTCCACTGGTAACTTGGGGAGAAAAACTTTCGGGCATTACCTGGTTGGAAGGTCAAGGCACCATGGCGGACAAGTCCATCCGGTTGGAAGGCTTGGTTAAAAAACTTGGAACCCTCTGCGGACTACCGAAAGAGACCGTAAAAGATGCCGAAGAAGCCGCGCTTCTTTGCAAAGCCGATCTGGCCACGAACATCATCCGAGAAAAAGAATTCAACAGCCTTCAGGGCGTCATGGGGGGCATTTATGCCGCGAAACAGGGAAAACCGGAGGCCGGAAAGGCGATCCAATTTCATTATTATCCCCGTTTTGCAGGGGATCAGCTGCCACCCACGGGCCCTGCCGCCCTTTTGAGCATGGCCGACAAGTTGGACACCATCGTGGGTTGTTTCAAGGCACGATTGATTCCTTCAGGGTCTCAAGATCCTTTTGCACTCCGGCGCCAGGCTTTGGGGGTCCTTCAAATTCTTTTGGAAAATCGATACGCCGTATCCTTGGAAGACATGGTCCATGCGGTTCAAAAACAATATGGTGGAAAGGCCAAACCCAAAGAAAGCATTGAGGTTTTGGATTTTCTTAAAACCCGCCTCCAAAGCCTTTTGGAAACAAGGGGTTTGGCCTATGACGTCATCAATGCCGTCGCCGTGACGAAAGTCTTGACTCTCGTGGATATGGTGTCGAAGGCCGAAACCGTTCAAAAATACAAATCCGACCCCGAGTTCCAGAAGCTCGTCACTGCGGCAGGGAGGGTTTTGCGCATTCTTCCGGAAAAGGGCGTCGCTGATAAGGTTTCGAAACCTTTGCTTAAATTAGAAGAAGAAAAAGACCTCTTTGAGAAAATCCAGTTTGCACAAACTTTAATTGATGATTCGGACTCGAACAGCCAGGATTATTACGACCAAGTCGTAACCCACTTGAAAACCTTGATTCCGCCTATCCATGCCTTTTTTGAAAAGGTAATGGTCATGGATAAAAAACCTAATATCCGAAAAAACCGTTTGGCTTTGTTGGCTCAGGCCGCCCAGGTTCTGCTGGTTTTGTGCGATTTCAGAAAATTAGTGTATGGAAACGAGTCTTCCCCCACCCCTTGAGTACAAATTCTCCTGAAAATTCATAAAAACTTCTTGCGTTAGTGTTTATCGTGTCACGTTCTGTACCTTTCTGCCGTCATTGAAAAGGAAAATTCGTCTGCTACAATGAGGGCCATTTTGCTGGCTTTTGTCCGCATCGTTGAATCCGCCTCAATATCCCAGGGAGGGTCGAATGTCGAAAAAAGACAAGAAGCACAAGAAAGATAAAGAAAAAAAGAATACGAAAAGCTCCGCCTCCAAAGCTCCCAAGCGTTCCAACAAGTTCGTCTATTTCTTCGGTAACGGCAAGGCCGAAGGAACCGGCACCATGAAAGCCGAATTGGGCGGAAAGGGAGCAGGGTTGGCCGAGATGACCAACGCGGGCGTTCCTGTCCCCCCGGGTTTCACCATCACGACCGAAACCTGCCGCATCTATTACGAAAACAAAAAAGAAGTTCCCGAGTCCATCGACAAGGAAATGCAGGTTCATTTGGCCAGGCTGGAAAAGGCTCTGGGCAAAAAGTTTGGCGACCGCAACAATCCACTGCTTGTATCCGTTCGCTCCGGCGCCAAGTTTTCCATGCCGGGCATGATGGATACTATCCTCAACCTCGGTTTGAATGACGAGACCGTGAAGGGTTTGATCGCTTCCACCAACAACGAACGCTTCGCCTGGGATTCCTACCGCCGTTTCGTGCAAATGTACGGCAACGTGGTGATGGAAATGGGTAAGGAAGTGTTTGAGCGCGTGATTGACCACATGAAGGAAGAAAAACGCGTCAAGCTTGACACGGAACTCTTGGCCGCGGACCTGAAAGAAATGGTTGAGAAGTTCAAGAAGCTCATCAAAGAGAAGACGGGCCACGACTTTCCCCAGGATGTTATGGACCAGCTTCGCGGGGCCCGCGACGCCGTGTTTCGCTCCTGGATGAATGACCGGGCCATCTATTACCGCAAGCAAAACGACATTCCCCATGACATCGGAACCGCTGTTAACGTTCAGTCCATGGTGTTCGGCAATATGGGCGACGATTCGGGAACGGGCGTCGGCTTTACCCGTAATCCTGCCACGGGTGAGAAGAAATTCTACGGCGAGTATCTTTTAAACGCCCAGGGCGAAGACGTGGTGGCTGGTGTGCGCACACCCCTGCCCATTACCCACCTGGAACAGGACATGCCCCAGGTATTCAAGCAGCTGTATGACACCACCAAGAAACTGGAGAAGCATTACCGGGACATCCAGGATTTTGAGTTCACCATTGAAAAGGGAAAGCTTTTCATGCTGCAAACCCGCACGGGCAAGCGCACCGCGGCAGCGGCGGTGAAGATCGCCATCGACTTGGTCGCCGAGAAGCTCATCACCAAGGAAGAAGCCCTTTTGAGGGTGGAACCGATCCAGCTCGACCAGCTCTTGCATCCGGTGTTTGACACCAAGGCCAAGAAAGATGTGATCACCAAGGGCCTTCCGGCCTCGCCTGGGGCCGCTACCGGCCAGGCGGTTTTCACGGCGGACGTCGCCGTGGAATGGAAAAACGACGGTAAAAAGGTGATTTTGGTTCGTTTGGAAACCTCTCCCGATGACATCCATGGCATGGATGCCGCCGAGGGTATTCTCACTGCCCGGGGCGGAATGACCAGCCATGCGGCGGTGGTGGCGCGCGGAATGGGCAAAACCTGCGTGGCCGGCTGCGAAACCATTAAGGTGGACGAGCACGGCCGGAAGTTTTCAGTGGGCTCTGTCACCATTAACGAGGGTGATTGGATTTCGATCAATGGTTCGACGGGTGAAGTTATTCACGGTAAGGTTCCGACCGTGGATCCCGAATTATCCGGGGATTTTGGAACCCTGATGGCATGGGCGGATGCGGTTCGGACTCTCAAAGTTCGCGCCAACGCCGATATTCCCCGAGACGCCAAGGTGGCCCGTGGTTTTGGGGCCGAGGGAATCGGGTTGTGCCGTACCGAACACATGTTTTTTGCGGAAGACCGTCTTCCCCACATGCAGACCATGATTTTGGCGACCGACGAGGCCTCCCGCCGGGCGGCTTTGAAAAAGCTTCTGCCCATGCAGCAATCAGACTTCAGGGGTCTTTTTGAGGCGATGGAAGGCCATCCGGTGACGATCCGCTTCCTGGATCCCCCACTGCATGAGTTCCTGCCCAAAAGGGAAGAGCTGATGGTAGAGATTGCCAAGCTCGAAGCCTCGGGAAAATCCTCGACCTCCAACGATATGATCAAAAAAGCCCTCGAGTTGGTGCCTGGCGGGGGATCGGACCTGGATAAGGCCAAAAAGCTTCTGTCCCGGGTCGAGGAACTCCACGAGTTCAACCCCATGCTGGGCCACCGCGGATGCCGCTTAGGGATTACCTATCCGGAGATCACCGAGATGCAGACCGAAGCCGTTATCGCGGCCGCCTGCGAGCTGGTGAAAAGCGGAAAGAAAATCGTTCCGGAAATCATGATCCCCTTGGTTGGGGATGTGGCCGAGTTGAAGAATCAAAAGGCCATCGTGGTTAAAATCGCTGAGGAAACCATCAAGAAATACGGAGTTAAGCTGGAATACCTTATCGGTACCATGATTGAGCTGCCCCGGGCGGCCGTTACTGCCGACAAAATCGCCGAGGAAGCCGATTTCTTCAGCTTCGGCACCAATGATCTGACCCAGACCACCTTCGGATTTTCCCGGGACGATACCGGAAAGATTATCCGCTACTACCAAGACCACGCGGTCATGGAAAAGGACCCCTTCCAGGTTTTGGACCGTGCTGGGGTAGGGCAATTGGTGAGAATGGGCGTTGAAAAGGGCCGGTCGGTCAAGCCCAAGCTCAAGGTGGGTATCTGCGGAGAGCATGGGGGTGATCCCAACTCCGTCGAATTCTGCCATCTGGTGGGGCTGAATTACGTTTCCTGTTCTCCCTACCGGGTTCCCATCGCCAGACTGGCAGCGGCCCAAGCCGCGTTGAAAAACTCCAAGAAGGGCGCTAAGGAGTATTCCTCAAAGTAATCTCTTCTATCGGGTTTATGGTTTAAACGGGGGAGGGCCGCTTGGTTCTCCCCTTTATTTTTGTTTTTATTGGTTTGGTTTGTGATTTTCTCATAACGATTCTTTTGTTATAGTAACTGGGCTTTGCGGAGCTTTTAGGGATGGTCTGAACATTATTTTCCGGGGTGTTCCACTCTTATGAAGCGAACGATCTCTTGGCTGGCTTGGTGTCTCCCTCTTTTTTTAACCTCCATTTCACTTAACGCCGCCACAACGGTTACTTCCAGCCTCGTTTCCGATACCCAATGGAATCAGGCGGGAAGTCCCTACCAAATTTCCGGAAATATCACCGTTCCACAGGGCGTCATGCTTTCCATCGGCCCGGGAGTCCAGGTGGTTTTTCAGGGTACCTCCCAATTGGAAGTAGATGGAACCCTTTTGGCCCACGGTTCAGCCGCGTCCCCCGTTGTCTTCAACATGATCCAGGGGGGGCTTCAAAGCAAATTTTTCCTCAATGGCGGCACCGCCAATATCGTAAACGCCAAATTTGTGGGGGGTATCTTTTTATCCAAGGACTCCCAACTGGCCCTGGAGGGAAGCGATTTAACCCAGGGAAGCGGGATTTACCTGCAAGGGGTTAACACCGCCACCATTAAAAGCTGCAAAATCTATGGAAACGCCACGGGCTTGGTTTCGGACGGTAAAAACAAGATTTCGATGAACTTCAACACGATTGTTCAAAACACCTACGGCCTTTTCCTGAAAAGCTTCGGCGAGTTGGAATTTCACAATAACAGCATCCACGACAACCAAGTTGAAGTCATCAATAACACCCCCGCCTATAAATTAAGCGGGAATTTCTGGGGAAGCATGGATGAAAAGGCAGTCATGTCCAAGATCCAGGGCTCCATCAACCTCCAGCCCATGAAATCCCTCAAGGATGTTCTGCGGGTCTATGTTCAAACCCAATTGCCCGAGATCACCCAGGAAATGTCGGATGCCATGGCCGCCAAGGAAAGGCGCCAGGAAAAGGCCGACAAACTGGCGTTGAAAAAGTTGAAGGAACAGGAAGGCTTGGAAGCCCTTCAAGAGAAAAAAGAAAAAGAAGCCCAAGAAAAAGCTGTGGCCTCGGGGGTTTCTTCCTCTCCTGCGGTGCCTCAACCCGCTGTCTCCCAACCCGCTTTGCCCCAGCCTGTGGAAGCGACCGCTCCCGCGGCTGAGGAATCTGTGGCCCCCGAATTGGAAACAAGCGCGGCCAGCGGAACCGTCAAGGTGAAAGCCCTGCCCGCTGCTCCCCATCAACTCACCCCTGTGGTGCTGCCTCCGGATCAAGGTGACTTAGCTCAATCCGCCGCGGCTCCGCCTCCGGCCAATATGGAAACCGCCCCCGTGGCTTCCACCGCACCTCCTGTTCCGGAAGTCCCAGCGAATAACGCTGCTTCCTCGTCCCCGGCGCCTCCCGTGATACCCGATATGGATCTCATGGCGCCGCCTCCGCCCTCCGTGGAGTCCGTGCCCCTTCCGCCGGTGAACGATTCGGTGGCTTCCACCCAGCCGGCACCGGTTGTCAATAATGTCCCCGCCGGATCGGTTTCAGCACCCTCGACCGACAATGGAGAAATTCCGCCGCCTCCGAGTATTGATTCTAATACCAATGTCCCAGCGCCCGCGGCCCCGGCGGTTTTGGCTCCTCCCGCCGCCGCCGATATCGTACCTCCGCCTTCCATTCCCGATACCAGTAGCGCGGTTCCAGCTCCGCCCGTCCCTGCGCTAGCCACGACGGCTCCGCTGACCGTGCCGACTCCGGACCAACCCACGGCGGATCAAAAGAAAGCCATGGATGCCCTCCAGGGCGTGAACGGCGACATTGACGGGATGCAGGCTCCGCCCTTGGATTTGGGCGTGGGATTATCCGCGCCCGCCACCAACGCGGCTCCAGCACCGGGCCAAGCCGCCCCTGCCCCCGATGATTCGAATCTGGCCCTTCCTCCGCTTCAAGATTCGGATGTCAAGCCGCCGAAGGATTTGGACTTGCCTCCGACGGACGATTTGGGTAACGTGAATCTCGACTCAAGAAACAAATAATTCCTAACATTCCGGTTCCACTTTTCTAGGCGGCCCAAAGGGCGCGCCGATTCCATCCCCCTTCCGGATTTGTTTTTGGGGAGCGTCCCATGGCCATTCAAGCTTCCATTCTGACGGTGGGTGATAAATACCAAACCGGGTTGGTGAACGACGAAGCGGGCGACATCCTGGAATCCACCTGTCGGAAAATGGGATGGGAATTAGTTCATCGCCAAATGCTGGGTGATGACCCCCAAGCCCTGGCCGGTCTCATGCTTCAATTGGTGGATAGCGGAAGAGTGGATGTCATCTTTACTGTTGATGGAATCGGTATTTTACCGGGAGACCGGGTGGCGGAAGCGATGCACCAGGTTTGCGAAAAATGGATACCGGGCTTGGCGGAAATGATCCGCCATCGGGCCTTCGAGAAATCCCCCGGTGTCGCCTTGACGAATGGAATGACAGGATTAAGAGGAAAGACACTCCTGATTAACCTTCCGGGAACCCCCACCGCGGTTAAGGATGCTTTTGATATCCTTCGCCCGGTCCTGCGCCACGCGGTAGACCAGGTCAAGGGAGCGGCGGTTTAGAAGTTTTAGAACCCCTGGTCCGGATAATTTTCTTTATCGGAGGGGCTGGTGGTGGCGGGCGCGGAGCCTGTTTCTTCGGCCGCTCCGGGTGTCGCTTCGGAGGATGGGGTCGAGGCTGATTTCATGACGGGTTGCGTATCCATCTCCAAAAGATCCCCGCTCGCGGTTGAGTTGCCAACCCCATTGTCCTCTGGATGTCTGGAATTAGCCCCGGTCCCTGTATGAAGGTTGCAGATCTTGGTGGGGGCGGTTTCTTTTTTGAAAATCTCATCCTGGGTATGGGGGCAGTAAACCGAAGCCAGCAGCCCCGAATCCAGGCAAATCTTCTTTTTCACGAATTCGGTATCGAAATTCTGGGGCGTCGGAAAGTCTTTAATCGGTTTTCCTTCCATTGCGGATTTCATGAATTCCGCCCAAATGGGCGCCGCCGCCTCGCCGCCGGTCTGTTTTTTTCCCAAACTTTGGCGTTCGTCATAACCGAGCCAGACCCCGCAGGTCAAATCGGGCGTGAACCCGATAAACCAAGCGTCCACGTTGTCGTTGGTGGTTCCGGTTTTCCCCGCAGCTGGATAGGTAAACCCCATCTTGCGGATGACCCGTCCCGTTCCATGATCCACCACATCCTTCATCGTGTTGACCATGATGTAGGCCGTATCGGGGTCAAGGACTTCCTGGCCTGCAGGCGCGTTGTTTTCCAATATTTTTCCCGAACTGTCCTTCACGGTTAAAATCCCAAAAGGTTCCACCCGGATGCCCTGGTTGGCGAAGACCGAAAAGGCCTGCACCATTTCAGCCAAAGTCACCTCGTAGGTCCCAAGTCCCAGCGAATAATTGGGGTTCCGGATGGGGGTGGATATCCCTAAGCGATGGGCCATGTTAACGGCAGCCTGGACCCCAAGTTTTTCCAATAGTTTGATAGTGACGACGTTGATGGAATACATCAGGGCGGTATGGAGCGTGGTGGGCCCTCGGAATTTACCGGAAAAATTAAGCGGTCTCCAGGCCTTGCCGGTGGCCGGATCGGTATAAACCACCGGTGAATCCAGAAAAACATCCGCCATGGTGAATCCATTTTCAATAGCAGCCGCGTAGATGATGGGCTTGAAGGCGGAGCCTGGCTGGCGGCGGGCCTGGATAGCCCTATTAAAGACGCTTTTGCGGTAGTCGATGCCGCCAATCATGGCCCGGATGGCTCCGGTGTGGGGATCGATCGACAAGAGGGCGCCTTGGATTGGCTGATCCACAGGAATGCTGGTTTGACGGGTTTTTTGGGCCACAATTTCCGCGTTGGCTACTCCTCTTTGCAGGGCCTTTTGGGCGGCGTCCTGTAATTTCAAATCCAAGGTGGTGTAAACCGAAAGGCCGCCCTTATAAACGGCGTTGGTGCCATAGCGGGTTTCCAACTGTTGGGCAATGTATTCCACAAAATAGGGGGCGTTTTGAACCTCGATCTTTTTTAGCTCGATGGGCGTGTTCTTAGCTTCTGTGGCTTCCTGAAGGGTGATGACGCCCGTGCCCGCCATAGCGTTTAAAACGGTGTTTCTTCGCTGAAGGGCTTCCAGCGGGTTTTTGTAGGGGTCATAGGTGGTGGGCGCCTTGGGCAGGCCGGCCAGCATCGCGCATTCGGGAAGGGTTAGGTCTTCCACGTGTTTCCCAAAATAGGAGCGGGCGGCGGATTCGCAGCCGTAGGTGCCCTCACCAAAGTAAATTTGGTTCAGGTACATTTCCAAGATCTGCTGTTTGGAGTAGTTTTTCTCGATCTGAATGGCCAGAAGGGCTTCCTTGATTTTGCGGATGATTCTTTTTTCCGGGGTAAGAAAGAGATTCCGGGCCAATTGCTGGGTGATGGTGCTTCCGCCCTGGATGGATTCACCGTGGTGGAGGATGTTGGTGATAAAGGCGCGGGTTGTACCAATGATGTCGATGCCCCAATGCTTGTAAAAACGCTCATCCTCAATGGAAATGACGGCATTTTGGAGATTTTGGGGAATTTTATCCAGCGGAACGATGGTGCGCTGTTCCAGGGCCAATTGGCTGATCAGATCGCCGTTCACATCGTAAATACGGGTGGCTTCGGAGGGTTTAAATTCGTTGAGGTTGGTGATGTCGGGCAACTCACGAAGCTGGGCGTAAAGGATGCCCATGACGACCCCGACAACCGCGAAAAGAAGAACGAAAACCGTATAGAGCAAGGGCTTCAGGGATGTTTCGGTTTTGACTGGAGACAAGGATTTCCTCAGGCCAGGGGATGGAGGACAACAAGAGGGGCTTATTATATCAAGGGTGGAACTTTTCAACAGCCCGCCAAAACGGTTTGTTATATTATGTGACCCCATGAGCCAACCTTTTAAACAATCTCCTGAAGAACAATTGGAAATTCTTCTGCGCTCGACCGCCGAAGTCATTTCCAAGGCCGAACTCCTCGCGAAGTTGAAAAAATCCTATCAAGAGGGCAAGCCTTTGAAAGTGAAGTGGGGAGCGGATCCTTCCGCCCCCGATATCCACTTGGGCCACACGGTCGTGCTTCGCAAATTACGTCAATTCCAAGACTTGGGCCATCAGGTGCAGTTTTTGATCGGGGATTTCACCGCCATGATCGGCGACCCAACCGGAAAATCCACTACCCGCAAACCTCTGACCCGAGAAGAAGTAGAAGTAAATGCTAAGACCTACCTAGAACAAGTCTTTGCAGTATTGGACAGAGATCCGGCTAAGATCCAAATCTTCTACAACAGCAAATGGTGTCGTCCCATGGCTTTTGACGATGTGATTCGCTTGGCTTCTAAATACACGGTGGCCCGTATTTTGGAACGCGACGACTTTACGAATCGTATGAAAGAGCAAAAGCCCATTAGCCTACATGAGCTACTTTATCCTTTGATCCAGGGCTACGATTCGGTGGAGCTCCAATCCGACATTGAGATGTGCGGAACCGATCAGAAGTTCAATTGCCTAGTGGGACGGGCTCTTCAAGAGGAAGCGGGACAGGCTCCTGAAGTCATCCTTTCGATGCCGATTTTGGAGGGTTTAGATGGGGTTAAAAAGATGTCGAAAAGTTTGGGAAATTATGTAGGGGTAGCTGAAGTGGCTAATGAGAAGTTTTCTAAGCTCATGAGCATTTCCGATCCTCTCATGTGGCGTTATTACGAACTTTTGTCCGATGATTCTACTTGGCCCGATAAAAAGAGGAAGGTCGAGAACGGTGAATATCACCCCAAATTAGCCAAGCAGGAACTGGCCCTGGAGATCACCGCCCGATTTCACGGACTCGCACAAGCCAAGGACGCTTGGACTTACTTTGAAAGCCGTCACGAATTAAATGCTTCGGTCGATTATCCTGAGGTTTTAGTGCCGCTCGGCCCCCACAAAGCCGCTGATTTTCTTTTATTGGTGGGTATTTCAAAAACCAAAAGTGACGCCAAACGTTTGATTGATCAAGGCGCGGTGGAATGGGTCAAAGGGAAACAAGAGAAAAGGAAGATCACGGCTTTTAACGAGGTCATCGAAATTTCACCCGAGGAAACGGGGCTCATACGATCGGGAAAAGTTTTTTTGAAAATCCTGCCGAAAAATTAGCCGCCCGATAGATTTAAGCCGAATCCTTCTGAAAATCTTGGGTTAAATCGCATAGTCGGTCTGTTTTTTGTAGCCATCCTTAAAGAGACTTCGATATAATCACCTGCCGAAAGGTTCGTTTTTTTGGAGATTCCGCCAAAGAAACGGCCTTTTCTTGTTTTAGGGGCTTTTTTAAAGGCCGAAAACCCCCGAAAAAGCCTTCCTTGCCGTCTCAAAAGGGGAATGGTCAGCGCTGAAGGGGTTTGTTTTTAAAGATTTATTTAAAAATTTTCATTCGTTGATTGCCGAGGTTTGGACATGAGTGGTCACAGTAAATGGGCGAAGGTTAAAAGATACAAGGGGGCCTTGGATCAAAAACGAGGGCAGGCTTTTTCCCGCCTCTCTAAAGAAATCCAATTGGCCGCCAAATCCGGCGGGGACCCTGACACGAACCTCAAATTACGCACGATCATTTTAAAGGCCAAGGAAGTCAGTATGCCCGCCGACACCATCAAGCGGGCCATCAACAAGGGAACCGGCGCGGAAGCGGCCGCGGCCCTGGAAGAAGTAGTCTATGAAGGCTATGGGCCTGCTGGGGTGGCGATCCTGGTGGAGGCTGTCACGGATAACCGCAATCGGACCGCCGCCGATATCCGGTCCGTGTTCTCCAAACATGGCGGAAACATGGGGGAATCGGGTTCGGTAGGTTTTCTCTTCGACAAAAAAGGAATGATCTCCGTCAAAAAAGACGCCATCAGCGAGGATGAATTGATGGGATTGGTATTGGACGCGGGGGCCGAGGACCTTAAAACCGACAAGGCTGAAACTTACGAAGTCCTGACGGCGCCCGAGGTTTTTGAAAAAGTGAAAAAAGCTTTGGAAGACAAGCCGGTCCCCATGGAGAGCGCTGAGGTGGGGATGATTCCTAAAACCACTGTAGTATTGGATGAAAAAAAGGCAGAACAGATGCTGCGTCTTTATGACGCCTTGGATGAGCACGACGATGTTTTGAACGTCCATGCTAACTTTGAGATCAGCGACGAAATCATGGCTAAGCTTGACCGTTAAGCCTGGCGGAGTCGGAAAGTCCTTTCGGGTTTTGGGAATCGATCCGGGATTGGCCCGGATGGGTTGGGGAATGGTTGAAAAAAAGGGAAACACGCTCAAGGCCCTGGCCTACGGCACTCTCGAGACAAAAGCTGGAGAGCCGCTTCCTGAAAGATTGGTATTACTCTTCGAAGGCCTTCAGGCCCTTTTGACGAAACATCGGCCCGACGTAACGGCCATGGAAGAGTTGTTTTTTTCGCGCAACGCCAAAACCGCGATCGTTGTGGGACAGGCCCGGGGAGTGGCCCTATTGGCCTCCGGGGTGGCGGGGGTGCCGGTGGCCGAATACCGACCCCTGGAAGTCAAACAAGCAGTGGCGGGCTGGGCCGGTGCCGATAAGGGGCAGGTCCAGAAGATGGTGAAATTATTGCTGGGGCTTTCCGAGATTCCCCGGCCCGACGACACGGCGGACGCGCTGGCTATCGCCATCACGCATGCCCAGAGCGCCGGAACCCCACTCTCGGAAATGGTAAAGAGGCTCTCCCGGACAAAACCGGGAATCGCAAAGCCGAAAGATTAAGGAGAACACATGTCGATCAAATGCAAAAATTGCCGAAACAAGATTTCGGAAGGCGCCCGCTACTGCCCGGAGTGTGGTTATCCAGGCGATGAAAAATATAACGTTACCAGCGAGGATTTCCTGAAAGACACGGTGGTGAAGGGAAAATCCGAAAAACTGAGCCCGGACTGTGGGGAGCCCATGACGATTCTCGAGCACCAGGGGCATGATTACCTTTGGGATGACCAAAACTTAGGGATTTGGATCGACCATAACTTCCTTCAAGCCATCGACCGGGAAGCAGCCCAGGTGGTATTCGAGAACCTCAACGAGGACGATCAAAAATACTTCAACCAGGCCAAGGAACATATTAAGCTTCGCTCTTCGGGTCTCAAGAGCCCCGAGTCCGAAAATGAACTGGATGAGCATTATTACAAGGCCCTGGTGATTGACGAGGATTTTGAAACCAAAGGAATTTGGCTTGATTCCAACGTCATTTCCTTCTGGTACTCGGCAACCCAGAACAAGGAAGTCCCGGCCTTGACCCAGGTGGAAGAGCTTCTTCACATTCTGGTTCATCTCAAGTTTCTCGAAGACTAAACCTTTTCATTCCCTCCGCCGGTAATTTCTGACGCCGGGGGGAAGGAGCCGTGAATGATTTCCTTTCTTCAAGGCATCCTTGCTTCCCGGCAATCCGACCGGGTCGAGGTGGATGTTAACGGCGTGGGTTACGAGGCATTTGTTTCCCAACGAACTCTTCAAGCCCTGCCCCCCGTAGGACAGGCCGTGACCCTCAAGACCTATTTTCATGTGCGGGAAGACATTCAACAGTTGTACGGTTTCCTCAACGATTCGGAGAAACAAGCATTTCTCTTGGCGCTTTCGGTTTCAGGCGTGGGTCCCAAAGCTTCTCTCAACCTTCTTTCGGCCCTGTCCCCCGAGGCTTTTTTTGACGCTATTCTTCATAATGATTTATTGGCTTTGAAATCGGTTACGGGAATCGGTCCCAAGACGGCCCAACATCTGGTTCTTGAATTAAAAGACAAGGTGGCAAAATTAGCCGGTGGAAGCCCTTTCAGGGCGGATGCACCGCTGGGGCCGGAGGCCAAAAATCTTTCGGACGCGGTTTTGGCGCTGGTGTCTCTAGGTTACACACCTGCCCAGTCGCGTAAGGTCGTTTTAGAGGCGGCCCAGGCTTTGGGGCCGAAATCGACGGTTGAAGAACTTTTAAGGGCTGGTTTAAAATCAATTGCCTCCAGCTAGAAGGTTCTTGGAAGCAGAGGGAGATTCCTATGAAAAATTTTAGCTTGCCGCGCTTGGCCTTTGTGCTTTGGTTCTTCATTTTTACCTTTATTTCGATGGTCAGTTACGTTTTTGGAAACACACGTCATGGCATCTTTGAGACTATTGTCTATTCGGCGATCATGATGATTGTGTCTTTGGTGTGTCTGGGTTTCATTGAGGATATGGCTTAATCTTTTTAAAAAATTCCGTTCATAAGCGAGGAAAGAAAGATGAGAAAACTTTTGAGTGTTTTGGCGGTAGGTTTGGCCCTTCTTGCGGGATGGGTTTATAGTCCGACGGCGGCCCGCGCGGCCGGGGCGGTAGTCGTTCAAAATTTCGCTGATCTGGATCCTACGGACGGCAAGAACGCAGGAACTTTCCAGGATACCAACGGTTCCAAAATCGCGATCGCGGTCAAGGGAACGGCTCCCAAAAACTATTTGGTCATCAATTACACTCTGGCCCAGGGCGGCTATTGTGGATTGTGGTGCCGGGCGGGCGGCAAGGATTGGGCGGGAGTCAACCTCGCCACTGCCAAAACCCTCACGCTTACTATCTATTGCAAGGTCCCGGTGGTTTTGGGCTTGGCCTTGAAGGACAAGAATAAAAACCAATATGTGGCCGAAACGCCCTCCACGAAAGGCGGAAGTTGGGAAACGGTATCTGTGTCCTTGGATTCTTTCAATTTGGACCCCTATTACACGCCCCCGGACGCGATTAAGGGAGCGCCCAAGGATTTCAGCGCCATTTCAACATTTAATATCCAGCCCAAGTCTGTCGGAACCTTTAGTGTGGCGGTCAACAACATCGTTGCCCAGTAAGCGTTAAGTTGGATCGATCCCCGGGTTTGACGAAAACTCGGGGATTTTTTTTGCTCTGATCAAATGGATTTGTTGAAGTTGACGGGAGAAATAGGGGTAGGTAAACTTCCACCCTTCCTCATTGTGACCTCGGTGCTGGGGTAGCTCAGTTGGTAGAGCAGCTGTTTCGTAAACAGCAGGTCGCCGGTTCAAGCCCGGTCCCCAGCTCCATTTTTCTCCAACCATTTTGAATTTAATTCCTTTCGATTCCTCCAAAGCCCAGAAAAAGGCCCTATTTCCTTGACAAAGGCGGGTTCGGTTTTTAGAATCCTTCCTCCTTTCCCTAAAACCCATGTTTTATAGGATGGAAACGGGGCCGAACGTTATCGGCTAATGATTTTTCATGTTTTCTAGGAGGCATTGTGTCCCTCAAGATTCGTTTGAAACGTATGGGAAGCAGCAAGAAACCCTACTACCGCGTGATTGTGGTAGATGAGCGCATGTCCGGCAAGGGCCGCAGGGTTGAGGATTTGGGCACCTACAATCCCAAGAACGCAACCAACAGCATCGTTAATTTCAACAAAGAATCCATGGAACAATGGATTAAAAAGGGCGCCGTTCCCACCGCCACGGTGGCGGGACTTTTAAAAAAGAACACGGTCAAGGCCTAAGCAAGGTTTCAGGCCTTGAAGGGCGGCTCGGCATTTACCGGGTTCGCCGAGGCATAATGGAAGGATGATTGATTTATGAAAGAACTCATTGAACGTGTAGCGAAGTCCCTTGTGGACAAGCCCGAGGCAGTGGCCCTTGAACAGCGCATGGAAGGTGATACAACGGTGCTGGAGCTGAGGGTTTCTAAAGAAGACTACGGCAAAATCATCGGTAAGCAGGGACGCACCATTAAGGCCCTTCGGACCCTGGTTTCGGCCTCCTGCGCCAAGCACGGACTCAAGTTCTCCCTCGAAGTCGTTGAGTAACCCAGGGAACCCAGCCTCCGAACCCCAACGAAACGACTGGATCGTCCTGGCGACGATCGTCAGGCCCCACGGACTCAAGGGCGAGGTGAAACTTTACCTTTCCTGTTCGGGCCTTGAACGTTTGAAAAACTGCCCTAACCTCACGCTGATGAGGGAAGGAAAGGTCTTAAAAAAAGTGACGGTCGGCAGGTCTTTCCTGCACAACGACGGGGACGCGGTGGTACGCCTCCTGGAAGTCGAGGGGGTCGATGAGGCGGAAAGCCTCCGCGGCGCGGTCCTGGCCGTTCCGGAGACGGATCGGGCCCCCCTAAATGAAGATGAGTTTTACGTCAGCGACCTGATGGGCCTGAGGGTGGAAACCAGTGAAGGTGTTCCCCTAGGGATCGTCGCGGAAGTCATGGATGAGACCGCTAACGCGATTTTGGTGGTGCGACAGGAAGGAAAAGAAATTCTCCTGCCTGTTTTGAAGTCGGTGGTGAAGCGCGTGGACCTGAAGACGCGGGTTGTAGTGGCGGATCCCATGGAAGAGATCGATGCGGAAACCACGGATTGATATCCTGACCCTTTTCCCCGATTACTTTCTGGGGCCTTTTACCGTTTCAATGGTGAAACGGGCTCGGGAAAAAGGGGCCGTGGATTTAAAACTCCATGACCTGCGGAAGTGGGCGACGGATAAGCATCACAAGGCCGACGACGTACCCTACGGTGGCGGGGCGGGTATGGTGATGAAGCCCGAACCGCTTTTCAAGGCGTTGAAAGTCTTGAAGGGGCGCCGTCAGGGCGTAAGAACCATTCTTTTTTCCCCGCAGGGAAAGAAACTGGACCACCGGAAGGTTTTGGAGCTTTCATGCGCCTCTTCCTTGATCCTCGTCTGTGGTCATTACGAGGGTCTGGACGAAAGGGTGATGACCCAGATTGATGAAGAAATCAGCCTGGGGGATTTTGTTTTAACGGGGGGGGAGCCGGCCGCGGCCGCCCTTGTGGACAGCCTGGTGAGGTTCCTGCCAGGGGTTGTAGGTGACCAGCGGTCAGTTGAGAAAGACAGCTTTTTTAATGGATTATTGGACTATCCCCACTATACTCGTCCCCGCCTTTTCAAAGGGATGGAAGTGCCGGAAGTTCTGCTTTCGGGCAATCATGCCTATATTGAACGTTGGAGAAAAAAACAGTCCCTGAAGAACACTTTGATTAAGAGGCCCGACCTGCTGGAGGAAGTCGGCCTGTCCGATGAGGACAAGCGGCTGCTTCAGGAAGTAAGGGAAGAGCTGATAGACCGGGAAAAACCCGGCGGAGCCGGTTTGGACAGGGCAGGGCGCGGGAGGAAAAAATGAACGCCATTATCAAGCAATTCGAGAGTACCCAGGTGATCCGAAAGGCCATCCCCTTTAAGGTGGGGGATACGGTCAAGGTTTCCCTTCGCATCAAGGAAGGCGAAAAAGAGAGAATCCAGGCCTATGAGGGCGTGGTGATCGGCCTGCAGGGCCGCGGCCCCCGTATGCGCTTCTCGGTCCGCAAGATTTCCTACGGGGTCGGGGTGGAGAAAACCTTTTATTTCCAGTCGCCCATGATCAAAGAAATCAAAGTCTTGCGTTCGGGAAAAGTGCGCCGGGCCAAGTTGTTTTACCTTCGCGAGAAACTCAACAAGAAAGATGCCCGCATCCAGGAAAGCAAGAAGGTCGTCAAGGTCCCTGGAGAGGAAGCTTCCGAAACCACCGCTGCCCAGGCCGTGGAACCGGCGGCGCCTGCCGCCGTCGAGGTTGCTGCTCCTACGACAAGCGAAGCGCCCCCAAAAGCATAAGTTTCGCCCCTGTCCTTTAAACCGTCTCCGTGTCATGCGGGGGCGGTTTTTTTGTGTCTGGGGCCCGGCTTGCACGGCTCAAGCGTCAAAGGTAGGATAGCCCTTCATGAAAAACACTTTAAGTTCCCTTACTTTAGCCCTCCTACTCGGCACTTCCCTTGGCCTATGCCTCTTTGCGGGCTGTACGGGCAGCGGCGCGGTCAGCCCGCTCACTCCATCCAAGGCCAGTCAGGCCGACGCCGAATCATCCGCCGATTCGGACGTAATCTATTGGGTCAGCTTTCCCGTGACTATTACCGTCACGGACCCCCTCAATGCCGTTTGTCTCGTTAACAAGAAGCTGGGTTGGGCCTGCGGCAATAACGGAACCATCTTGAAATGGGACGGCGACACATGGAACCGCGTGGATAGCGGCTATGCCAAAAACGAAAATCTTCTCGCGGTGGCCTTTCTCAATGAAAACGAGGGCTGGTTCGTAGGCTCCCACGGCACGATCCTTTATTACAATAATGGCCAATGGAGCCAGCCTGACTCAGGCACTTCCGAAACACTCTATGATGTCGCGGTCACAAGGTCCCGGACTGTATGGGTGACCGGTTCCAATGGGACCCTTTTGAAATTCAACGGCATATCTTGGGGAACTATCATCGTGGCCACGGCGGGGGCCAGCCCCGTCACGGTCAAAAGCGACCTCTATAGCCTCTCCCTCACGGACGAAAACAACGGTTGGGCCGTGGGCAACCTGGGCACGATCATCAAATACGACGGTCAAACCTGGACCCCTTTTCCCGGAAGTCCCTCCACAGAGCGGTTAAATAGTGTGTCGTCCATCAACGACGTGCAGGCCTGGGCAGTGGGGGCCTTTGGGACTATTCTCAACTTCAACGGCACCACCTGGAACAAGATGGGCTCAGCCTTCTCGGGTTTTGACCTCTACAACATATGGATGAAGGATGAGAGCAATGGATGGGCCGTGGGCCAGGATGGAACCCTGATTTTTTACGACGGTTCCCGGTGGATTTCGCATGTTAAACCGGAAGGAAAACCCTCCCTAAATTCCATCGCTTTTTCGGGCGATTTGGGCTTCATCGTCGGGGCCAATGGAACCATCCTTCGGTTTCAACCCAACGGGGAAATGGCCAAATTCGATTTTCTCTTCAAGGGGGCGCTGGATCAAAAACCCACCAAGGCCAAACCCAATTATTCCATTACCTATACTTTTCAGAATCAAAGCCCTAAAACCTCGCCTCTCGCCACCTTTGAATTGCCCCTCCCTGGGGGCTTTGAAATGGTTCCGCCTACCACCGAAACTCCTGTCGCCACTCCGCCTTCTTGGCTCTCAGCTACTACCCCCACTCCCAGCCCGACGATAAGCCCCACCCCCAGTCCCACGGTTCCCGCGGTTGGGACACAAACCCCTGGGGCCATAAAACAGGCCCAACCCCCCGCCGCCAAAAAGCCGGCTGGTGTGACCGGAGAATGGAAAATGAAGGACAACGCCATGGATTTGGAAGTAGGTACGATCGCCTCCTCCGAACTCAAGAGTGTGAATGTTTTGATTCGCATGAAAAAAGACGCCAAACCCGATTATCCCGTGGTGTTGAAGGCCCTCATCAAGGTCGAAGACCGTGTCTTGAGCGAAGCGGCGCCCCTGACCCTTTTAACCGGACCTCCCAAGGCCTTGACCGGGGGGGATGATTCGCAATCCGCCACAAAGAAAAGCACTCCAATAGCGGCCAATGCCCAGCCTTCCCCAACTGAAGAGCCTTGAGCTCGAAGCCTCCCAAAAAGGCTCCCCGCAAGAATCCCTGGATTATTTAAAGTCCCTCCTCTCGGGAGATTCACGGCCCGCCGCTGAAAAACTAATCCTCAAATTTGAAAAAAAAGTCCAAAAAGAAACGAAGGAAAAGGACAGGCTTAAGTCCCTCCTGACCTTTGAAAGGGAATTGGCGGGGAGGGGCTGTAAGTTCATTGCGGGGTTAGATGAGGCGGGCCGGGGCCCCCTGGTAGGCCCGGTGGTCGCCGCCGCGGTCATCTTGCCAGTCGGGTTGCTATTAGAGGGCGTGAACGATTCCAAAAAGCTGACGCCCGCTAAGCGGGAAGCTCTGGACTTGGTGATCCGTGAAAAGGCATTAGGTTTTGGTCTGGGCCGGGCCAGCGCCAAAGAAATTGACGCACTCAACATCTACCAGGCCGCAAGACTTGCCATGGAAAGGGCCATCCAGGCCCTGCCCATGGCGCCCGATGGGCTTTTAACCGACGCCATGCCCCTCCCGCATTACAAAAACATCCCCCGAAAATCCATGGCGCATGGGGATTCACTTTCCTTAAGCATCGCGGCCGCCTCCATTTTGGCAAAGGTGGCGAGGGACAGGATGATGGTGGAAATGAATTCTCTTTATCCCGGTTACGGATTCGCTTCCCACAAAGGCTACGGCACGCAAGAGCATTTGGAGGCGATCCGGGAAAAGGGCCTATGCCCCGAACACCGATTAAGCTTTGCGCCCGTGGCCCAAAATCTTGCCTCCAAAGATCCGCGTGGAAACTTCGGTTTTTGGAAAGGAAAATTAGAGGATGCGGTCACCCTTACCGGCTTGAGGCAAGCCGGGTTGAGCCTCAAAAGACTCGCGGGTGAAACACTTAATGAAGCGGAGCTGGAACAGTTAAGGGAAGTCTATTCCCAATGCACCGGGAAATTAAGGGTTTCTGGAAAATGAGCACCCACGGGGAAGGCGCTCGGGGAGAGGCTATCGCCGCCGTTTACCTGCGCCTCAAGGGATATAAAATTTTGGAACGCAATTATCGGGTGCCTCAGGGTGAAATCGATTTGGTTTGCCGCAAGGGTGATACGCTGGTGTTTGTAGAGGTCAAGAAACGCAAAACCCTTTCTAAGGGTTCTCCCTTGGAAGCGGTGACGGTCCATAAGGTGAATCGCCTTTCAGCGGCGGCGGCGGTTTATTTATCCCGACATACGGGGGAAACGCTTAACGTTCGGTTCGATGTGGTGGCCTTCTATCCATCGAAGAATCTTTTAGGGTTACCGCGAATCCAGCATCTTTCCAATGCCTTCATCTCCGAAGAGGGGTATAACGTCTAGGTGCGGCATATCCCAGAAGTCATTCGAGGCTACCGATGCAGAAGCTGACAAACCGTATTCCCCCCAAAACCCTTTCTCTTTTTAGAAAGATCGGCCGTTTAGCCGAACAAAGGGGCGAAACCGCCTACGCGGTGGGGGGCTTCGTGCGGGATCTTTTTCTCAATAAGCATGGGGTGGATATCGACATCACCATCGAGGGGGACGGGGTCACCTTTGCCGAAAAGTTCGCCCAATCCACGGGCTCGGAGGTGGAAGCTTTCACCCAATTCGGCACCTCCATTGTGGTGGTGCCTGGTTTCGGCAAGGTGGATGTGGCTACCGCCCGAACGGAAAGCTATGTTCATCCGGGGGCCCTGCCGAAGGTTGAAAAAAGCGGCATCGTGCAAGACCTTTACCGGCGGGACTTCACCCTCAACGCCATGGCCATGAGCCTTTCACCGGGCTTCTTTCTTAAATTGTTGGACCCTTTTAACGGTCTTGAAGACTTGAAAAAGGGGCGTATCCGCGCCCTGCACGCCAAAAGCTTTGAGGATGACCCCACCCGCATTTTCCGGGCGGTAAGGTTCGAGCAAAGGTTTAAGACCCGCATTGAAGCCCAAACTCAGAACTGGCTCTTAAAGTGCGTCAAAGGCGAATTCATCCAAAGGGTATCGGGGGAGAGGCTCCGCAACGAACTTCGCCTGATTTTCAAGGAACCCCATCCCGAAAGGGCCGTGAAAAGGCTAAAGGAACTGGGAGTCTTGAGACATATCCATCCCTCTCTGGATGTGCCCTCAAGGACAGCCTTGTTTTTATCCAGCATTCCCTCCGCGATTGGCGTCTTCCACAAGTTGAAGATCAAGCTGGAGGAAGAAAACATGGTTTGGTTTCAGGCTCTTCTAGCGGGTCCTCGTGAGGCTGAGGCCCATTCACTGGCCAAGCGCCTGATGCTGTCTCGCTCCGAGCAGAAAATTGTTCTTCAATCCGCCCAAGCCTATCCCTCCCTTTTAAAAAGACTGTCCAAAATGAAAATGGCGATTAGCCAAATATATAAACTCCTTTGTCCTTTGCGTTCTGAAGTTCAATGTTTCCTATTGGCGGCCTCCTCAGCAACTCTCCGCAAGCGTTTGGAAAATTATCTTCAAAAGATCCAAACCTCAAAGCCGTGGGTGAGAGGGAAGGACCTGCAAGCCATGGGCATCGAGCCGGGGTTTCAATATTCCTTTATTTTGCTGGAAGCCTTGAACGGCCAATTGGACGGTAAATTTAAGGGCCGAAGCTCAGTTCTCAAATGGGTTAGGGAAACTTTCGGCCCAGACACGACAACTGGAAAGCAAGTTGCACCGAAGGCCCGCATCAAGTAAAGTTAACCCCTCTTTTTACCGCCTTTAAATAAGGGGAAGCGCTTTGGACGAGTCGAAAATTTTCCATGTTTTGATGAATTTCAGCATTCTTTTGTTCTCCCTTTGCCTGCACGAATTCGGACACGCCGCCATGGCCGACCGCCTGGGGGACCCCACCCCGCGCATGCTGGGCCGATTGACCCTTAATCCCATGGCCCATTCCGATCCTTTTGGAACCATACTCTTTCCTCTTATTTCCATGTACTACCAAGTCAACTTTCTGTTCGGATGGGCCAAGCCGGTTCCTATCACCCCCGACAATTTTAAAAACCCCCGTAAGGGCGGCGCCTTGGTGGCCTTTGCGGGCCCTATGGCCAACATGGGCCTCTGCGTCCTTTCATTGGGGGCTTTTGCCATTCTGGACCTGACCCAGTTTTTTCAGTTGGGGGAAGCCAGCCAATACACCCTTTTGAATTTCTTTAAAACCTTCTTTTGGACCAATTTCGCCTTGGCCGTTTTTAACCTGATTCCCGTCTTTCCCTTGGATGGCTCTTGGATTTTAAAGGCCGCGTTACCAGGGCGCTGGGCCTATAAGCTGTCCCAATATGACCGTTATGGGGCCATGCTTTTATTTGGGGTTATGGTCTTTTTTCGCAATATCCTGAACTATGTCTTTGATCCCGTAGTAATGGTGTTTTTCTTCACCTTGCACTTGGTGGGACTGGATCATTTGTCCCAATACCTAAGCTGATCTATTCCTTCGCTTATATAATCAAGAGGTGAACTTGTCCTCCAATTCCGAGCCCTTAAAACCCGTCCGGTACCTTTCCGGCGTCCAGCCCAGCGGCAGGCTACACTTGGGCAATTATTTCGGGGCCATCCAAAACCATATCCACCTGCAGGACCAGGGTGAATGTTTTTATTTCATCGCCAATTACCATTCGCTCACGACTGTCCAAAAAAGGGAAGACCTCACCCGCTATACCTTCATGGCCGCTGCCGATTACCTGGCCCTGGGGCTTGATCCAGCCAAGGCGCTCCTTTTCCGCCAAAGCGATGTGCCCGAAGTTACGGAACTAGCCTGGATACTATCGACCGTGACAGGTATGGGGTTGCTGGAAAGGGCCCATTCTTTTAAGGATAAGGTAGCAAGGGGTATCGCCCCTTCGGTGGGGCTTTTCTTTTATCCGGTTCTCATGGCAGCGGATATCCTCATTTACCAAAGCGACAAGGTGCCCGTGGGGCAGGATCAGGTCCAACACATTGAAATGACCCGCGACATGGCCGGTTATTTCAACAATACTTTTGGCCGAAATGTTTTTAAATTGCCCGAAGGGGTTTTAAGCGAAGCGCCAAAGGTGCTGGGTTTAACCGGCGGCAAGATGAGCAAGACGGACGAGGCCAGCGTGCTTCCTATATTTGGGGAACCGTCAGAGATCAAGAAAAAGGTGATGGGAATCATTACCGATTCTAAAGGTGTGGAAGATCCCAAGGACCCGGATACCAGCGTGATCTACCAGCTTTATAAATTGATCGCCAAGCCGGAGGAAGCCGCGGGGATGGAAGCGGGATTCCGTAAGGGCGGCATGGGTTATGGCGACGCTAAAAAATTTCTCTTGGCTAAAATTGAGGAAACTTTCGGCGGCGCGGTCAGGGAAAAAAGAAAACAATTGGACGCGAAGCCCGATGAAGTCGAGGAAGTTTTAATCGCCAGCGCCCGCAAGGCCCGGCGTACAGCGGCCCAGACCCTCGAACTGGTTTATGAGGCGACCGGCATTCCCAGTTCAAAAATCAAAAAAGAACTGTCGAAAGGAGGAGACTTGTGAGCGAAGAAACACCCGAAACCCCGACGCCGGGTTCTTTTGCCATCCAGCTTTCCTCCACGACCCTCAATGTCGGAATCAGGGAAATACTGCATCCCGATGACCAACGGGCCACCTACCAAATCACCCTGCCCTCCTTTGACGGGCCGATGGACCTTTTGCTTCATCTCATCAAGGAACATGAACTTGATATCTACGACATTCCCATTTCTCGCATCACCAAGGAATACCTGGCTTACCTTGAAATATTAGAAGCCATGAACCTCGAAATCGCCGGGGACTTTTTGGTGATGGCCGCTACCCTGATGCAGATCAAGAGCCGTCTCCTCCTTCCCATGGACTCGACGCCCGATGAGCCCGAGGAGGACCCAAGGCTCGAATTGATGCGCCGGCTGCTGGAGTATAAAAAGTTCAGGGACGCCGCCGACCAGTTGTCGGGCCTGGAAAAAAGCCGCCAGCATCTTTTGCCCCGGGTTGTTTCTTCCGAACTCAAGGAAGGGGATTCGGAGGAAAGGCTGGAAGAAGTAACCCTTTTCGGCCTCTTGGCAGCTTATAAAGATATTCTTATCCACGCCCAGGAAGACGTGACCGCCGAACTGACCCGCCCCGAAATTACCGTCAGCCAGAAGATCAATGATTTAATGGATGTTTTGCAGGATAACCCCCGGGTGGTTTTTCGGCCTTTTCTGGAGTCTTGCCGTACAAAAATTGAGAAAATCGTGGCCCTGCTGGCTCTTTTGGAATTGATTAGGTTGAAGCTGGTAAGGGTGGTGCAAAACAAGGTGTTTGGGGAAATTGAGGTCATTTTAATGCAGCCGGACACTCCCGCTCCCCCGGCACCTCCGGTTGAGACGGTCTGAAAATAAAATGCCGTCCGGTTTTCCGGCGGTGAAAAAAAGAAATAAGGACGAATGACTCCATGGAAATAGAACAGCTCAAAAAAATTCTCGAAAGTCTGCTTTTTGTCAGCGAGACGCCCCTCTCCGCGAAAAAGGTGGCCTCGTTTTTAAAGGACGCCAAGGAAGATGAGGTCGAAAAGGCCTTTTTGTCCCTGATGGAAGAAATCGAGAGTCTGGGCCGCAGTTTCCAAGTGGTGGCCATAGCCCAAGGGTACCAGTTGGTTACCCGCGGCGAATTCCACAAACACGCGAAGGAACTTTATAAGGTTATATCCAAAACCCGCCTTACCAAGGCGGCGCTGGAAGCCCTGTCAATTATCGCCTACAAACAACCGGTGACCCGGGCCGAGGTGGAGGCAATTCGGGGAGTAGAGGTCAGCAATCTGATCCAGTCTCTTCTTGAAAAGAAAATGATCCGCATCCTGGGCAGGGCCGAGACTCCTGGAAGGCCGCTCCTTTACGGGACGACACACGAGTTCCTGATTCATTTCGGCTTGAAAGACCTTTCCGACCTTCCCAAGGTGTCGGAGATACAGGAATTGGCGGGAGACCGGCCTTCGCCGGAGTTCCTCAAAGAAATGGAAGGGGAGCTTCGCCGCCGTGAGACCAAACTGGGTCTTGCCCCCTTTGAGGAAGGCGAGACGGAAGTTGCGGCTAGTTCTTCGGACGAATCGCCCGCAGAAAAAACCTCTCCAAGTGAAACAAACCCGTAACTTTTCGTGGTTTGACACCCTAAAAGGTCTTACCTTATAGTAACAACGCTAGACCCATTCTTTGTCAGGGGAACCTTACCTTGAGCCCGAAATCCCAGCTGGTTGAAGCCTCCCCTAAGGCCAAGCCGGTTCGAAAACACCATCTTTTTCCTCTCAGCCTCAAATTTATCATGGTTTTGACCTTCCTGATTTGCGCTCTCATGGGCGTGGTGACATGGATGGTGTTGGACCAAACCCGGCAAATCCTGATCCAACAGGCCTTGGATCGGGGCGAATCCCAGGCCCGCAGTTTGGCTTCCAACAGCGTGGATGAAGTCCTCAAGTTGGTAACCGCCCAAAACCCCAGCGGTCCCGGTGCCGTTACCACCGCCGGGGCGGGGATGGGCGAGGATGTCAGCCTGACCTTGCTCCAATCCGTCAAAGATGCCATGCAAACCGAGGCCACCGAATCGGTCAGGCAAGTCCCATCCGGCCTTTCCCCATTCCAAGAACAGTTGTTGGCCTATTCCAACGTGGCGAACGAGATCGTGCGCCAGTTCTTTTGGCCGGACGAGGCCGAGGTCAAGAAAAGCGACATGGAATACGTGAAAATCATCGGCAAAGACGGAACCTACCTGGCGGATAACGACATTAAGAACGTTATGGAACACGCTGTTTTCCAACTTCCGGCGGGGATTAAATCTCTCGCGGGGGAATCGGTTTTAACCCAAGCCTATGAGAAGGGGGGCAAGACCTATTACGACATCGCCACCCCCATTCTCAACACCGCCGAGGGGCACAAGGACAAGGTCGGGGAAGTACATGTGGGGATGAACCAAAATACCATCATTCTCGTGGTGCGCTATGTGGCGGTCGCCATCATCCTAACGACGGTGGTGTTCCTCTTGATCGGCATTATCGGGATGGCGGTCTTCGTGACCCTTCTAGTCAAGCCCATCGGCCTTCTGGTCAACGGCGTCACGGCCATCGCCGGGGGCGATTTCGACCAAAAGATCAACATCAAGCGCGCGGATGAACTGGGCGACCTGACCGACGCCTTCAACAACATGGCCAAGTCCCTTCGGGAAAAAGAAGTCATCAAGGGCGCCTTCTCCAAATACGTCACCAAAAGCGTGGTGGACCGCATTTTGGAGCATAAGGACGGGTTGAAACTGGGCGGCGAGAAAAAGGTGGTCACCATTTTCTTCTCTGATATCCGGGGATTCACCCCCATGTCCGAGGCCCTCACGGCCGAGGAAGTGGTTCATATTCTTAACGAATATTTCACCGCGATGACATCCATCATCTTTAAATATGAGGGGACGCTCGACAAATTCATGGGCGACGCCATCATGGCCGTCTATGGGGCGCCGATTGATTACCCCGACCACGCCGAACGGGCGGTTTTAGCGGCGGTGGAAATGAGCGAGAAAATGAAAGAGCTCCAGGCCAAGTGGCGCGATGAGGGCAAGAAGGAAGTCAACATCGGCATCGGCATCAACACCGGTGAGGTGGTCGTGGGCAATATCGGCTCCAACGAGCGGATGGAATACACCGCCATCGGCGACAACGTCAATCTGACCCAGCGGCTCGAATCAGTTGCGGAAAAGGGGCAGATTTTGATATCCGCCGCCACTTACGAAAAGGTGAAGCATAAGATCGAAGCCGTCATGCTTGATCCCATTAAAGTCAAGGGCAAGACCGACAAGGTGCTAGCTTACAGCGTGACGGGCCTTAAACAAAAAGTTTAGCCCCATTTAACGATCGAAAGTAGGGAAGGGACATGGGCGAGGACAAGGCGATGATGATTAAGATGGCCTTCCTCTATGTCCAATCGGGGGAATGGTACAAGGCCATCGAGGAATACAAAAAGCTTTTGGCCGAAAACCCGGAGGACGCCCATATCTTCAACATGATGGGCGACGCCTACGCCAAAAAGCAGGACGACGCGGACGCTTTCCAGGCCTACCTGAAAACCAAGGAACTTTTTGAGCGCCAGGGGCAGACCAACAAGATAAGCTCCATCGAACGCAAGATTTCCAAGCTCAACCCTGAAAAGATGCCTCCGCCCCTCAAGAAGCAGTTTCTCACCATTTCTAAATCCCAAGAGGCTGAAAAGAAAGCCTCCGAGGGAAATGTGGAAGACGCTATCGCGCATTACCAACAGCTGATCGCCGCCGAGCCCATCAACTTTTCCTACCGTGAAAAGCTTTCGAACCTTTATCTGGAACACGCCCGGGTTTCGGAGGCTTCAGCGGAGCTTAAAGCCATCGCCGACATCCACCTCGCCGAGGGACGTCTGGAAGCGGCCCAGGAAATGGCGGGCAAAATTTCCCTGATGGACCCGGAGGGGATTGAAACCCTGAGGCTTTTTCTCACCTTGGCCCAGAAAAAAGGGGACCGGGACAGCGTTTCCCGCTACGGCGCCAAACTGGCCCAGGCGGCTTATGATTTGATGAATTACGAGGAAGCCAAATCCTCCGCCGACGCGGCCATCATGGCGGGAAACAACGATTTGGCCCTGCTTCAGGCGAAGATCCTTATAGGCCTCAAACAGCCTAAAGAAGCCAAGGCCAAGTTTGACGAGCTTTTGGCGAAGAACCCCGAGGACGGAGCCCTCTTGGAACAACTCTTAACCCTAGCAGAAGAAACCAAAGATTGGCCCGCCGCTTATGATTATTTGAACAAACTTATGGCCCAGCGACCCAACGACAATAAACTTTTGCCCCGTCAGGCAAGGGTTTTGTTACAAACGGGCAAGAGAACCGAGGCCCTTTCCATCTACATGCAATTAGCCCAGCATGCCGTCGCAGAGGCCAAATACGACGTGGCCATGAGTCATCTGGATAATATCTTGGGGCTCGAACCAGACAACGTGGACGCTCTCAAGAAAAAGGCCGAGGTTTATTTGAAACAAAACAAGAAACAGGAAATCATCGACACCTATAAAAAGCTACAAACCGTCTATACCAACAAGAAGATGCTCGAAGAAGCCAAAAAGGTGGGCCTGGTTTTGACCCGCCTGGCCGGGATGAAATAGGCCCGCTTTTAGGTAGTGTCTCATTGTTTTGCTTTAGCTGGATTCCGATAATGAGCATGGTTTATGGAATGGGCTATAATGAACTGTGAGGTATTGAAGCCATGTCCAACTTAATTGAAAGAGTCACTTCAGACCCAGCCGTTTGCCATGGTAAAGCCTGCATTCGGGGTACTCGGGTTATGGTTTCCGTCGTTCTCGATAACTTGGCCGCTGGATTGTCCGTTTTGGATATCGTAAAAGAGTATCCTTCCCTCAAAGCGGAAGACGTTCAGGCCGCGATAGCTTATGGCGCCGAATTAGCGCGGGAACGGATCGTCGCCGTCCCCCATCCCTGATGAAGTTCAAAATCGACGAAAACCTGCCTTCCGAAATCAAACACCTTTTAATCCAAGCCGGTCATGACGCCCTTACGGTCAAAGACCAAGATTTAACCGGCCATCCTGATACGAATTTAGCCGTTGTTTGCTTAGCCGAAAACCGCGCCTTCATTACCTCAGACCTTGATTTTTCGGATATCCGGGCTTACCCACCGGAAAAATATCCTGGAATCATGGTGATCCGTTCGGACCGCCAGGACAAACCCACCATGGTTGAACTTTTCCGCCCGGTATTGGATCTGTTGTCCAAAGAACAGGTGGATAAAAGGTTGTGGATTATTGAAAGAGGACGGGTAAGGGTACGTGAATAAGCGGTTAAGATTGTCCGCGACGGGCCCTGTAGCTAAGCGCAAGCGCATGCTGCAGGGCGGGGACCCGTATTGGACAATGTTTCAAAGTGTATTTGCGAGGGGGACGACTGATGCCAAATGACAAAATATTAAGTTTTTCGTTACGCGCTTTTTTTATTTGTGGCTTATGTGTATTTAGTGCTGCATTTGCGTCTTCGACGTCAAAAGCCGACATGGATAAAGGCACAAAGATAATCATTGGAATTAATGTTTTCTTAAATGAAACAAGCCTTTTAGATGTTCTTAATAGATTAGGCAAGGCAGAAAACATTCAATCGGGTGATGCGTCAGGTTTTGAAAATAAAATCTGTTACCGAAACAATGACCCGGTAAATCCTCAAGCAATCGAATTTGTTTCGGGCGAAATCGGAGGGGGGCGAATTATTACTCTTGTGCGTATGTATCCCTTCGATAACAAGGGTGAAAATGCAAGAAAATATTTTCTCATCGATAAAAAGAATGAAGATATTTCAACCGCGGGCGGGTTAAGAATCGGCGTTACGAAAGAATGGATTTTAAAAAAATTTGGTAACCCAAATGGTTTTTTATATAGCCCGGAACCGGGCACAAAAAGAGATGCGATTAAGGAAATAAAATGGGACAAAAAAGATTTTCGGAACGACGAATGGACATATTATTACCATTCCCAAGTTAAGGTTTTGCCCGGTCAAAGAAACTATCAATCGCTGAAGAAATGGGAAGGCGGAAAAGAGCCGTTTTACGACATCACAGCGACAATAACTCTGAATTTTAAAAATGATAAAGTGGTTTTCGTTAATATAACTAGAATTGAAACTACTTAAAAATTACCTGTCCACGACGGGGACCCATCGTGGACAAAAAATGAATCGATAGCCGGTATTCTGGAATTAGGAAAAAATGGAACCCCATCTTAAAAATCTCGACGTCAAGTGCCTGCGTTGCGGGGTAATGAACATCCCTGAAAACCGCATCTGCGGGGCCTGTGGGGCCAGCCTGCCCCTGATTTATGACGAGGAAGGGAAGGCCTTTACGGGGGGCGATTTATATAAGCAGTATTTGACCCCGCCGAAAAGTCAAAAGGGCGTTCCCTCGGGAGTGGCCCGGACCCGCTGGATTTTACGGGTTGTGATTCTTTTTCTGGTTCTTTGGATGGTCTACCAATACCTTCACCCCGTTCATTAACCCCCGGTTGCTACAGCCCCCTAAAGCCTTTACAATCGGGTTCCCTTAAGGCCCCTTTTTGATAAACGGCCTGAAAAAATCCTAAGGAAACCATGGAAAGCCTTCTGACGGAAAAAACCTCAAAAAAAGTCTATCTTGAGACCCTGGGATGCCAGTCCAACGTGGTGGAATCGGACCATGTCACCAGCCTTCTGATTAAGGAAGGCTATTCCATTACGGGTGTTTCCGCCGACGCGGATGTCATCCTCTTTAACACCTGCTCCATCCGCCAGCACGCCGAGGACAAGATCTTTTCCCGCCTGGGCGAATTGACCGACTGGAAGAACGAAAAACAGGGGAGAGTGCTAGGGGTTCTGGGGTGCATGGCCACCAGCCACAAGGAAAAGATCATCGACCGGGCCCCCCAGGTGGATTTGGTTCTGGGGCCGGACCAATACCCCAAGGCCGCAGGGGCGATTTCTCGGGCATCCCAGGGGGCGGGTCCGCAAGTGTTGGCCGACTTCGACCCCGTTTATTTTCCCGAAAACGACCCTGATCGCCTTTCCTCACCCCATAAGGCCTTTGTGGAAATCATGAAGGGTTGCGACAAATTCTGCACCTTCTGCGTTGTGCCCTTTACGAGGGGACGTGAGGTTTCCCGCGCTCCCGAAGAGATTCTGGCTGAAGTGACCCGCCTCGCCAAGGCAGGCGTCAAAGAAGTGATGCTGTTGGGCCAAAACGTGAACTCTTACGGATTGGCCTTTCGTGGTCATGGTCCCATGACCTTCCCTGATCTTTTGCGCCAGGCGGGAAAAATTGAGGGGATCGAGCGTATCCGCTTCATGACATCCCATCCCCTGGATCTTTCGGACGATCTGGTGCGAGCCATGGCTGAAACCCCGGCGGTGTGTGAAATGATCCACCTGCCGGTGCAGTGCGGATCAGACGCCGTCTTGAAACGCATGAACCGTAAATATTCCACGGCCCATTATTTGGAAAGGGTAGAAGCCCTCCGCAAGGCTATCCCAAACCTTGCCTTCACGACCGACCTGATCGTGGGTTTCCCAGGCGAGACGGAAGAGGATTTTCAGGGCACCCTGAGACTTTTGGACCAGGTCCGTTACGACCTGGTCTATAGCTTCAAATATTCCCCCCGTCTGGGCACGCCCGCGGCCCGTATGTTGAACCAGGTTCCCGAGGAAGTAAAAGACGAGCGCTTGGTCCGCCTTAATGAAAAAGCCTGGAAGCACGCCGCCGAAAGGCACGCCGCCCGCATAGGACAGGTCGAGGAGGTTTTGGTAGAGGGCGAGGCGGATAAAACACCCGATGCCTTTTACGGCAAGACCCGCCAGAACCGAACGGTGGTTTTTCCCGCCAAGGGCTTCAGCGCAGGGGATAAGGTGAAGGTTCTTGTTGAAAAAAGTAAAATCGCCAGCCTTTACGGCCAATTGGTTTTGGAGGAAAAGATTTGAAAAGCATGACCTTGATTTTTTGTTTTTGGGCCGCCGCGAATTCCCTCTTGGCTCAAACGCCCACCCCCTCCCCATCCCTGGGGGATGACGCCCAGGCGCTCTTCGCCAAAGCCCAAGGCTACTTCAACCAGAAAAACTACGACCAGGCCCGGGACGCCCTCACCCATTTCGTGGCAGAGCATCCCCTGGATCAAATGATCCCCCAAGCCAAACTGCTTTTAGCCCGCATGGAGGAGGATTTCTCCGCCTCCACCCAGGAATTCGCCAAGTTGTCGAAGGAATACGCGGATAAACCCGAGGGGGCGGAAGCCCAGAAGGACCTGGGCGCCCGCTATTACCTGGCGGACAAGTACGGCGATGCCGCCCAAACCTACGAGGAATTTCTCAAGACCCACCCCGACAGCTCCTCCGCCCCCGAGGCCCGCTATTGGTACGCCTGCTCCCTCTTTTCTTTGGAAAAATACAAGGAAGCCTCGGAGCAGTTTGAAAAGGTCACTTCCGATTCTCCCGACAGCCCCTGGGCCCCCAAGTCGCTGTTAGGCCTGGGAAACACCTATGTCAAATTGAACGACTATCCCAAGGCGGAAAAGCAGTATCTGACGGTCATGGACCGCTACCCGCTCTTCCCTGAAATGAACCTGGTTTACTACCGTTTGGGACGAGTTTATGAATTGGAAGGCAAGGGCGTTCAGGCCCATGCGGCCTACGCCAATTTGATCGACAAATTCCCCCACGCTCTTGAGGCGGAGGATGCCCAGCAAAGAATGGCGGCCCTGGAACTTCAAAATCCTTCCCTGACCCCTGTCGCGGCCGCCCCGGCACCCACGGCCGTGACCGAAGCTTCTTCCATCCAGACGCCCTCTTCAACCGAAACGACCACTGTTGCCGAAAATCCGACCCCAACCGAGATTTTCACGACTGAAGAAGAAGCGCAATCGGATGAGCGGGTCAGCGCGGCCACACCTTTTCATATCCAAGTAGGTGTTTACGGTAGAACGAGATTCATGGCCCTTACGCTTAAGACGCTGGAGAAGGCTGGGTACAAGCCCAAGGTTTTAAAGGTAAAGACCGAGGATATGGCCTATCCCCTCTATAAGGTTCGGGTGGGTGATTATCCCGACCATGAAACGGCCCAGGAAGTCGCCAAAATCCTCGCGAAAAAAACACGGCTTAAAACTTTCATCGTCGAAGATTAAGTAAATCAATTCATCACGGCGACACAATGGAACAGAGAAAATATTAAAAGTTAATAATAAACGGCGAACAGCAAAATCATTCATTGGCCACAGATGTATGGGATGCACACAGATAAGATAAAAAACATTTATGGGTTTAAAATCCCATGAATCCCATGTATCCGTGGCGAAATTTTGTTTCGTTTTAATTATCCGTGTCTCTGTGGTGAGATTTTAAGCGCTTATTAAGGAGTTTCATGGAAGACCTCACGCCCATGATGAGGCAGTACCTGGACATTAAAAGGGTCCATAAAGAGGAAGTTCTTTTCTTCCGTCTGGGCGATTTTTACGAGATGTTTTTCGATGACGCCAAGACGGCCGCCAGGGTCTTGAACCTAACCCTCACAGCCCGAGAAGGGGGCAAGGGCCAAAAGGTTCCCATGGCTGGCATCCCCTACCATGCCGCCGAAAACTATATTTCCCGCCTCGTTAAACAGGGTTTTTCAATCGCCATCTGCGAGCAAACCGAGGACCCGGCCCTGGCCAAGGGGCTGGTGAAAAGAGAAATATCCCGGGTTATCACGCCCGGCACCGTACTTTCGGCTTCCATGCTGGATGAGAAGTCGAACAATTACATGGTCTCCCTTGCCTTTGCACCCCTTTCCCTAGGGGTGGCGGTGGTGGATGTGAGTACCGGCGAATTCAAGACCTGCGAATTGCACGGGCCCGCCCGTTACGCCAAGGCCGCCAATGAAATTTTCAAATTCAACCCTTCCGAAATACTCACCGCCCAAAATCAGCCCGAGGCCCCCGAATGGCGCCAGCTTTTGCAGGGTTTGAAGGCTGTCAAGTTGTCCCACATCGAGGATTGGAAGTTTTCCTCCGCCAGTTCACAAGAGGCCCTGCTGGAACATTTTCAGGTCAAGACGCTGGATGGTTTTGGGCTCTCGGGTGACGAGCAGGCTGTTCGGGCGGCTGGAGCCCTTCTGCAATACCTGAAAGAAACAACCCACAGTGTTTTATCCCACATCGTTTCCCTCACCACCTTCCAAGTGGGCGAGGGCATGGTTTTAGACGCCACTACCCAAAGGAATTTGGAAATTCTCCGCAACATGAGGGATGGGGGCAAAGACGGAACTCTTCTTTCGGTGTTGGATGAAACCGTAACCTCCATGGGCGGGCGGCTTTTACGCCAGTGGTTGACCACCCCCCTCACCACCGTTTCCGAGATCAAGCGCCGTCAGGACGCGGTGGAGGAATTTGTCGCCCACCTGGAAGAAAGAGAATCGGTTCGGGAACTATTTCGCCAGGTTTCGGATCTGGAGCGCCTTTCAGGCCGAGTGGGCTGCGGCACCGCCAACGCCAGGGATATGGTGGCCCTTAAAAATACGCTAGCCCTTTTGCCTCAGATTCACCGTACCCTTTCAGCCTTCAAGAGCCAATGGGTCAAAGAACGCAGGGACGGATGGGATAACCTTACTGAGGTTCATAGCCTTTTGGATAAGGCCATCGACCCCGAACCGCCCCTTGCCTTAAAAGAAGGCGGGCTTATCCGCAAGGGCTATGACGAACGCCTGGATGAGTTAAAGGCCGCCTCCCTTGAGGGGAAAAGCTGGATCGCCCAACTGGAAGAAAAAGAAAAGTCCCGAACGGGCATCGGCTCCCTGAAGGTGCGCTACACCTCAGTTTTTGGCTACTACATTGAAGTCTCCAAAGCCAACCTGGACAAGGTGCCTGCCGATTACCACCGCAAGCAAACCCTAGTGAACGCCGAAAGGTTTATCACTCCCGAACTCAAAGAAATGGAAGGGAAGGTCTTAGGCGCCCAGGACAAGGCCAATCGGCTTGAGTACGAGCTTTTCGACGGCATCCGGGCGGAGGTGGCCAAAGAACTTTCCCGCCTCCAGCGTTCCGCGCGAATTCTCGCAGAATTGGATGTCTTCGCCGGGATGGCCGCCGTAGCCGACCGTGGCCGTTTCGTGCGCCCTGAGGTGGATGATTCCCGGGAAATGATCATTACCGATGGCCGCCATCCGGTTCTAGACCGCCTGCTTTCTTCCGACCAGTTCGTGCCCAACGACACCAAGCTGGGCGCCGATGGGGTGGAAATTATCGTTCTCACCGGCCCCAACATGGCTGGCAAAAGCACCTATATCCGCCAGGTGGCTTTGTTAGCCCTCATGGCCCAGGTGGGTTTTTTCGTGCCCGCCAAGGAAATGAAACTGGGCGTGGTGGATCGGATCTTTTCACGGGTGGGGGCTTCCGACGCCTTAACCCAGGGCCAAAGTACCTTTATGGTAGAGATGGTCGAGACCGCCAATATCCTCAACCACGCTACCCAAAAGAGCCTTCTAATCTTGGATGAAGTGGGGCGGGGAACCTCCACCTACGATGGGGTTTCAATTGCCTGGGCGGTGGTGGAACATCTGGCCAATAAAATCAAAGCCCGCACCCTTTTCGCGACCCATTACCACGAATTGACCCGCCTGGCGGCCACCTTTCCGAGCGTCAGAAATTTCAATATCGCCGTACGCGAATGGAACGACCAGGTGCTTTTTCTTCACAAGATCGTGGAAGGTGGGGCCGACAAAAGTTACGGCATCCAGGTAGCCCGTTTGGCCGGGGTGCCCAAACCGGTTGTGGAAAGGGCCAAGAAGATTCTTACATCTCTTGAGTCGGGAACAGGTCTTAGGGCCAACAAGACTGGGTCTGAAACGGTTCCAGAGGTAACGCCTCTTGCCGGGGAAATCCCCGCGCCGGAATCCGTTGAAAAGAGCCTGGCCCAGCTTTCGTTCTTCGGCCAGGGCGGCGCCCATCCGGTTTTGGAAGAACTCAAGTCGATTGATCCCGACGACCTCACGCCTCGTGAAGCCCTGAATCTGCTGGTGGAATGGAAAAAGAAGCTTCAGGAATAAAGAGTTATCACACAGTTGGGTTTAAATTTTTTCGTATGAAGCGATTCATCGGCATTTCAAAGAATCGAAAAGAAACGTAAGCCACGACTATCGCCAATCCAGCAAAAGTTACCCCGGCCCACAAGAGACTCCATCCACTTATTAAGTCCCAGACCAGGTAAAGAATTACGACATGGAGCATGTAGATGCCATAACTGAGGCGCCCTGGCAGGGAAAGCCATTTGAATATGCCGCCTTCAAACCAATCTTGGGACAAACTTCCCAATAGCAAAAGAAAAATTCCGGTGCTAAAGACAAGGCGGTTTCCGATGGCCCAAAGCAATTCGGGTCTCTCGGGAACGTGGGTATAAACCAGTAGGGAAATCAGGAACCCGAAAAGAATGAGAATGAGGCTAAAGGTTTTATTCCCGGCCAATAATTTGCCCCAACGCTCCGATGCCAGGTACAAGAGACAGCCCATGGCGATCTGGTCGAAACTTTGGAACGAGTTATAAGAAATAACATTCGGATAAAACCAGACATTGATGAACCGGGTCACCAGGCCGAAGAAAACGAAAAAGCCAAGAAAAGGCGCTAGGTCTTTTTTATTCTTAATGCCCCTGAGCAAAAGGGGATAAAAAAGATAAAACTGTTCCTCGATGCAGATGGTCCAAAGAATGCCCCAGGCTCCCCCGACGGGGTTATGGTTAAAGAAGAAGGTCACATACCAATTAACGGTAAAGGTGGCCAGGGAAAGCCAGAAGAGGGGTTGAAGTGGCCCCCGGCCAACCTGGATCGAATTCTGAAAAGCGGTGGGGTTAAGAACAGGGATAACGAAGAGGAGTAACAGGCCCACGAATATAAGAAGCAGGTAGAGGGGAACAATACGCCCGATGCGGCGGGAATAGAAATACCGAAGCCCCGGGTTTTCAAGGCCGCCTTCCCCCTGGGCGATCAAGCGGGTGATGAGGAACCCAGAGACCACAAAAAAAGCCGATACCCCCAGGGAACCGTTATAGGCGATTTTGGACCAAAACCATTGAATCCAAAGGGGAAGACCCGCTAGGGAGACGATGTTCGCTCCCGCCAGATGGTATCCCAGAACGCTGATGATGGCGAAACTGCGGACCAGGTCGATGACTTCTAGCTTTTTCAAAAGGCCACTTCCTCAAACAAACGATTTCACCACCAAGGCATCAAGACACCAAGTAAGGCAAAATCAAAGATTTGGGTTTATAACACCAGGTTTTCTTGTGCCGATTCTCAATAAAAAAGCCAATATGGGAATCGGTACTATACCGACCTCTTTAGATGTCCTATAGAAGGTCGGTATGGTGTCTTCGTGTCTTGGTGGTGGATTATATAGGTGTTCCCTTCGGTTCTTGTTTTTTTGGTATGTGCTGTCCTCGCTCCCTTGGTTTGACTAAAATAACGGGCTAGTCTTCCAGCAATTCCTCAGGGGCCTTTGTGCTGAAAAAAGACGATAAAATCCAGAAAAAAACCTTTCCCTATGATTTCCCGGTGGAAATGGAAACGCGGGCCAACGGCCAAGTTTTGGCCCGGTGCCCCATCCTGCCTGGGGTTCAGGCCCAGGGAAAGAACGCCAAGGAAGCCCTGGAACGCCTTAAAAATGTACTTGATCTGCATTTGGCCACGGCCTCGCCCGCTTTTTTTGGAGTTCTTGAGAAGTTCGATATTCCCACCCTTTACGCCCTAGCCGAATACAAGGGTTCGCTTTACGCCGCCACTAACCGGGACAGCGTTCTTCGATCCTCCAGCGCGGCTCCCGGCAGCTTCAAGGGCTTTCCCGTAACGCAAAACCAAACCAAGTTCATTACACCCACTTCCGATGCCGAGGATGGGGCGGGGGATTTCACAACCCAAATCTACTGCCTTACGACCTATGCTCCTCCGGGCGCCGAACCTTCACTCTTTGCCGGTACCAACCTGAACGGCTCCATTTACGCCACCTCGGATGGGGAGACCTGGCGGGAAGCTTTTTCCACGGGCGAGGACCGGGTTCACGCCTTAATTACTTTTAAAAACCGCCTTTACGCGGGAACCAGTTCCCAGGGCAAGGTTGTGGCCTTCGATGGTCTGCAGTGGAACACCGTGGGAATCTTAAGCGAAGTGGCCGTGACGAGCTTCGGCATCTTCAAGAACAGGCTTTTCGCGGGGACCTATCCCAGCGGGCTGATCTTTTCGACCCAGGATGGAATGAACTGGGAAGAAGTGACGGCAACGGGCCAGAATTTCATCCAGTGCTTCCGGGAATTCAGGGGCGCCCTCTATGTTGGAACCTCCAGCCCCAAGGGAGTTCGGGTTTACCGCACCATCAACAGCCGGGATTGGCAGATTGTTTACGAAAGCAGCCGGGAATTGAACCTTTACTGTCTGGAAGTGTTCGAAAACGCCCTCTACGCTGGGACTGGCAATTCGGGCCGTATTCTCAAGACCCAGGACGGGGAAAACTGGACCACGGCTTACGCTTGCGACGAGGAAGGCGTAAGGGCCTTCATGGTCTTTAACGATTTTCTTTTCGCCTCTACCGAAAACGGCGGGGCGTTTCTACGATCCACCTTTGACCGGGCGGGGATTCCCGAAATCACCGAACTGATGGTTGAAAAGCTCACTTCTTCTTACGCCCTTCTGACCTGGACCACCGACATCACGGCGGCATCGGAAGTCTTTTACGGCATCGCTGGAGAAAAAGAAGAATTAACCCGATCGGTGGCCGACAAGACCCAGCGGTTGCGACATCGCTTTGCCTTGACCGATCTTAAGGCTGAGACCGAGTACAAATACAAGGTGGTCAGCGCCAACCGCACTACCTCGCTGGCGGCAAGCCAAGTCGCGTCCTTCACGACCCCGCCCGTCATGCCTCCCGCCCTTTCTTCTCCCTCGCACCCCGAGCCGGGAAAATGGGAAAGAACCACACAGGTTGAATATTTTTTACAGCCCCCTTCGCCCCTGGGTGCCTATTACTACATCCTCAATACGGCTCCCGACACGGTGCCCGCACCGCCCCAGGCGACCTATACCGAGGAACGGCGTCTGGTGCTTCCAGTCACCGAGGGGGTTTGGTATCTGCATGTCGTTGGGGTGGATGAGGCAGGCAATATCGGTACCCGGGCTTCCCATTACCAGGTCAACATCGACACCGCGGCGGCGCCGCCTCCGAACCTTTCCAGTCCCACCCATCCCGATTCGGAAAAATGGATGGCCAACCCCACGCCCCTCGTCGTTTGGGAAGAACCCAAGGACCTTTCAGGGGTGAAAGGCTATTTCGTAAAGGCGGACAGGGAGGCCCAGACCGTTCCCGGCCCCGGGGCGGGGGATTTTGTGGCCGATACCAGGCTTTCTCTGGGCCCCTTGGAAGACGGGCTTTGGTTTGTCCATGTGGCAACCCAGGACCTGGCGGGGAACCTGGGGGTTGAAGCGGCCCATATGGCTATCAAGATCGATACCAAGGCCCTGGCGCCCGCCCTTTCCTCGATAACCCATCCACAGCAGGAACAATGGTATCCCGTGAATCAGGTGGAAATCCTCATCCAGCCCCCTTCCGATCTTTCGGGAGTGGAAGGCTTTTACTATGTGCTCGACCGGGAACCCCAGACCCTGCCCCAGGCCGACAGCGCCCTCTATACACTGAAACCCCAATTATCTTTTAAGGAATTGGCGGACGGCATCTGGTACGTTCACGCCCGCACCAAGGACATGGCGGGAAACCTTTCTCCCCAGGCGGCCCATTTAAAGATTTGCCTGGATACCCTGGCCAGCCCCCCCAAGGTGGCTTCCACCACCCATGGGGAAACAGAACGCTGGTACAAAAACCGGCGGGTGGAGATCCAGTGGGAAGACCCCTTTGACCATTCGGGCATCGAGGGTTACTACTACAACATCGACCGTAAGGCTGATACTGTCCCGAACGATAAAAACTCCCTCTTTACCACCCAGCGATTTGTCTCCTTCGAAGTGACGGATGACGGCCTCTGGTATTTCCACATTACCACCAAGGACAAAGCGGGCAATGTGGATTGGAAAGCGGTGCATTATCCCGTGCGGGTGGATTCAGAAGTTTCCAAGCCCTTCATCACTAGCGAGTCCCACCCCGACCCGGAACGCTGGACTGCGAACCCGAAGATTCTCTTTAAACTGACGGCTCCGGACGACTTGTCGGGCGTCACGGGCTTTTATTATGTCTTCGGCGAAGACCCGAAGCCTCTGCCGGAACCGGATAAGGCTTTCTTTACTGAAAAGACTGAGCTGGCCCTTGAGATACCCCACGACGGAGTGTTTACATTAGGGGTCGTGGCCCAGGACGCGGCGGGCAACGTGGGGAAAGACCCGGCTCTTTATCGGGTTCGGCTGGACACCACGGCGGGGACGCCCGAAATAACATCCGTAACCCATCCCCAAAAGGATAAGTGGTACGCCTCCCGCCGGGTGGAACTGGTTTGGAAAGACCCGGAAGACTTGTCGGGCATCGAGGGTTATTACTTTCTCGCTAACCAAGAAGAATCCTGGACGCCGGTTCTGCGGGAAATGGCCTTTACCGCAACCCGTGGAACGGTGGTGACCCTGCCCGGCGATGGAATATGGTTCGTGCATGTGATCGCCAAGGACCGGGCCGGAAACCTTGGCCCTTGCGCGCGATTTAAGGTGTTGGTCGATTCGGAAGCCCAGGCGCCCATGGTGAAAAGCCCCACCCACCCGCCCAACCAATGGGTTAAGGCCAACATCCCTAAGATGGTTTGGGAGGCGCCCCGGGAATTATCGGGGGTGGAAGGCTATTACGTGGCGCTGGACAGCCAGCCCCATACCATCCCAGGCCCCAACCAGGGCAAGTGGACGACCGAAACCTCTCTCACCGGACCGGCTTTGAAAGACGGGAAGTATTATTTCCACATTGTGGCCAAGGACAGGGTAGGGAACCTGAGCCGAGAGGCCGGGCATTACGCCATCTTGATAGATTCCACCCCTCCCCGATCCCGTATGAAGGCACTCCCGCCCATGCTGGACCGCACGCAGGTGGCCCTGGAATGGGAAGGGGTGGATGACTTAAGCGGAATTGAATCTTTCGATGTGCAGATGAAGGCGGGGGATAAGGGTAACTGGAGCGACTATTTGACCCGTGTGACGGACCGAAGCGCGGCTTTTCAGGCTCAGGATGGTATTCGATTCGCTTTCCGGTGCAGGGCCCGGGACGGGGCCGGAAATCAGGAAAACTGGCCTGAAACCGAGATGGCCTCGTTGACGGTGGATATTTCACCCCCGCCCCCGGTTTCCCAATTAAAAGCTGTATCCAAGGCGGGCGGCGATATCGAGTTGAAATGGACCCCGGTAGTGGATTCAGTTTCCGGAACCGACTACTACCGCCTTTACCGCTGGGTGGAAGGGGGTCCTCGGGAAAAGATATCCATCGATGGGGAAATCAAGGGAGTGACTTACCTTGATCCCGGCGAAGGCTTGCGGGACAGCACCGCCTACTATTATTGCGTCCAGGCCGTGGACCGCATGGGCAACGAACAGCACGAGGGCAATCAGGTTGCGGTTTGTATCTCCGACCATGGGGTCGGGGTACCGGCCCTTTCCAGCCCCACCCACTCGAACGAAGAATGGAGTTCTAACCCCCTGGTCGTCATGCTTTGGGACGCCCCGGCGGACGCCACCGGCATCGCCGGTTATTACACATTGCTCGATCAAAGTCCCAACTCCCGCCCTCCAATTGAGGAAAAGGCCTTTACCGACGCCAAACGCCAAGAACTGAAAGACCTTCAAAGCGGGGTTTGGTATTTCCATGTGGTGGCCAGGGACAAAGCGGGGAATCTCAGCGAGGAATCGGCCCATTACCGCCTGAAGATCGACGTGGAAAAACCCGCCCCGCCCCAGGTTTCATCGCCCTCCCATCCCGATTCCCAATGCTGGTATTCGCCCGCGAAGGTCCAGTTCAAACTTTCCTCGGCTACCAAGCTGTCCGGCTTTGACGCCTATTACTATCTCTTCGACCAGGAATCCCTAACTCGGCCCAACCCAACCGAATCCCAACGCACCACCGAGGATGAAATTTCGGTTCGCGCCTCGGGCCCCGGGGTTTGGTACCTGCATGTCGTGGTACGGGACAAGGCGGGAAACCTTTCCGAGCCGACCCATATGGCGGTGCGAACCGCCTCGGGGGAATTTCCCCCGCCCGTTATCCAAAGCCCCACCCATCCCAGGGAAGACGAGCCGGTGAACCTGCATGACCCGGTTTTCCTGTTGGAGGACCGCCATGACGGCAGTTTCAAAAGCGGGGGGGTCTATTACCGCCTCAGCGCCAATGAGGTTGAAAAGGTCACGGTTGAAGATTCCTACACCACCGAGAAGACACTTGAGTTCAAGGATATCGCGGAAGGGACATGGTACCTTCACGTGGCGCCGGCCCCGAAAAAGGGGAAGCCCGGAAGCTTGGTGGCGAAAAGGCGCATCCTGATTCGACGCATGGGTTCCTTAGCGGGGGTGTTTCTCCGCAAAGACGGAACCACGCCGGTCGTGGGAGCCAAGGTGGAGGTGATTCGGGCCCATCGGGACGGAGCAGTCGCCATCACTGACGCCCAGGGCCGGTTCAAGTTTCCCGATTTGCCCGAGGGCCGCTTTGAAATCCGCCTATTGAGCGATCAATTTCCGGTTCTGGCGATCCGGGATATCGCGGTGGCCTCCTCCAAAGAAACCTTTTCCACCTTTACGGAAGACGTGGGGCTTTTCCCAAACCCGACTTTGCCAGGCCCGGTCCGGGCCTATTATTTCCTGAAGGAAGACTGTCACGTGACGCTGGAAATCTTTGATTCAACGGGTTCCCTGATCGACAAGGTGGAAGAAAAGAAAGAAGGCGGCGCCTACGCCGTTTCCATTTGGGATGCGGGCAAGTTGGGGGATGGGGAATACTTGTATAAACTCTCAGCCAAAAGCGTGCTCAAAAACAGCGTTTCCCGGTTCGCGGTAAAGAAATTCAAGCTTCAAAAGTCTCAGACCCAGGAAGTCCCAACCCCTCAAAAGGTCTAATGATTCCCGATAAGTGACTCGGTTTGAATTGATGCCGTCATCACGAGGAGCCGCCCCAATGGGGGCGGTTGGCGACGTGGTGATCCCAGGTCGCCGTTCGCGTTGGCTTTTTTAAAGGCATATTTAAACTGAGATTGCCACGTCATAAGCGTCCCCTATTCGGGGACTTTCCTCGCAATGACAACCAAGCGACAAAACCGGGAACCTCCTAAGCTTGACGAAAGCCACCTGCCCCTATACGATACCCCTCCGTTTCGCTTCCCTTAAGGGCGGTTCAAATGTGGACCGAGTGACAAAGCGAGGGATTCTCCTTCCTGCTTTTTCCTTTACCTGCGAGGGGTTGTAGCTCAGTTTGGTTAGAGCGCCTGCCTGTCACGCAGGAGGTCGCGGGTTCGAGCCCCGTCAACCCCGCCATTTCAAAAAATTATTGTTCCCAGCGCATTTTAAAAGCCTTTGCCTGTAAGGGATTTCGCATCCCGAAGGGCAAAGGCTATTTTTTTCAACTGATCATCAGTGATCACCAATGATCGTAAAAAATCACTAAAAAGCAAAACGAATGACACGTATATGACAGGAAGATTTTTCCTAATTCCTGCAAATATGAACTTGTCAACGCGCAGTGGCGGTAATAAAAGTTAAGGGGTTTTTAGTGTTCCATTCTCCCTTGAAGAAGATATACCGCCATGAGTACCTGGAATTTTTTCAAATCAGTTGAGAAGCACACCCCTCCTGTCTTAGCTGGATTTGGGGTCTATTCGGGCCTTAAATTCACCCTTGAAGTCTTAGGGGTCATATCCCCATCCGTTACCCCCTTTGACACTCTTGCGGCCCTCTCCGTGGGTTTTCTCTACATGTTTGAGAAGCATGTCCGAATGACCCACCTCTTAGCCTTGGCCCCTGCCGTTATTGCCCTAGCTTTTTGCCATGACTTTTTCGGGGTGTTTCTGGGAACCGAGGGGTTCACGGGGGATGTGGTGATGGGGCTTTCCATCCTGATAGGTTTCTGCATTTATTTTATTCATTTTTTCATGAGACATATCCCAGAGCATCCGGGCGAGTCGCCCCGCCAAGAAGGCGGAAAATTCTCTTTATACCTAGATGCGGAAAACAAGTTTTTCATTCCTGCTGAACTGCTCAAGTACCACACGGAAGTCATCGGATCTTCCGGCATGGGAAAAACAAACATTTTCAACCACATGATTGAACAGGGGATCAGGAACGGTTTGGGGATGTTCGTTTTCGACGCCAAATCCAATTACAACAAACACATTCCCTATTACGCCCAGAAATATGGACGGCTCCATGACCTTAAGTATTTTGATTTGGCAGATGTGAAAAGGAGCCAGACTTACAACCCGGATTTCAAGGATAAGCCAGACGAGGTCTTCAATGGCCTCATGAAGTCGATCTTTTACGGCCCTGTGACCCAGGAATATTATCGGGACCAAGCCAGCGACGTTTTGAGCAACCTTACCAACCTTCTTTTCTTGGAGTTCAAGCACGTTACCCGGATGGATTACCAGAACCTTATCTCAAACGAAATCAGATCGTTCGATTCGATAAAGGTCTTGGCTCGGAAACACGAGGACACCGTCTCGGGGAAATACTTCCTGGAAAAGTGGGTCAATATGTCGGAGAAGGACAGGGAGCTTAATCTTTCAGGCCTAACTAGCAAATTGGCACGTTTCACCACCCGTGAGTGGTCACCCCTTATCAACACCCTGAACCCGGATATCAAGATGAGGGATGTGGTTGAGAAACAACAGATATTCCTATTTGGAACCTCTTCACTTGTGAACCAGGAGGACTCCAAACCGGTCATTATTTCGGCCCTAACTGACTTGGCGGGGGTTATAGGGCGGAGGCTTATTGAGAAGCCGGAAAGGCCCTTTTTCGTCTTTTTGGACGAGTTCTACACCGCCGCCTATCCGGGGCTCAATGACCTTATTTCCTTAGGGCGCGAAGCAAATGTTTGCTTTTTTTTAGCCCACCACAGCTTGGGCCAGTTGGGGGCCGTCAGCCAGGAATTCAAGGATGACATTCTCACCAACACCAACCACAAAATCGTGATGAACATCACTGAGAAAGACACGGTGGACTTCTTCGCATCGATTTTCGGGACCAAAGTCACAAAGAAAGACGTTTATTCATATGACACCCGTATCTCTCAGCCTAGGGGACGGACCGAAAAACAGGATGAGGAGTTTATTATTCATCCTAATTACTTGAGGGGAATGAAACGTGGGGAAGCGGTGTGCAGGATCGTTTATGTCTCAGGCCCGAAGGTTTTCAAAATGAAGCTCAAAGAAGTCAAACCTCCTCCGAGGGAATTCGATTATGTGGGTTGCGTTCCTATCCGAAATAACCACTTGAAGAAAAATGAGTTCAATAAGATCGAGATTCCTGTTGTGCCTAAAGAACCAAAACAGCGGAAAAAGGGTGAAGCGCCAGTGGGCGAAAAACTGGAAATTGAATTAACTATGCACAATGAGCATGGGAAACAGGGTTAAAGCAAATGATGAAGCCGAATTTCTTAATAACGGAAGAAGAAGCTGCGCATTTAGGTTGGATTCATTCCAATAAGTTCACCATTCCCGAGTTATTCCACAAAAGGTTCATCCAACCCCGAACCTACCGAATGGCCTGCCATGTTCTTAGAAACCAATATCTGAAAAAAGGGTTCTTGGAAGTGACCAAGGCGGAAGGAACCACTTTTCAGGATTCTATGTATTACCTGACGGGTGGTGCCATCAAGGCCTTAGACGCAATGGGCAAGATTCTTGTACGAAGCGTGAATTATCCTGTAAAGATTAATCCATACGAAAGAAAACACGACTTGCTTGTTCAAACCATAAGAATCGCGTTTGAGGCGAATACTGAACTTAAAAGGGTGTTTTGGCTTTCAGACTTTGAAATGCGGGGTGGTATCACTCAGGAAGTTAAAAAGACATTTTTGGCGGGGGAATTAGACAAGGGAAAATGGCGTTCTAATTGGGTCAATATCCAAAGTAAGGGGCGTAGAACTCCTGATGGGTATTTCGAGGCCGATTTGGAAGGGAAGAGATACGGTTTTGCATTGGAATTCGAGCATGTTCAAAACCCAGAAGGGAAAATTAGAAGAATGATTGAATACCTAGATGAATCTTTTCCTGATGCACTTCGGCTCGTTGTTTCGGCGAATCCGGAAAATGCAAAAAGAATGATCAATATCCTTCGCTCTCGAATCGATGAACGAAAACGATCCCGATGGTTTGTATCAGATTATGAGAAGGCCGTGTCCCTTCCGTTCAAACGGATCTGGCACCAGTTGAATCACCCGTTGGTAGATGAAGGGAAGTAAACCTTGATGAGGTTGAGCATAGGTGGCTCTAAAAGGGGGTTAATTGATAAGTGTCAAGTTTTACAGCAAAAAAACTTGACGTAAAGTTGCCTTGGCCCGATATTATCAATATGTCCACGATCCTTAAAACGCCTTCCAATCCAACCAAAATTTCCGGGCTTGTCCGCCAACGGGTCGAAAATGGCGGCGAACGATTATGGCGTTTGGAGGATTTTCGGGATTTTCCATTTGCAGCAGTTGCCCAGGCTCTCTCACGGCTTACGCGCGCCGGGATGATTGATCGGCTTAGCAAAGGTGTCTATTACCGGACACGGCAAACCAACTTTGGTAAAAGCCGTCCAAATCCGGCTTTAATCCAGATGCTTGCTTCGAAGCGAAAGACGATGTTTCCTTCAGGGATTGCAGCCGCGAATCTCTTGGGGTTCACAACCCAGAACCCTAAGGAAAGCGAGATCGCCACAAGCGCCTCAAGCCTTCCCCGCAAGCTTATTGGGAAGAATACAGTCATTCATACCCGCAGACCGGAAGCATGGGGAAACCTTGCGGAAAAGGAAGCCGCGCTTCTGGATTTTCTGCGCCAGGGGGGGAAATCGAGTGAAATGTCCCCTGCCGAAACCATCAGCCGAACCATGGATTTGTTATCCCAAAAGGGGTGCTTTGAGCGTTTGCTCAGTGTGGCGGACTCCGAACCACCGAGGGTTAGGGCGATATTGGGTGCGGCGGGGAAACAGCTTGGAAAAAATCCGAAAGTGTTGCGCCGTTTACGAGAATCCCTCAACCCATTCTCTAGATTCGACTTTGGAATTTTTTCTAGTTTAAAGTTTGCTTCCGAATGGCAGGCAAAGGAGCGTCGTTGACGTGAGACTGTATGAAAACCCTGATTTCGAACAGGCGATTATCCGGGCGGCGGAACATTTCCGAGCCCAAGGATTGCGTCCGGCCATCATCGAGAAAGACTATTACGTCACTGAAGCCCTGCGCATTATTGCGGCCACGGCAGGGGACAAAGTCATCTTCAAGGGCGGCACCAGCCTGCTCAAAGGCTGGAATTTGATCCAGCGATTTTCGGAAGACATAGACCTTTTTCTTGACCCTGCCGCTTTTCAACCTGCGTTGGTTAAACGGGCGATTGACCGGGAACTCAAGAAACTCCGGGACGCCATTGGTGCCCATCCTGCGCTGACGTTCATCGAAAAGGAGAGTCAAACGATTGGCGGTTTTGGCCGTAGTGACAGGTTCTCCTATACGCAGCGCTTCGGTGGTTCTGGGGAAGTCGCCAATCGTGTTCTTGTGGAGGCCGGTACGGCCAGCGGGCGTGAACCCACAACAATCGTGAATCTTCAATCCTATCTCGGCCAGTTTCTGAAGGAGAAAGGTCCGTCTTTGGGAGCGGAGGATGAGGGTGGATTTCCCTTCCGGTTGCTTCATTTCAGGCGGACGTTTGTTGAGAAAATGTTTGCCATCCACAGTAAGGTGGAGCTGTTGAAACGCGACCGGCGTCCAATTGGCAGTTATGCGCGACACTATTACGATCTTTTCCAACTGGCGTCTCAGCCTGAAGTCATCGCCATGCTTTGGTCAAAGGAATACGGCACCATCAAAACGGATTACGACCATATCAGCCGCACGGCCTTCCCCAAGAGCTATTTCTATCCCGAAGACATGCGTTTTTCGCTTAGCGATGCTCTTTTTCCACCTGCGGAATTGGCAACGGTCATTGGTGCTGAGTACGAGGAGCAATGCCGACTTCTTTGTTACGCCCCATACCCGCATTGGAGGGATGTGCTGGCTCGGTTTGCGGAACTTCGAGCTGTTCTTTAGAGGGTCCAACTAGATGGATAAAATTAAACACATGCCAAAATCATGACTAATAAAATCGAAATCAATGACTGGGTTCAGCACCTGCGGTTCAAGATTAGAGGTCAGGTCAAGAAGATCATCCTTTCGAAAAATGACGGGAAAGCTATCCTGAAAGTCTGGACCAGCGACCAACTCCCCCTCCAAACCTGGGAAGAATCAAATGTGGTTTTGTACCAGGGAAGTAATGATATAGAAGATCCGTAAATTTTGAGCTTTTAAGAAATCACTCGTTTCCAAGCCCTGTAATAATTTTTTCCAGTTAATGCACATCCAATTTCCGTTTAAATGAAAGCTTGTTGAGTAAAACCCTGCCATTAAACTCTTCTTCGCGTTTGGAATGTCCTCATAAAAGCCAATCAACACAGAACTTACACAAAGTTGCGTACCAGCTTACTTCTTTGCTTCTAGTCTTTTGTACGCTTCTTCGGTCTCCGCCCCGCAAATTTGCAAAACCGTTCTCCAGACAATTCAGTGGTAGCATCCGAAAGTCGGGTTAGGAGACCCATAATTCTCAAAATTGCAAATAAACACACAGTGACTAAATTCCGGTAAGGTTTAAACGAGGGTAGAGAGAATCGCGGTAGAGAGGAGAAAATCCAATGGCTTACACCCAAGAGCGCCTGATTAGGGCTGACTTCGAACTTAACATGTTACGGGCTCATGGGTTCCAGGACGCGAGAGTTGAAACTGAATCTCGGGACAGGAATGAAATTATCGTGTTTAAGATCAATATCCCGACGAATGAGCGTTTTTTGTTCAGGTACACCATCGATTTTCCAGAGGAAAGCTCCATTGAACCCTTTGTCCTTGTTGATGAGCCTAATCCGGTCATTGATCGGCAAGGGGATCAGTTTGTAAGCGCTAACGCTTCGTTTCATGTCCTTGGACTTGTGCCAAACCGTAAAAATAGGCTAAGGCTCTGTGTGACGATCCACGACTGGAAACCGAACGACAGCATATACAACCTGTGTGTAAAAACCCGGCTATGGTCCGAAGCTTTCATCGTGCATCTCAGAACCGGACAATCGATCCAACAAGTTTTTAATGAATGGGGCGTGTAATGTTCTGGATAAAACTGTTCAAACCCAAAGCCAAAAGAAAACCTTCTTTCAAAACGACGGGCGTGACTCATTTACGTCTGTTTATAAGGGAATCGGCCCACAAAGAAATCGAAAGAGAAACTTTTGCCAACCCCAGAAACGAAACGGGGGGCGGCCTCTACGGAAAGTTGTACCTGGGGAAATGGTTCTTAATATCCCGGATAACCGGCCCAGGCCCTAAAGCCGTGAAGCATGTCGCTTTCTTTACACAAGATCCTGCTTATGAAATTCATAATGCCGAACTGAATGGTTTGCAGGGTTTTGCCTATATGGGCCAATGGCATTCCCACCATTCTTTGGGTCTGCCAACAGTGAGCGGCCATGATATTTCAACGATGGAATCAACCGCTCAATCAACCGGACTTCCGCTCATGGCCGTTGTTGCTTCCATCTCAAAAACGTTTAAACCCAAACTGGTTTTGACTGCGACACTGTTTTTACCTAAGGGCGAGTATTTTCCGGTTCCCATCAAAATCATTCCTGCTTCAAGGAATAATTCCGGCCTCGAAAAAAAGTGTTCAGAGCCACCGTCAAAGGATTTTCGGCCTGCGGAAGGGAACGCCAGAACACAATCGATAGGCCAAGGGAAGAATTTAACGGAATGTAAAATTGCAAATCCGGTAGGTTTAAAAATAGTTGGTAATATCGAATCAAGAAGAGCGCTGAACGATTCAGAAAAAGGCTGGTCGGTTTAATAACCGAAAAATAACTGGAGGTGCTTTATGGGTCTGATGGATGAATTCAACAGGTTAAGAAACTCCCAGCCCGAGGTTACGGCTCCCCCCCTGCCTCGTAAAACCCCCGGCCAAGCCATCTTGATGGATCCCGCCACGGGTGAACTCCGGATGGGCGAACCCAACCGTGAAACCCAAAACTTGGCGATCCAGCAGATCGCCGCCCGGGGCTTTGGGGGAAAGAACCAGGTGACCGAATGAAGATTTCTTCAATCCCCAACAAGGCTTTTCTTTGGCCGGGGTTGGATCGTTTGCCCCCCGAGCCTTGTTTTTTCCCTGCGGGTAGCCGGGTTCTTGATGAAGGCCGGGTATGGCACGTTTTCCCCGATCCGTCCAGCCAGGAAGCCCGGCGGTCGGTTGGCCTTCCGAGCCCCTTAGTCGCGGTTCCGGACGGAATGGAAATTCCTACCAGGTTGTTGGCCCGTGCGAAGCAGTTTGCGCCCACAGAGGGTTTCGTGATTCTAAAACACCATAAGGGTGAAAATCCCCATGTTTACCACTGCCGTGACGACGAGGAAACTGATTTGGTTCTCAGTGAATTGCCTAAAAGGGAACTCCTTTTTGACAGACAAAAGGGTTTGTTGGAAGTAGACGATTTGGCCGATTCAACCGTTTTGATATTGGGTTGCGGTTCACTTGGTTCCCAAACAGCGCAACTGCTAGTTCAATCGGGTGTGATGCGCTTCATACTGGTGGATGGAGACCATATTGCCCTTGAGAATCTATTTCGCCATACGGCTGGATTGAATCAATTAGGCCGCCGGAAGGTTGATGCGGTCAAGTCTATGCTTCAACAAAAAAACCCATGGGTTGATGTGCAAACCCTACACGGCGATATGCGCGAAATGAATCTCGCGGCCTTAGTCCAACAATCCTCCTTGTGCGTCGTAGGTACGGACAACAACCCAACCCGGTTCCAAGCCAATCAGGCCTGCGTTACTGGGAACAAGCCTCTCGTTATTGGAAGGGTTCTTCAAAGGGGCGTGGGCGGGGATGTTTTTTGGTTTTGGCCGGGGCATCAAAAAGCCTGTTTCGCCTGTCTTTATGGCGGCGGATTTTTCTCCAATGAAAGCGAAGAAATCTCATCGTTACACTCGGCGGATCGAAACCTGCCCGCTTATGCTGACAAGGAAACGGCCATTTGGGCCGGACTGGCCGTGGATATCGCGCCCGTGCCTGCCTTCATGGCCCGTTTAGCCCTCATCGCCCTGACTTACGGAAAACCCAGTGGCTATGAGGGATGGATGGAAGATTTCGCCGACGGACATGGTTTCTTTTTCCAGGCAACCCGACGCGAAGGCCCTTATGAAGGAAAGATGACACCCTTATGCGCTGCCGGCTTCAAACAGGGGTTGGCGCCTTTTAGGTGGTATGGGGTCAAAACCGATCCCCTGGATTCCTGCGAGTGTTGCGGGAAAAAGATAAGGCGGGCTCAACATGCAACCCATTGAGATTCCTGAAAACCTGCTATTAACGGCCGCCCGGCACGCCGGTCCTGACCCATTTTTGAAATCCAGGCATTTGGTTCTTGCTATCGCTGACAACGGTGAAATCGTTAGGCCATCCGATAAAGTTGTTAGATTAAAAGCAAACTTAAGGTTTGCGAACGGAGGGGGTCTTCCAATTGAAACGCTTCACGTATCCCAGGATGCCATCCGCGCCATGCAATCCTCGGCGCCTAATGGCACCGTCGAACTGAACTGCCTTTGGGAAACGCTGATTAACGGCCATTATCCCGAAGATCCTTTGTTGGACTGTGCACTCCAAGAGTTTAGAAATCCAGTTAGGCCCGAGCCCCGAGGGCCCCGGTCTGGTCCATCCCCAGTTGCCGCCTCCAGTTTTTTAAGGAATCTTACGGAAGAAGCGCGCCAGGGCAATTTGGAACCCATGATCGGCCGACAGGTAGAATTGGCTAACGTTATTCGCATTCTTTCGCGTCGAACCAAAAATAACCCCGTGTTGGTAGGCGAGCCCGGTGTCGGTAAAACGGCCATCGCGGAAGGTTTAGCCCAACTCATTGCTTCAGGCCAGGCCCCAAGGCCTCTCTGGGGGACAAAAGTGATGGCGGTTGACGTTGTGAAAATCATGGGTGGGGCTGTTTGGCAGGGTGAGATGGAAGAAAGGATTAAAAATCTTCTGAACGAAATAGCGCAATCGGGGCCATCTAGCATCCTATTCATCGATGAGCTTCACGCTCTTTTTGGCAGGGCATTGAACGCCAGTTCGAGTGTTTCCGACATATTGAAACCCGCTTTGGCACGGGGTTTGAGGTGCATTGGGGCGACCACATTGGACGAATACCACAAGCATATCGAAAAAGACCCGGCATTGGCGCGTCGGTTCCAAAAGGTCTGGGTGGGGGAACCGAACGCTGCGGACAGTATCCAAATATTGAGAGGTCTTAAAGAAAGTTATGAAACTCATCATGGCGTTTCAATAGGGGAAGATGTCCTGGAAGCCGCAGTCAGCCTATCCACCCGTTTCATTGGGGACCGTTTCCTGCCGGATAAAGCCATCGACCTGTTGGATGAAGCCGCGACCAGGGTCAGCCTTCGGGCGGATATTCGATCTGCAAAAAATATAAGCGCAAGGGTCACTGCAACTGATATCGCCGAGGTGGTTTCAGAAAAAACAGGCATACCTCTTTCCATTGTTAATGGGTCGGGAGAATTCAAATTGGCGGATATAGCCGAGCAACTGCGGGAAAAAGTCCGAGGCCAGGATGGGGCTGTGAATGTGGTCGCCCGGGCCATTCAACGCGGGCTTACTGGGTTAGCGGACCCCAAAAGGCCGATCGCTTCCCTTTTGTTCACCGGCCCCACGGGCGTGGGAAAGAGCGAATTGGCCAAGGCGGTCGCCGATTGTTTCTTCGGGGGGGAAAAGGCCATGGTCCGGCTGGATATGAGCGAATACAGCGAAAAGCATTCCGTTTTGCGGCTCGTCGGGGCGCCCCCCTCTTACCTCGGCTATGGCGAGGGCGGCCAGCTGACCGAGGCGGTCCGCCGCAGGCCTTTCGCGGTTCTGCTGTTAGATGAGGTGGAAAAAGCGCATTCGGATGTCTTCAACCTCTTTTTGCAGGTGCTGGGCGATGGACGTTTGACCGACGGTGCGGGCAAATCAGTGGATTTCAAGAATACGGTCATCATCATGACGAGCAATATTGGAGCGTCTAGCCGGGATGGTCGTCCGTCGGGGGAAGGGTTGACCGGTGAACTGAAGCGGTTTTTCCGTCCCGAGTTCCTGAATCGAATGGATGAGATCATACTTTTCAAACCTCTGCCCAGGGAAGCCCTCGGCGAAATTGTCCGCATGAGGATCCGGGAGTACCAGGAACGCTTGAAGGGGCGGGTGGAAATGGAGGTGACTCCGGAAGCGGTCGATTGGCTGGCCGAACAAGGCTTCTCCAGCGAGTTCGGGGCCAGGCCCATGAACCGCCTGCTCCAAAAGGAGATCCTGGACAAACTGGCGGAACAGACCATGGCGACGCGGGGCAAAAAAGTGGTGTTCAAAAGAATCGAGCCGATGGTAGGGCTCTCTCTGGTGATATCTGATGAGTAAACACCAGGAAGGCTTTCAGGAGGGCGCAATTTTGCAAAAGTTTTAAGATGTCGAAGAACTGGTAGTATTCAATTAAAGGATAAGGATAAAAAAGAAAGGAGGCCCAATGGAACGCTTCGTAACGAATGATCAGTTCACTTTCGACAGGGTTCAAGGGACCATCAATCCCGTTGGCTCTTCGCCGAGCCATAGAACGGTTCAGGGAGTTACCGCGCCTTACCGACCGGTTCCGCGCGCCCAGCGAAACTGGGGTCCGATCCTTTTCACCTTGGCAATGGGTGGGGGAATCATCCTCTTGGGTCTAGAGGCCCTTTCCCATCGCGTTAGTAATCCACCCGCAGAAGGTGAAAATCATGTCACGCGTTCGGCATCCCGGAACGTAGTTGTAGGACACGCGAATCAACCTAGTTCAGCCCAAATGGCTTCTTCGGTTTATCCTTATTCGTCGCAATCCTATACCCAAGCTAGTGTGGTAGCGATCACCCATCAGACAGGAGGATATATCTCAAACCCGATCCGGCATTTCACCAGGCCGTCCTACCAATACCATCAAAGGAGAACGATTGTTCGCCCCCCCGTAATTGACCATCGTTATGTTCGGGTCTATCTCCCAACCCCGCCAAGGCGGGTTATTCGGCGGGCTTACGTTCGATACGCTAATCCCCAACCGGCTAGGGTCATTTATTCCGCCCCACGGGTGATGTACTACTCGGCGCCTCCTCCCATGAGAATGCCGATGGGTTGTTCATTTAGAAGCTCGGGACGAGGACGTTAATAACACAACTAGAATTGGAAAAGACTTTTGAGACAATGGCTTAAAATTAGTGGATAAAAAGAAAACCAATGTTAAGGAAGCGTTAAATGACTTTACGGGCGAAAGATATTTATAAAGACAAGACAGGCGGGTTTAAGATTGAAAACTAATTTAAGGGGGGGTGTTTATGAATAAGAAAAAGAGTATTTTTCTGGCGACGGGTGGGGAATCACCGGCCGTATTGACCGAGGCGATTTGGGCTTTGGTGGTAAGAAACAAAATGATTCTTACTGAAATTCATGTGATCACGACCAGCGAAGGTAAAAATAAAATTCTGGAAGCCGGCTTGATCGATATGAAGAAAGGCCCTTTTGCCAGGCTTTGGAAAGATTGGAAATTACCGGCTAAAACCTTCCCGCTTTTTGGTGAATCTCAAATCCATATTCCCCCCAAAATGAAAATAAAAAAAGATCTTGGCGACAGCGAGGCCAACGCCGCCATGGAAGAGGAAATCGCCCAACGTTTGGACGAATTCACAAAAGACCCGGCGGTGGGGCTTCAAGCTTCCCTCGCGGGCGGGCGGAAAACCATGTCCGCTTACCTGACCCTTGGTATGTCCGCCTTCGCCAGGGAAGGGGACACTCTTTACCACGTTCTCATGGACCCGGGAAAGGAAAAGAAACTTTCGAATGGGTGGTATCCTGACCCCAAAAAGAAGGCCGAAATAAAATGGGTTAATCTTTTTGAAGTGCCTTTTCCTCGCCTCAATAACTTTTTCAGGAATATCCATCTCGATTTATTGAAAACCTCGCTCACGACGGCTTTTGAGGAATTCAACATGAAGCAGGTCAGCTTGACGGTGAACTTGGAAAAGGCCCCTGGTTACATCGAAGTGGACGGGAAACGGCTTGACCTGGACCCGAAACAGAGCCTCTGGGTGGCGCTTTTGGCGTGGCGCAAAAATGGAATTCTTTGTCCGCGGGATGTTAAGTCATGCGAGACCTGTCAGTTAAAGCCCTGTAGGTTAACCAATCAGGCGCAGTCAAACGCGGGGAATGCGATCAAAATTATGCTAACACCCAAGGATTTGGAGTTTTGCAGGATTGCCTACAGGATTTTCAAAAACGATGATGATTTATTAACGGGCCCATTTGATACAGACATGATTTTAGAGACGAATTGGTGGGGGGCGTCGCGGTCCCGCCTTGGGAAACGGCTCATCACCCAACTCGGCCCATCGAAAGCAGCGCTGATCGTCAACGAACTGGGGCGGGGCTCAGGTGCGCATCCTCTCCAGGCGGTTTTGGGGATTGATCGGACGTTGGTTTCAATTAAGGTATTAGGATTACTGTCTTGAGAATCAAACGTCTTGTTATTACGCGGCCTCGAACAAATGATTGAAAGGGGTTCTCGATGTATCTTTGCTATGACTTAAAAGGCATTCAATCTTTCATCTTTTCAATCCCACGCCTTAAATACATTTGCGGATCAAGCGCGCTGATTGACCGTTACGACAGGGTGACCGCGCCAGGCATAAATGATCCGGAAGGAGAGCACCTCTTTTCAGGCGGCGGAAAAGGCGCTTACAAGTGTACCAATGACCAGGCAGTGGAAAGGGTACGACGCAAGTTGGTAGAAGCCGCGCACCGGGATGGTTTAACCATCTGTTTCGGCGTTTCGGATGACTTCACGGTCGCCATCCACGGCGCGGACCAAACTTATCCCTGGCTACCTTCCAGCATCGAACTGGGAGGCAAACCTTGTGCCGATAGCGGGCTCTACCCGGCCAATAACGGCGTCAGCGACATCGTTAAAAAACGGGTCTGGCAAAAAGGGGACCGGATGGACCGTTATTTTGAGGATGAATTGCTGGGGGGGGTTAATGGTCATGGCCGAGAAGGTTTGAAATTCAGCTTTTTCCACGACGTGGATAAATCGACCCCAGCGGGAAAAATAGCCTTGCAGAGACTAGGTGGCCGAAACCGCTGGGCGGTGATTGCCATGGATGGGAACGACATTGGAACCCAGCATCGAAAGGCCGTGGAAAAATTAGGGGACCGGGCGGACGTTTTCACCGGTTGGCTTCGGCGGATGAGTCGCGACCTGGACACCTGCAGCCGTGAAGCATGCAGGAAGGGTATCGACTTAATTATTGAAGAAATCCGCGCTCTAAAGGAAGGTTTCGATGTCGACGGGGGGGAGATAATCCTGCCTATCCGGCCTCTCGTGGTCGGCGGGGACGACATTATCCTTCTTTGTCATGTCGGTTACGCGATGACTTTTGTAAGGGAAGCCTGCAGGGTTTTCGAGGAGAAAAGCACCGAATTGGCAGCCCTTGCGAAAAAGGGGGGCATTGACCTGTGGCCCGCTACCGGATCCCACATCACCCTTTCGGCCGGGATTCTCTTCGCCCCGATTGGCCTGCCGCTAAGCACCGCCATCTCCTATACCGAGCTGCTTCTGGCGAGCGCCAAGGGCGGTGGCCGTGAACAAAAAGTTTTTCCGACCCCCTCTTTTGTGGACTGGGAATCGGTCACCGAGGGGCTGGTCGACACACCCCATGCTCGCCGACAGCGTGAATTGGTTTTTCAGGACGCCGATCTACAGAACGAGAGGATCCAACTGACCGAAAGGCCTTATCCGGTCGCGGATCTGAGAGACCTCATTCGGTTAGCCCAGGAATACAGCAAAGTGCCCGGTTCGGTCCGCCACCGTGTGCTGAAAGGGATGAGGGCCGGTTTTTTTGACCGAAAGATCTTCGCGAAGAGCTTGGCGAAGAACCAGGAAGTTTTGAGTAACGACCTGGATGAGGGTGAAAGCCCCCAAAAACCCGGAGGCAAATGGAAAAAATCGGTCAAAAACGGGCATAACGTGCGTACCACACCCGTGATAGATGCGCTACTCCTACTGGAAGAAGATTCAAGGATGAACTGGGTGACGGAAGTGAACTCATGACAACAATCCAATATGAGATCGAGTTGTTAAGCGATGGAGAGATTGGCAGCGGGAAGGGTGGTGAAACGGTCAACGACATCGTGGCACGGGATCATCAGGACCGCCCGGTGGTCCGAAGCAGCCACCTCAAGGGTCTTTTGAGGGACACCCTCGGCCGGATCGCCGTCAGCCGGGATTGGCCGACCCTGACCAATCGGGTTCTGGGTCGTCCAGGCCAGGAGGGGGATTCAGGGTATCAGGGTCAGGTGAAAGTTCACGATGCCCGCCTGCCCGAAGGGGCCCAAGGTCTTGTCCATCCGATCACAAGGACCGCCGTGGGGGAACTGGGGGTGGCAGTGAACCAGACGCTTAGAACATCGGAAGCTGTGGCCGTCGGAACAAAATTTATGGGGAAAATCGAGATTGCGGAAGGCGCATCGCCGGTTGTTACCCTTGGCGTATCCCTGGCCCTATTGACCATGGAAGCGGTGGGCGGTAACCGTAACCGTGGAAGCGGCTCCTGTCTGGTCAAAATTGCGGACGAAAAGCGGACCCCGGGAGCCTTTTTGCGGGAACTGGCGAGGGAAATGGAAAAGGGATTGCCGGGTGAAACCCCAAACCCCATGGTAACCCCTGCCGCCAAAGAACCGGATGGTCCGGCCGTGACATTGAGGCTTACATTTTCGGCCGAGGACCCGGTTTGCTGCCCGGAAACACCTGATATGGGCAACAACATCTTGCGAACCGGATTGGGAATCCCTGCCTCGGCGGTATTGGGCGCCCTTATTTCTCGGTTAGCACAAGCTGATTCGGCCCTAGCCCATGCCGCTATTTTGGACCGCAGGACCAGGGCCTGGCCCCTCCTACCGACCCTCCTAGAGGAGGGTAACGGGGAACTGATGAACCCGGTGCGGGTTTCATTGAGCCACAGGATGAGCAAGCTCAAAATAGACCAACAATTCCGCGATTCGGCGGTCGAGCCCTATGACTGGACGCAGGTTCCCAAGGCTTCCCCCTTAAAAGGCACTGACGGTGTCTTACTTCGCGATTCCTCAGGGAAAGTCCTCCTCTGGAAGTCGGGTGAGATGCCTCGCATTCTCACGGCTCATGCCGTTCATTACGACCCGGAAGGTAAGGACAAGCGCAACTTGTTCACAGTCGAGGCGATGGCCCCGCTTAATTACGCCGGTTGGGTCACGCTACCTCCACAGGCCGCTGAAAAACTCCAATCATTGGTCCAAAAAAACCCGCTATTTGTCTTTGGCAAGGCCCGCACCGTTCGTGGGGGGGGGCTCTTGAAGTTGATAAGGAACATAGAACCGGCCACGCAATTGAAGGGCTGGAAGAAAAAAGTATTCGTTCTTCAATCCCCCGCGGCCATTCCCGATGATTGGCAGGTGAAATGCGCCGAGACCGCCCTGGCCCGTCTGGTGGAGGAAAGCGGGTGGGGTAAGATTGCCTCCCCCAAAAAATCGGCGAGGGTTGCCGAGGTCGGCCACATGGCTGCTTGCGGTGTCCGATTTGGCTGGAACCGCTACGGCTTGGGCGGTCGGATCGATCCCGCAGGTCGTTTGGCGGCTCGCCGGGTTTTCCTGCCCGGGTCCGTTTTTGTGCTGGAAAAGGAGCCGGAAAACCTTTGGAATCAGATTAACCGGGGGCTGGGGGTTGACTCGGGGGGGGATCTGGATGGGCGCATCCAGGGTTACGGGGCCGTCTTGCCCCACCCGGGCATTGCGGAGGGACTGTACTTGCCCGAACCCAGCCTGACGACACTGGCTAGCGACAAGGCAGGTGAATGGGCCTTGGGGTGGTGTGAAATGTCCAAGAACGACGGGTTAAGCGCGTCCCAGGTCGCGGCGGTCGCGGCGCGTATCAAAGAACAGGGCGGGCAGGAAGCAGTCAATTTCCTGGAACGCCAGAAAGATACCAGGTCGAGGAGGATCTGGGGCCGTTGGAAACATGTCCAGGCGGTACTGATTCAGGCAATCCAGAATGACCCGAAAAAAGCCAAGAAGGCTCTTCGTGTTTGGCACAACCTTTTAACTTCGGGTCTGGAGGGGCGCTAATGGCAAAGATCATCCACCGTTTAATCTCCAAAATCGTGTTTCCGGAAGGCGTCAGTCCAGGTGAAGGGCAATTGGCCAATCGGTTGGCCCTGGCCCGCGACGGGATAGGCCGACCGGTCTTGCGGGGTACAGCCCTGGCGGGCGCTCTGCGGCATGCCTGGGCCCGGCATCACGGGGTCGCGACGGAAGACGCCCTTGTCACGAAGTGGTTCGGCGACGCCAACACGAACGACGCTTACCATCCAAGCCTCCTTAAGGTGTCCGATTGTCGGCTTGAGACCGGCGGTCAAGGCGAGAGCTGGCGCACCCATAACGCCATCGACCGGCACACAGGATCGGTCATGGGCGGCGCGCATTTCGAGGTCGAGGCCCTGCCACCGGACACATCGACCGACCTAGTCCTCTGGCTCGAATGCGATGAGCGGGATGAGGCAAGGGCATTTATGGGAAGCCTGGTGGCGCTTTTGAAAGGCGGGTTGACTGTTGGGGGCCATTCTTCTCGGGGCTTGGGTCGTCTCCAGCTAGTGGGGGAACCTTCCTATCGTGCCTTTGATTGCGCCAACTTGGATCAGCAGGCCGAGTACATGGATGAGCGATACAAAATCCGGGAGGGGATCTTTCCCATAACCGGAGAAACCCTGATGCCTGTTGGCGCGGGTGATAAGGACCTGCGGATCGACTTGGTGCTTTCCATACCACCCGGGGAGGACCTGTTAGTCGGCGAAGGGGACGGAGGAGAATTCGATCTTGGCCCCCAAAAAGTCGTCGGTGCCGACGGCAAGACCAGGTGGCGATTGCCCGGTTCCAGCCTACGTGGTGTCTTCCGGGGTTGGATGAGTCGTCTGGCCGCCCGAGAAGGGCATCCTGTCGCGGATAACTATGCACGGCATTTAGACATGATCGGGAATGATCTCGCGCCAAAAGGCGATCAAGTGGGATGGGGTTATGCCGAGAATCATGAACGTGTTCATATCCAGGACGCCCTGATTGCCGATCCAGGTTCCCTGGAAAAAGAAGTTCCTTGCCCCATCATGCGGTTGTTCGGGAGCCTGTATTCCCGGGGCCGGGTACACATAGGCGACGCACTTTCCGAACAGCCTTCTACGGATAACCAGGTTCAGCTACGAAAGCATGTGGCCATCGATCGGATTTCAGGGGGGGCCAACGAGGGCTTTCTTTTTGATGCTCACGTTTTGACTGGCGGGGTCAGGTTTAAGACACAAGTCACCATTCAAAACCCCTCCGGGGATGAGGTGCGCTGGCTTGCCTCTTCCCTGGCGGCCTTGCATTACGGTGTTCTGAGGGTGGGTACCAGCAAGGCTTCCGGTCGATTGCGATTGGAAAAAGAATCGCGGGCTACCGGTCTGCAGAGTGAATCCACCAATATCACGTTTCAAAAACTATTTTCGGAAGGGGTATAAGCATGCCAGAACATCCATCCATTAAATTGTTTAGAGAAAACCTTCAGAAACGCCAGCTTTCATCTAGCCAGGTCGATGATTTCAATCGCTGGCGCAATAATGGAAAAAAATGCGAAGGCGACCTGAAAATAGAAGCGGATAAACTCTGGGCGGAATATGAAAAAGCAGGGGCTTCGTCCGGGAGCAACCTAGCATCCAGTTCAAGTGGGCAGAATCCATCGAGAAAACCGGAGCCTAGGCCCGACCGTAACGCCAGGAATCACCGACCGGGTGGGGCCGGACGGCCCGTTCCGACCAACACGCATGCGGATAACGCGGGTGCGGGTGACCCAAGTATTTTAGGAGAACCATTCCACAATCCCTACACCTTTATCCCATTCGCTTCCAAACCCCCCAGGCGTGTTAAACCCACGCTTTTGAGCGTAGATGAGGTAGAAAAGGATCGTTTCACAGGAGTGCTAGACCTGGAAGTGAAATTGCTTTCCCCCCTCTTGACCAACGAATCAGATCCGGTCAACAAGGGAAGCGACCACAAGACCTACAAAGCTTTGGCCATCGGCACGGACATTGTTGTTCCCGCAACCGGCGTGCGAGGGTCACTTCGTTCTCTCCTTTCAGTCCTCACAGGGGGGACTTTGGGCCACCTCGACGAAGAGGCTTGGTTGTGCCAGGGCCGTGACGCTCGTTTGGGACCCGCCACGCCGGCCACGCAGGGAATTGTCCCAGAGAACCCGTTTCTGGCGGAAGTGGTCGAGGTGGGCGAAGTGAATCGTCCGGGACGGGTCCGGCTGGGAAAAACGAAATTGATTAAGTGGGAAGACCTTGAACAAGCGTCACGTCAATGCAATGTTCCCTTGAACCGGCCCAAGCCGGGCAGCAAGGGTGAGACTATTTGGTCTAACGAGGCTGGTACGAGTTTGTCCAAGACCCCAAGTCAGGCTCATGCTTGGCAGGTGAAATTGTCGGGGCCCATCAATAACAGGGGGAAGCGGGAGGGGATCTTCTTAGCCGGGAAAGAAGAGATCATTCTGCCAACTCAACTATGGTCGGCATTTTACGGCAGGCACCGCCATGCGGATAAAAAAGAACTTATGAAAGGTGATTTAGTCTGGCTTGAACCGGTTGATCCCAAGTGCCATAACATAACGAAAGCTGATGAGGTGAAATCCATTCAATGGGCACGTTGGGGACGGACGGGTGAGCGCCTCTTGGACATCGTATCGGCTCATCATCCACACGTTTTACCTGATGCGTTTAACCCGGACGGCTTGGTGGACGAGGTAACCAACCTATTCGGCCAGGTGCCTCGACCTGACATGACCAAGGAGGTGCCCATCTGGGCCGACCGCGAACAGGTACCATCAGAATCTTTCGCGGCAAGGGTACGTTTGGGTAACCTGATTTTCAAAAGCTGTATGGACAAGATGAAGGCCGTAAGTTTGGCCCCATTGCAGCAACCCCATCCAGGCTGCGCGGCTTTCTATAGGGAGGTCTCGGGGGACTCAATGGCGGACCTGGTAGCCAATCATGGTTTACCCCTTAGGGGTTATAAGGTTTACCGGACCAGTAGCGAGAGGGGCTCGGCCGCCCCGTGGCTTTTTGCTAATCAAGGTATCTCGGATTATGCGGGCCGCATGAAAGATCCCCACCAAAAGGCAAATAAAACAGGGGATCTTTTGCCGGAGGAAAACGCCCCATTGGGTCACTTGCGTGTCACCCTTCGGGCTTTAAGCCCCCGTGAAGTGACATTGGTTTTGGCTTCTTGTTCGGTGGATTGGCGCTTGGGCGGGGGCAAGCCCCTGGGTCTGGGCCATTGCAGGATCGTTCGGGCGACACTTCGTCCCCTGGGTGATGACGGGACCCTGGGCGAACCCCTGGTGATGACCAGGGCTGATGAGACCATTGCGGACTTGCCTGGGAATTACAAAGCAGAACTAGGCAAGGACGTCCAATTATTGTCGCGGCTAGATATCTGGCAGAAGGTTCAAAAGCCCGTCGCGAAACTTCGGTATCCCCGAGCTGCCATTGAGAATAACAACAAGAAAAATTGGGGCGGACATATTTGGTACCAGCGTCACGTAACGCCGCTCAAATCCCCGAGAGAGGGTGAATATCCTCAGGGTTTGGAGACTCTTCATATCGCTGGGCCCCTCAGCGACAAGGCGGGAAAGAAAGATCGCCTGCGGGCTCAACCTCTTCCGATCCTGAATCCCAAGGAACCTCAGAGTGATATTTTATACGGTTATAACCTTTACTCGGGCAGTGATCCTGATTGGGTTAGTGAAACGGGGGATCACCGAAAGCAATACAAAAAATTCGAGCCGTTTGACCCAGCCAGACACGCCCGACCGAACGACCATAGCGGGGGCAATCAGTCCCAGAACCAAGATACCAGACGCAATGACCGGAAGGATGGCAGATAAAACCAGCTAATCAGAAAGGTTCTAACGTGAAAACAATGGTTTGTCTTGTTTCAGCCCAGCATGTTCCTAACTTTTTACCCATAAAAAGTTTAAAACCTGACCAGGTGGTTTTGGTGGTTACCCAAAAAACACTAGATGTAAATACGAATCATACCCAGTGGTTAAAGGATGCGTTGAAAGTTAATGGGAATCCTGGCGTGAAAATTTTAGAAGATATTTTTCTTACTAATGAATTGTCCATCTCGGAAATCGAGAATGATTTAAGAAGTGGTATCGAAAAAATCCTCGCAAAGGGAGCAACGGAATGGTACGTGAATTTAACCGGCGGTAATAAATTAATGTCAATTGCTGCTTATGACACGTTCTCTAACGGTGAATTTGGGAATGTGGATTATCTGTATATCGATATTGGAAAACCGGATGTGATTTTATTTGAGAACGATCAAAAGGATGTGTTTTGCGATTATCCGTTAAATATCAATGAATATTTGGCGGGTTATGGGGAAGAAATAGATAACTGGTCCGTTGTGACTGGAAAAAAGAATAACTTTCCTAAATTAGAAAATTTAGCATTGGCCACCGCAAAAGTTAGCGGAGATTTGTGGTCTTTTCTGGTTAAAAATGATCGTAAAGAAATTATTCGCAAAGGAACTGAAGTGCGACCGGGTGAAATTAAAGTTAATAAGGATTTGTTTACAAATGATATGGCTACTTTATTGGGGCTTAATTTAGAAAATGAATGGTTAGTTGGCACGACATCACCTAAAACGGGGGATTTTTTAACAGGTGGATGGCTTGAAGCGTTCATGTTTAATTGGGTTGTAAAACACCAAACCTTTAATGGGATAACCCAGGTATTACCGGGATGCCATTTGCATAAGAAGAATCAAGAATTGGATGTTTGTTTTATTAAAAATCAGACTTTATATGGCATTGAGTGTAAATCCGGTTTTCAAATGTTCGATAAAAAAGCTGATTTTCTTTTTAAGATTTTTAGCATTGTTACAAACATTAAGGCTTTAAAAACGAAAATCTGGGGGATCACGACTTCGGTCTATTTACAAAATAATGAAGGGGCGAAGAAAGCGGCTTTTGATCGCGCCAAGGTTTACGGCATTAATCTCATCCTGCGCGGGGATATTCAAACCATTGCGGATAACTATGATGATCAAGAACTATTTCGAAAATACTTATAATTAATTTTTAATTGTTCTTCGTTATTAGAAAGGAATTAAGCAATGGTGATGGCTGTTATCAATACCGCGATTCTCCCATCTGATGGAACTTATCGTTTGGAAACCATTACATTAGAAACGGCTAGGGAATTCGCCAAGCCGGGTCTGGTTTCTTTTATCGGACATGAAGCAACCTGTCAATTGATCGCGGATGATTTGGGTGTGGAATGCTCATTCAACCGCCAACAATGGGATCCGAAACCCGGAGACCAAGTCTTAGTATTCAAACTGAAAGAGCGACCCCCAATGGGGAAAGACTTGAGCGAGAAAGAGTTAAGGGATTTGGGATACGACTATAAAATCTTGACCAGGGTTTCATAGGAAATAAAGTTGCAGACGGTGCCCGGATATAGACGGGATTAAACTTGGATAGCGTGATTTATGGATTGGCCTGGAATTTTAGACGGAATAAACATCTTGCCCCGCAGGATATCCCTGGATACGCCTGGCGTAAGGGCTACCATCCCCATGTTGAGGGGTGTATGGGGTGCGGCGCTACATGATCTGGACCCGGTTGCTTACCGGGAAGTTTTCGAGGGTGACAAGAATTCTATTGATCAGCCCCCGGGTTATATTTTTCGCCCCGCATCCCCGGACCCTGGGGACTCTCCCGCCTTGGAATTCATTTTGTTGGGTGATGCCACAAAACATGATGTAACCCTCATGCGGGCATGGGACGTTGCTTCCGGGATGGGTTTGGGTCCAGAACGCAGGCGATTCCACGTCCGGATGACCCGACCGATAAGCCCCTCGGGTTCATTCCTGGAATGGGATAGGGGTTTCAGTGGTTGGAAGGCGAGTAACGTGCGTTGGCCCCTGGAAGAAAAGGCTTGTTCCTTCAGCTTTACCGCCCCCCTCCGGTTGGTTCGAAAAGGAATTCTTGTCGAAAATCCAAGTTTCACCGACATGGTCGTCGCGGGTATCCGCCGGGTGTCAATGTTGGTGGAGGATGGGATGAAGCAGGTTCTTCGTTCGGGCCAGAAGGAAATGCTGGCGGAAGCTCGTGGGATACCCTCTAACCTGTGGTTGGGTGACCGGCTTGATCTAGTGCGATATTCGGGCCGTCAAGAACGGGAAATCGATATGCAGGGTGTATCCGGGAAGTTGGATTTACCCGATGGCCCTGGTTCTTTCAAGCCTCTTTTCGCGGCCCTTCAATGGCTGCATATAGGCAAGGGTTCCACGATGGGTATGGGACAGCTTCAGATCCTTCCCTTGCGGACCCAATCGAAATGAAAAAACTGTCATTTTTCCGAATGGTGCGTATTAAAGCTGTCGCATTGAAATGATATTCGACATTACCCCACCCCGCTAAACCGGGAAGAGGCCGGATATGAAACGCATCATCCTCAACGACTTCGGAATAACGCTTTCCAAGCAATCCGAGCGGTTGGTGGTGAAGGGGCCCCGGGTGGTGATGGCGCGGGCGCCCGAGCCTGCCCAAGCCGATCTGGACCTTGGGCTTCGGCCTGTCGGCGCTTATGTCGAGATCGCCTTCGACGAAAAAGGCCCATCCATCGTACCGTTTCGCGCCCTGAGAAAAGCCCGGGACATGAAGGAACAGGCGGCGGGTAAGCCTCCCAGGCCACGCGTTGAGATCCTACTTGAAATACCCTTTTTCCAATTGGCCGAGGTAATGGTTTCCTCCAGGGGCGTTTCCATTTCGTCCGACCTCCTGGAAGAACTCTGCGTCCGCCGCATCCCCATCGCCTTCGTTTCGCCGTCCGGCGAGCCCTATGCCCTTGTTTCTTCCCCGTCTTGGCATGAGTCGGTGGAAATCCGCAGGGAACAAATGGCGGCCTTCAAAGATTCTAGAGGCCTAGTCATTGCTTCCAGTCTCATCCTCGGAAAGATCAGGAACCAAGCCACTTTGCTCAAGTATTCCGGCAAGTATCTCAAGGAAAAGGACTCCGCCCAATATGACGAACTGAGGGGCCTTATTCAGGGTATCGAGGACGGGGGAGAGGCGGTCCTGTCCATGGCCGGGGAGTTGGGGGACGCCAACTGGTCGGTCCTGAGGGATCGTCTTATGGGGTACGAAGGGGCCGCTTCACGGTGTTATTGGACGGGGGTTGGTCTGCTGGTCCGGAACAAGGTCGAATTCACGGGCCGGGAAGGGCACGGAGCCCAGGATCCTTTTAATTCGATGATTAATTACGGTTACGGCATCCTTTACGCCAAAGTCTGGTCGGCGGTGGTCCTTGAGGGACTGGAGCCCTTCGCGGGTTTTCTCCATACCGACCGCTCTGGAAAACCTTCCCTGGTTTTGGATCTCGTGGAACCTTTCCGCCAGCCGGTCGTGGACAAGACGGTCATTGCGCTCGTCAACCAGGGCCGATTGGCCCGAACGGAGGAAGGCCTCATGGTGGATGAAAGCCGCAAAGAACTGGCCGAGTCGATCCTGTCCCGGCTGGAAGTGGATGTGGATTTTCAGGGTTCCCGGATGCCTTTAAGCGAGATTTTCCATGCTCAAGTGGTTGAATTGAAGGGTTTCCTGGCCGGGAAAACCCCGCGCTTTGAGGTCTGGAAAATGGTCTGGTAATCCTACCCTGAACGAAATTTCAGTAATATTGCAAAATGTTTTCCGGCGCCTTTCCGGGTTACCTTACTGAAATGGAACATACCTACGTCCTAGTCGTTTATGACATTGAAAAGACCAAGTTTCGGACCAAGGTGGCCGAGGCCTGCAAGGACGCGGGCTTGGTCCGCGTCCAGCTTTCGGTTTTTATGGGTGAGATGGAACCGGATCGGCGCCCAGAATTTTTTGCGCAATTGAAATCCAAGCTTTCGCCGACTTCCTATGGAAGGGTCATGCTATTACCTATTAGTCAGAGGTGTTTAGGCGGGAAAATGGAAGCAATCATTATCGGAGATGGGGGGAAGGCTGATAAATTGATGGGGGAAGAGACTGACATTGAATCGGCAACAGAAGTTGGCGATAAATCGGACCGGAGTTTTCTGGCTTCGGTTAGTTCTGGGGGATTAAACCTATGATCCTGCCGGGAATGGGTGCAAACACCGGCGCAATTCAGCAAAGGTGGCTGTGGGTCGAACCAAGTATATGGACAGATCGTATGCTGACGAAGTTGGAAAATTGGATGAAAGGGGAAAAGTGGCTGGGACTGATGGATTTGGTGTACCAACCAAAGAATCTCCTGAGCGCCTTTAAGAGGGTGAAGGCCAACCATGGGAGTGCCGGATTGGATGGAACCACTGTCAATATGTATAAGGCGTGCCTTGCCCGAAACCTCGAAAATCTCGCGATCAGGTTAAGAGCGGGGCGGTATATACCCCAGGCGGTTAAAAGGATATGGATTCCCAAGGCGGGAAGCCCAACGAAAAGACCCCTGGGAATACCGACGGTGGAAGATCGGGTGGCCCAGACGGCTTTGCGTAACGTCATAGGACCTATTTTTGAACGTGATTTTTCAAGCCACAGCTATGGATTCCGGCCGATGCGGGGAGTTAAGGATGCGCTGAAGCGGGTCGAACGGTTGCTGGGAGATGGTTATGTTTGGGTGCTGGATGCCGATTTGAAAAGTTATTTTGACACCATCCCCCATGGGAGACTCATGAAACTGGTCGAAGCGAAGATAGGCGATGGGGGTGTTCTTTACCTGATCCGGGCTTATTTAAACCAGGAAGTCACGGATGGAGTGAGAAAGTGGAGGCGGAAAACAGGAACTCCCCAAGGTGGCGTTGTGAGTCCCATGCTTTCCAATATCTATCTGGACCCTTTAGACCGAGAAATGGAAAACCGGGGCTATGAGATGGTCCGCTATGCGGATGACTTCATGGTGTTGTGTCGAAGCGAGTGGGAAGCCCAAAGAGCCCTTGATGAAGCACGGGCCTGGACGGTGAAGGCTGGTCTTTTACTGCACCCAGAAAAAACCCGGATTGTGGATGCCCAGGAGGAAGGATTCGATTTTTTGGGTTGTCACTTCGAGAACGGACGTAAATGGCCCAGGCCGAAAAGACTGAACAAAAGCGAAATAGGAAACGGGGAAAGCAAAGTGAATGAAGCTGAAAAAACTGAAGGTTTAATGATGTTTCCGCAAAAGGGGCGGGTTTTGGAGGTGGAAAACGGTTTGCGGCAAAAGGAACCGACAAATACGCAAATTGCTTGGGAATATGGTAGAGTTGCTTGTAGTGCCCGGACTTAGACGGGATTGAAACATTAAACTGCCCTGGCTTTGACGCGTACCAATATTGGTTGCTTGTAGTGCCCGGACTTAGACGGGATTGAAACTTCAGACTCATGTCTGCCCATGCGATTTCAGTAACAGTTGCTTGTAGTGCCCGGACTTAGACGGGATTGAAACCTGGCTTCTGGTGAGGCGGTGAGGGCCTCGTCAAGTTGCTTGTAGTGCCCGGACTTAGACGGGATTGAAACTCTAGGTTTTCGTGCATCCCTTCATCGCTCGAAGTGTTGCTTGTAGTGCCCGGACTTAGACGGGATTGAAACGAATTGAAAGTGAGCTACCTCTTTCCCTTGCGGATGTTGCTTGTAGTGCCCGGACTTAGACGGGATTGAAACTCCCAAACTTCCTTTGATTCTTCAATCAGTTTCGGTTGCTTGTAGTGCCCGGACTTAGACGGGATTGAAACATACCCTCGAATCCTCGTAAGGAATACCTTCTTGGTAAGTTGCTTGTAGTGCCCGGACTTAGACGGGATTGAAACTGCTGTTGCCCGCTGGTTGAAGCCGAGGCCGTCTGTTGCTTGTAGTGCCCGGACTTAGACGGGATTGAAACTCATGCGTTAAACGGATCATATCGTCCTCCACCTTGTGTTGCTTGTAGTGCCCGGACTTAGACGGGATTGAAACATTATGGCGATTATTCCTAAAAACATGGTCCGGATGTTGCTTGTAGTGCCCGGACTTAGACGGGATTGAAACTAAACCAATCGAGAAATCAAGGAGTCAGATTATACACGTTGCTTGTAGTGCCCGGACTTAGACGGGATTGAAACTCCCATCTAAACGGATGTTCGATGGACTTTACTGAGTTGCTTGTAGTGCCCGGACTTAGACGGGATTGAAACTTTCGAACTCCACGGTGTCGCCTTGATGAGCCGAAGTTGCTTGTAGTGCCCGGACTTAGACGGGATTGAAACTCCCACATATGGAGATGCCAACAGTGCAATGGCTGGGTTGCTTGTAGTGCCCGGACTTAGACGGGATTGAAACACAAACCATTTTTTTCCACCCATCCATAACCCGAAGTTGCTTGTAGTGCCCGGACTTAGACGGGATTGAAACCGCCAGATTCACGGTAATGGTGAGAATGTCCCCTTGGTTGCTTGTAGTGCCCGGACTTAGACGGGATTGAAACTCACCCTTCTAGGGTTTGGCTACCGATCACTAAATTAGTTGCTTGTAGTGCCCGGACTTAGACGGGATTGAAACTTGAAGCAAATCCTTGAATGGCGGAAAATAACTCAGTTGCTTGTAGTGCCCGGACTTAGACGGGATTGAAACCTGACCTTGTACTTCTCTTTTGTGCCCGGTTTCTGCGGTTGCTTGTAGTGCCCGGACTTAGACGGGATTGAAACACTGGCGTGACGACTGGCGACGGCGTTGATCCACCGTTGCTTGTAGTGCCCGGACTTAGACGGGATTGAAACATGCTTCTCGTCGATCAAACCTTCGCGGTAATTGTAGTTGCTTGTAGTGCCCGGACTTAGACGGGATTGAAACAGTACCATTTGACTTGACCACTCTCGCTATACCAGGTTGCTTGTAGTGCCCGGACTTAGACGGGATTGAAACCAGTAATGCCGATCCCTATACGAATCAGTTGTTGGGTTGCTTGTAGTGCCCGGACTTAGACGGGATTGAAACTCGGCATCTCCAAAAGCGACTCTCGCTGGAATTCCCTGTTGCTTGTAGTGCCCGGACTTAGACGGGATTGAAACTCTTGAACAACAAGGATATTTGAATCTCCTCTAAGAGTTGCTTGTAGTGCCCGGACTTAGACGGGATTGAAACAGAAGCTCACCAGAGCAAAAACATGACAAATATCAGTTGCTTGTAGTGCCCGGACTTAGACGGGATTGAAACCAAATTTTAACTGACCAATCTGCGTCAGATCCAAAGTTGCTTGTAGTGCCCGGACTTAGACGGGATTGAAACTTGGCCCTGCGGTTTCTGGTTGGTTACTCATGGCTTTGTTGCTTGTAGTGCCCGGACTTAGACGGGATTGAAACTTCTGGACCGGCGCTGTGTCGATCAGGAATGTCTTTGTTGCTTGTAGTGCCCGGACTTAGACGGGATTGAAACTTTTTCGGCCAAAAGGTATTCCATTGCAATGTCAAGGTTGCTTGTAGTACCCGGACTTAGACGGGATTGAAACCGTCTCAAGCTTTAACGCTGGTTTGAGAAACCAGAAGTTGCATGTAGTGCCCGGACTTAGACGGGATTGAAACCCTTTTGTTTCAGAGCTTTAAATCCTTTATTCTTAGTTGCATGTAGTGCCCGGACTTAGACGGGATTGAAACATCAATCCGACAAACAGAGACAACAGCAGTAGCTTCTGTTGCTTGTAGTGCCCGGACTTAGACGGGATTGAAACAAACAAACTAGGTCATAGGGGCACCTCCTTGGCTCAGTTGCTTGTAGTGCCCGGACTTAGACGGAATAAAATCGGTGATTTTGATGAATGACAAAGAAAAACTTTTAAAATTAAAAAGAGAAAGGGATATTTAATCTCTGTATTCGCGGATAGAATTTTTTTTGAGGGTATGAGATCTCTCAAAAACGAAAAGCTGGAAATGATACTCATGCTTCTGCTCGCCAGTCCTGCTTTTCGGGAGTTTGACCCACACGTTACAATTTAGGAATTAAAAATTTATATGCAAAATCTTTCGCACGAGCGATAAAGACGTGCAGGAAAAATGTGCGTTTAAAGAAATAACGTTGCAGTAGGTGCCTGGGCAGAACCGGATTTTTTTTGGTGGGGTGTTTAGAGAAGAACTGAGGCGTGGGTTAATTTATTTTTTATTGGGTGGATGGTTGTTTCAACTGAGCATCGCTCGAAAGTTTGGCTTTTTTATGTCGGTTCTTATGCCGGTTTTCAATTTGGAATTTTGATATAGGTGGGTACGCTTGCCGTGGGTTTTCGGCCCTGAACTAATCGCCATGAAAAGGATGATCAAGCAGGCCACGCCGAGGATCCATACCAACTTCTTTTTCAAATACTCCAGAATCCTCCCGCAAATATGATAAATAAGAAAAAGACCAATCAGACAGATGGCAATTGAACCCATTTTTTTCCCCTTTAACTGGATTTCCGCAGTAAATAAACACTTCCGGTGTTTTCTTCCACGTTTTCTTCCTCAGGGTATGGCGGCAAATATTGGATATCGATCTCGGGCAAAGTGGGTTCAGTATTGAAAATGGAAATGGAACGGTTCTGGGCAGTGCGTTTTCGGATGTTGGCGTTCCTGTAGATGGCCACGGTGTTTTGATAAACGCTGTTCCAGATCTTCAGATTCCCGGTGGCTGTTTCCTTGTTCAACTTTCTTTGGGCGTGGATTTCCGCCAAGGCATTCTTCTCTTCTTCTATTTCCTTGCTGAGCAATTTGAGCCGATCGGATGTTTTGTTGAAAAGGGGCTCCGAATCATGGGATTCCTTGGAAAGAAAGACGGTCGCGGCGAAACTCATGAGGTTCACGACCAAAAAGAGGGGGATAGTAAATCCAAGCCCCAGGGAAGGGCCGCCCTGGTCGGCAGAGGATAGAGTAGAGACGTGCGCCCTTACGATCGAGATGACGAACAAGGAGAAAATGAAGATGCCAATAAAGATGCGCTGCAACAGGGGATCTTTCTTGCGGCGGATCATCAGACCCAGGCCATGGGCCATGACGATAAGGTAGAGGCTTAGGAGAAGTCCGCAGGCGTAAGAAAAAATGACCGTGTCGTAAAAATCGAACATCTTTTGGTTGATGAAAGTGTCGAGTATTAGGAGCAGGAAGGTAAGGCCGTAATAGGTCAGGGGATGGATAGTGGCGTCCGTGTTCTCCCGCCCTATATTTAAAATGATGTTTTTTGCCTCCCCGGCTTGTTTCTCGCGTTGGCTGACCTGATCGAGAAGCCGTTTGGTTTGAGAGGATAGGTTTGTTTCCGTTTTTAAGAAGTCTTTCTTGATGTTTTCGGCCCCCGCGACGAAGCCGTGCCTGATCTGTTTTTCGGAATGAGAGATAGTGGTGTCATTGAGCGAGGGTATCCCGAGCTTCCCGTCGCGGCGGCCCGCCCACCATGCTTTTAAGCCTTGCCAGAAACCCGGTACGATGAGATTCATTTTCCTACCTCCATTTTAGATTTTGATCCCGGCCCCAAGGCCTTTGTTCCTACTTTTATTAGCCTTCTTAACTTGGCAAATCCTCTTTCCTGAGCAAGGGCACCACATGGGAAGGTTGGATTCTGGCACCGCATTTGTTGAAGTATTCGATCCAGAACTTGGTCAAACGTTCCTGAGTTGTCCTGCAATCGGCCGAGATCCCGCTGACGAAAACATCGACACCGTTTAGGCTTGCCAGGCCGCTGTGGCTTTCGCTTTGAAGGATCTCCTGGATATACCGGTCCGTTAGAGCCTTGCGTTTGAAGTTGTATAGATCGCTTTCCTCGCACATGTCGGATAACACGATCAATTCCCGGTTCTTGTCCGCCTGGTCCTTGGCGGAAAGATAAGTCCCGGCCAGAACAAGCGAGCCGAACAGATCAGTGCTTTGGGCGACACCGATGCCTTGGCGGCGTTTTTGGAAAGCGACCTGTACTTTCGCTCTCAAATCATCTTTTTCCTGCTTGACTCTCGAGTTGAATTTGCGGGTTGTGTCCGTGAAGATGTTTTCGGTCGGGATGCGCGCGTCCGCTATCTCGGAAAAACGGCCAAACGAATTATCCGTGATCTCGCCGATCAGGATCGTATCGCCTGGTTTCAAGCGGTCGATCTCCGAGTTAAGAAGCTCTTCGTAATTGTTGGGCCCACCCGGCGCGGCAAGGGTTGTGCTGGCCGTAAAATCCACAAGGACATAGACCGCTTGGGAGCCTTCGACGGCTAAGGCTTGTCCATTGGTAAGGTAAGATAGGAACAGGAAGAAGAGCCAAAGTTTAGGAAGATGAAAGAAGGTGATTAGATGAGATTGAGTGGTACGTAAAACGTGATTGCGGATGAACGGGGTTGGCCGGGGGGTGGTTTTTGTATTCATCTTGAGGTCTCCTTTTTGTTTTCCGTCATTCACAATCTTATCCGCTTATTTTCGATTCGGAGTTTTTGCAAAATTGTATGAGTGGGTCTCCGGCTCGACGAAGGGATGTTACCAACGAAAACAAAGTGGAACCGATTTGTAAAATTGCAATAAACCATGCCGTTCTTGTAAGCTTATGAACCGTTGGTTGATCGATGCCTATTCCAGTCCGCTCTAAGTCGGGAATGAATATTTTCAGTACCGATGTTTTGGAATCTTTGGTTATCAAGCTGTGTCCCTTTCTTCCATTCGAAAATTAACTAGCGGCGGTAAGAACCATATCAGAATTATTTTTCGACCCAGTCTTTGCAATATTTGAACGATCGTAGATGGGTCAATAGGGGTTGGGTTGGGAAGAAACTCGATTAAAACAGTGGATGGATATAATGATTCATTAACCAATCGACGGGTTAATTAGGCAAACTACCTGTTTCTATAGGGTGAACAGCCCGTCTCAAAAGGGATGTTTTTTAATGAAAAACCTGATCATATTGGAAGATGAATCGGAGCGGGAAAGGGCCATGGCCAACGCCCTATCGGACTTAGAGGGTTTTAAACCGTTATTCTTCGACAATGCGTCGCAGCTGATCGAGTGGCTGAAAGCGCATTTGCCCGAATGCACGTTGATTTCCCTGGACCATGATTTAGGGCGGGTCAAACCCTTGGAGGGTGTGCTGGTGAAGCCAGGCACGGGATGGGATGTTGTGGAATACCTGGTGACCCAACCACCCACCTTCCCAGTCATTCTCCACTCGGCGAATCGAGAGGCTGTGGTTGGCATGAAGACGGCCTTGGAAAAAGCCAAGTGGAATTGCCGGGTGGTGACCCCTTATCCTCCCGACCTGGATTGGGTATCCAAGGATTGGTATCGTGCTGTGAGAATGTTCCTGAGTCTGCGAAAGGGTTAAAAGGCCCGCGACAACACAATATGGATAATTGAATCAATGCTAGGGCAATGATCAAGCCTCATCATTGCCCAACACACTAAGTTAGTTTGTAAGTTTAAAAATCGGGAAATCTCAATCTCAATATTGAACCAAGGGTTGATAATTATTCTCTGATTTGAATTGGACATAAGCGCCATAAATAGCCAACAGGATGCTTAGTATGGTTAGCAATATTAGGATGTGGAGCATTTCAGCGTAATGGAAGCCCCGGATCAGATTGAGTATCCATCTGATACCCCACCATTTCAACAAACCGGCCAAACCGAAAACCATGGCGAATGCACCTTGAAGGGCTGTGCTGATAATGATGATGTTCTTGTTGAGGCTGACGGCCAATATGCCGCCGATCACTCCTAAGAACGCGATGAACGGTATGATCCAAATGGCGGTGAAATGGGTCGCGAACAATAAACCGAGCATCAATCCGACCACGCCTCCCCCGGTGGCGCCAGTCAGAAAAACTCCGAAACTGTGGGATTGATATGAGATCCAAGCTCCAACGAGCGTGAAAATGATTCCGGTCAATAGAGCCGCTAAAGGACCTCCTATCGCATAGCCTAAGAGGCCCCCGGATAACGCACCTATCACAAAACCGGGAATGAGTATCAACAAAATGTAGTATCGATAACCGCAAAACAGATTGATCGCCCCCATCCCAATGCATAATAGAGTGAGCACCAGACTTAGTATTTTCCAAAGATTGGTCATTTCGGTGATCACTATGCTTCCTCTCTTTCTTCTTTTCCGGATGCTACCCCGGCGGTTACTCCCGTACTTATTTGCAATTTTGCGGTTAGACAAAATGCGACCCAACGAACTTATTATTCATCTTGCGGATGGGGAAATTGCATCACGCCAAAGAAAGGGGTCCATATCATGTCGGACTTTAAAGTGATCGAAAATTTTTATAGCGATACAAGTAAGTACGAGGTTATCGAAAGGATCAGCTCTATTTGGGGCGCGAGTTACTACATTCATAAAAACGGCAAACACCATAGTGGGGAATACAAGACCCTCAAGAAAGCGGTCGAAGACGCGAAAAAGGAAAGCGGGAACTGACACGTGAAACTAAGATAGGTATCTAATGGCTTTTTTCGTTGTTGGATACCTGAGGACTTCATGAGCTAATTGAATTGGGTGGTTGCGAACCAGGTTTGTGACGAGAAAGGGGTTTCTGATGGGATTCGATATCTCCATCAAAAAAGGCCGCGTGAGGGTGGAGGAGATCCCGAATTTGATGCGGGATTTATTGCGTTTCGCGGTGGCCTTGGATTTGGATGTGATCCCGATCGACTGGATGGCGACTGGATCCATTTCCGATGAGGCTGAAGGCCAATTGCGGAAGATCTTTGGTGAAGCCCCTGTCACACCTGATGATCTGCATGTCGTACGAAGAATGACCGGGAAAGGGCTTTTTGAGATCGAACGCGAACATATGCAGGGTCTTGCCATTTGCCATCCCTATGAAGAATGGATCTTAACCTGGAACGTTACTCGCGGTGGATTGTTGGCGAAATACACGTCCGAATACAAAGAAATTCCAGACCAAAATGAGCGTGTTTGGTTTAAAGAAGATAGGAAACGGTCCCCACAAGAGTTATTGGATTCTTTTGACGAGTTTATTCAATGCCCGCCGACATTGATGACAGGTTTGTTTTGCGAAAATGAGGTCCACATCCATTGTCCGTGGAATAGGAACCAAGCCTTAAACGCTTTGGAGGCTTTTAAAATATTGAATCGGCACAGCGACGGCATGGAAGTTTACGATGGTTTGGGTGTTTGGCCAAACGGTGATTTCTCAAAGGCGGAGAAATTTTTCGGGAAGTGGCAAGAGAAGCTAGGTGGGGAAGATGCTTGAACCGAGAAGAAGGGCAAGAGTTGAAGTCGGATTGCGTTTGTTCTGGGGATGTTGAAAATCGACTGGCCCTCTCTGAATAGATGTTGGTGCGTAAGTCTTATTCAGGATGTGATTGGTATGGCTAAGAAAAAAGTTGATCTTTTGGAAGCCCAGGCCCAGGTTGAGAAATATCGGGCCTTGGTAGAGTCTCATACTTCTGAAAATGTTCTTGAACTCGCTTTGAGCCTAAGAAGTTTAGGTCGATGTTTGGGTGAGTTGAACCATACCGAACTAGCCATCCAGGCGACCGAAGAATCGGTGGGACTTTTGAGACATTTGGCCAAATCCGGATCGGAAGATCGCTTGGCGGATCTCGCCAAAAGCCTCAATAACCTTGCTGTCGGTTTGGAGGATCTGGGGGGGAGAGAAGCCGACGCTTTAGAGGCCATGGAAGAGACCGTTTATTTGTTTCGCCAGTTGGCCCAACGAAACCCAGATCAATATGCTTCAGCGTTGGGGATTGCTTTAATGGAAATCACTCAAAATTACTCAGATGTAGGTCGGTGGGATGAGTCGGCTTCCGCCAGTAGGGAAGCGGTGGAGATCTTTCGAGTCCTCATGCCCAAGAAACCTGAAAAAACACGAATGCTTCTGGGAAGGTCTTTATATACCTTAGGCAAATTACAGTTTCACTCTAACCGTTATACTCAAGCTCTTGAGGCGTTTGAGGAAGGGGAGCGGTTTCTCCGCGCGGCCCAACCCTCGGAATCAAAAGACGTTTCTAAGCTGGCTTTAAGCTTACTCTGGAAAAGTCATGTACTGGGGAATTTAAGCCGGCTCGAGGAGGCTCATCGGTCGATCCTGGAAGCGGTTGGGCTTTTGCGACACCTGACCCTGGCGGCTCCTTGGGATCACCGCGCGGATCTAGCCTATGCTCTGTTCTATCAATCCCAGGTTTACGAATGCATGGAACGTAAGGATGAAGAACTAAAATCTCTTCGAGAATCCTTGGCCTGTTACCGTCTTTTAGCCAAATGGGAGCCCACTACCTATTCGGCCCCTTTAGCCAAAAGCCTAAATTACTTGGGGAATTGTTTGCGTGGATTGGAAAAATTTGAGGAAGCATTGCCCATTGCTTTTGAATCGGTTGAAATTAGAAGGCGTTTGGCCGATCAAGACCCCGATCTTTATCAACCCGCTCTGCCGGTAGGATTGAATCTTCTATCCAAGCTTCTTATCAACTTAGGCCGGAAAGTGGAAGCGTTAGATGCGGCTGAGGAAGCGACTCAAGTGAGTCGTCACCTCGCAAGCCTAGTCAAGGGCTATAAGCCGTTACTCGCCCAGAGTTTGAGTTGTCGTGTGGGCTCTTTGATCGAATTGGGTAGAAAGGACGAAGCTCGAAAATCAATTAGAGAAGAAATAGAAATAAACGAACGGTATGGTTACAGTACGCCACCCAATGAAATTGACGATCGGTAAGGAACTGACTGTCCGGATTCAGACCAACCCTTTCGGCCATGACCCCCAGTACGGGGATGCCCGGACGGTGGTTTTCCCGGTGGCCACCAACGACACTTCGACCCTGATCCGTTACGTAGTGGCCGTGGTGGAAAGCCTTTACCGGAAGGGCTACCGGTACAAGAGGATAGGGTTGAACGCCGACAAACTGGAACCCGAAGACGCCGTCCAGGGGCATTTGTTCATCCACCCGGAGGACGCCCGAAGGCCGGTCTTGATGAGAACCATCGACCAGTTGAACGAGGTCAAGGGGGCGGGAACCATCCGCATTGCCTCGGTGGGGATCAACCAGAGGTGGTTGACGAGATTCGGGAGGCAGTCCCCGCACTACACGACCCGGCTTAGGGACCTGCCGATTGCCAGGGTAGCCTCGGATAAATGACCCGAGCCAGTGGGATACCATTTCCACGCCATGGAAATGGAAATTTTAAGATTCCGGCTTTATTGGGGCCATTTTATATTTTGAACCTGCCTGCTTGGGGGCATTTTCAGGTGGGATTTTATTTCCATGGGAACTTTGCTTCAGGCTTTTTAATTGGAAAAACCAAACCAAAAGAGAACCGATGGAAAGAGGCTGGAAAAAATCAGTGGCGAAAACAAAAGGGAATTGAAAGCGCCAACCGGCCAGCGTAGGGCGCTGGTTGTTTGTGGGTAATGATAAAAAGGCCAGCCCATGGAAATGGCATTTCCGCGCCATGGAAATGGAAATTTGAAGTTTTTGGTTTGTTTGGGCCTGTTTCCTCATGCTCCGATGGCGAACCCCCCTATCTACGCATCAAGTGATGATGCTAGAAACGATAGGGGGGTTCGCCCTCTCCGCATGAGAAAACCTTAATAAACCATAAAAACTTACTTGATGAGTAGATGAAGAGATAACAAGAAAGAAAGACAACAGTGAGAATAGAAGTGGGAGGTTGAGATTGAAGTGGTGGTGGTAATTGATGGGGTGCTGGAAAAGCTTGTGATTGAAGTAGGTGGCGGGGGGGATTAGGTAAAGCAAAACGTAGCTGATGAAGTGGTTGGTAGGTGGGTGTCTGAGGTGGTAACGGCTTGGGGGTGTGGTCAGGAGGAGGTGGTAGCAGGAGCCAAAGGGAGAGCAGGTAAAGCAGACCGTTGCAGGTGGAAGTGGTGGTAATTTTGAATTGGACGGGGTAAAAACAAGGCGAAGAAACATGGTAATGGGGCTTCCTGGGAAACCACCAGGAAGCCCCATTTTTTTTTGATCCGGTGGGGAACAGGATAGGGAGCCGTTTAAAGGCCGGGGTAACCAAAGACGGAGTAGGGTACATAGCGGATAAAGACAGCCTGGAAGACATCACAAAAGACAGCCGGAAGAACATCACTCAAGACTTAGAAGATTGTTTAAAGGGGGAACGAAAAAGGGGAACGGCGTCCCTTTTTCGTGGGCCTTCCCCCTGGATTGAAATATCCTGCAAAACCCGCAGGATGATTTCAATCCACCCCTATCCCCGGTGGCTTTCGCCCCCTAGCCCCTAACCAAAACGGGGAAGTACCCCCCTTTTGGATTGCCCCTTAAAACCGGAGGTGGGGGATTGGAGTGGTAGCTGTCATTTCCCATCCATTTTCCTTTGGGGACCCCACCAAGCCAAAAGCCCCCTCCCCGTCATGCTATCCCGCCAAAGTATTGGAGCCCTTCGGGGAATGGAATTTTGGAGGCTACATGCCGGGGAGGGGGCTTTCGGATTGGCACTCCCACAAAGGCGGCGGCACGCCTGGGCGAACTAAAAATGCCGCCCTGGCACGCCGCCGATAAATGGATGGGAGGGAGCGAGTCCTCAGGGCCGTTTCAAAAATGGAAAATTTCGGGGTAAGAAAAGTGATACCCCCTCGGTTTCCCATTTTTGAAAGGACTTCGTCCCCGCCTTCGAAAAATCCGAAGGCTCCCGGCACTTCGGGTATCGGGGATTCCCAAAAGAACCGTGCCTGGATTCGGTGGTGGTAGAGAGTTAAGCGGTTTTTGGTCTCATGATGGATCTGAGTGGTTATTCCTTCCTGAAGTTCAGCAGTAAACCCATAAAGCAGACATAGAGGGTCAATAGGTCCAGGTGATTGGGCGATGGATGGTTTCGGGAGTTCGTCCCGAGGCCCAATGACGGTATTCCTTCGCACACGGCCCCCCTTGCACGGCAACTTTTGCGCCAGCCGAAAGGCGCGGCTGTCACAAAAGTAAAGGGTGGCCTTGCTTTGTTTTTCCCTCCCGAAGTCTCAGGACGCTTTCCCGCACGAACTCCCAAAACTCCCGCTATGGCCTTCCCCTCCCCCCCTCTGTTTTTGAGGGGGGGAGGTGGAAGGCGGTTTTTTGAAAGGCGAATAGCCATCAAAAAAAACTAAGAAAAGAAAGGGAGTGATGGAAATGGAACAGGACACGAAACAGGAAAGAAAACCGGAGGGGAGTCAGGCCGAGGAGCCGAAGGCCCAAAGCTGGCCCGTGCCGGATGAAGAGATCGACCGGGTCATCCGGAAGCTTGAGGAAGGTTGGGGGTTTTAAGGAGGGGTTATGGCGCATCCAGCTTTTGAAGTCATGAAGTTCAAGGCCTTGGAGAGGTACGAAATCCACTTTGGGAAGGATTCGGAAGGGCTCTTTTTCTACGAGATCGAAGACCAGGAAACCCTTTCCATGGTGGACGTGAAAGACGGCCTAACCGAGGGCGAATTTTTAGGGGCGATTGGATGCGCCCTGGACCCTTTACAGCTTTTGGAGGTTCAAAAACTAATTCATTCACTCACCTAAAAACTAAGGAGGCAGAACCATGAAGAGGAATATCGCCGAGGAAATCACAAACCGGATTTTGGAAGACCTGGAAAAGGGCGTCACACCCTGGGAGAAACCCTGGAAACACGGGAAGGGCTTACCCCTCCCGGTGAACGCCAGCACCCAGAAGCGGTACAGGGGTATAAACACATTTTGTTTGTGGCACCAACAAATAGAAAAGGGGTTTTCATCCCCAGCCTGGATCACCTTCAACCAGGCCAAGGCCTTGAAGGGAAACGTCAGGAAGGGCGAGAAGGGGACCGACGTGGTTTTCTACAAGAAGCTTTCCAAGACCAAGAGCCTCAACCTGGAAGATGAGGTCTTGCTTGAGGAACAATCCTTTTGGGTTCTCCGGACCTATACGGTTTTCAACCTGGACCAAGTGGAGGGATTGGACCACCTGAAACCGAAGGCGGAAACCGTCGAGCCATTCCAGACCCTGGAGGAGGCCGAAGGAATATTGACGGATTCGGGAGCGGAAATAATTCTCGCACCCGTTGACCAGGCCTTTTATGACCGCAAGACGGACTTCATCACCCTTCCCTTGAAAGAGAGCTTCGAGAGCCGCGACGCTTTTTTTGGCGTCGCTTACCACGAGGTTTGCCATTGGACCGGCGCGAGCCACCGCCTCAACCGGGAATTCGGGAAGCGCTACGGGGACCAGGCCTACGCTTTCGAGGAACTGGTTGCCGAAATGGGAGCCGCCTTCCTTTGCGCCTCCGTGGGAATCCCCTACGCCACCCGGCATTCCAACTATATCGGGGACTGGATTCAGGTTTTGAAGGACCACAAGCGGGCCATCTTCACAGCCGCCGCCAAGGCCCAGGCCGCGATGGACTTCATCTTGAAAACGGAATTCGTTGAATCCGGCTTGGTCGAGGCTACGCCCGACAAGTCGGTAGCCTGAAAGGGGGCCGCCATGAAAAGACAACTTGTCATGAGATTCAACCTGGATGCTTTCCCCGCGCCGACCGTTCCGCCCACGTCGTGGATGGAGGCGCGTGAAACTTATAAGCGGGGGCCGGTCGTGGTCGTCCCGGAGGATGCGGCGGGTTACTTCAAAAGGTTCATCGGGGGGAAATCCAACGAGGCTTTCCTTTGCATGTACCTGGACCACCGCAACCACATTTTGGACGTGGTGCTGGAAGGGGAGGGAACCGTGGACCATACGGCGGTTTATCCAAGGGAGATATGCCGCCGCGCCCTGGAGCTAAAAGCATCCGGCGTTATTTTGGCGCATAACCATCCTGGGGGAAGCCTGGAACCCTCCGAGGGGGACCGGGCCCTAACCCGGCAGGTTTCGACCGCCGCCAAGGCTTTGGGGGTGACTGTCCATGACCATTTGATCGTCGCCCACGAGGGCCATTTTTCGTTCCGCCATGCGGGACTTCTTTGAAAGGAGAATTTGTAATGAAAATGAATTGTTGGGTGTGCGGGACGGAATTGGAGGTTCCTGAGGAGAAAATCCAGGAATTCAAAAAGGAGAATCCAGGGGAAGAACCTTTGGCCGCTTGCGGGAAAATTTCCTGCTCCCCTTACTTCCAGGCCGTGATGGGCAATTACCTGAGAGTCGTAAAGGAATTTTCGGATGGTCCTTAACGGCCAGGAGGGGGAATCCATGGAACGCCAAACCAAGGGAAACGGGAAGGGGGACAGAATGAACCAGGGAATCAAGCAGGGCGAAAGGCCGGAGAAGATGGGGTTTGAGACGCCCTATTACTTTTATTCCTATTGCCGGGTTTGTGGGACACGGATGTACGTCCGGGTTCAGGACTTGGGGAAGATTTGCCCGGATTGCGATCCGGATCAAGGGGATGAAATTCGGAAAGGAGATTAGGCCATGGAGTTAAACATAGAAATTCCAGGAATCAAAAAGGTCCTTTATGAATCGGTTTTTGTTCGTGGATACCAACAGCGGTTAGTTACCAAGGTCTATTTTAGGAACAAGAGCACATTAACTTTTAGCGGTTCTTTACCAAAGAAGGAAGCCCGCCGACAAGCCGTCATCCAGAAAGCGATGGAAGCTGGAATGACACCCGAGGAAGCGGAGGTTTTCGCGGACTCAAAGGCTCAGGTTTGATGAGGAGAATCAGAGGAACCAACCGCCACCGGGCCGGTGTTGCCTTCGTGACCCCGGTGGTGGCGCGTGTTTTTGAAAAGAAGGTTGGGTTCTTTATGGCCTCTAACCAGCCCTATCGATGAAATATTCAGCTCCGAGGGCTTCAATTCCATCTTGTTGATATTTAATCAGTCCTTCCTCTGAAGCCGGAAGGCTTATATCAGCTAAAGCCCCTTCCGGGCAGGGTGAATCATTCGCGGAATTCCGGGGAAAATGCAGGATGACGAACAGTCAAAAGAAGTCTAGGATTGGCAAGTACCGGGAAAAATTGGTAAGCGGCCGATTTTTGTTTGAGGAAAATCGGGCCATGGAATTTATCCTCGGTTATCGCTTCGAACCGTGTTAAACATAAAATTCCAGCGGGTTTGAACTATAATTATTATTCTCTTATCCTTACCTTTTGCGGGAGGCAAATAATGGCGTCTAGTGATCCAGCTTCGGAATTAACCCGGCGATTATCAGCGATACTCGAAGATTGCAAACGAATCAAAAAACCTTTGGAAAGCTATCTGAAGGATACGGATAAACGTCCTGATATTCATTTTGAAATGCTCCGCATTTTGAGCAATGCCCTTGCCGCCTATGAGCTTATTGTTCCCGCAAAAGAAGCCGGGGAATTCCACGGTATTCCCCATGAATCAATGCAAGAGAATGAAAAGTTCACCATCCGTCATACCGAACGTCCTGAGGATTGGGATTTCCGGCCCTGGCTTTCAGAAAAGCTTAACCGGATTCAGGAAGCCGCCAAAAGCATGGTGAAGTACTGGGTTATGGACCCGGGAACCATCAAACTTTCCGGAGATTCCCCGGTCTCACCGAAGGAATGGGTCCGGGATGGAGCGCTTTTTGGTTTTAGGGAAGTGGAGCTATTGGCACTCAAGGTATTCCAAGAAGTGTGCATGGATACGGTAGAAATCAAACCATCGGCCACGGAAGAAGGATAAAAACGGGTACCGGCTGGTTTGACGGCGGAAGAAATAAATGAGAACCGAATATTTAATCCGTGGAAACCGGATTTCCCCCCCTCCCATACCCATTACTTCCTCCGGGAACCCAAAAGATGGCTCCTTGATAGATGTCAGAAAAGGACATATAATTCTGACATAAGGAGTTATTTCCCATGAGCCCCCTCATTGAATCCATTCTTAGCTCGTCCAAGGCAAAGCCGGAGGGAAGCGTATTGTCCCCCAAGGAGTTTTTGGGAAAAAACACCCGCGCCGCCGTGGATCAGGCTTTTACCCGCCTGACGAAAGCCGGGAAATTGATCCGGGTTGAGAGAGGCGCATATGTGGCCCCCGTGGTAGGTCGTTTTGGCAGCCGCCCCCCCTCGCCGGAAGCCGTCATCCAGTCCATCGCGGTCAAAAAAGGGGAGGAAGTGTCCCCGAATGGCGCGGTCGCGGCCAACGCACTTGGCCTGACCACCCAGGTTCCCGTCGAGGAAGTGTTCTTCACATCCGGCAGGAACCGCACCATGAAACTCGGGAAACGAACCATTCGTTTCAGGCACGCGCCCCGGTGGCAGTTGTCCCTGGGCAACCGGCCTGCCGGAATGGCCGTCCGGGCCTTGGCCTGGATTGGACAGGCGCATGGGCAGGAGGCCCTTGTCAAAATCCGGCAAAAAATCTCAAAGGAAGAGTGGAAAGTGATGGTCGCTTCGAGGGCCTCATTCCCGGAATGGATCGCCCGATTGCTGGGCGAAGCCGGCCAACTTGGCTGAGTCCTACTTTTCCCTTTCAAGGTCGGATCGCAAGGAAGCCCTGCAAGCCGCCTCGGCAAGGATAGGAAGCCCGGCCTACCTGCTGGAAAAGGACGTTTGGGTTGTCTGGACCCTATCGGCGCTTTTCCAATCCGCAATCGCCCCGGCACTTACTTTCAAGGGCGGAACGTCGCTTTCCAAAGCCTATAACGCCATCAACCGCTTCTCAGAGGATATCGACCTGACCTGCGACATCCGCGAATTCATCCCTGAAATTAAGGCCGGTGAAAACGGTATTCCCGCCACCGCCAGCAAGGCGAAAAAATGGTCCGACATAATCAGGAAAAGCCTACCGGGTTGGATTACCGGGAAAGTCAGGCCGATCCTTTCGGAAGCCCTCAAACAAAACAAGCTGGATGCCAGGCTCGCTACCAGTGGGAAGGAAGGGGAAAAACTCCTGATCTATTACCCGCCCTTAACCGAAAGCTCCGATTATGTTAGCCCCTCGGTACAACTTGAGTTTGGCGCGCGGTCAACCGGTGAGCCGAATGAAAAGAAACTCATCACTTGTGATATGGCAGCCAAGATGCCGGAATTGGTATTTCCCGAAGCTTCACCCAATGTCATGCGCATTGAAAGAACCTTTTGGGAGAAAGCCACTGCGGTTCATGTCTATTGCCGCCAAAAGGAAGCTCCCAGCGTGCGATTTTCTCGCCATTGGTACGACCTGGTTGAAATATCACAAACGGTTTATTTCGCGGACGCCCTGGGGGACAGGGACTTGGCCCTGAGCGTTGCCCGTCACAAGGGAATGTTTTTCAAGGAAAAGGATTCAAAAGGGAAACCCATCAGTTACCTTGATGCCATAAAGGGGAAGATCCAATTGGTTCCCGAGGGCAAGGCTTACAGTGATTTAGAAGCGGATTATGGAAAAATGACGGAAGCGGGTTTGATCCAAAGCCCGCCAAGTTTTGGGAAGATCATGGCAGGTTGTGAGAAAATTCAAATTGAGATTAACGGAAAAAATAGTTAGCCCGGTCCGTGGGCTTCAACCTCCCCTTTTATGAGTGGATCATTCATTCTTCAAAAGCCGGAGGATTTTCTTCCGTCCACACCATTCTGGAGAAGGGGTAAAATCCGTAAAAATTAATCCCGGAATAAACAAAATGAACCAATCCAATTCCTTCCTTTATTTCGCGTATGGCTCAAATATGAATTCGGAAGACCTGGGAAAATGGTGTGTTGAAAACCATTCCAAAATCAGCCTCAACAACCCTAAAGTTGCCATCTTGAAAGATTTTCAATTGGCGTTTACTCACAAATCAAACCGCCGCAACGGAGGGGTCGCCGATATTGTGAGAAGAATAAATGAGACGGTCTGGGGAGTTTTATTTGAAACGGACAAAAGGTCTTTAGATAACATTGACATGAAAGAGGGGGTCCCCTCGGGTGTTTATAGGCAATTTCGGGTTGAAATTCTGGTGGGTGAGAAATCGGTATCCGATGTTATTACCTACGAGGTTATAAAAAAGGGAATCTATAGGCCCAGCAGAGACTATCTAAACGTCATTTTAACAGGAGCGGTGGAACATCATCTGCCGGTGGATTACATTGAAAAATTGAGAAAGCTATTTGAGCCAAGGTGATGAATGAAATGAATAAGAAAAAGGATATTAAAACGAAATTCGTTCTTCTGACTTTGTTGGCTTCAAGCCATCAAAACTCCAAAAAGTAAAAAGGAGAATGGAAACCGTGAGTGAGATTAAAAGTTGAAAAAACCGTGCGCCAAAATTCATAAGATTGGTTATTGATGGATAGGTCCAAAAAAAATGAAGGCCATTTGTGGGATTTCTTCGCAAGATTGTTCCGTAAATTCAAACCGAATTTTCTCAAAAGAAAATTGGAGCCTGGAAAAGGCAAAGCTTTTCAAGCCGAAATGGAATCCCTGATTAATGAATTTAATGGTTACCAGGAATTTGGCGCTGGATATTTTAATCAAAAGAAAGCCCAGGTTTGGTTAAGCAAAACGGTGGTTGTTATTGAAAAAGGTTTTGATTTGTTGGCTGATTTCAATTTTGAACCTGAACTGATGAAGAAGTGGAAACAATTCGGTTCCCTTTGCAATGATGAACTACAACCAAGAGACTCCTACAACCAAACCTTCGTTAGCCATGAATTAACCAACTTTAAGAACTTTTTTGATAAGTCCGGTTCAAACCCCTTGGATGATGACCAACGCCGGGCGGTTATATGCGACGAGGACAACACCCTTGTCTTGGCGGGTGCCGGAAGCGGTAAAACGGCTGTGATCGCGGCTAAAGTGGGTTACCTAGTGAAATGTAAGAAGGTTGATCCGGGGGATATCCTGCTTTTGACTTTCGGAAAGAAGGCCGCAGAGGAAATGAAACGTCGGGTAAAAGACTGGTACGGGATAGGGGATGTTGAATGCCGTACAATCCATAGTCTGGGTTACCAAATCATCACCAGGGGTTCGAAAAAGAAACCCCGGATGTTGGAAAAGGACGACGCTCTTACTCGAAACAGCCAAGGTTTCCTGGATTTTCAAATTTTTAAAGACCTTTACCTAAAGAATAAGGAATTCTATGAAGGGGTTCTCAATTATTTCTCGGGTTACCTAAAGCCGTATATTCCCAAATATGATTTTGAGACGAAAAAAGAATGGGATGAGTATGTGGCGGACCTTGGGGACCTTTACACTCTTTCGAACCATAAAGTCAAAAGCCTTGAGGAAAAAGTCATTGCAAATTTTCTTTTCAGAAAAGGAGTGAGTTTTGAATACGAAAAGCCATACGAAATTCCAACCGAAACTCTGGAGAAAAGGCAGTACCAGCCTGATTTTTATTTGACGGACTATGGGATTTATCTTGAACATTTTGGAGTGGATAAAAAAGGGAATCCTCCGCCTTGGTTCACGAATGAAGAAAAGAAAAAGTACGTTGAGGGAATGAAATGGAAGGAATTGCTCCACAAGACCAATAATACGAAATTAATTTGCACATACAGCCATCAACAAGCCGATGGCATCCTTGAGACAGAATTAGAAAAGATGCTTCGAGGGGAGGGGGTCAAATTCAGTGAACAGCCGGTTGACCTGGATAAGCTAATCCGGAAAAGCGATGTCAGCCAATTCCTGAATAAAATCCTTAGGAAGTTTGCGGACCTTTTTAAGACCAGCGGCCTGAATTTTGAGGATTTAACGGTAAGGGCACAGGACGGGCCGAGCATCTACAGGTTGCGTAACCTAGCTTTCCTCAAAATTTTCAGGATCTTTTACGATTCCTACCAATCATCCATTGAGTCGGAGGGACAAATTGATTTTGGCGATATGCTGAATAAATCCCTACAATACGTTACTCAGGCTTTCCCGGTATTGGGTTTGAGGTTTCGTTACATCATTGTCGATGAGTTCCAGGATACGGCCCAGGGAGCTATTAAGTTAATCCGGGCTATTGGGGATAAAAACGATAATTGCCATCTATTTTTCGTCGGTGATGACTGGCAATCCATCTACCGGTTTAATGGTAGCGACGTAGGAATGATCCAAAATTTTGAAAAAAGGTTTCCAAACAATAAGGTGGTGGAAATAGGGGTCAACTACCGGTCATACCCGAATGTGGTCGATTTAGGGAAAAAGTTTATAGAAAAGAATCCTCATCAACGATCAAAGACGGTCAGGAGCTTTCATCAAACCCCCAAAAAAAATCTAGTCATTTGGGTTCATAATCTAAGCATCGTGAAAAAGTTTATTGAAACAATCGATAAGTTTGAAAGAGGAAAAGGGGCCAGCGTCTACTTTTTGGGGCGTTACAACGAAGATGTCCCAGTATATTTAACCGAATTACAAAAAACCTTCAAAAGCCTGAAAATTGAATATATGACCATCCATAAATCAAAAGGGTTGGAAGCGGATTATGTTTTTATCATACCGCCCAAGAAGAATAGCTTCCCGAGCGTTATTGAAGACGACCCTGTTTTAGATTTGGTTGCTGCCCCGAGGGAAAACTTTCAGAATGCCGAGGAAAGGCGCTTGATGTACGTGGCGATCACTAGGGCACGGAAACAACTATTCTTTATTCGTCCGGGGAACGAAAAGCAGAAGACCTTTATCAGGGAGATCGAAGAGATGGTGAACAGTAAACTCAATTGACGGTAAAGGTTAAAAATAAGCAAGTTGTAAGTGAAACTTAATCCGTCATTTTCAGAAAGATATCCCTAATACACCCGCCTTGCTTGAGCCTCTTTTGAATTTCTTCCATTCCGTTCCAGATAGTCAGTTCATCCCTTTTCCAAACCACCGGAGGTTTGTCCTTGGCGATCCTGACGCAAACAAAGTCGTCGATTTCTTTGATGACCGTACCGATAACCTGCGTCTTGGTATGGATTACATGGCTACCTGGGGGAAGAGATTCCTTTGTCATAAACACACATCCCAATTTACTTTATGAACGATTTTAGAACCTTTCCAACCCGATCTGCCGTGCCACCGCGATTGTCATCAACGTCGGATGGGAATATTTTGGTTGAGAATCGATCCAAGACTGTATCCAGGGGAATTCGGAGGTCAGATGCTCGAATAAGCTCCCGGCTTTGGTTGTCCTGGAAGGTGGCGATTTCAACGTGCAGGCCCAATTCCTTTACCTCCTCCAAGACCGAGGAATAAACAGCGTCCTCTGTTACCACAATAGCCGTATCACAGGCCTTGCGGGCGGCGTAATAGACCATATCGGAAGCAATTAAAACGTCCATGCCCCTTTCCTGAACGTTACCATCGAATGTGGAAACCAAGCGGCCTAAACGCAGTTCCAAATAGGGGGTCCGATCCAGGGAGTCCAGGAAGGACATTTGCGTTTTGGCTTTGTCGGGAAATTGGGTTTTGTCGTAGGCGACATTGTAGTAATAGGTGCGGATCAGTTGCCGGTCGGGTCCGGCCAGGGCAAGGCTTAACTGGTAATAATCCACCCTGGTTGCACGGTTGTTGCGCTTTAAGGCGAAGTAGAAATTGCTTCCATCAATGAAAACACATACACGTTCCATGAAATACCAATTCCTTTTATAGAAGGGGATGAATGGTTAGACGTTGAGGAGATACCTTTCGTTACGATAATACAGCTTTAAGCTGAAAGTTAAGTGGGAGGTGGGGGTAATGGGAGGGAGCAGGCAAGGCAGACCGTAGGTTATGGACTAGAGGAGTAGGGGGGGAGGCAGGGTCTTTATGAATCCATCTATGTCCGTGGATTCCACCAGCGGATGGTGACCAAGGTTCATTACAGGAACAATTCGGCACTGACTTTCGTGGGTTCCTTACCCAAGAAGGAAGCCCGCCGACAGGCCATTCTGCAAAAGGCCATGGAAGCCGGTATGAGCCCGGAGGAAGCGGAGGTCTTTGCGGACTCGAAGGCCCAGGTGCGATGAGGGGAAGCAAGGGAACGGTATTGTTGGAAAAGAGGTTTGTGTTCTTTATGGTTTTTACCCTGAACTATCTTTTGAGTGGTTAGCTACGAGGGCTTCGATCTTTTATTTTATTAAGTATATGAGTGTGTCATTCCTTTATAGCTAGTTAACTTTCTTCCTCCTACAACCCTCCGGGTTGAATAAAAAATCGAAAAGAAATGTGTCAATAAGTAAGGAATGGAATATCCTAAAGCGATTGTTGATACTGAAATTTCTATTTTTCAGGAATTTGAAGGAGAAACGAATGAATGAAATAGACATATATCGAAAACGAATGATATTACTTTCTACTGTTATACGTTTCGTCCCAACAATTGGCTTATTACGGCAAAAAACTCTTGAGAGGCTAATTAAACAATCACTGTATTTAGAATATCCGAGATTATTGGATGTACATCGTATTGTTGGAAAAATTCATAAAGAATGTGGTGTTGTTTTATCTGTTGCTTTATTAGAGGAGGTTTTGACAAAGCTTGTTGAGTTGAATGATTTGCATATTGAGGATGGGAAATATAGTTTATTTAAAGAGACATATGAGCAAATCGAATTTAATCGCAAAGAGTCTGATGATAGGTATAAAAAAGTAATTAAAAGAATATTTAGATTAACGGAAGCCAAAGCAATTGATGCTTACTTCGAACCGTTTTTAGAATTTTTAGCAAATTTATTTTCGAAAATTGCAGATGAATATGTTTTGGCACTTAAAAAAGAAAAATCTATTGATGCATTTGTATCAAGTCATTTTGTATTACAAGTCATAACAGCACTAGTTATAAAATATAAAAGCAAATCAATTAATCCGGAGGTATTAAAAACAGGATTTATTGAATTTTTAAAGACCTCGCCAGATCCAGATTTCGATTTGATAAAGTGGAACACGGTACAAAATTTTTATCTTACTAAAGCAGTTGGTATAGATCCTGAAGGTTACATTCTCAGCGAAGAAGTTTTTAAAGATAGCGAATTCTATTTAGATACAAATGTTTTAATCGCTGTTTTAGAGGAGAGAAATCGGCACCATCGTTCTGACCTGCCCCCGGTTTTAGTGCCACACCATATCTCACACTATAGACTCAGTTTCTTGACGTCGGCATGGGCCTGAATTGACTGGTTGATTCCATGCTGTACGCCTCTGGGGCGGGTGGCCGATACCCCAGTGAACTGTGCGGACGTTTCGTATTGTACTCCTTCCTCCACTTCTCGGCGATCACGCGTGCTTCCCAAACCGTGTCGAATATCTCGCCGTCCAGTAGTTCATCCCTGAATTTCCCATTGAAGCTTTCGTTGTAGCCATTCTCCCATGGGCTTCCAGGTTCAATAAACAAAGTTTTCACGCCCACTTTCGGCAGCCAATCCTTCACCCTCTCGGCCGTGAACTCCGGGCCGTTGTCCGAACGAATGTACTCTGGTACTCCTCGCTCGATAAACAGATCCGCCAGAACAGCCTGAACATCGTCCGCCGTAAACTTTCTTTGAACCGGCAGAGCCAGGCTTTCGTGGGTGAACTCGTCGATCACCGTCAAAAACCTCATCGGCCTTTTGTCGCTCGTCACGTCCGACACGAAGTCGTAACTCCAAACATGGTTTGGCCGCTCAGCTCTCAGGCGAATACATGACCCGTCGTTGAACCACAGCCTCCTTCGTTTCGGCTGTTTTTTCGGCACTTTCAGCCCTGCTTCCCTCCAGATTCTTTCCACCCGTTTGTGGTTTACCCGCCACCCTTCGTTCCTCAAGAGCCCCCAAACACGCCGATAGCCATATCGCCCATACTGGCAAGCCATCTCAATGGTTCGTCCCACTAAGGGCGGTTCATCCGGCCTAATTCGTGGTACATAGCGTTGGGTACTTCTGGAATGGTTGAGGGCCCGACAGACTCGCCTTTGGGAAACCCTGTGGTTTTCACAGGCTTCCCTCACGGCTTTTCGGCGTTTCGCCGGGCTTAGGAGTTTCCCCGGGCCAGGTCTTTCAGGATGCGGTTATCCAGGGAAAGATCAGCCACCACGCGCTTTAACTGGGAATTCTCTTTCTCCAGTTCTTTGAGGCGTTTGGCCTGGTCCAACTTGAGGCCGCCGTATTCTTTTCTCCAGCGGTAATAGGTGTGCGGGGTGATTTGAAGCTCACGGCAGATTTCTTCTACAGAACGACCCTTAGACTGCTCGACATCGGCTTGGCGCAACAGGGATATAATCTGTTCGGCGCTGTGTTTCTTCCTTGGCATAAATGCCCCCTTTGGCTGGGCCCATTATAGAAAAGTGTGACTTTTCAAATGGACCAGTTTTTGGGGGGCAGGTCAATTTTTTGCTGTAATTAAAAGGGTTTAGAGTGGTGACGAATCGCGATCATCCCGCTGTCACGCAGGAGGTCGCGGGTTCGAGCCCCGTCAACCCCGCCATATAAATAAATGCCCATAAACATAAATTTGTTTGTGGGCATTTTTGTTTTTGGTTGAGTTCTTGGGGCTCGAACCCATGGGAAGGGTGCGGGAAACGGGAGTTTCCCGGCTGTTTAATGGGGTAACGTAGGGGGAATTTCCCCTACGAGTGGAGCGGTTCGATTGCCCCGTCAACCCCGCCATTTTTTCCAAAAAGATCGAATATTCTCTTTCAAGAGCATCGTGACTTTTTTGAATCTCAATTGTTTGAAAACAAGATAATTGCTGTATCAATTATGTATAAATGTTTTATTAAGACTTATACAATACCAAATATTGTCCTTTTCTGGGTCAAAGAACGACTGGGCATAAAAGTTTCTAGGAGGGGTTGATGATTCGTTTAAAAGCAAAAGGGTTTACTCTCATTGAACTGATGATCGTTGTGGCTATCATCGGAATTTTGGCTGCGATTGCCATCCCCAAATTCGCACAGATGCTTGAGAAGTCCAGGGAAGGCGCCACCAAGGGCACCTTGGGTTCTCTCAAATCAGCTGCTTCTATTTATTACGGGGATCAACAGGGAATTTGGCCGAGCACGCTGAACGCCTTGTCCACCTATTCTTTCAGCAAATACATGGACAACATTTCGGCTGTGAAGGTAACCGGGGCTTTCGTTCCCGGCTGTACTTCTCCAGTTGGAAACTTGGTGACCATGACAACACAGGGCAGAGCGCCAACTGCTTCTAGCACCGGCTGGCTGTATGACAGCACGAATGGCAGTGTGTATGTCAACAGCACCGTGCACGACTCAAAAAATATTCCCTATTCCTTCTATGGGTTTGAGTAGCATTAGTATTGTTTGATTGTTCGTCTTCTAGAACGCTCACATCCACTGGGATAGATCCATTGGATGTGAGCGCAGGATTAAAATCATTCCCCCGCTTTTAAAATTACTGAACAAACCTATCCCAATACTTCAAAAGTGCCTAATCTTTCGGTATTTGTTTGATTGAATTTGGACCATCGTTTAACAAGGCGCATGCTACACTAAACATCCTTCGCAATCCAAATCGTTGATCTATCAAACATTTGTTTTTCCTGGAGATGTTTTTGAAGGCAATCGTAAATCCCTTGGCCTATCCGCAAACTCTTGAAAAGCATTTGCGATATTGGGCTGCCATCTTTGCAATTTGTTTTTGGCTTCCGTCCATTGCCAAAGCTACCGACGACCCCTTGCGGAAGTCCGTGGTCAAGATTTTCACGACCATCCAGAACCCCAACTACTACGAACCCTGGAGAGTGGGGCCCGAGGAAGAAATCAGCGGAAGCGGTTGTGTCATATCCGGCAACCTGATCCTGACGAACGCCCATGTGGTTTCCAATGAAATCTTCATCCAGGTGCTTAAGGATGGGGACGCCAAAAAATATACGGCCAAAAAAGAATTCGTGGCCCACGATTGCGACTTGGCCATTCTTAAAGTAGATGACCCGAAATTTTTCAAGGGAACCAAACCCGTCAAATTCGGGACCTTGCCTTCTTTAAAAGACAATGTGTCGGTTTACGGATATCCGGTGGGCGGGGAAGAACTCTCCATCACCGAAGGGGAAGTCTCCCGCATCGAGGTCATCCCCTATTCCCATTCCATGCGCAATCTCTTGGGCATTCAAACCAACGCGGCAATCAACCCCGGCAACAGCGGGGGACCGGTTTTCAGCCATAAGAAACTAGTCGGTGTCGCCTTTCAAGGCTACAACGCGGTAGTGGCGCAAAATACCGGCTATATCGTGCCCGTGCAACTGATCCAAAGGTTCCTGGGACAAATCAAAAAAGGAAGCTATAGTCCCGTCCCCACTTTGGGACTCTACACCGAATCCATGGAGAACGACTCTCTTCGGGATTATTTCGGAATGAAGGCGAGCCAAACAGGAGTATTGGCGTCTAAAGTTGTATATGGGTCTTCCGCTTGGGGACTGATTCATGAAAATGACATTCTTCTTTCAATCGACAAATTCCCCATCGCCAATGACGGCACCCTTTATTTCCGCAAGGGAGAACGACTCAATTTTCAATATCCACTCTGCCTCCACCGGATTGGGGATAAGCTGCCCCTTAAGATTCTGCGTGATAAGAAAACAATGACCATCACGGTCACTTTGAAGGATGACGCCCGCCTGGTTCCCCTGGTGAAATACGACACCGATCCGACCTATTTCATTTTTGGAGGGCTGGTATTCACCCCGCTCACCATGAATTATCTGCAAATCGCCAAGTCCGCGCCTTCAGGCTTCATGCCCCTCTATTTCGAGGGCCTTCCCTCCGAAAACCAAAAACAGGTCGTCATCATCAGCCATATCCTTTCCCATGAGATCAACAAGGGCTATGACGAGCATTACACGAACCTGGTCGTTCAAAAGGTCAACGGTGTTCCCATCACGGAAATGAAAGATTTGATCCAGGCCTTTGAGAAACCCCAGGGCGGCCGCCACGTTATTGAAATAGACGCTCCGGTGGAAGTGGGGACCAAAATCGTGCTGGACGCTTCCAAGGCGAAACAAGCCACGGCGGATATCCTGGCCAAGAACAACATACCTAGCGACCGGTCGCAGGACCTGAAATGACAAACCCAATGAAAAACACCCTATTAAGACCGGTTTTCCTTTTTTTGATGATGGGTTTCCTACTGCTTCCGGCTTGCCGGGGACGAAGCGAAAAGGAGTTAAAAAAATCCGTGGTCAAAATCTATACCACCGTTCAAAACGTAGATTTTTATGAGCCCTGGAAACCAGGCGCCGAGGCCAAGCTGGAAGGCTGCGGCGTGGTGATTCCCGGAAACCGCATCCTCACGACGGCCCATTTTGTCGACAAAGGCAACTATATCGAGGTTCAGAAGTTTGGCGAGACCAAGCGCTATGTGGCCAAGGTGGAGCAGGTGGGATTCGACATGGATCTGGCTCTTTTATCCCTTGAAGATCCGGATTTTTTCAAAGACGCCGAACCCGTCGAATACGGCGACCTTCCCTCTCCCGGCGACAAGGTGATGATCCACGGGGGGGATGAGCTGTCCGTCAAAGAAGATACCCTGTCGGGTTTGGATATGGTTTGGTCGACCGAAGGGGAGCGCTACCTGCCGGGGTTGATCACCTATGACGCTATCGACGCTAAAAAATTGGGCTGCCCGGTATTCGACAATGGAAAATTTGTGGGACTTACCTTTGACTCCCTTCACGAACCGGATAAAACGGGCTCCCTCATCCCCGTTAACGTGGTCCAGATGTTCCTGAAAAACATCAAGGGCGGAAAGCCCTATAACGGTTTTCCCGACATGGGGGCTTACGTTCAGAATCTTGAAAACCCCGCCCTTCAAAGCTATTACCAATTACCGGCGGATAAGACCGGGGTGGTGGTCACCAAAGTTGTTTATGGCGGATCGTCCGATGGGATTCTACAAGAAGGGGATATCCTGACCGCGATTGACGGCCACCCGATCGACGACGAGGGAGATATCACACTGGCCAAATCCCAACGCATTGATTGGACCTATCTGATTACCTTTTATTTGATGGGCGAACAGGTGAATTTGGATGTTCTCAGAAACGGTCAATCGAAAAAGATCAAGGTTCCCTTGAAGCCTATCTCAAAACTGGTCCCCTACCGGGCGGACAATATCCACCCCACCTACTACCTCTACGCCGGGTTTGTGTTCGTGCCACTGACCGCCAATTATTTCCAAATGGGGAGCTGGGATAACTTCAAGCCCGAGTTGAAGGACCTCTTCATGCATGGATTTCCCTCGGCCGACCGCAAACAGGTGGTTTTGATCAGCCACGTGCTGCCACACGATATCAACGTGGGATATGACCGGGAAAACAACCTCATCGTGGATAAGGTTAATGGCCATCCCATTTCTGAAATGAAGGACTTAATCGAAGCCTTTAAGAATCCTGTGGGGGGCCACCAGGTGATCGATGTGGATGACCATGCCTGGTTTGGCACTAAGATCGTCTTTGACGCGGCCAAGGCCCAACAGGCCACTGCAGATATCATGGCCGAATTCAAGATTCCCTCCGACCGTTCCCAGGATCTGAAATAATGTTTCACGGTTTGAACCAAAGACCCTAAACCTAGGGTTCAGGTTTCCCACACCCAAAGGAGTTCTTCCATGGAAAGTACCCCATCTAAAGAAGGATATTTGGCTCAAATCGCGGATCAGGCCATGGTCACTTTTGGACTTGAACCCTCTTTTTCTCCCGAAGCTCTGGAACAGCTGAAAAGCTTGACCAGTCCCGCGCAGGACCCGTCCGGGAAACTGCGTGACATGCGAGCCCTGCTTTGGTGTTCCATCGACAACGATGATTCCAGGGATTTGGATCAAATCTCAGTTGGGCAGGACTTGGGGGGCGGGAAGACCCGCATTTGGGTGGCGGTGGCCGACGTGGATGCCTTGGTTTCGGTAGAATCAGCCCTGGATTTACACGCCCGCAAGAACACCACCTCGGTTTACACCGGGGTCAAAACCTTTCCCATGCTTCCGGAGAAACTTTCAACCGACCTGACTTCTCTCAACCAAAACGGGGACCGATTGGCTTTAGTGGTGGAGATGGATGTCGAGACCGATGGCTCGGTTTCTAGGTCGGATGTTTACCGGGCCCGGGTGACCAACCAATCGAAATTAGCCTACAACAGCGTGTCAGCCTGGCTGGAAGGAAAGGGCCCCCTGCCGGAAGCCGCCGCAAAGGTGAAAGAAATGGATTTCCAACTGCGCCTGCAGGACGCCGCCGCCCAGCGCTTGAGGGCTAAGCGCCATGAGGGAGGGGCTTTGGAACTATCGACCCTTCAACCCAGGCCTGTCACCGAAAACGGGCAGGTAGTGGATCTTAAGCACGAGGAACAAACCCGGGCCGGCGAATTGATAGAAGATTTAATGGTGGCAGCCAACGGGATTACCGCCCGCTTCCTGACCCAAAAGGGGTTTCCCACGCTTCGGCGCGTGGTAAAGACGCCCGAGCGATGGGACCGGATCGCTTCACTCGCGGCTGAAAGGGGGGCCAAACTTCCTTCAACTCCCGATTCGAAGGCTTTGAATGTTTTTCTTCAGGATCAAAAGGCCAAGGACCCTCTTCGCTTTCCCGACCTTTCCCTGGCCGTAGTGAAATTGATGGGTCGTGGGGAATATGTATTGGATAAACCGGGAGAAGCCGCCCAAGGCCATTTTGGATTAGCTGTGAAAGACTATAACCATTCGACAGCCCCGAACCGCCGTTATCCCGACCTGATCACTCAACGTCTCCTGAAGGCGGCTCTTGCCGGTTCAGCATCCCCCTATTCCTTGCCCGATCTCAACGCCCTCGCTGGGCATTGTACGGAGCAAGAAAACGCAGCGGATAAGGTGGAACGGCAAATCAGAAAAAGCGCCAGCGCCCTATTCCTCTCGAAAAGAATTGGGGAGGCATTTGACGCGTTGGTGACCGGCGCGTCTTCCAAGGGAACCTGGGTGAGGTTATTGAAACCTCCGGTGGAAGGCTATTTGGCCCAGGGAGGAAAAGGACTCGATGTGGGGGACCGCGTCCGCGTTAAACTGATCGGGGTCAATGTTGAGAAGGGCTGGATTGATTTTGCGAAGATCAACGGAAAACCCGTTTAGGTCCCTTTTGTTCACCAGGCTGTAACAAAAAGCCCTTTAACAGGCCAATGAACCTAACAAGAAAAAATCGACAAGACCCATTCACCTTTGTAATATGATTGTCATCATTTTGAATAGGTGCTTTTATTTCATACCATCATTCCCGTTGCGTTCCAAAACCGGCTGGGTCCTCTCAACCGGTGAGTTTCTTTCTTCCTGCCTTTTAATGCTTTGTCAGTTGAGCACGATGGGAAAGTTCCGCTGGGAAATGGCTGAAAGGTTGGTTGGCATTAAATCCTTCGGAGGAATCAAATGGGTTTAAGAGACGGTTTGAGCCTAGGGCTGGACAAAACTCGCGGATTGGCCATGAAATGTTTCGCGGTTTTCGCCGTTTTGACCGTGGCTTCCAACGCTTTCGCGAGTGAGGCGGATTTACTGCTGCCGGACCTGAAATCCGTCAGTTTCCTGGGTAACTCCATCACCGGGTGGGATCTGCTCTGCTGGGGCCTCCTGTTTTGCGTTCTGGGAATCCTTTTTGGGGCGGTTTTGTTCAACAACCTCAAGAATCTTCCCGTTCACAAGTCGATGAGGGACATTTCAGAACTCATCTACGAAACCTGCAAAACTTACGTGCAAAACCAAATGAAATTCCTGGGCATCCTCTGGGTGTTTATTGGGGCCATCATCTTTATTTACTTCGGCTGGCTGAAACCCGTGGGTTTCGGGAACGTGATGATCATCCTTTTCTTCAGCTTGGTAGGTATCGCCGGGTCCGTGACGGTGGCCTGGTTCGGAATTCGAATCAATACCTTCGCCAATTCCCGCTCGGCCTTTGCCGCCTTGAAAGGCAAGCCTTTCCCGACCTACGCCATCCCCATCCGGTCCGGAATTTCCATCGGCATGCTGCTGATTTCTATCGAGCTTTTGATCATGCTGGCCATCATCCTTTTCATTCCCGCGGACTTGGCGGGCTATTGCTTCATCGGTTTTGCCATCGGGGAATCCCTGGGCGCGGCTGCCCTTCGTATCGCGGGCGGTATCTTCACCAAGATCGCCGATATCGGTTCGGACCTGATGAAGATCGTCTTTAATATCAAAGAGGATGATGCCCGGAACCCCGGCGTCATTGCAGATTGCACGGGCGACAACGCGGGCGACTCGGTGGGACCCACAGCGGACGGTTTTGAGACCTACGGCGTCACAGGCGTCGCCCTGATCACCTTCATCCTATTGGCGGTCCATAACCCCACCGACCAGATCAAACTTTTAGTCTGGATCTTCGTCATGCGGGTAATGATGATTGTCACTTCCGGCGTTTCCTACATGATCAACGCGGCCTTGGCGAAGGCCCGTTATGAGAACGCGGACAAGATGAACTTTGAGGACCCTCTGACCTTCTTGGTTTGGCTGACCTCGGTTATTTCCATTGTTGTGACCTATATCGCCTCCAATCTGCTGATCTCGGACATCGGGGACGGGTCGGTTTGGTGGAAATTGGCCAGCATCATTACTTGCGGTACCTTGGCGGGAGCCGTCATTCCTGAACTGGTGAAGGTATTCACCTCCATGAATTCTAAGCATGTCAAGGAAGTGGTCACAGCCTCCAAGCAGGGAGGGGCATCCCTGAATATCCTTTCAGGTTTCGTGGCAGGTAATTTTTCAGCCTTCTGGCTGGGCTTGTCGATTCTGGTGCTCATGGGAACGGGAGCCTGGATAGCGACCACAGGAATCAGCATGAGCTCCCTGATGATCGCCCCTGCGGTTTTTGCCTTCGGCCTGGTGGCTTTCGGCTTCTTGGGGATGGGACCGGTGACCATCGCGGTGGATTCTTACGGGCCCGTCACGGATAACGCTCAATCGGTTTATGAACTTTCCACGATTGAGACGATCAAGGGCATCAAGGAAAACATCAAAAAGGAATTCGGCTTTACTCCCGACTTCCATAAGGCTAAGGATTATCTTGAGGAAAATGACGGGGCGGGCAACACCTTTAAAGCTACGGCCAAGCCGGTCTTGATCGGCACCGCTGTGGTCGGTGCCACGACCCTCTTGTTCTCGATCCTGGTGCTTTTGGCCAAGAACGCGGCCCACATCACCTCGGGTATGATTTCTCAGGACCAATTGAATGCCTTGGCCATTAATTTCTCCCTTTTGAACCCGCTCTTCCTATTAGGTCTCGTCATGGGCGGCGCGGTGATCTATTGGTTTACGGGAGCGGCCACCCAGGCGGTCACGACGGGCGCTTACCGGGCGGTGGAATTTATCAAGGCCAACATCAAACTGGATTCCAAGATTAAAAAAGCCAATGTGGAGGATTCGAAGAAGGTGGTGGCCATCTGCACCAAGTACGCGCAGAACGGCATGTTTAACATCTTCATCGCGGTCTTTTGCTTTACCCTGGCTTTCGCCTGCTTTGACCCCTACTTTTTCATCGGGTACCTGATTTCGATCGCCTTGTTCGGCCTTTACCAGGCCATCTTCATGGCGAACGCGGGCGGGGCCTGGGACAACGCAAAGAAGGTCGTCGAAGCCATCATGAAGGAAAAGGGAACGCCCTTGCACGCGGCTTGCGTGGTGGGCGACACCGTTGGGGACCCGTTTAAAGACACTTCCTCGGTGGCCATGAACCCCATCATCAAGTTCACCACCCTCTTCGGTCTCTTGGCGGTGGAACTGGCCATCTCCCCGGTTTTGGCGGGAATGACCTTGACCCTGGCAGTGATTTTCTTTGCGATTGCCTTGGTATTCGTGTGGAGGACCTTTTACAAGATGCGCATCACAAACGATTAAATTCCAGAACAAAAAAAGCCCGGTCCCCCAAAGGGACCGGGCTTTTTTATTTTAAGAACCGCCAATTTTCTTTTCGGATTTCCGGGGCTTTTTTATAGATGTTGTTCAGGTGGGTCTTGAGGGTGGGGCGGGAGATGCCCAGTTTTTGAGTGATCTGGGTGTTGGTCATTCCGCGCATCCCCAGACGCACCACTTCCAATTCCCTGCGGCTTAACCCCCGGCCGGTGAATCGCTTGAGCCAGGAATCGTATTTGGGACTGAGGGACTGAAGGATCACAATCCGGTAGTTGGATTCGTGGTAAAAAAACAGATCGAAAAACTCGTTTCCTACCTTGGTGTTTGAGAAGTAATGCAGGCCTTCCATGGGGATTTTACGGCCCAGGACCTTTTCGCAAGAACTTACACAGCTTTGAGGGCAGGGGTTCGACCCGTGGTTACCGCAAAGTTTCTTACAAGTTTGATTTTGGTAAAGAACTTTTTGACCCGATTTTAAGACGCATATGCTGGAACAGCTTTCTTCGAATAGACCCTCATAACGGTTTTCCATTTTCCACCCGGGAGGTTGATTGCGAAGGGGGCTGACGACCTTCGACAATAAACTCCGCCATTAATAGGCTAATTCACCCCGGAGGAACATGATGCAAATCACCGAACCTAAGCCTCTTAACCCGCAGGATTACTACCGGCTGCCCTGGTCCCTTTCCGACAATGGGATTTTCTGGCTGGAAGTCACTTCCCAGTGCAACCTGACCTGCGAGGGCTGTTACCACGAGAACATCAAGGGAGCCCACAAGACGCTGGAGGAAATTGAAGAGGAATTCAAGACCATCAAGCGCCTGCGCAAGACCGACAGCGTTTCCATCGCGGGGGGAGACCCGCTGTTGCATCCGCAGATCCTCGACATTGTGCGGATGGTTCGCCGTTACGGATGGAAGCCCATCATGAATACCAATGGATTGGCCCTAAGCCATTCGCCCGAATTGCTGAAAGACCTGAAAAAGGCCGGAGTATTTGGTTTTACGTTCCATATCGACACCACCCAAAAGCGCAAAGATTCCCAAGCCTCCACCGAGGTGGGCCACATTGAATTGCGCGAAAAACTGGCCCGAATGGTGGCCAAAGAAGGGGGCATGGTTTGCGGCTTCAACCAGACGGTCTCCGAGCAGACGCTGGAGGAAATACCGGATATCGTGCGGTGGGCCGAACAATATCCCGACATCATCAACACCATGGTGTTTATCCTTTTCCGCACCCCCGGCATGAGCGCCAACTTCGACTTTTACACCTTCGGAAAAAAAGTGGATCTGTATCAAACTTATATCAAGACTTCTTGGGGCGGAGAAAAGAACCTGAAGACCCATGAGATTGTCGCCAAAATCCGAGAGGCCGATCCCCTCTATGAGCCGGCCGCCTATTTGTGCGGCACCATCGAGGCGGATGACATGAAATGGACCTTGGCCACCCGTTTCGCCAACCACAAAAAGACCTTCGGGTATACCAGCCCGGGATTCATGGAATTCATCCAAAATTTCCACCATCGGTGGTTCGGAACGTGGATTTCTTACGCTCCCCTGTCGTTGTTACATGCTGGCAAATCCACCCTGCTGTTTTTGGGTTGGGGCGACAAGCAAATGCGCAAAGCCCTATGGCGTTTCCTCTCCACCCCTTCGGCCTGGTTTTCGAAGGTGAGCATGCAGAATTTCGCCATCATCCAACCGGTGGATCTTTTGGCGGACGGGCGCATGAGCATGTGCGACGGTTGCCCGGATATCACCGTGCACGAAGGCAAGCTCTATTGGAGCTGCCGCCTGGAGGAAATCAAGAAATTCGGCACCTTCGTTACCGCCGTGCCCAAGGAAAGGTTGAAGACGGGGCAAGAAGCGCAAAAGAAGGTTGCCGCGCGCCTGTAACGGATTCGGACAGGTACCTTGAGATTTTAGATGGGAAGTTTTAAGTTTGAACCCTGAAAGCCTGTAACCTCTTGCTCTATCCTGGGGTATAAAGGTTTGAAAAGGGGGAGAACATGGAAAAGGCAACATTTGGAGCAGGATGTTTTTGGGGAGTGGAGGAAACCTTTCGCCAGTTAAAGGGCGTGGTTTCAACCGCCGTGGGTTATGAAGGCGGGGCCATGGATCAGCCCACCTACCGGGATGTCTGCACCGACGAGACGGGACATGCGGAAGTGGTGGAGGTCAGCTATGATCCGAAACTTGTTTCTTATGAGAAACTGCTGGAAACCTTCTGGCATAACCACAATCCCACCTCATTGAACCGTCAGGGACCGGATATCGGAAGCCAATACCGGTCGGTGATTTTTTATCACAGCCCCGAGCAGCAAAAGGCCGCGCAGGCATCCAAAGATAAGCTCCAAAAAACCAGTTATAAAAGCCCCATCGTGACTCAAATTGTCCCTGCCGAACCCTTTTGGATCGCCGAGGATTATCACCAGCAGTACCTTGCCAAGAGGGGGTTGAGCAACTGCCACCTTTGAGTGGGTGGGTTTTATTCCAAAAACCTTTAAAATCCCCCAAAAACACAGGCAAACTCCCCGTGAACCCAAAGGGGCTTTGCGTTACAATCACCCCCAATCTTCCTTAAGGGAGGGTTGTTTGAATCTGGTAAAAGGATGGTTTTACAAAAACCAATGAAAATTACGCCTTGGGTGAGTGACGCAGTTGAGGTTCGAAAGAGCGGTATGGAAGGTCATGGGGTTTACTCGGTAAGAAATATAAAAGAAGGCGACGTCATTGGAGTCTTTGGGGGCATTGTGCTTCCCGAGACGGAATTGGAAGCCCTTCAAAAAACCGTTCCCGCTGAAAAGCTAAATGTCGACCATGCCATGTATATCTATCCCGGCTTTATCATGCTTCATGACTATATTAACGGCTGTGATCCCCTTTGCTTCGTGAACCATTCCTGCGACCCCAGCGCCAAGGTCATTAACGGCATCGTTTTGGTGGCCAGCCGGGATATTCCCTCGGGGGCCGAAATCAGCTGGGATTACCGAATTACGGACAATGTGGGCGACTGGACCTATGAGTTTAAGTGCCAATGCGGATCAGCCAATTGCGCCGGAATGGTTCAAATTGGACCCAAGTACCGTAATAACGTCCAATTGGCCGTTGGGTGAAATTTTAAGCCGGTCACTCTTGAAGGCCTGGCCCTAAAGCCGGGCCTTTTTATTTTCGGGTGTTTTCAAGTGGTTTTTATTCCTTGAAAATGAAGCTTAAAAAGAAAAACCGAAGGCGGGTGCCATTCCGATCCGAAATCCCGGTAGAATAGATGTCCATTCCTTTCAACATCCCCCCATTCCGGTTTTGATAGGGTTTCATGAGCCTGGAATCCCTCTTTAGCGCCATTTCCGGCCTCCAATCCGAGAGCACCTGGTTGGATGTCATCGGAAACAATATCGCCAACGTTAACACGGTGGCCTATAAAGCCAGCCGCGCGGAATTTTCCGACCAATTATCCCAGGCTTTGACCAGCGGCACTTCCGATAACCCCGGTACCGGACAGGGAGGAACGAACCCCATTGAAATCGGCACCGGGACCCGCCTTCAATCCATCCAAACGCTGTTTAACCAAGGGGTGATCCAAAACACGGGAAATTCCCTGGATGTGGCCATCGATGGATCGGGGTTTTTATCCGTTAAACAGAACAATCAGACTCTTTACACCCGGGCGGGGAATCTTACGGTCGACAGCCAGGGTTATCTGGTGGACCAAAACGGCGGCCGGGTCCAGGGTTTTAACGCCTTCAACAGCATGACTCAGGAAAAAATCAACACCGCATCGGGCTTCATCATTGACCCAGTTACGGGAAACATCATAGGGTGGCCTTCGCCCAACCTTTATGTAACCACCGACTCCCTAAAAATTAACAATGCCGATCCGTCGAGCATTCAGGATATACGATTGGATACCCGGATGACCCTGCTTCCAAAGGCCACCACCCAAATCACCTTCCGGGGCAATCTCGATTCATATCAGCAGGCCAACCAGCCAGGCGGCATCCTGGATATGTTTCCTCCCCAGGGTCCCACCTTGCCGATAGCATTTTCTGTCGCTCTTAATGCCGGATTTCCTCCAGTTCTCAATAATTCCATCGATACCCGACGATTACAAACCACGCCGGTTCCGTTTGGAAATTACTTCGGTACCGACTGGTCTTTTCAACAAGTGAACAATCTTTCAAGCCCCCAACCTGGTTTTATTGGGGTTGAACCCATCATGAATGGAATGATCGCCCTTGGTACGGCCATTGCGGGCAAAGGGAATTACGCCTGGGAACAAAACCCGCCCTTGCCCCCCGCCAACCAATGCAATGAAACGGTATACGATTCCACGGGCAACGCCCATATCATCAGTGTTCTTTTTTACCAGGTGAACGACTTGGGGACCGCCAACCCGCCTATCAACCCATCCCCCGGGCCGAGCCAAACCTGTTATGCCTGGTACGCTTTTGATACCACCGGAGGCCAGCCGATTAAGACCGTCAACCTATTGGGGGGGACGGGAATTGAAGAAGGGGATTGGCAATATACGGATCCTTTTGGAAATGTTTTCGACTTGGGTTCTTATAACCGCAACGCCGGGAACACCCTCTATGGGGGTGATTTTATTTGGTTCAATACGGATGGTTCCCTGGGTTCCACTGGGGGTATTGGGGGAATTTTTCCAACTCCGGCCGGGTTGGCGACCAATTTTGAAACCATGCCACGGGTCTATCTCCCTCTGGTGAATCTTTACAATCCCTTCAATCCCCCCGAATACAACCTGAATTCGCCCATTCCTACCTTGGGGGCGGAAATCATGCCGGTGGATTTGAATTTTGGAACGGCCGGCTTTTTGGGAACTGGAAAAAGGGACGGCTTGATCGGGGACGCGGAGGGAAGCTACCAGGTCGTGAATGGGGTCAACACCTACGTCCCGAATTCGAATGTTCAAGCGGTGTCCCAAAACGGCTATCCGGATGGGATTTTACAGACAATGAATTTTCAGGAAGACGGCACCCTGCTGGGTTCTTTTTCCAACGGCCAGAATGCAGCCCTCGCCCAGGTGGCGCTCAATCAGCCCCAGAACCAGGAAGGACTTTCGAAAGTGGGGGACAATTATTTCGCCGCCTCGCCCAATACGGGCGCCATGCAGACAGGTATTGCCGGGCAAAACGGCCTAGGTCTGGTGCGGGGCGGGGCGCTGGAAAATTCCAATGTCGATTTATCGGCTGAACTCACCAACATGATCGTGGCACAAAAGGGGTTTGAAAGTAACGCGCGGATGGTTTCAGCGGTCGACAGTAACTTGCAAATATTGGACAACCTGGGTCTGGGCGGCTAATCCTCGTTCCTAAACGATAAAAAATAAAAATAGTTTGGAATAAAAACTCCCCATTTCCATCTAGAAGGTAGAAGGGAAAAGGGTTCGACCCCCCTTCAGGTATTTGAAGCGTAGGTTATGGACAAGTTATATGACGAACAACGCCCGGGGTTTATTTCCCGGGCGTTTTTTTGTTTGCGGATAGGTGAAAGGGAGTTAGGACCCGGTGCTTTGGTACTGGCGCAAACCCCATTCCCAGGCGGTTTGGGCGATCCACGCGAAAAGGATGGCCGCCAGGGGAGCGGCCAGGGCTAAAAGGGGGGAAGTCATCTTTCCCATCACCCAGCTTCCGGGTAAATAATTAAAAGCCCCAAAGGGCACCAGAAACAAAAGAATAAAATGCACCCACCCCGGGTAAATGCTCAAGGGGTAGCGGCTGGCCTGAAGCAGGGTGTGGGGAATCATCAGGGTATAGCTGTAAGGCCCCATAAATTTGAACGAGAGGCTGGTAAAGGCCACCAGCGCCGAGGTGTAAATAATGGAGCCGCTCAGGGCCCAAATGGGAACCATCAACCAATCGGTCCAAGGCAGCTGAAGTTTCCACAAGGACCAACCGGTCAATAGGACGCCGGTGGTGAGGTTTCCAAAAGAATGCAATTCGGGGCGCGAAATCAGAAGAAAGGGAAGGGACCGGACCGGATAGACCATCAACCGATCCAGATCGCCCATCACGATGTAATAGGGCACCATCCAAATGTGGTTGAAGAAAAGTTCCGAGCCGCCCAAGCCCATGGCGGTCAGTCCGAATAGAAAGACCACCTGGGGCTGGGTCCAGCCTTGAAGATTTTGGGTCTGGTGAAAGACCACCCACAAGAAACCTAGGGCCGCCAGTTGAAGCATGGTGGAAGTCAGGATCCCTAAAAATAAGTCGAGTTTGTATTCAAGCTTGGCCTGGAGGGAAGCCTTGAAGGTGGCCCAGTAGATTTTAAGTTCTTCAGTCATTGGTTCTCCTTTCGTAAGGATGAGAAGCGGCAAAACATAAACGGTCGAAAGACCGCTAGCCGCCTTGGATTTCCAACTGTCCCAGTGCTTTGCGCAGGGTGTAATGACCCACGATATAGAGGCCCAGCGCCCAGAGGGCCTGTTCGCCCAGTAGCTGCAGGGCCTGGGGGCCTTCCACCCTTCCGGTATATATGGAGAGGGGGGTGTAGATGATGTGCTGAAAGGGAAGCCACCGGCCGATTGAAAGAAGAATGGGCGGGTAAAGCATCAAGGGGGCCTGCAGGCCGGAAAAGGTTTGGTGCAGGGCGATGCGGGAAGCGAACAATCCGTAACCGCTGTAGGTAAAGAAGGCGCCCTGGATAAAAAGAAACACGATGGAATATTGCACCACAAAGGCCAGAAATCCGCTGACCAGAAAAAGCGCGAGGCAGGCAAAGTTTTTTGGCAATATGGCGGGGCCCAGAACCGTATAAATCACCGCCAAAACACCCAGCCCCACAAATCCGTTGAAAAGGCTGTCGCTCAAGGCCTGGACGGCCTGGGTCAGCTGAAAATCCAAAGGCTTTAAAAGATCCGTCGCGATCAACCCCAGGCGAATCCTTTGGCCCACCCGCTGGTCGATATTGATGTTCATGGCGAAGTTAAAGCAAAAGGCCAGGGCCAGATAAGAAAACATTTCGTTGGCGGAAAGGGTCCGGGCGGTGCCGTTCTGGGAATAAACGTGGCGCCAGACCAAAACGGTAATGCCGTAGGTCAGGGCGCCCGTAAAAAGACCCAAGAGAGTTGAACTTTTGTAGGCGAAGTTGGCTTTCAGTGCCCGGTTTAAATAAGAAAGGTAGCTGTTCAGGTTTTCGCTGAAGGATAGGGGTGCCGCGAGGGGCCGGTGGGTCATTGAAGGCCCTCGCCCGGTCTGCGGTAGATGCGGGTCACGATGGTTTCAATATCGGTCTTTTCCAGGTTCAAATCCACTACTTGAAGCCGGCTCAACAGCATCTGGATCAGGGGCGGGGCAGAGGATTCGTCTTTGTGCTCAATCACCAATCGACAGCCTTCGGCCTCCTTGAGGGTGCCTCCCAGACGGGCGGTTTCCTCGCCCAAGGTCTTTTTTTCCTCGGGCGTGATGGGCTTGTGCAGTTCCGCCACGATACGCCGGTCGCTGGCATATTCCTTCTCGAAGTCGCTAATAGAGCCGTCAAAAAGCAGCTTGCCCTTGTCCAACAGCAATAACCGGTCGCAGGTTTCGGTGATATCCTTCAAGTCGTGGGTGGTCATCAGCAGGGTGATGCCGAATTTTTCCTGGATGTCGGTGATAAATTCCCGAACCTGTTCCTTCACTGATAAATCCAAACCAATGGTGGGTTCATCCAAAAAGACCACCGCCGGGGCGTGCAAAAGTGCGGCGGCCAGGTCGCAGCGCATGCGCTGGCCCAGTGAAAGCTGGCGGACCGGGGTGCTCAAGAGGGGGCCCAAGCTTAGGCGTTTGACCGCCTCGCCGTAGATGGCCTCGTAGGTGTCCTTGGGGATGCGGTACATGGTGCGCAGAAGCTCAAAGGTTTCCTGAACCGGTATATCCCACAGCAGTTGGGGCCGCTGGCCGAAGACCACCCCGATATTCAGCGCCAACTGGCGTCTTTCCTTCCAGGGAACCCGCCCCAAGACTTCCAGTTTGCCCTCGGTGGGGACCAGGATGCCGGTGAGCATCTTGAGGGTGGTGGATTTGCCAGCCCCGTTTTCGCCGATCAACCCAACCCGCTCTCCCCTGCGGATGGAAAAGTTAAGGGATTGAACCGCGCGCAGTTCTTCCTCTTCTCCCCCGAAAAGGGCCTTGACCGCGCCTAAAAGTCCTGCCTGTCGTTTGCGGCGGCGGTAGGTTTTGGATAAATTTTCAACTTGGAGGGCTTGTTCCATATAGGCGTTGCATCTTAGGGAGGCCCTATAAGTGTGTCAACTTGAGCGCCTTAAACCCCGGAACCAACGCGCGTGACAAGAACGGATATTGCTATAATCCCTTTCGAAAGCCTTTTCATTCTGGAGAACCCCATGTCCCCTTCATTAAATCCGCCCCTTAAAAAAGCCGTCCGCCAAATCGCGGAAGTCGGCCAGTTTCTCTGGCAAAAAGGATGGGCCGAAAAAAACGCGGGCAACCTTTCCTACGACGTGACCGGCCTTCTCTCCGGGAAAAAAGAAAAGGGTTCCAAATCTTCCTACTTCCAATCCGATGTCATCCCCGAGGGCGTGGGTGGTCGATCTTTCCTTATCACCGGCACGGGGGTCCGCTACCGCGACATCGAAAGGGAACCGGAAATTTGCCTTTGCCTCCTGCGCCCCTCGGAAGATTTAAAGGGCTACCAGGTGCTTTGGGGCGGTAAAGGGGAAGGGTTCAAACCGACTTCCGAATTGGCCTCCCATCTTCAAATGCAAAAGGCGCTCTTAGGGCGTGGCGGCAAGCTCAAGGTCGTGGTCCATACCCATCCCAATGAATTGATCGCCTTGACCCATCTGCCCGAAACCAACAACCAGAAGAACCTCTGCCGTGCCCTTTGGAGCATGATCCCCGAGGCCAAATTATTCGTGCCCCAAGGGGTGGGGCTGGTGCCCTATGCCCTGACGGGTTCCACCCAATTGGCCGATCAAACCATCAAGGTATTGGAACAGGGCTTCAAGGTGGTGATGTGGGAAAAACACGGGGCCCTGGCCGTGGGGGAAGACCCCTACAAGGCCTTTGACCTGGTGGATGCCATGAACAAGGCCGCCACCCTCTACCTGCTTTGCAAGAATACGGGGGTAAACCCCCAGGGCCTGACCGAGGCCCAAGTGGAAGAAATCGCGAAAACCTACCCGGAAAAGGACTAACCCTTTAACCCCTCCTCCTAGGGCGTGAACGCGGATGCGGAGGGGTAAAATTAAATGAGGGATGAAGCCCATCCCAAGGGGAGGTTCGACATGTCCTACCAAATGCCGTCAAATCCTAAGGATGTTGAAATGGAGGCGGAAATCCTCCGCTCCATCAGGAGCATGGGCAATAACCTGCGTGTTTCCGCGAAGGGGGGCCACGTGACCCTTTCGGGGACGGCGGATGAATATTCCATCAAGCGGGAAATTGTAAGTTCCGTCAAGGGAATGCCGGGTGTCCGCGAGGTCACCAACAATATTAAGGTCGCCCCCTAAAATTTCAGCCCCGCCGACTCCTAACCGGCGCTTTAACATTTCCTTCCATCGGCTATAATCTTGTCCGTTTCAATGAACCGTTCGATGAGGAGGAAGAAATGCGTTTTCGTTTAGGATTGAAGGAAATCATGGCTGTCGCTGTGATGTTTGGGGTCGTTTCATTATCAAGGGCTCAAGGCCAGACTTCGGTCGCGCAGACCCCTGCCGTGGGTCAGGCTTCCACGCCTGTTTCCACGCCGGCCCCCAAAAAAGCAAAGGCGGCGCACAAAATGGTCACAACACCATCCGGACTCAAATACGAGATTTTGAAAGAGGGCAAGGGCAAAACGGCCAAGGCTGGGGAACAGGTCTCGGTGCATTACACCGGCTGGTTGACCGACGGCACCAAGTTTGACAGCTCGGTGGACCGGAAACAGCCTTTTGAATTCACCTTGGGTGCGGGCAATGTCATCAAGGGATGGGACGAGGGCGTGGCGGGCATGAAAATCGGCGAGAAGCGCAAGCTGACCATTCCCCCCGATCTGGGCTACGGCGAACGCGGCGCGGGCGGGGTGATTCCTCCCGGCGCGACCCTGATCTTCGATGTCGAATTACTGGGCGTGCAATAACCCCCAAACCACATGGCCTCGACCTCTATTAAACGCATCGGCATCATCACGGCCGGAGGGGACTGCCCGGGTTTAAACGCGGTCATCCGGGCGGTGGTCAAATCCGCCCTTCGGGAAGGGGTCGAGGTCCTGGGCATTCGGGATGGTTTTTTGGGGACGGTGGAAGGTTCCGCCGAGCCCCTGGATGCCGGAAGCGTGTCCAACATTTTGACCTTGGGAGGGACCATTCTGGGTTCCTCCAACAAGGACAATCCCTTCGGCATGTTCGAGAAGGGCCCCGCTGGCAAGATCCGCACGGTTAACAAAAGCGGCGAGGCCCTCCGGAACATCAAAAATTGGGGCCTGGACGCCCTAGTGGTTCTGGGCGGCGACGGCTCCATGACCATCTCCCATCATTTCTCCAAAATAGGCGTGAAAATCGTAGGCGTGCCCAAAACCATCGACAATGATTTGGTGGGCACGGAACAAACTTTCGGGCATGACACGGCGGTGTCGGTGGCGACCGAGGCCATCGACCGGCTCCATACCACCGCGGCCTCCCACCACCGGGCCTGCGTCGTGGAGGTCATGGGGCGGTACGCCGGCTGGCTGGCCCTGCGTTCCGGTTTGGCGGGGGGAGCGGACGTCATCCTAATTCCCGAAATCGGCTATGACGAAAAAAAAGTGGCCGAAGTCGTCCGCAACCGCCACCATCTGGGGAAAAACAGCAGCATCATCGTGGTGGCCGAAGGGGCCCATCCCCGCAAGGGGCGCCTCGTGGTGGACCGCAGGGTTGAAAACTCCCCTGAGAAAATCCGCCTGGGGGGAATCGGCAAACAGCTGGCCGACCACCTGGAAAACCTGACCGGCATCGAAACCCGCTCGGTGGTCCTCGGCCATGTGGTGCGGGGGGAACCCCCACATCGTTTGACCGGGTGCTGGCCACCCGTTTCGGGGTGAAGGCCATGGAAATGGCGCTTCAGGGCCGGTTTGGGCGCATGGTGGCATTGCAAAAAGGGGAATTGACCTCCGTGCCCCTTTCCCAGGTGGGCGGAAAAATCCGCACCGTTCCCGTGAATCATGAACTGGTCCTCGCCGCCAAAAAAATCGGAATTTCTTTCGGGATATGAAACCTTGACCGCCGAGGAACTGATCCGCCTGCTGGATTTACAGCCCCATCCGGAGGGCGGCTACTACCGGGAAACCTACCGGGGGCCTTCGGCGATTCCGGGTTTTAATCCCCCCAAGGTCTATTCCACCGCCATCTATTACATGCTTATTCCCGGGTCGGTTTCCAAATTTCACCGGCTTAATTCAGATGAGATTTTTCATTTTTACCAGGGCGATGCCTCCCAATGGGTTTGGCTGACCCCCGAGAAGCGGATGAAAAAAGTGGTTTTGGGGAAGGACCTCAAAAAGGGCGAGGTGCTTCAAATGGTGGTTCCGGCGGGCACCTGGTTCGCGGGCCGCTTGGCCCCGGAGGGCAAATATTGCCTGATGGGCACCACGGTGGCCCCGGGGTTCGAGTTTTCGGACCTGCAATTCGCCGACCGCCAGGAACTCCTAAGGTCTTATCCCGGCGCGCAGGAAGAAATACTTGCCCTCACTTGAAACCTTTTAGCCTTCCAGGTTGTAATCATGTGTGTGAATCGGAATTTTATTTAAGGAGACATGGTAATGAAAAAATGGATTTTGGCTTTGGCGGTTTTGGGCGCCCTTCTTTTGGGGCAAAAAGTTTCGGCGGCCGATACCACCGCCGCCGCCGCTCCCAAAGGCATGGAAACGACCTTGAAGGGCACCTTGGTTGACGTCAATTGCTACCTGAAGGAAGGGGACACGAACGACGACCATGATGACATGAAAGGATGCGGAAAGACTTGCCTGAGGCAGGGCCTGCCCGCCGGGCTTTTGGTGGGCGACAAGCTTTATCTTTTGATCTTTCCCTCGGACACCTTCATGGATTACGTGGGAAAAACGGTCGAAGTGAAGGGGACGGTTTATAACGGAAACTTGTTGTTCCCCGGCAAGGCCTCGGTGGGAACGGGCAGCGACAAAAAGAGCATCAATCTCAAGGGCAAGGTGATGATGTAAAGGGGTTTTAAACCCCTCCAACGTTGAACATTTAAAGACTTAAAAAGGCGCCCAAGATTCCATCAAGGGGCGCCTTTTTTGTTTTCGGGCCTTTCCCGCCACACTACAATGCACAGGTGAAATCCATTCTTTCCCCCCGGCAGTTACAAGGGTTCCTCCTCACCGCCCGCAAGGCGGCTTTTGCGGGAGGCAGCCATGCCTTGAAATATTTCAAAACCAATGTGCCCGTTATCCAAAAAATCGACCGTTCGCCGGTCACCCGGGCCGACCGGGAGGCGGAAAAGGTGATCCGGGGAATCCTGGGCAAGGCTTACCCCGCCCACCAGCTTTGCGGCGAGGAATTTGGCTGGGATGAGAAGGTCCAAAGCGATTTTCGCTGGTGGATCGATCCCGTGGATGGAACCCGCCTATTTATCCGGGGCCTTCCCTTTTGGGGCACCCTGATCGCCCTGGAATATAAGGGGGAAGTGGTGGCCGGGGTGATTCACCACCCAGCCCTCAAGCTCACCCTCTGGGCGTCTAAGGGGCAGGGCTGTTACGCCAACGGCGAACGGGTTCGAGTTTCCAAAATTCCCCATCTCAAGGGGGGAACCCTGACTTACGGGGGTTTACGCCTGACCCCCAAAAGCTACCGCAAAAGGTTAACCGATCTGATCGCCGCCTGTTACGACGACCGGGGCTTTGGGGATTGTTTCGGCCATAGCTTAGTCATCCAGGGCCAGGTGGAAGCCATGCTGGACCCGGTGGTAAAACCCTACGACGTGGCGGCCATCCAGATTTGCGTGGAAGAGGCGGGGGGAAAGTTCACCGATCTTTCAGGCCAAAAGACCCTTCATGGGGGAAACGCTTTATCCAGCAATGGGTTGGTCCATTCACAGGTTTTAAGGGCTGTTCGCTAGCTCCGTCTGGGTTCCTGACACCCAAAAAGGCTAAAATCAACTTAAGACGGTCCAAGGAGGGGCACATGGGAAACTGGCACGATATGCACAGCCTGATCGGCATCGTAGTGGTGGGTATTATTACCGGCTGGATCGCCAGCAAGCTCGTGCAGGGCAAGGGCATGGGTCTTATTCCGGACATGGTGGTGGGCATCCTGGGCGCCCTGTTAAGCGGGTTTCTCGCGGACTTTTTTCATATCTCCGTGCAGGGCTGGCTGGGAACCTTCGGCATGTACGTGCTGGGGGCGGTGGTTTTGTTAGTGGGTATCCGGTTGTTGAAATCTTCCAATTAATTCAGTCGAAAGAAATTCTTAATGTATAACCCGGCGTCCTTTAAGAAAGAGGAGTCTTCCAAGCTTTTTGATTTCATTGAAAAGAACAGTTTTGGAACCCTGGTTTCCCAAAAAGAAGGGAATATGGCCGCCAGCCATCTGCCGGCCCTGGTGGATCGGGACCTGGGCGAAAAGGGAACCCTGCTCAGCCACATGGCCAAAGCCAACCCCCAGTGGAATGACCTCGTTGGCCAGGAAGTGCTGATGATCTTCCAGGGCCCCCATGCCTATATATCACCCTCCTGGTACGGTGCTTTGGAATCGGTTCCGACCTGGAATTATGTTTCGGTGCATGTTTACGGCAAGTTTGTTCCCGTGACGGATGAAAGGGAAAACTCCGAAATTTTGAGGAAGATGGTCGGGTTTTACGAGGGTTCCAAACCCCAGCCCTGGGATATGGCGACCCTACCTGAGGATTTTTTCAACAAACTCGTAAAAATGATCGTGGGTTTCCGGATCGAGATCAGCCGCCTCGAAGGGAAGTGGAAACTGAGCCAAAACCATTCGGTTGAAAAGCGGGAAAGGGTCATTCAAGCCCTGGAACAAGAAGGAAGTGGTTCGGCGGAAATCGCTAAATTAATGAGGGAAGAACTTAAATGATCCATAAGAAAAAAATCATCGTGGTCATGCCGGCCTATAACGCCGCCAAGACCTTGAAGCAAACCTACGATGAAATCCCCAAGGACATCGTGGATGAAGTCATCCTGGTCGACGATGCCAGCCGTGATGAGACCGCCAAGCTGGCCAAGAAGCTGAAAATTAAGACGCTGGTCCACCCCAAGAACCGGGGCTATGGGGGCAACCAGAAAACCTGCTACGAGGCGGCCCTCAAGCATGGCGCCGATATTGTCATCATGCTCCACCCCGATTACCAATACACCCCCAAGCTTATCGCCCCCATGGCCTATCTTTTAGCCTCGGGGCTTTACGACGTGGTTTTGGGTTCGCGCATCCTGGGCGGCCAGGCCCTCCAGGGGGGCATGCCCCTATACAAATACATCAGCAACCGGTTTTTGACCCTTTCCCAAAATATGCTCATGGGGGCCAAGCTTTCCGAATACCACACGGGCTACCGGGGCTTCACGAAAAAGGTGCTTCAAAAGGTGCCCATGGCCGTGAATTCGGATGATTTCATCTTCGACAACCAAATGCTTTCGCAGATCCATTATTTGGGCTTCCAGATCGCCGAAGTCACCTGCCCGGCCAAATATTTCGCCGAAGCTTCCTCCATCAACTTCCTGCGCAGTTCCATTTACGGCTTGGGCTGCCTCCAAACGGCCCTGCAGTTCCGCCTGGCAAAAATGGGTTTCCCCGGCGGCCCCTTCAAAGGGCTAAAGCCTTGAGCCGAAAAGATATCCCCGTTTGGATGGCCCTTCGTGAAAGGGTGGTCTTTTGGGTTTTAACTTTTTTCTCGGTCACTCTTTTCTTCACCCGCTTAGGCCAAAACGGCATGGCCACCTACGACGACTGTTTTTACGCCGAAGAAGGCAAGGAAATCCTGCAAACGGGCCAATGGCAGGTTTTAAACTATAACCATGTGGCCTCGTTTCACAACGCGCCCCTCTTCATGTGGCTGGTGGCCCTTTCCGACAAACTTTTCGGCGTGGGGGTTTTTGCCTCTAAATTTCCCTCCGCCCTCATGGGCTTGCTGGCGGTTCTTTTGGTTTACCGCCTGGGCCGTGAAATTTCAGGGTCCTGGCTGGGCTTAATTTCGGGCCTATTGCTTGCGGCCAACTACCTCTTTCTTAAATATTCCCGCCATTGCATGTTGGATGTGACGGTGGCTTTTTTTACCGCCCTTGCCCTTTACGCGTTTCTGAAGGCCCTCAAGGGCGAAAGCCGGTATTACCTGCTGTGGGGTTTGGGGGTGGGTCTGGCGGTATTAACCAAAAGCGCCTTTGGGCTCTACCCGGCGCTGGTGGCCGGTTTGGTTCTGGTGATTTTGCGCAAGAAAAATACCTTCACCAATCCTTATCTTTGGGGCGGGGTCCTGATCTTCCTCTCCATGGCCGGGGCCTGGGTATGGACCCAATGGCAGGCCGGGGGGCAAGACTTTGTGAATGTGCACCTCAAGTTCATCATTATGGGAAAAATAGGGGGGAGCGACCTTCCCCTGGTGGATCATCTAAGCCTCTTGAAAGACCTTTTCACTTACCTTTGGCCCTGGCTCCCCTTTTATTTGTTCGGCTTTTTCCTGCTGATTAAAAGGGAATTTAAGGATAAAGAAACCAGCCTGCTTTTATTGGTCTGGGGCCTGACCCTTCCGATTCTTCTGACTCTGATGCAAACTCAGTTTCCTTTCTACATGATCCAGGCCTTTCCCGCCTGGGCCCTGGCGGGAGCCCTGGGGATGGGCAAGCTCTTTCAAAGGCAGGGGCCCCGGACGGTGGTGATGAATACGGCGCTTGGGCTTTGTGTGGGCGTGATTCTTCTCGTCAATCTGCTTCCCATTCAGTTGGATCGGGACCGTGAAAAAGACACCCGAATTCTCGCCCCCTATGTGAAGCATTTCGCCGAAAAGGGGGCGCAGGTTGTGGCCCTGAGGGAAGATTATTGGTCGCTCAATAACGCCCTGCTTTTCTTTTCGGACCACGCCGCGGGGCCCGTCTTTACCGATCCGGCGGAGTTAAAACCTCTTTTTGGGGGAAAGGATCTGGTTCTTTGCCTGGCCCACAAGGGGGATTTGGGTGAAATCGGGTTGAAGGGAATCGATTGGTACCCGGTGAAATTGGGGGAAGACCTGATTCTTATCGCCAACCAATCGGTGAATACCGCCACCGTTAAAACCTGGGGGGGCCCATGGGACGATTAATCCTCGCCATCGATCAAGGCACTACCGGAACCCGCACCTATCTTTTTAACCAGGCCGGCAAGGTGGTGGGGAACGCCTACCAGGAATTCACACAGTATTTCCCCAAACCCGGCTGGGTGGAACATGACGCCCAAGAGATTTGGGAATCGGTGGAAGCCACCGGCAGAAAGGCCCTGAAATCCGCCGGGGCTAAGCCTGGCGATATCACCGCCATCGGCATTACCAACCAGCGGGAAACTACGGTGATATGGGACCGCAAGACGGCCAAACCCATCCACCGGGCCATCGTTTGGCAATGCAGGCGTACTTCCCCCCGCTGTGAAGAACTCAAGAAACGTGGATTAGAAAATAAATTCAGGTCCAAAACGGGCCTGGTGCTGGACGCTTATTTTTCAGGCACCAAGGTGGAATGGCTTCTCAAGAACGTACCAGGCGCCCTTCAGAAGGCCAAGAAGGGCCAGTTGGCCTTTGGCACCATCGATACCTGGCTCTTGTGGAAACTGACCGGCGGGCAGACCCACGCCACCGATTTTTCCAACGCTTCCCGCACCCTCTTGTTCAACATCTTCACCAAAAAATGGGACCAGGACCTTTTGCGCATTCTAGGTGTGCCATCCTCCCTCCTTCCTAAGGTTCAGCCTTCCGCCAGCTTCTTTGGGAAAACTTCCCCCAAAAGTTATTTGGGAGCCGGGGTTCCCATCACAGGCATCGCGGGCGACCAGCAAGCCGCCCTTTTTGGCCAGGGCTGCCATGAACCGGGAACCCTAAAAAACACCTATGGCACCGGGTGCTTTCTTCTTCTGAACGTGGGAAAGAAAAAACTTATTTCTAAAAACAAGCTATTAACCACTTTGGCTTGCGACGCCAAAGGCTGGCCGGTTTACGCGTTAGAAGGGTCGGTTTTTATTGGGGGGGCGGCTATCCAATGGATCAGGGACGGGCTTCAACTGATTAAAACCTCCCCCGAATCGGAAAAGGTAGCGGCTTCGGTTAAAGATACCGGAGGGGTTTACCTGGTTCCCGCTTTCGTGGGGCTCGGCGCCCCCTATTGGGATTCCAAGGCCCGTGGGGCTCTTCTTGGCATCACCCGGGGCACCAACAGGGCCCATGTGGTTCGGGCGACGCTTGAATCACTGGCTTTCCAAAGCCGGGATTTGGTGGAAGCCATGCTCAAGGATTCCCATTTGAAGCTGAGGGAACTAAGGGTGGATGGCGGGGCCTGCAAAAATAATCTGCTCATGCAGTTCCAAGCCGATTTGCTCAAGATTAAAATTAACCGGCCCCAAGTGGTGGAAACCACGGCCTTGGGCGCGGCCTTTTTGGCGGGGCTTCAGGCCGGGTTTTGGAAATCCGCCTCGCAAATCCACCGGCTTCGCAAGGTGGATCGGGTTTTTGCCCCCAAGATGAAAGAAGACGAGCGTCAAAAACTTTGGGCCGGGTGGAAATGGGCTGTGGGCCAGGTTCTCACCCGGTAAGTGAGGGATCATCATGAAAGTTTGCCAAGCGTGCCAAAACCCTTTTGAACCCCTGCCGGGCACCCAGCCCGGGAAGGATCAGACCTGCTATTCCTGCGGGGCGGACCTGCATTGCTGTCTCAACTGCCGCCACTACGACCCTAATTCCTACAACCAATGCCTCAGCCGCACCAGCGAGCCCGTGGCAGATAAGGTCAAACGCAATTTCTGCGATGAGTTTCAGTTTTCGGATCGGGGCAAGGGAAAGGCATCCGGCCCCCCCAACCCCAAAGGCGACATGGAAAGTAAATGGAACGACTTATTTAAGTAAAGGATTCGACTATGCCTCCATTTTTTGTCCCCATTCTGCTTTTAATCGTTCTGATCACCCTTCCCAGCGCGGGGGTTTTGGCTTCCCGTGTGGGTGGATGGTCCAAACTCGCCAAGGTTTACGCGGCCCTGACGCCCTATGAAGGCGAAACGGTTATATGTTCCGGCGGAATGGGAATTGCAAATTATGGGTTCAGCCTTGACCTAGGCGGGAATGCCACAGGTTTTTCGCTTAATGTTACGCCTTGGCTTAGATTAGGTCATACGCCCCTGTTTATACCTTGGGAAGATATCACGGCCGAGGAATTTCAAAGTTTGTTTTATCCCAGGGTTTTGGTTAGTTTTAAGAAATACCCCGGGGTTTTTCTTCGCATGACAAAAAAGGATGCACTAAGAGTGAGAAGTTTGCCGGGATGCGAAAAGGCCTTTTGGGGTATTGGCTGATTTGTTGGGCGGGGACGGGGAATGAGAAGGTAGAATAAGGCCCATGGATTCCACACCTGCCGTGAGCCTTCAAGGCGAGGGTCGAGATTGGGTTATCCCAACCGTCAATGACGGTTGGGGAGACACCCTTATCCAACGATGGGAATTAGGATGCTAAAAAGACCAGTTGTTTATGTCATCGCCGGCCCCAACGGCACGGGCAAAACCACCTTCGCCACCCAGTTCCTGCCCAAGATCGCGGACTGCCGCAACTTTATCAACGCCGATTTGATCGCCAAGGGGCTGTCGCCCTTCAACGTGGACGCGGCCACCATGCAGGCCGGGAGGCTTTTCCTTTCAGGCATTCACGAGCAAGCCCGGCGCGGGGCCGATTTCGGTTTTGAAACCACCCTCTCCGGCAAAGGGTATGTGAAACTTTTCAAAGAATTGAGAAGAAAGGGTTATGTTTTGAATCTCTACTATCTATGGGTGCCCGAGGTGTCTTTGTCGCTTAAAAGAATCGCGGACCGGGTGCGCCTGGGCGGGCATGACATTCCCGCGGAAATTGTGCGACGGCGCTTCAAGAAAGGTTTGAATAACCTTTTTAATATCTATATGGGCTTAGTGGACTATTGCGTGATATTTGATAATTCATCCTCCGCGCCTAGGATGGTATTTGAGCGGTCCGCGGGTAAAGACCGCGTCATTCTTCCTGAGGTTTACGATAGAATTGTAAAAATGTTAGAGGAGGGAAAATGAAGGCTTCGCAAAAACCGACCAAACACGGCCTTTTGGCCGAGAAAGCTCTCCAAACAGCAGTGGCAGGGGTTATCGAAGAACACAGGCGTTTAGGTTTGCCCATCGCGGTGATGAAAGACGGTAAGGCCGTCTATGTCAGCGTGAATAAAAAAACACCCTCCATCCGTGAATCTAAAAAAGCATACAAGGCGCGGTAAGCCCGGCAATCTCGAAGCTTCTTTTACACCAGGGTTTTGGTCAGCTTCAAAAAAGGCCCTGGAGTTTTTCTCCGCATGCCCAAAAAGGATGTGCTAAAAGTGAGAAATTTACCGGCATACGAAAAGGCTTTTTGGGGAATTGGCTGATGGGTTGGGCGGGGTAGAAACCTTGTCCACTATTTTGGTCTGCCCCTTTTGCCCCGCTTTGGCAAAACATTTAACACGCTCTCAACCTTGCTTTCTCGCCCGTGTTTATAATCTCGCCTTATTTAATCCATTCAAGGTTATCGAAATGCGTTATGGGCTCTGCGTGCTTTTCATCCTATTCAGCCGATCCGTTTCTTCCCAGGAAATCCCCGCCCCCAGCCCTACCCCGGGCTTTTACCAGATGAACGAAGTGGTCGTTTACGGGCAAAAATTGGGAAATAAAATTTTAGAGGGGCCGGATCTGGAAGCCCTGGAATCTGACGGCCGCTTGGGGGACCGGCTGGGGGAACTGCCCTCCCTTGAATCCCAGGGCCTGGGCGGGGCCAAAAGTTTCAGCAAACCCTCAATCCGGGGAGGGGGCGCGAACCAGACCGTGATCCTCCTCAACGGCCAAAGGATGAACCAGGGTTTTGACCTGGGCACCCTGCCCACCGATGACATTCAAAGCATTGAATTGATCAAGGGGCCGGGCGCGCTCTCTTACGCTCCCGACGCCACCGGCGGGGTCTTGAACATTCTCACCCAAAAGGGGGAAACGAAGGGGCTTTGGGGCGCCTCCACCGGCGACTTTGGCACCTACCAATTACGGGCCTCCACCGGCACCTGGAAAACCGGCCCCTGGGAAGCTTCCTTCGGGGGCAATTGGGATCAAACCAACGGCTACACCCTCAACACCGACCAGGTCTCCGGTGAACTGGACCATACCTCGCTCTTCCACCTGGGGGCGGGCCAACTGACCCTGACGGCCCAGTACACCTACCGCGACGGGGGCGCTCCCAACGGCGACAGCCTGGCGGCCCAGGATATCGGCGAATTCGATACCGACGACCGGGGCCAAAAACAAACCTTCGTCACGGCCCTTCAGGATGAACACCCGATCGGCGACTGGGTTCTGGACAGTTCCTTTTCCTACAACTACGCCTATATCTACCGCTTAAGCCCCCTGCAGGCGGATAACGCGGCGGGAGTCCCTCCCACGGACTTGAATGATTACGATACCTTCGATGGGGCCGCCTCGGCTTCCCTGAAACAGGAAGGCTGGTTCAGCGGCCTGAGCCTGGGGTTGGAATTCCGATCCGATCAGGTGCGGGGCACCGAAGGCCTGGACGGCGGGGGCACCCGGGAGAACAACCTGTTTTCCCTGAACGCGCGGGGAAGCCTTTTGATCGCCCCCTCCCTGACGCTCGATTGGAGCGGCCGGGTGGATTCCTACACCGACTACAACACGGCGGTTTTCAATCCCGAAGGTACGATCCGTTACGAGTGGGAGCCGGGCCTAACTTTCTACGCCGAGGCGGGTACGGGATACCGCCGGGCGGATTTCGACGAGCTTTACCACCCCAACATCCCCTTCGCCCCCGGCGGTCCCCAGGAATTCGGGGCCGGGGAAACGGGCAACCCCAACCTGCTTGCGGAAAGCTCGGTCAATTGGGAGTTGGGGATGAACCTGGCTTGGAAAAACCTGTTCTTCCAGGCGGATGGGTTCGCCGACAACTATTCCAACCTCATCACCCCCGCGCAGGACGCCAACGGCTTTTGGACCTTCGCTAACATTCCCCAGGCGCTTCTGCTGGGGGCCGAAGCCGACCTGCGGTGGAACCTCACCCCCTGGTTTTCCCCCTACGGAAACTTTCTTTATGTCGATTCCCGCGACCAAGCCACCCAACAGCCCATCCCCGACCGCTTGAAGGATAAATTCACGGCCGGATTCCGGTCTGAATTGGGGCCGGGGGTCGATTGGAACCTCTACACCCAGTACGTTGAGCACAACCCCACCCTCTACCAGGGCGAATTTGACGATGTGCCGCCCCTTTTGACCACTCTTTCCTATTGGGTTTGGAACACGGAAATTCGAGTCCACGTCGATTCAAGCCTGAGGCTCTTCCTCAACGGCACCAACCTCTTCAACCAGTCTTACGCCACCCTCTATGGCTTGCCCATGCCCGGGCGCTATGTCGAGGCGGGAACCACTTGGAGCTTTTAAATCCAAAAGGAAATAAGGCTCAGGGATGAGAAGTTAACCGGGATGCGAAAAGGCTTTTTGGGGAATTTGCTGATGGGTGGGGGGGGATGGGCAATCAGATTTGCTGTTTTGGGGTAAGGTCTTGATAGTAGCATTATAATGCTATAACATTAGTTATCGTCATTTTGAATATTTGGATGGTAAGCCCGAAATGAAGATCGAGCTGAAACCCTTCTTCAAAGAATTTACCTGGAAGCATTACGGTCCAAGGGAAATAGTTAAACAGGCCCTTCAATACAAGCAGATAGAAGCGGAGGCCAAAAAGGCGGGTAAGTTTGAGCGAACGCTGGAAACCCAGGATGGCGAGGCCGTAATCGTTTATTACTATTACGACGGTAAAGACACCCTTTATGTCCTTGCGGCTCATTTGGACCGCAAAGGAGAACCGGGACCGGCCGAGAATAAGGCGGTTGAGAAATACATCAAAGAAATAGAGAACGGGTAAAAACAAGGCCGTGAATGGGGGGATTATGAAAACACAGCACCGGCAGAAAACCGAAACTTCAGGCACCAGCCACGAAGATTACCTGAAGGAACTTAAAAAAAGAAAACCGGAAGCCTATAAGGCCCTCAAAGAGCCGGAACCTTTGGCTTGTTTGGCTTATAACATCATTGAACTGCGGGGCGAGAAAGGTTGGAGCCAAGCGGAACTTGCTTCCCGCTCCGGAGTGGCCAAAAGAGTCATCACTTACATTGAATCTTTTTCGGATAAGTACAATACTTCCGTAAAGATCGTTCAAAAGATCGCCCGTGCCTTGGGGGTTCCTTTCCGCAGGATGTTTCAAGAAGCGGATTTGACAAAGATTTAGGTTCGCTTTTTCAAACGAAAAGAACTTCCAGCCTGGCCCTTTTACTTGTTTCATCCATCAATGGGGCGCGAGGTTGAAACCTGTAGGGGTTTGGATGGGTGCGGCTTCCAGGATGCTCAACAGCTTTTTCCGCTGTTTGACTTCGCTTTCATCTTTGCCTTTGCAAATTTCAACCAGTCTTACGCCACCCTCTATGGCCTGCCCATGCCTGGGCGCTATGTCGAGGCGGGAACGACTTGGAGCTTTTAAACCAGAAGGAAATAGGGCTCAGGGATGAGAAGATTACCGGGATGCGAAAAGGCTTTTTGGGGAATTGGTTGATGGGTTGGGCGGGATGGCTGGAATTTTCTTTTTTCAGGCCTGACCCCGCATACACCTCAAATCTCCTTCACGCCCTTCAAGAAATCCGTTGTCCCTCGACTTTCCAATCATAGCTGTTGAGCCTTCGATTGGGAAAATTGCCTAAATATTGGCGTAAAACGGGGTTCTGCGCCGGTCTTGGCCCAAAAAAATACTTTGCCGGTTACTTTTCCAATTGCCTCCCAAAAAGGCCTGATTTATTTTTTCCCTAATGCAGTGAATTCAGAACCTATTTGGAGGGCCCTATGCCTGAATCAACTAGTAACGCCGATTCCTCTATGGAATCGGCACAGCCAAGTCGCGGGCCGCAGCATGAGGCTTCGGCCCCGGCGGCCGATTCACCGAAGGAATCGAACAAGAAGGGGGAAATCCTAATTGTTCCCCTGGGCCAGATCCTGGTGGTTCCCGAAGACAACCCCCGGGGGCCCTACCCCCAAAAAGACATCGACGATATGGTCCGGTCCCTCAAACAATCCGGGCAAGAGACCCCCATCCTCCTTCGTTACCGCACACCTGAAGAAAGGGCCCAGGCCCACACGGATAAGCCCTACCGGCTGGTAGGGGGCTTTCTCCGTACCGCCGCCGCCCCACTGGTGCCCCTAACCGCCCTGGAAGCCATAGCCCGGCATATGACCCCCCAAGAGGCCCAGCAAGCCGCCATCTTGGATAATGTACGCAAAGACATGAATTGGCTGGCTTGGGCCAAAGCCGCCGATAGCCTGATTAAGAGCGGAATGAATCAGCAACAGGCCGCCGATGCACTTGCGAAAGACCAAACAACCATCAGTAAGGCTCTAAAACTATTGAAATTATTGAATAAAACGAGTCAAGGCCTCATTTATGATCAATTCATAAAATCCGACGATTATGAGATAACCCAGGGGATGGTCCTGGTTTTAGCGGATCTAGCGACTGGTTCGGCGGATGATCAAGGAAAAATCGAAGCGGCTTTGCGGGTGGTGTATGACCGCCAACTAACCTTGAACCTTGTGAAGAAGCTGGTGGAATGGATCAAGAAAGGGAACAGCCCTGAGAGCTTTCCCCAAGACGGTAAAACGGAGGTCAAGAAGGGGGTCAAAAACCAGAGATTCGACCCTAACGACCCCCTGGCCAAGTTATGGCAAGACCTGCCCCGCACGATCCAGGTGCGCCAAACCCCCAAGGGTTATAAGGCGGTACTGACCCTGGGCAAAGACGAGGCGGCCCTGGCCCTTTTTGGCGCCCTGGGCACGGTGGAGGAGGCCAAGCGGCTTCAAGGCCAGCCCCATGACCCCAGGTACGCTACTGCCCTAGCGGGGATAGTCCCTGGGCTGGTTGCGCTTAAACCGGCACCCGTCGTGGCGGTCAAAGGTGGGCAGGGACTTAAAGCGGACCTCAAACTGGTCTGGGAAGGTTTTGAGGGCGCAGGGGTTAAGGCTATTTTTGGCAAATTGGCCAAGAATCCCTGGCAGGCCTTGGGGCAAATCTTTTGGAAGTGCATTGTTACCCTATGGAAGGTCTTTTGCCACATCTTGAAATGGGTTTACGAGGAAGGGAAGAAAGTTATTAAATCCGAGTTCAATACCATTGGCAGGCTTTTGGCCAAGGTCTTTAGGCCGGTGGTGATCTGGTTCCTTCGAGTGGCCGCGTTCTTATTAGTGCTTTGGCTTATTTGGACTTACCTTTTCCACCCGGGCGCACTGATTGCCCGACTCAAGGGTTATATCCCTACTTGGAATAAAACCGCCCAAGTAGCGCCAAAGGTCGAACAGGCTCCGCAAACTACGGCGGTGCCAATCCTTTCGGAAGTTATCAAAAAAGTAGAGCCTAAACGGCCTGTCAGGAAAATCTCGAAGCATACTGCCCAGGCCATGGCCACTGAGAAACCTACGCCTATCGAGGCTCCTGCGGCTTCCACCCTTTCTCCCCGGGATCAAGCCGGATTACAGCGGAAACAATTATTCGTGAAGAACTTCGCCAACGATGTTTACGGCCCCAGCTACCACGATATCCCGACCTGGCTGGGGAACCTGAAAGCCGAAATCGCCGATGGTTACCAGGTTCAGTTCTTCTACGAAAATTACCCGCCAGCAAAGATTCAGGAAATCCAAGACAAGAAATGGGTGGCTTACTTCAAACCCACCCAGCCGCCCCAATGGGTAGGCACCGACGGCGCTTCGGACCAGTTTTTGATAGAGGGTGTTGTGACCACTAAAAGCGACCTGAATTATCCGGGGGAAGTGGTTTCAACCCAGCCGATCTCCATCAAGGTTTGGGTGCACGAGGGTGTGCAGGGCCCGCAGGTGACCCGGGTGGAAAAGGTAACTGTTCCGTAACTACAAGTTACGGAACAAGCCTTGTTGACCCCAATGTCGTACAAAACATTGGGGCACTGTTCCCTAACTTCCAGTTAGGGTGTAAGTCTTGGCGGTGCAAATGCTTATAGGCATTTGCGTATCTGCGCTGTAATGACCCAAAGGCCATAAATAGCATTGGGGTGAATGAAAGGTGGGGAGCGCTTCTAGGGGAATTGCGAAAAAGGGCTGATGGATATACACTCGTATATACAGAAAAGGGGGGGGTTCCTATGAAAACTTTAATTGTTCTTCCTGACGCGTTGGGGGCCGAGCTGAAGCGATCCATTCCCGCCCGCCAAAGAAGCCGGTTTGTCGCGGAGGCGGTCGAGAAACAACTTCGGTCGATGAAATTTAAAAAAGTTCTTAAGCAAACCGCCGGCACATGGACGAACAAAAACCATCCCGATATGGCAACCCAAGCCGGTATTAATCGCCACTTGGGCCGAATCCGGGGATGGAAATAGCCCGATCCTATGCCCTACCTGATCGATTCCGACGTCATTATTTGGGCCCTTCGCGGGCGGACGGAGATAGTGGAACTATTGCTAAATCTTTCTGAGGAAGAATCCATAGCCTGCTCGGCCCTCAATGTTCTGGAGGTGGAAGTCGGGGCTAAACCTTCCGAAATGAAAGCGGTCCGCCAACATTTAGGGAGCTATGAGGTGTTTCCGGTACTCCCTTTGACGGCCCGAAAAGCCGCGGAAATCCTTCGTTCGTCATCCCGCAAACTTCAACGGGGTGAGTGGGCTGACGCTGTTATCGCCGCCACGGCCCTTTTGAATGATTTAACCTTAGTTACCTTCAACACTCGCCATTACCAATATCCAGGGCTGTCTCTTTATCCGATGAAAGACTTGATTTAGGGTTTGGGGTGAACGGTAGGTTATCCACGACGGGGAGCCGTAATGGACAAGGGTACCATGTCGAATAGAGGGTTCGTTTTGGTTAGAACATCCGATTTTATCTGTCGAATGATTCTTGGAAGCGCCCTTTTGGCCTTGGGTTGTTCCGGTCTTGCCCACGCGGCGGATGGGATCGGGGGTTTTGATTTGGACCCAAAACCGGTGGCCACCTATGTCGTCCAACAAAACCCGTCCAAGGACATCACCCTCATCAAAAGTGAAAAGGATTGGAAGGTATTTTGGAGAAAGTTGGGCGGGGCGATGCTTCTAAAGGAAAGCGAACCTGGAACCGGTAAAGTCATCAACTCGTTGGGGTTTCCGGGGACGCCCGTGAGTTTCAAGGAAGAGATGGTTTTGTTGTATAGCCCTGTCAAAAACCACAAAGAAATGGTAACGGAAATTTATTGGACGAAGGCGGGGATCCATATTGTTTTATCTCCCTTTTTAGGGCGAAACGGTGGGGCAGCACCCCGTCCCTTCCCGAAATTTCCACCGGTCACATGCTTCTTGTTGAAAAAATCCGATCGGCCCCTCGTAACCGAAAGTATCGAGGACTATATCACGCCTAATCCAGTTGCTTATTACACCGTTCGCCATGCCCCGGCCACAGCCAGTACCTTCCTCGAAAACCAGGGGGCCTGGGAGGCCTTTTGGGCGAAAAAGGAAGAGTTCGCCCCCAAGGCTCCAACGGGGAAAACTCAGCCCATTCCACATTGGAAGCTTCCAACGGTCGCATGTCCCTTCAAGGATCCAATGACTCTTTTGAATTATTCCTCAAAAGGAGACGGAATGTTCCCTACGAAGGTTTCTGTCACGAAATCAGGAATAAAAATATATTTTTCCGGCATACACAACCCCTACACCAGCGATCCCCCTACTCTTTCTCGATTTCTTCTAAAAAGAACTGAAATGCCCATCCGCGTTATCATGTTGCCGCCGGGAAGATTGCGCCAATGAAAACGAACTACGATTTGTCCACGATGGGGACCCGTCGTGGACAGCTTCGAGGAGGGGGTTTAGATTTATATGAGATATAGAACTCTTGGTATTTTTCTCTTGTTGATAGTGGCTGACCGCGTGTCGGCAGATATCGGTAACATTGGGTTTGATGGCAAAACGAAGAAAATCTTTTTAGACCAATCATTTCGGATCGTTAGCCAGAAAGAAAAAATACCATCTTCCTGTTGGCCGACCCAGAAATTTGCCAACCCCAATGAACCTTTTGAAAAAACGGATGTAGTCACAAACCCTTCCTGGCCATTCGCTAGGTTGATTTTCGCGGGATTCTCCAAAAATTACTTTTTCATTTATTACGAACAAGGGGGCCGCGGTTATAGTTGCCAATTAAGGTTTTATAAACTCCTAAACGGGCAAAAGAAATTGCTGGGTGTGCTTGTTACTTGGGAAAAATTAACCACGATTGAGGCAATCAAAAAAGACTTGAGTAAATAGGACTGCGAGTTGTCCACGATGGGGACCCGTTATGGACAGGTAAACGTATCGAGGGAAGGAATATAAGGTGAAAAAATTGAATGAAATATGTTTTTTTCTGATTTTCTTTGTTCAAGGACTTCAGTGTATACCTGCTTTTGGGGCGGCGAATCCCAAGGCCCTTCCTTTGTTGCTACGGGTAAACAAGGCCTATTATTGTTTAGCAGATCAAGGACTGAATAACTTTTCCTGCGATGGAAGCGCCGAGCCAGCAAAATGGATGGCAAATGTTCTTCCAGAGAATGAACCCATCCAAAAGCTTCGCAGTTCCTTAAGTCGCGTAAAGTTCCACATTTCATGGGACTCCAATTCGAAAATGGAAGTTAAAGTGGATACCATCGGTGATCCTTCGCCAGACTCCACTGAATGGGGTCAAAAGGTGGGAGAAATATGCAAACAAATAAATGAATTTTTAAAATCAGGAATCAGCCTTTGGCTTGCGGACATGTGGGGTCCTCTCAACCCTAAACAAAGTTTGACCCAAGACACCTATAAAATCGTTCGGTTGAAAAGCGGATTAAAGATCACTGAGTATTTTGATGAGGCAAATTACATGACTAATGAGTTTGACGAAAATATGAAGATGATTAATCAAACTCAAACGGGGCCAGATGGGCAAATAGTTACTTTTAAATTAGATTTCAAACCTACTATGCAGGGATTCTTGCTGATCGAAAGTAATTTGTTAACAGGGAATTACCCAACGGATTTTAAATACAATTTAGCCAAGGCTGGGAAATACTTTCTCCCTAAATCTATCGAAATGACACTTTATAGTCCTGGCGAAGGGAAAAGAGATAGCGGTTATTCATTTACTTTGAGCAATTTCAAGGTTAAGCCTTAATCTTGATTTTCTAAATAAGCGTTGTCCACGACGGGGAGCCGTCGTGGACAGGTAATGGGAGGTAATAAGTCAGTGAATTTATCTGGAAAATGGGCCTACGTTTGGATGGTCTTCTTGACAGTTATCGTTCTCGGGATTCAAAACCTGGGTCAATTATTGTTGCAATGGATGGGCGGTCTCTTGGGAGTTGGAGGAGGGGTAGTGGTGGCTCTGTTGGCCGTCCCGCCATTCCTTTGCGTCGTTGTAACGGCCTTTTTTGTCATGAAGTGGAATTCAACCTCGTGGCGAGAAAGCTTTTGGTACCTGGGTTTTAAAAAATTGAATTCCCGGCAATTAGCGGTGGGTTGCATCTCACTCATTCCAGTGGCAGTGGGTAATGGCTTCTCTTACCTGTATTATTTTCAGCATGGCATTTCTGTGGAACCTTTTAAAAATTGGTTTTCCTTGTGGCTGGTAATCTTTATTACTTCTGGTTTTTTCGAGGAGGTATTTTTTCGCGGGTTCATTTTTCAAACGTTACGCAAAAAAAGTTCCTTTCTCATTGCGGCGGTTTTCTCCAGTTCCTTATGGGGTATTTCCCACTTGGTCGATCTTTTGGGCGGATTTAACCAGGAAGTTCTTCTGACCGATTTGGCTACAGCCTTAGTAGCTTTTTTTCTTGGTCTTGCCGCAGTTTATGTTTTTGAGAGGGGTGGATATGTCATATGGGGCTGGTCGTTGACCCATGTATTGTTTGATTCCATGGGACTGGCAAACATAGACCACAAAGGGTTGTTTTCCTTACCAACGGGTTTGCCGGCTCTGTATCAGGGCACAGGGATTGCTTTATGCGTAATAATCACTTTCCCGTTAGGGCGTTGGCTATTGCCAATGGATAAGACGGAAGCATTAAATACCGTATAGTTGTCCTGTCCACGACGGGGACCCGTCGTGGACAGGAAAAGCGGAATGTTGAAAAACCCAATAATTACAGGCTCCTGCACATGGCCCTCCCAAAAAGGATGGTGTGCAACGATTATTCTTCAGATAAGGGCTCTAAAGGAAAATCAGCTCGTGGAGCAGTCTTCGATGTCATGTTGGGTGGGCAGGATCCGACAAAAGGGAGAACCTCATTCGAAGGAGTTGCCTTCTTAGGGCCTTTGAAGAACAAAAGTAGTTACATTAAGTCAATTCTTCAGGGGAAATACATTAATCCTGAACGTTTGGGAAATACGGTATTTTTTAATGATCATGCCAAAGACCCAGCCAACGGTAAAAAGGATTTAGAGGCTACAGGCGCGGAGATACAACGCGGGAAAGATTTAGACCCTCATTAAATATTTTATACATTTAATTCTTCAGATCATTTAATTGAGGGAACTTTTAAATCCTAGCTTCTAAAGGTGGATTGAATAATGAGTTCCATTTCATGGAAACAAAGAGCATTATTTTTTCTAATGATTGTCATTTTTACTCCAGTTTTTGCATATTCTAAAAATATTATATATCCCGGACCCAATGCAAATAACAAAGAGGTATTTAATTCATGCGTTGTAAAAGAGGGGTACTTATATTTTCAGAGTCAGAAATTTCAACTAATAAAGAACAAAGGACAAAAAGACGAAGATTTACACGGTTACGAATATCCATCCCCTGATAAGAAAAGTATATTAATTATGGTTAATGGACCGGGAAACGATGATGGATTGAATATTTGGGATTTATGGCTTTATATTCCTGACAAAAAACAAAAAACTGAATTAACCGAAGACCTTCCAAAAAATGTCTACGTTGGATGGCTAAATAATGAAATGTATTATTTTTATACTCAGGATGAGGCTGGTGATGACACTGTTATTAGTTCTATCAATCAAATAAATAAATTTTACAATTATCTTCAACTTATAGCGGTTGATTTAACAGATCATTTATATCTTTCACTAGATCAGGATTCTAATGATTTTTCAGTCTATCTCAAAGTGGGGAAACTTTTCTCCGAAGAGATAGCCCAAAAGAAAAAAATCAATATCAAAGATGCTGATTTCCTAAAAGATAATATTAAAAGCTCAATTTTTCTATCTGACAAAGTAAATGTGAAATATGTGAATGATTCTGGCGGAATAGAAAATATCTTCTTGGAGTATCCAAAAGGGTTAAACAGTAAAAACTAAAGTCTACCTTTTGAAAATATCGATGAATGATATTTTAGTTTTACTTTGAGAATTTGTAGTTGCAAAGGATTTGGCACATTTATTCCCTTGACCATTTTCACGTGCTTCATGTGTTTAAAAATCTTTCTCGAAGCTTTGACCGCCTTTCGTGACGATCCTGTTGTTTGTGCCAAGTCCATTTGGGTATAAAACTTTGACCCCTGGCCCGTCCAGTTACTTCTATTTCTCCCATGGTTTTTCATATGAAAATAATGTGGTTTTAATGGTTTTTACCTCCACCCTTACGGACAGGAAGGAATTTGGTTGGCTTTGAGGTCGGGAAAGGTTATTTTTTTCTTTCGTGAAAAGCTGTGGAACCCTAGGGGTTAAGTGCAGGGTAAGGGGACAAGGGCGGGGAAGCACGCATGCCGATCTACACCTATAAAGTCTTGGACTCGCAGGGAGTGGAAGTGGAGGGCGAAGCCGCCGCCCCAAGCCTGGAGGACCTTCGGGAAACCTTGAGAGGAAAGGGTCTTTTCCTGAAGGGCGTGCGCCTGAAAAGGGGCTCCCTCTTCAAATGGGGAAGTCAGAAGGCGAATTCCGAGGATTTTCTCCAAGCCAACCAGGAAATGATCACCCTTTTTCGCGCCGGACTCTCGGTCCGTGAAGCCCTAGAATTGGTAGCGGATAGCCTGCACATGGCCCTCCCAAAAAGGATGGTGTGCAACACCACTATCCGCAATATTTTGAAACGACATGGCCTTACACCTGCCTCGGATAGAATCAGGAATGGACCCACCTGGGCCAAGTTCACCCAATCCCATTGGGAGGCCCTGGTTGGAACCGATTTTTTCACTTGGGAGGTCTGGGAACCTTGGGGCTTGACCACTTATTACGTACTTTTCCTTATCCACCAAGCGAGCCGAAAAGTCCACATAGCCGGTATCACGACCAACCCTGATGGGGATTGGATGAAGCAAATAGCCAAAAACCTAACCATGCCGGACTGGGGTTTCCTCAAACAAGGGATGATTTTATTGCACGATCGGGGCGGTCAATTCTGCCCGACTTTCCGGCGAATCTTGCAAAACGAGGGAATCCAAACCCTGATGCTTCCCTTCCAAAGCCCAAATCTCAATGCCTATGCGGAACGTTGGGTAAGGTCCGTAAAGGAAGAATGCTTATCCAAGATGATTATTTTGGGAGAACCGATGTTACGAAACTCTTTGAAGGAATATCTCGCTCATTTCCATGGGGAGCGTCCCCACCAAGGACTTGGCCGTATTCCCTTTCCTGCCCGAGAACTAACCAGAGGAAGCCCAAAGGGCAAGATCGTCTGTCGTCAAAGGCTCGGCGGAATCCTTAACTTCTACTTCCGGGAGGCGGCGTGAATAAGTGAACCCTACGGCGTGTTCAACGCGAAATCCTCAAGAGGTCTTTCATTGAAACACGGGGACAGAAGAAGGGGAATAAATGAGAAACGGCTCTAAATAACTATTTTTTTGCCGCAATGATCGCATTTCTGATTAGGCCAAAAACACAATAAGGGCATACCGCCGATATTGATGACGCTCTTGAAAGGGAATTTTTTGCACTCCGGACACCTGATACGAGCCAACGGAAAGTAGACTACCCCAATAAGCGCGGCCCATAACAAAGCAAGCCAGATAGGGTCAACCTTTTTGGGAGTAAAAATTGTCACGGCTATCCCAGCAACGAGCAAAAGTAAAGCCCTACATGTTGTCTTTAAGCGTTTCAAATATCCCAACCTTTCCAACAGTATTTATTTTTTACAGCCATTTCCACTATTATTCGGTTGCGGTACATAACCATTCTGCCAACCAGGGCTAGGCGCTTGCGCCCCCGGAGTTGTATTTGTTTGCGTACGCGAAGCGCCGATTCCAGGCCCAAATCCGATTCCAACTCCCCTAAAATTCCCATTTGGACCCCAAAAAATATTCAAGCTCACCCACGGGGTATTTAAATTCCAATTAATGAATGGACCCATAAACTGATCCGGGCCACCTGCGTAAATACCCAAATTAACTCCCGCTCCCACATCAAGACCGCTATTGTTACAACCAGAAGTATTAAACGTTCCAGAGCCATTGCCGGGGCTCCAATAACCCCCGGAGTTATTTGTTGTCCCGCCCCCACCAGGCACTACTGTATATCCGCCACCAACCGAAACCGTCACCAGGCCATATGGATCAACCCAATTAGTCGGCCCATTCCCTACATAGGAATAAATATTGGGGCTGATGAGTTCTCCCAACGGGTCCCTGGAAAGCCACCGTCCCTTTTCCGGATCGTAGGCCCGGAACCAAGTGAGATATAAACCTGTTGAACGGTTGATGTAGTAATGCCCGTATCCGAAATCTGCGTCGAGGTCGCCGGAAAGTTTTTTGGAACGCCCATAGGCGTCGTAATCGTAGCGTGCCCTAACTGCCCCCGTGCTGTCCACCATTTCCCTTATACTGCTTAGATGGTCATTCGTGAAGAAATAGTTACTCCCCCCGATCTGTTCCCCATTATCGAAAAACCGCTTGGTCACCGTATTTCCGGTGGCATTCCTCTCCTCGCACAACTTGTCCTCACACCAAACGAACCGCTTGTCACTCAGGATGGTCGAGCCATGTTTTTCTGTAATTCCAACACGGCGACCTCTTCCGTCATAAGTAAAAGTGATGTGGTCTGCAACAGTCGGAGGAGTGGGGCTCAATGAGGTAATTCCCACAAGGCGGTTAGCGCCATCCCAGGAATAAGAATACATCTGGTCAGTCGAAAGATTACCATTCGC
>CAVTWJ010000022.1:0-217716 GCA_963738405.1 candidate division FCPU426 bacterium | reverse complement strand
CCGGCTACCTGCCCAGGTCCGGTTCGGCTACGTCATCCCCCCGCTGCCCGGGGACGAGCGGTGAACCCGCGGCCCGCGCCGCCGCCGGATCTTGCCGGGCGCTGGCTGTCGAAATTCTTCACCGACCACCTGGCCGGGGAGCGCGCAGCCTCGCCAAAAACCATTTCGTCCTACCGGGACGCGATGAAACTGCTGCTCACCTGGTTCAGGGACGTAGAGCGCATACCGCCGGAGAAGCTGCGCCTGGCCGACATCGACCGGCCCCGGGCCCTGCGGTTCCTGGACTGGCTGGAGGCCGAGCGGAACTGCTCGGCCGCCACCCGCAACCAGCGCCTGGCGGTGATCAAGTCGTTTTGCCGTTACACCGCCATCGAGCAGCCCGGCCATCTCGACCAGGTCACCCAGGTCCTCGCGATCCGGCAGAAAAAGACCCCGGCCCCGCAGCTAGACCACCTGACCGGCGACGAGGTCAAAACGCTGCTCGCCGAACCTGGCACGGCCAGCGCACGCGCTGTCAGGGACACCGTCCTGCTCGCCCTGGCCTACGACACCGCCGCCCGCGTCCAGGAGCTTTGCGACCTCGACGTCGCTGATATCCGCCGCGGCAGCCCGATGACTGTGGTGATCCGCGGGAAGGGTTCCAAGATCCGGTACGTGCCCGTGATGGAGCCGACCGCCCGGCTCGTCGACGACTACCTCGACCACCGCGACCGGCATCCCGGCGTCGGCGCCGACGCCGACCCGCTGTTCGCCGGGCCAAACCACTCCAGATTGACCCGGTCCGGGGTGGCCAAGCTGCTGGCCCGCCACGTGCGGGCCGTCCGGGCGCGCGACCCCGGCTGGGCTCCCTGCCTGCAGGTCACGCCTCATACGCTCCGGCGGAGCCGGGCCATGCACCTGGTCCAGGCCGGCGTCAACCTGATCTACATCCGCGACCTGCTCGGCCATGCCGATGTGTCCACCACCGAGATCTACGCCCGTGCAGACGCCGAGACCAAACGCAGAGCGATTGAAAATGCCTACGAACCACTCACCCCAGACGCCTTGCCGGACTGGACCCTCGACTCGTCCCTGGTCGGCTGGCTCGACTCGCTGGGGCGATGACGCTGGCGAGCAGCATTATGCGGACTGCAAGACGAGCTCCGCCGCCCCTAGCAGCGGAAACACCACGGCAGGGCACATAACCCAGCCGTCCGCCTAATGTCTCAGGTCATGGACCCGGGGCCGGACGGTGGCGGTGCGGATGCCGAGGCCCGCGGTGATCGTGCGGAACGTGGCTCCGGCGCCGCTGCGATCGAGGCGGGTGCCGGCTCCGGACAAGAAGAACGCTGCCGAGCGGGGCCGGGGACAGAGCCGGTCGCGCTCGGCGGCGTAGCGGCCCAGCGCCGCGGTGACGGTCGGGTGCAGTGGCACCAGCCGGGAGCGGCCGAACTTGGCCTCACGGATGGTGATGACGCCGGTGCCGAGGTCGACGTCGCCGCGGTCCAGCCCGGTGGCCTCGCCGATGCGCATGCCGGACGCCGCGATCAGCCCGAAGATCGCCTCGCAGGTGGCGGCCCGCAGCGGCGGGCGCAGCGCGCGGGCCGCCTGGAGGATCCGGCAGATATCGCGCTGGCTGAACAGGTAGGGAGCGGGCCGGTGCCGCCGGGCGGGGAACACCCCGGGCGGCGGCACTTCGGCCGCCGGGTCGATCGTCTGCAGGTAGCGGGCGAAGCCGCGCGCGATGGCCAGGCGCTGCGCCCAGTGGTTAGGCGTGGCATCGGGCAGCCGGGCCCAGGCGATCGCCAGGTCGCTGGTTACCGTGCCGGCGCCGGCGGCCTCCAGGTAGGCCGTCAGCTGGGGCAGCAGCTGCCCGGCGCGCTCCAGCTTGAACCCGAGCGCCCGGCGCAGCCGCAGGTAGTCCTCCGCGTGGCTGTTCAGCGTGCTCATCGCTGCACGCTTCCCGGCCACGGCGCGGCCAGGGCCCGCAGCCGGTCCAGGTCCACTCGCCCGTAAAGTGCCGTGGTCTGCAGGCTGTGGTGGCGCAGCACCTGGGCGATGTCGGTCAGCGGGACCCCGGCGGCCACCATTTCGCAGGCCACCGTGTGGCGCAGGCGGTGTGCCCCCACCTCCGCCACCCCTGCCCGCCGGCACGCCCGGCGCACCGTGGACGACACGGTGCCCGGCGCTATGGCGCCGAACGGGGCCCGGGCCTGCAAGAACACCTCCCGCCGGCCGCTGGCCGGCCGTCCCCGCCGCAGGTAGCAGGCGATCGCCTGGCCCACCTCTGCGGGCAGGGGCAGCCGGTCCTCGCGGGCGCCCTTGCCCCGCACGGCCAGTTCCCCCGCCCGCCAGTCGATATCATCCAGCCTCAGCCGCGCCACCTCCCCGGCGCGCAATCCCAGCCGGAGCAGCGTGACGAGCATCGCGTAGTCGCGCCGCCCCGGCGCCGAGCGCCGGTCACAGCCACCCAGCAACGCCCGGGCGTCGGCCTTCGCGATCCCCCGGGGCAGCGGCGAGCGCCGCCGGCCGGTCACCGGCAGCGCTGCCTGCGACAGATCGACGGGCACCTGGCCCTCGATGAAGCAGAAGCGGAGAAACGACCGCAGCCCGGCCACGAAGAACTGCGTGGCGCTGACCGACACCGCCGCTGACCTCCGCAGCACCGCCTCGGTCACGTCTTTGGCGCTCAGGCCGGCCAGGCCCGCAGCGGCGGGCAGCCCGTCCAGGAACCGGCGGGCATGGCTCACATAGCCCCGGACGGTGCCCGCCGCCAGGCCTCGCTCAGCTGCCAGGTAGCGCCCGAACCCAGCCAGCAGCACCTCCGCCGGCGAGTCCGCCTGAGCTGGCTGCCCAGCCGCCAGCACCCACAGCTCACGCAGCACGTCGAGCAGGCACACCAGCCCCGGCCGCGACCACTGGGACCGGTGCCGCCCGACGGCACGCTGCCAGCCGAGGAACTCCTCGACCCGGCCGGCGCCCAGCTCCGAGACGCTCAGCCGGCTCGCCTGGAGCCAGCCGCTGAACCGGGCCACCTGCCGCAGCTCGTTGACCGCCGACCGCTCCGTATAGCCGCGCTCCCTCAACTCGCGGCGATACTCCTCCGCGAACGGGGCCAACGGCCCCGTCACACGCACCCTGCTGATCCTGCTCGCTGCTCCGGCCATCTTGACTCCTCCCCTCCCTGACGAGAAGGACATGATGGCTCGAAGTCACTTCATTATGCCGACATCATCCGATGCCCCACCCCGCTGAGCAGGACATCCGCCCGCAGGTCGGCATAACGCGAAGGTCGGCTTAATCATGGTTATGCCGACGTCGGCATAATCACGACCTGCGGCACACGGGGAACACGATGGCGGCCGCGCAGGGCGCCAGCCTCAAGGAGCTGATGGAGCGGATGGGCCACTCAAGCCCGCGCGCCGCACTCATATACCTGCACGCCACCCGCGAGCGCGACCAGAAGATAGCGGCAGGCATGGGCAGGCTCTTCGCCGAGGCGAAGAAAGAGCACCAAGCGAACGGGCACGGACCCGAAGCCATCGGGCACGCAACGGGCACGCCGCCCCAAGCAGACGTCGAGAGTAACCCGACAGAGCTAGCGAATAATAAACCCTGACCTGGGCTGAAACGATGAGAGCGGGCGACGGGAATCGAACCCGCATGACCAGCTTGGAAGGCTGGGGCTCTACCATTGAGCTACGCCCGCACAATCTGCCAGCGTCGGTGGCGCGCCCTCGCGCGCCCGCACACTAGGCAGGCCGTCACAGGTAGCGTACCGGTTTCGCCCTGCTGCCCGCACCCCGCGCCGCCCCTGCCGGCCGCGTGATCGTCGGCAACAATTCCATGATCACGAAAGAAAAGCCCTTCGCTTCCCTCGCCGAATCGTTCCTGACCGGGCACCCGAGCCCTTAGCGGCGGGGGCACGCAATCCAGCACTCAGGCCTGGTCTGGCCTGCTGGCCCCTAATTACCCGAGCGGGACATCCGGGGCGCGTTTCAGATCTGCCCGCAACCCCGGACGCCTCCGCGTCGTGCGATCATTCTCGTCCGGAGCCCCCGGACAAGTCGCCTGTTCCGGCGACCTGAAAAAAGCCAGGTCCGGCTACCTGAGTGACCAGGAAAGGGCCCGCTTGGTCGGCGTGACAGGGCAATTTTACGAGGCTAAGCTGTACATCGACGATACCTCTTCCATGACCGTGTTGGACCTTAAGGCCAAGGCCCGGCGTTTGAAACGCGAATATGGTATCGGGATTTTGCTGATCGACTACCTTCAGCTCATCCAAGCGGGAATCCGAACCGACAATCGGGAACAGGAAATCGCCTACATTTCCCGCCAGTTGAAGGCACTGGCCAAAGATTTGGATATCCCGGTGGTGGTTTTGTCCCAGTTGTCCCGACCCCAAAAGGGCGCGGAAGAGAAAAGACCGGTCTTGTCCGACCTTCGTGAATCGGGCGCCATCGAACAAGACGCTGACGTGGTTATATTCATCCACCGGGAATCGGCAGGCCAGGACGGTGAAAAGCCTATGTTCAATTACGAGCTGGTTTTGGCCAAACAGCGTAACGGCCCCACGGAAAACATCAATGTGGTCTTCCGCAACCAATACACGACTTTCGAATCCGCCTCAAAGGTTTCGGATAAATAAAAATCGCCTAAAGGGTAACCCCATGCCAACCCAATCCAAAACCCCCGCCTGGGCGGAAATTTCCATGAAGGCCCTGAAAAATAACTTCAAGGCTTTGGCCAAGATCGCCCAAGGTTCCCAAATTCTCCCGGTGATTAAGGCCAATGCCTATGGTCATGGGGCGGTTCCGGTTTCCCAGGCGCTTCTCCAAGCGGGGGCCAAGATGCTGGCGGTGGCCACTGTGCAGGAAGGGGCCGAATTGCGGGCCTTTGGCGTTGATGTCCCCATCTTGGTTTTGACCCCCACCTTAAAAGAAGAAATCCCGGACCTGTTAGATAACGCCCTGACTCCCCAGGTCAGTTCCCTCGGGGGTGCGATGGAATTGGCCCAGGCCGCCAAGAAAATGAAAAGCGGGCCGGTGCCCGTTCACGTCAAAATCGACACGGGTATGGGAAGGTTAGGCGTTAAGTTGAAGAGTGTCTTGGCTGAAATTCAGGCCATTCGAAAGGTTGAGGGGTTGAGGGTGGAAGCGGTCTATAGCCATCTCGCCACCGCCGATTGGACGGACCCCAAATACGCTTGGAAACAGATTACCCAATTCAACCAGGCCCTCGAAACCCTTCGGCAAAAAGAACGGTTTTTCCCCATGACCCATGTGGCCAATAGTGCGGCACTCCTCACTTATTTTCCTCAATCCGCCGGCACCTGGGTTCGACCCGGCATCGCCCTCTATGGCATCTATCCCAATCCCGCCTTCAAAAATAGGGTAGCGCTGATACCGGTGATGCAGGTAAAGGCGAAGATTATTCATCTAAAAAAGATCGAAAAGGGCCAATCGGTCAGTTACGGGCGTACCTACACCGCCAAAAAACCTGTTTCCGTCGCCACAGTGGCTTTAGGCTACGCCGACGGGGTACACCGAAACCTTTCCAACAAGTGCGATTTCCTGGTGGGTGGAAAAAGAGTTCCTCAAATCGGGACGGTCTGCATGGATATGGTGATGCTGGATGTTTCTAAAGTGAAGAACGTGAAGGTTGGGGATGAGGCGGTTTTCTTTGGCCGCCAGGGAAAGGCCCAAATCGGCGTGGAAGAACAGGCGTCCCTTGCGGGTACTATTTCTTATGAACTTTTATGCGCTGTGGGTGAAAGGGTCACCCGCGTTTATACTTAAAAACCCAAGATTTCACCACCAAGACACCAAGAACGACAAGGCCAGGATTTGAAAACTCTTAAAACGTCTATATTTTTTTCAAGACTTAACTTGGTGTCTTGGTGTCTTGGTGGTGAAATGGTTTTATGAATTTAAATCTTTTTATCCGCCAAGTCGGCGCACAAACCATTTACTTTATAGAAGAAGCGGGGCACATGCTGCTGCTCACACTTCGTGTTAATGCGTGGATAGTGCGGAAGCCACACGATTTCAAGTTGATCCTTCAGCAAATGGTGAGGGTGGGGGTGGAATCTATTCCGGTAGCCATGACCACCGCCTTTTTTACCGGCATGGTGGTGGCTTTACAGTCGGGCTATACCTTGGAAACTAAAATGAAAGGTATCTCCCAATTTTTGGGGGCGGTGGTTTCCCTTTCTATCGTGCGGGAACTAGGCCCAGTCTTAACGGCCATGGTCATCGCGGGCCGTATGGGTTCGGCGGTGGCCGCTGAAATTGGAACCATGCAGGTGACCGAGCAGGTAGATGCCCTCTATACCCTGGCCGCCAACCCGGTCAAATACCTGGCGGTTCCGCGTTTTCTGGCTTTCTCATTCATGTTGCCCATCCTGACCATCTTCGCCGATTTCACCGGCTGGCTGGGCGGACTCTTTGTCTGTACCCTCAAGTTTACTTCTTCCACCATTTATATCGACGCGTCCCAGCAGGCTTTGGAAACCGGCGACATTATTGGGGGGCTCATCAAGGCTCTCATCTTTGGAAGCATTATTGCCATCGTTTCCTGCCGACAGGGTTTTGCCACCACCAACGGGGCGGAAGGCGTGGGCAGGGCCACCACGAACGCGGTGGTTTATTCTTTCATGTCCATCCTAGTTTCGGATTATTTCCTCACCGCAATCCTCACGACCCTAAAGATATAGGAACCCCATGGACTCCAAGGCGCCCATCATCCAATTGAAAAAGGTTAGCAAGCGTTTCGGCAAGTTCGTGGTTTTGGATGAACTGGATTTGGAAGTGTTTCCTGGAGAAACCCTGGCCATCATCGGCCGTTCGGGGGTGGGGAAGAGCACGATCCTCAAGCATGTGGCGGGTCTGATAACCCCCGATTCGGGAGAAGTGTGGGTGGAAGGCCAGAAAATCGAGCATATGGCCGAGACCGAACTGAATGAACTGCGTAAGAAAATGGGAGTCGTGTTTCAAGGAGCGGCCCTGTTTGATTCGCTCACCGTTTTCGAGAATGTCGCTTTCCGCCTCTTGCGGGATTTTCAAATGCCCCGCGCCAAGGCGCTGGAGGTTTGCAGGCAAAAGCTGGAACTGGTGGGGTTGAAAGATGAAGTGGCTTCGCGCAAGCCCTCCCAGCTTTCCGGCGGCATGCGAAAACGCGTGGGGCTGGCCCGGGCCATCGCGGTGGACCCGGAGATCATCCTTTACGACGAGCCCACCTCGGGTCTGGACCCGGTTACCTCGGAAGCTATCAACGACCTCATTCTCGACATGCAAAAAAAGCTTTCGGTGACTTCCATCGTGGTGACCCACGACATGCACAGCGCCTACAAGGTGGCCAACCGAATTGCCATGATATATGATGGCAAAATTATCGGACTCGGCACCCCCGATGAGATTAAAAAGAGCCCTAATCCTTATATCCGCCAATTCGTGACCGGAAGCGTGGAAGGGCCGATGGCCATCCGGTAATAACCTTCTTTATCAAGGTGATCATGGAAGAATCTCAGTCATCCTTTATGTCCCAAGAATTCAAAGTAGGGCTTATGGTCGTTTCGGCCGGGCTGGCCCTTATGGTCGCCATATTGTTCGTGAACAATTTCCATTTCGCGGCCTCGGGCTATACCGCGAGGGTGAAGTTCAACTTCTTGGGGGACCTGAAAACCAATGCCCCGGTGGAATACGCGGGCGGAATCAAGGTGGGCGAGGTGGAGGGCATCCAGATCGCCACCGGCCAGGCCGAGGTATTGCTTCGAATCACCGAACCCAATTTTCAACTGCGCAAGGATTCCCAAGTGGCCATTTACAGCGCGGGGCTTTTGGGCTCTCGCTACGTGCAAATTACTTCCGACCTGGGGAGTGGGGACCCCTTGGGAAAAGACGATGTTCTGACCGGGGTGGATGCCAACAACCTGGATAAAACCTTCAGCCAATTGGGCGACGTGCTGGAAACCTTCGAGCACATGATGGGCGACCCCAAGGCGAAGGAAAACTTCCTGAAAACCTTCGAAAATATGAATAAAACCACCGAGAACCTTTTGGCCTTATCCGAGACCAGCCGCCAAAAGGTCGAGAAGATTCTGGACAGCCTCCAGGATTCGAGCGGTAAGGCCGATGAAATTATAAATAGCGTGCAGAGCGTGGCCAAGAGCTTGGACAGTTTGTCCACAAGCCTGGATAAAAAGCAGGTCCAGGAATCGGTGAAGAACCTTAATTCGACCCTTAAGGTCATGAACCAGCTGGCCCAAAATATCCAAAACGGCCAAGGCACCCTGGGACTGTTGATATCCGACCAGAAGACGGCGGATGACCTGCGGGACATGGTGGAAGACCTGAAGGCCCACCCCTGGCGCCTTTTGTGGAAGAAATAAACCTGTCCCTTTGAGCACCTCCTTTTAAAAACCTTTGATACCCATATAAATTCTTTGTAAAACGGCATTTTCTAACCCCTTCGATGCCCCTGCTTGAGTTGTGGCCGCGCAAGGCTTCGGCTAGAGTAAGGCCCGTTGGTCCATGGGGAAGATCACTGAAATTCGGAGGAATGTTCATGAAAAAAATGATGAGGGTTTGGGCGGTCGCTGCCCTTCTCCTGGCTTTCGGCTATGTCAGGGCGGAGGCCTTTGAGGGCGAAGTCGACATGAAGATGACCAGCAACAAATCGGATAAATCCACGGTCATGGAATATTTCGTCAAGGGCAACAAGGTGCGAACCCAGTTTGAGGGCAAGGATGGGGCAACCATCGGCGGCGGAATCTACGATTATAAGACGCACGAGATGATCATGATTATGGACAAGCAGAAAATGTACATGGTCAGCGAGCTTCACCCTGAGAAATTTCATTACAACAGCGCGGATAAGCATTTCAAGATCCACAAGACGGGGAACAGCCAAAACATCCTGGGCCACAATTGCGAGGAATGGGATTACACGTCCGACGATAACAATGGCAAGGTTTGGTTCGCGCCGGGAATCGGCAACTGGTGGGGGACCCAGATGGCCGCCCAATCCGACAAGCTGGACCCTTCCCAAAAGGCCATGGTGAATTTGGTGGTGACCCAAAAATTGTTTCCCATGAAGTGGGAGTCCACCAACAAGTCGGGAGACATTAGCGGCAGCGCGGAAGCTGTTAAGATCGAGGCGAAGTCGCTGGATTCAAGTTTTTTTGCCCCGCCTTCCGATTACAAAGAAATGAAGATGCCGAAGGTGGATTTGAGTCAAATGGCCCCGAACACTGGAAACGTTCAAATACCAAAAGTGAATATTCCGGGACTTTGATCCGGTAAATAAAAAGGAGAGATTATGATGACGCATAAGATTGTGGCTTATCTTTTTACCTTGGCCTTGGGCTACTGGGTTTTGACTCTTGCCGATAAACAAACCGGGTTCACCCAAAAGTTGGGCAAGGTCGTGGGATGGATCATCCTGATTGTTTCCCTGTCGGGGCCCCTTTGCATGCTAGGTTCTTGCCTGGCCGGGCATTGCATGATGGGTTCTCATTGCTCAATGGGAATGTCGAATTGCCCCATGGAGCATGGAAGCATGATGGGCGGCTGTCCCATGGGAGATATGGGAAAGAAGGACGAAGATAAAGGAACCGTCTCCCCCGAAGCTAAAAAGAAAAACTAAGAACCCGCAGATTTTATTGGAAAAAGGCTCCCGAAACCGGGAGCCTTTTTTGTTGCCTGAAAGGTATACAAGTGTATAATTTCATCAATTCGCCTTTCGAGGTTTTTTATGCCTAAAACCAAAACCCAATATGCCTGCAAAAACTGCGGTGCCAAGTCCTACAAGTGGCAAGGCAAGTGCAACCTTTGCGGCGAGTGGAACAGCTTCGTCGAAGAAACCATCGAGACGAGTAAACACGAGGAAAGGGGCCGAAAACTAGCTAAATCGTCCGACTCGGTAGATCCGGTTTCGCTCACGGACATTGAAGTATCGGACGGCTTCCGGCTCAACACGGGCATCAACGAATTCGACCGGGTTTTGGGCGGGGGCATTGTGCCGGGCGAAACGGTCATGATCGGCGGGGACCCGGGTATAGGAAAGTCCACCCTGCTGTTACAGGTTGTTGACCGGCTTGCCAGGCTTCCCCAACAACAGGGCGGGAAATGCCTCTATGTGACGGGCGAGGAATCGGCCCAGCAAATTAAACTTCGCGCCGAACGATTGGGCATAAGGTCCAACAACCTCTATATCTTTCCCGAAACCGATGTCAGGGCCATCCTGGCCCAGATCGAAAAGACCCGGCCTGTATTGACGGTGATTGATTCCATTCAAACCCTCTTCCTTTCGGATATTTCCTCCGCCCCAGGCAGTGTTTCCCAGGTGAGGGAATCGGCAGCCCGCCTGACTTACCTTGCCAAGAGGGAAAAGCTTCCTCTTTTCCTGATCGGCCATGTGACGAAAGAGGGAAGTATCGCCGGGCCCATGACCCTGGAGCACATGGTGGACGCGGTGCTTTATTTTGAGGGGGATATGAACCGTCAATACCGCCTGCTTCGGGCGGTGAAGAATCGTTTTGGAAGCACCCAGGAAATCGGCATCTTCGAGATGAGGGAAGACGGCTTGGCGGAAGTGGACGACGCTTCCAAGGCTTTTTTGGAAGACCATTTCACCCACAGCTCCGGCTCGGTTATTACGGCCAGCCTGGAAGGAAGCCGGCCCCTTCTTTTAGAGGTTCAGGCTTTGGTAAGCCCAGCGAATTTTGGCATCCCTCAGCGGCGCTGTTCGGGGATTGACCCGAACCGGCTCGCGCTTCTTTTGGCCATTATGGAAAAAAGATTGGGAATGGCTATTTCCTCCCAGGATGTTTTTCTCAATGTGGCGGGAGGCATTAGGGTTGTGGAGCCTTCCATCGATCTATCGGCGGCGGTGGCTGCGGCGTCTTCTTTCAGGGAGGTGCCGGTCGCACCTGATGTGCTGGTGTTGGGCGAGTTGGGGTTGTCGGGCGAAGTGAGGGCGGTATCCCAGATTGGTCCCCGTTTGGCTGAGGCGGCCCGGTTGGGTTTCAAGCAGGCGGTCATCCCTCAGGGCAATGTGAAAGCGGTATCGCTTCTTCCCGATGCCATGATGGAAATATTGCCGGTTAAAACCTTGGCTGAGGCGATTGGCATCCTGGTGCCTCGTTGATCAGACGCCGTTAAAGTAGAAAAAGCCTAACCAATCCTTTATTCTTCCCCCAACACGTTGTGAATCTATCTACGGGATGCCTATGAATAAAAGAATAAGTTATGCGGTTATTCCTATTCTTTTCCTGTTTGCTTTCTTTTTTCGCTTCTGGTTCGGTCTCAATTGTCCCGCACTTCTTCCAGATGACGATGAAGTCCAAACTTATGTCATTGGCTTGAAGGCTTTTACCACCCATACCTGGCCCTATTTTGGGCCCGACCTCCAAAATGGCGGGGCTGCCTTCAACACACAGCTTCCCGGTGCGTTGGAAGGAGGTCTTCTTTTTCTTTTCTTAAAGATATGGCCTGCCCCCGAGTCCCCTTACTTTTTTACCAACCTTGTGACTTTCGCCGCTCTGAGTTTCTTAGCTTGGTATTGTCATAAAAGGCTACCGAGTTTTCCGCCTTGGTTTATCTTTACTTGGATATATGTCTCCATCTGGACCACCCATTTTTCCACTCAGGTGGTGAATACCTCGCTTTCCCTTGTAGGGGCAGTACTGTTTTTTATCGGTTTCATGGAATCGGTTCCCGATTTGAGTTTGAATTTCCTAAAAGGTATTTGGCCGAATGCCTTGATGGGTTTTGGCTTCTTTTGGGTCTTGCAACTGCATATGACTTGGGTATTTTTCGTCCCATTTTTTCTCTTTTCGTTCTATCAGCAAGCTCGAACGGGGGCATTTAAAAGGGCATGTATTTTTGCAACCGTTGGGGCCATACCAATGTGGACTCTTCTAATACCAACTTACCTGAAGTACGGTTTCCGGACAGGACATGACCTTAATGGATCTTTCTGTTTTTTGAGTATTAAAGGGGTCATGAGCTTTTTTGATGTTTTGGGCAGGTATTTTTCTTTTGCTTGTTTTGAATTGCCCCGCTTTATTGGGGACCACACTCCGGAAAGAATTCAATACCTACGGGATAACCCTGCGATCACCTTCCCGGGGTATTTCCTTTGGGTGGCTGGAATTCTCCAAGCGGTCCTAATGCTTGTGTTTTGGTTTCAACCAAAACACACCCGCCCCGATTGGAAAGGAATAAAATTTTTATCCCTCGCGGTTTTTATCGTTCTCTACCTGAGTTTTTGGTTTTCAATAAGAGAACCCTTTGCGTACCGCATTTATGAATCTCTTCCGATAGCCATGATCTATTCTTTTTACTGTTGGGATGCTTTAATAAAAATTAAATTTTGGAGAATTTTGGGCGTTGTCTTCATCCTCGCCGCGGTTTATTTCCAGGTGTTTTATACCTACAAGGAATGGTTGAGAAAAGAATCGGTTTATTGGCAATACCGTGATCGGATGGCGCAAGCCTTGACAGCTCATGATTACCGGCTTTTGGCCGAAAGACGGCCCGGAACCCTATACTAGTGTTCGTGATATAAAAAACGTCGGTTGAATAAGTCTGATTAAACCTTTGCCCTCTATCCGGCTTTTATGGAATCTCCTAATCCCATTTGTTAAACTGCCCCCCACATGAAAAAAATAAAACCCTCTAAAACCTCCCCTTGGGCCGTTCTGATTGTGGCGGCCGGCCAATCCACCCGTTTAAAGGCTAAGGTAGCCAAGCCCTTTCTTTTCGTGGACCATCGAAGAACCCTTCTGGATCTTTGCCTTGAATCCTTTTCTAAAGTTCCGGGTTTGGCCTATGTGGTCGTTGCCACCCGGGAAAATTATATGGAAAGGGCGATTCAGGCCATCTACCGTTACAAATTGGCGGGGATTGTGACCAAGGGCGGTGCCGAGAGGGAAGATTCGGTCCGGGAAGGTTTATCAGTTATCCCCAAGGGGGTGAAACACGTGTTGGTTCACGATGCGGCCAGGCCCCTGGTCAGCCCCGAAATGATCCGCCGGGTTCTGGAAGCGGCTGCCGTTTCGGGAGCCGCTATTCCTGTTGTCCCTGTTCGGGATACCCTAAAGATGGTTTCAGGAAATAGGATTGAAAAAACTTTGGATCGATCCCATATCCGGGCGGTTCAAACCCCGCAGGGTTTTAAACTTCCACTTTTGAATAAGGCTTTTCAGAAGCTGGGCCGCCGGGCATCCCGCTTGACGGATGACGCGGCTGTGGTGGAGGCCGCCGGTTTCAAAGTCCGGACGGTTGAAGGTGATGATTTGAATTTTAAAGTGACCACCGCATATGACCTTCAGAGAGTCAAAGACCTGATTTGGCGCAATACAGACGGACGATAAATATCCTCTTTTTTCCGCGATAAATTCCTTCCTTGAAGTAGCGAATTCCATTCCGGCAAGGCGAATTATTGAAAGATTTGCTAAACTATGCGGCCCTTAAGGGTGCAGATAGAAATTTGAGCTTTTGGGAGTTGGAAACTTGAATTTTCGGGTTGGAACGGGCTATGACGCCCATACCTGGGCTGAAGGAAGGCCCTTCATTTTGGGGGGCGTGACCATTCCCCATTCCAAGGGCTTGATGGGCCATTCGGACGCCGATGCCCTTTCCCACGCCATATGCGACGCTCTTTTGGGGGCCGCCGCTTTGGGCAATATCGGCCATTATTTCCCGGATTCCGACCCCAAATGGAAAGGGGTCAATAGTCTGCTCATTCTTAAGGAATGTGGCCGATTGGTTAGAACTAAGGGATGGCAGATCATCAATATTGATAGCACTATCGTTTGCCAGAAACCCAAGCTTTTGGCCTATTTGATACCCATGGCCCGAATGATCGAGGAAACCCTGGAACTTAATCTCGACACGGTAAACGTAAAGGCGAAAACCACCGAGGGGATGGGCTTTGAGGGCCGGGAAGAAGGCCTTTCTGTCCAGGCGGTGGTATTACTGGAAAGAATCAAGGAATAACCATGTCTGATAAGGTCAGAGTCCGTTTCGCGCCCAGCCCCACCGGGGACCTGCACTTGGGGAATGTGCGCACGGCCCTTTACAATTGGCTCTATGCCCGGCATACGGGCGGCGTTTTCATCCTTCGGGTTGAGGATACGGACAAGGTCCGTTCCACCGATCTGGCCTGTGAAAACCTGTTGGATATTATGGGCTGGCTGGGCCTGAAATGGGACGAGGGTCCCAGGGTGGGCGGCCCCCACGCTCCCTATAAACAATCCGAACGAACCGCGCTTTACGATGGTTACCTGCAAAAGTTAAAGAATTCGAACAAGGTTTACCCCTGCTATTGCACCGAGGAAGAGCTAGAACTTGAACGCAAGCGCCAGCTAGGCCGGGGCCATATGCCCAAATACGGCGGGAAGTGCAAAAAACTCTCGTCGGAAGAAATCAAACAACTGGACGCGAAGGGAATGCCATCGGTTTTGAGGTTCATTGTGCCGCCGGGCGAAATTTTGGTCCAAGACGAGGTGCGGGGCGAGGTGCGTTTCCCCGACGACCAGATCGGTGATTTCGTATTGACCCGCTCGGATAAAAGCCCCACCTATAACTTTACGGTAGTAGTGGATGACGCCCTCATGGAGGTCACCCATGTGATTCGAGGCGAGGACCACCTGTCCAATACTCCCAAGCAGGTTCTTCTTTACCAAGCCTTGGGGTTCATGACCCCCAAGTTCGCGCATCTTTCCATTATCAAGGGGGCCGACGGCCAAAAGCTTTCCAAGCGCCACGGCGAGACCAGCGTGGAAAGCTACAAAGCGAAGGGCTACCTGCCTGAAGCTTTTCTGAACTATCTGGCTCTGCTGGGTTGGGCGCCCAAGAGTGGGGAGATCCTCTCTTTGGAGCAAATGGCGGCCGAGTTTGATTTGACCCACGTGGGGAAAAGCGGGGCGATTTTTGACCCCGTGAAACTTCATTGGATGGGAATGCAATATCTTACCGAACAGAAATATAGTTTGGACGATTTAACCCGGGCCCTTCTTCCTTATTTAATCGATGCCCAATACATCACCCGGGAACAGGCCCGCGAGAAATTCGACTGGCTGAAGGCTGTGGTGGGCACGGTTCGGACCAGCCTGGGTTGTTTCTCCGACATCGTGAAAGAAACCTATTTTTTCTTTTCGGACGAGCTTCACTTTGATCCCGGCCACACCGAGGAAATGAAAACACTCAAACCTGTCATGGAAGTTTTCGAGAAGGTTTTTAAAGAATTTTCCGGTGATTTTAACGGTGAGAATTTCCTGAAAATCGTGAAGGAAGTTGGGAAACAAGGCAATATCAAGGGTAAAGCCCTGTATCATCCTTTAAGATTAGCCCTGACGGGCCGGGAGGATGGACCTGAATTGGTAAAGATTGGTCCCCTATTAGGACAATCCAAGGTGGTCGAGCGGATTGCTGTTTGGACAATCGGGGAAGTGAAGTAATCTTCTTTTGAGGCCCCATTATGTTTCAGTATTTTAAATCTATCTTGGATAGGGACCCGGCGGCCCGGTGGTGGGAATTGCTCCTCTACCCCTGCGTTTACGCCATGTTTTACCACCGCATTGCCCACGCTCTGTGGAAGATGAAAATACCCTTTTTCCCTAGGCTTATATCCCAGATTTCCCGTTCTCTGACGGGCATTGAGATCCATCCCGGCGCCCAAATCGGAAAGTATTTTTTTATCGATCATGGAATGGGAACAGTCATCGGCGAAACTTGTGAAATAGGGGACAATGTGACTCTGTTCCAACAGGTGACCTTGGGCGGAACGGGTAAGGAAAAGGGCAAGCGGCACCCTACCTTGAAGGACCATGTGGTGGTGGCTACGGGCGCGAAAGTCCTCGGTAACATCATTATTGGAGAATATTCCAAGGTCGGCGCGAACTCGGTGGTCTTGACCGATGTTCCCCCCTATTCCACTGTGGTAGGCGTGCCCGGGCGCATTGTCCGTCTCAGGGGTCGAAAGGACTTGGCGGGCGAGTTGGACCATAACAAACTGCCCGATCCCCTTGTGAAGCGATTGGAACACCTTGAAAAGGAATTGGCCCGTTATTCAGGTTCATACGTTCCGCGGGCAAAGAAGAGAACAAAATCTTGAACCACAGAGTTACACAGAGTTACACAGAGTAAAATATGACGAAAATTCAGATTGTTTCCTTGGATGAATTAAACAAAGTGTCCGGTGAAGTAGTAGATGCAGCCTTAGATGTTCATAGCGCGTTAGGGCCTGGTTTATTAGAAAATGTCTATGAATATGCCCTTGCTCATGAGCTCTCTGAAAGAGGCTTGAAAGTAGAAAAACAGGTACCAATTCCTGTTATTTATAAAAACGCTCAATTGGAAATCGGGTTCAGGATTGATCTTTTGGTTGAAGAATGCCTAATTGTTGAACTGAAAGCTGTTGAGTTAATCCTTCCCATACACGAGGCCCAAATCATGACCTATTTGAAACTCACCGGGTGTCATGTTGGACTCTTGCTTAATTTCAATGTTGGTTCGATGAAAAAAGGAATAAAAAGAATTATTCTTTGATTTACTCTGCGTAACTCTGTGTACTCTGTGGTTCAATTTATTTTTGAGGTTTTTTTTGCTTAAAGTCACCAACACCCTTTCCGGGAAAAAAGAAGATTTCCTTCCGTTAAATCCTCTCAAGGTGAAAATGTACGTTTGCGGCCCCACGGTGTACGGCGATATCCACATCGGCAACGCCCGCTCCCAGGTTAATTTTGACGTCATACGAAAATACTTGGTTTATTTGGGCTATCAGGTGACCTATGTGGTGAATATTACGGATATTGACGACAAGATCATAAAGATTTCCATCGATGAAAAGCGGGATGCCAAGGAAGTGGCGGAAACGAATACTAAGGCTTTTTTTGAGGTGATGGAAAAATTGGATGTTCAAAAGGCGGATGTTCATCCGAAGGCCACGGACCATATTCAGGAAATGATCGGCTTAATTTCAGGGCTTGTGGAAAAGGAACACGCTTATCCGGTTCCTTCCACCGATTTAGGACAGGATGTTCTTTACGACTCCACGACTTTCAAGCCTTATGGCAGCCTTTCGGGCAAGAAGCTGGAAGAAATCATGGAAGGCGCCCGGGTTGAGAAGAACGAAAGCAAGAAACACCCCACCGATTTCGTGCTTTGGAAGGCCAGCAAACCCGGCGAACCCCAATGGGACTCGCCTTGGGGCAAGGGAAGGCCCGGATGGCATATCGAATGTTCGGCGATGGTGCGAAAACACTTAGGTGATTCCATCGATATCCACGGCGGAGGGGTGGACCTGATCTTCCCCCATCACGAAAACGAGATCGCACAATGCGAAGCCGCCACCGAAAAACCCTATGTGAAATATTGGCTCCATAACGGTTTTATTGAAATCTCGGGCCAAAAGATGAGCAAATCCCTGGGGAATATCTGGAAAGCCAAGGACGCTCTTTCTGAGTTTAAACCGGAGGTCTTGCGTTACTTTTTCCTCAGCGCCCATTACCGAAGCGGGCTTAATTATGATCGGGAAACCCTGGAAGCCTGCGGAAGGGGATTGGATGAGTTTAATCAAACTTTTCAGAGGGTTCAGGAAGCCCTTGCGATTGCCGACGGGGGAGATCCACAGGACCTATTGGGTCTGCGGTTATCGGTGGATGAGGTTGAGGAAAAGTTCAAAGAAGCAATGGACGACGATTTCAACACGCCCCGTGCCATGGCGGTTCTCTTCGATTTGGCCAGGGAAACCCGTCGGGTCTTGAGCCAATCCTCCCACATGACTGCGGGAGCGAAAAGTCTTATTGGTGAAAGCTCCGCGAAATTGAACCAATTGGGCGGTTTGCTGGGGATCGTTTCCACCCAAACCCTCGTCATACCCCCTGAGGTGGAGGAACTGGCTCAAACGAGAGTTAAAATGAAACAAGAAAAACGCTACAAGGAAGCGGACGAGATCCGCGACAAGGTTTTTCAAATGGGATTTACCATCGAGGATGTTCAGGGCGGCAAGTTCAGGATATTGACCAAAAAATAATTAAATACCTCATCAAGGTTGGTTTCTCATGAGCGAAAAAATCTACGGCCGCAACCCGGTTTTGGAGGCGCTCCGGTCCGGAAGCCGGGGGGTCAACCGGGTGATCCTGATGCAGGGATCCCGGGATGGGGTTCTCAACCAGATTGAGGCTCATGCCAAGGCTAAGGGTATCCCCATCACCATTGAAACCCGCCACCGGCTGGATACGCTGGCCGGAACCGACAAACACCAGGGCGTTTTGGCTATGGTAGAAGATTTCCACTATGCTTCCCTGCAGGATGTTTTGGATATCGCACGAAAGAAAAAAGAAAACCCCTTCATTCTATTATTGGATGAAATAGAGGATCCCCATAACCTGGGTGCCATCCTTCGAAGCGCCGACGCGGCGGGGGCCCACGGGGCGGTAATTCCCAAGAATCGGGCGGTGGAGGTCAATTCCACCGTGTTGAAAGCCTCTGCCGGAGCGGCCGAGCATATTCCCACCGTCAAGGTAACCAATTTAAATGAAACCATTCGCGAGCTAAAAGAAGCCAATGTTTGGGTCGTGGGCACCGACGGCGACGCCACCAAGCCTTTTTATGAGTACGATTACAAAAGCCCGGTGGCGATTGTCATCGGCAACGAGGGAAGGGGCTTAAGGCGGCTGGTGTCTGAAAATTGCGATGAATTGGTGAAGATTCCCATGGCGGGAAAGATGTCCTCCCTCAATGCCTCGGTCGCGGCGGCCCTTCTCCTTTTTGAAGTGGCCCGCCAGCGCAATTGGAGTCAGAGAACCACAAATAATTCGCATCAGGTCCCGATCCCCTCGAATCAGGGTTACCTGTCGTCACCCGCCTATGTCCCGACGCCGCCCAACCCCATGATCGTCAGCACTCCACCAGAAATTTATGCCCCCCCCGAAAGGGACTTTTTTCGTCCAGGCCCTGACTCGGCTCTTGAAACGCCGATTGAGGGGCCTGCTGAGAAGTTAGACTCCCAGTCGTTGGATGAGGGGGAAGGGTCTTTGGGAAACGACAAAGGCGGCGGTTTTCGATGGTAAACTAGGAAGCGGTGTTGACGGAGCAGGTGCCGGTTTTTATAATCCGCCGTCGGTTCAATCCCCGCAGAGAGTTTAGAGACGCTGGCGTAGCTCAGTTGGTAGAGCAGCCGCCTTGTAAGCGGCAGGTCACCGGTCCGATTCCGGTCGCCAGCTCCATTTTTCTTCTCTTCATTGGCTCGTCTTTCATTTCCTGCGATTCAACCGGTGAATTTTAAATTAAGGATGTTGAAGTCCGAAGGTTTTGCGAATGAGCCGGTTGGCTGGAAGTTCAAAGAAATGGTAGGAAAAGGCCGCGACCAGGGTGATGAGGATAATAAAGAGGAAAAACCCTAAAAAGATATTCACGCGATCCATCCAGGGACGAACGAAATAAAGAACCGTGGGATGCAGCAGGTAGCAGCCGAAACAGTATTTCCCGGGAAAGCTTAAGAGTTTAAGGCCTTTCGATTCTAAAAAGCGTATGTGCAGCCCCCCCAGTATTAAGCAACCCGCCCCCAGAGCCAGCGCTTCCGAAACAAAAATTTCGTCCCAAGCGTTGTTCTCGCGCGTGCCGAAATAAGTCACGGTCAGGATCAGGAGCCCGGCGAGAAAAAAACAAAAGTTGATCCTTGGGTGTTTTAAAAGAAAGGGGCCGAATTTTTGAACGGCTAGATAAAACAGAATGCCCCAGGCAATCAGGTCGAATTTGGCCAGCGAAGCGTAGCCTTGAATGAAGTCGTTTGGAGCCGGGTGGAGGTAGAAAAAAATCCTCCAACTGATGGCGGTCAAAATGACCAACCCAAGAAACCAAATAAAATTTTTAAGGTTTTTAACCATCCGCAAGACGAGAGGGTACAAGAGATAAAATTGCTCCTCGATCGAGAGGCTCCATAAAATCATCCAATAGGGCCTATAGTCCCAAGTGGGCCGAAAAACCAAAAGCCAATTGAATAGGAAGGTCGGCAAAGACAGCCAAAACCATAGGTCCTGTTTGCCTAAGGGGTTAAAGCAAAAGGTGAAAAGGGGCGATGGCGCCGGGATGAAAATAAAAATAACACCCCCGAAAATCAAACAAAGAAAATAAAGAGGCCAAATGCGTCCAATGCGCTGGAGGTAAAACCGCGCAAGACCTGGCTGGAAGATGCTTTGATTACCGCACGCGATCACATGGGTGATCAGGAATCCCGAGACAATAAAAAAAACATAAACCCCATAAATACCGTTGACGCAAAACCGGCCCCAGAGCCAACAAACCCAAGGATTTCCGAAAGCGACATTGGAATAGATGTGGACGCTCATGGCGGAGATGATGCAACCGGTTCGAACAAGGTCGATGATCTGCCATTTTTTAACCACAGGGCTGTGGGTTTTGGATGGGGAATTCATCAAGTCTCTGAGGGGTTCGAGATAGATTATTCCTTATTGGGCGTGGGCATTGAGATTGAAGGGTCTTGGGTTAATTCTAAGAGATTTAAAACTACGGGCAACGTCCGAATGTCGGGTTTGGAGACTTCTTTTCTTAAGCTTTCAAAGGTGGTTTCCGGCCAACCGCCTTGGAACCAATTCACCAGCCAGGCCACAATTTGCCCCGGGTCGCAATGAATTTCCGCGACCACGAACGATTCGTCAGCGCATTCGGATGTTTGGATATCGAACGAGCAGGTCATAGTTCCCCGAACATGATTTTTAACCGGCGGCGCCGAGGGGTCCAGGACAGGGGTGTATTTCACCATAATGTGGCGGTGCAAAGGGTCGGTGGTTAAAGAAACATGGGATACAAAATCCCTGTCGGAAATGAATTGATCGAAGGGGAAGGGAATCCCCATATGGTCATATTCGGTGAAGGCGTAGGGGCCCAGATTGTGAAGGACTTTCGATTCAACCAGGCTGTCGATCCACTCGGTCCCGCGGGTGGTATCAATAATGACCGACGCCACCTTTTCAAGCGGGGCTTCAACCAAACCCTCCCCCCGAAGGGCCAAAATATCCGTGCCGTGGACTTTGCTGGTATAAATTTCGATTCCATCGCTTTCGGACGTTTTTTCCCATTGGTAAGCCGAGTCAGGAACGGCGGAAAGGTCCGAAACACTCGCCGAAACGCTATTGGGTGTTGGATTGGGAGTTTGGGCTAAAGCTGGCAGGGTGATTGCAATGATGAGAATCCAGAAATGCTTTTTCATAACACCCTCCCCTCTGAAATTGGCTCTAAGATACCTTTTCTCCTCCAATTCACCAATAAACTTTGATTGACATGGGTTCGGCGCTCATAGAAAATCATTCGCCTCAACCGAGGAACGTTTGGGTTTTATTGGACAGGTGCCCGAGTGGTCAATGGGAGCAGACTGTAAATCTGCCGGCCGACGGCCTTCGAAGGTTCGAATCCTTCCCTGTCCACCATTTTGAACCCTTTCCCCGGAGGATTTGGGGGATAATGAACGTCATGGGCGGGAGTAATTCAGTGGTAGAATGCCACCCTTCCAAGGTGGACGTCGCCGGTTCGAATCCGGTCTCCCGCTCCATATTTTTACAAGCCTCATTCATTCCGGCTTGTTTGCGGTATGGCCATTCATTGCCATCCTTAACGACTGTCATCCCTTTAATCGGCCCGCCTTTTTAATTTTTTTGTGAGCGGTTAATTACCGTGAGGAAAAACGAATGAAAAAAGAAACCGAAATTTCCCTAAGCGATATCCCTGGAAATCCAAATCCGGTAACCGAAATCAACGAATACATGAATAACCGGGTCATCCTTTATGGACATCCCGGTCTTTGTAAAACCTCCGAAGATCTACTTTCCAGCGACGGTTTCCAGAAGATTCTCAAGCGTTTTATTAAGGAAATGACCGACCAGGATTCGCCTCTCCTCTCCTGCGTCAAGGCTTTCCAAACCCCGGCTAGTTACGACTCACAGCAAATCGCAGGCCTTTTTAAAAGCCTCCTTTATAAAGATGAAATCGATAAGGTTCTTACCGGAATTGACCGGGTCGTTCTTAAGGATTTTATAGAAGAGCTTTACACCTATTGGCGCAAGCGCGAAAGGTTCGTGATTTACGACCGAGATGTGGATGACGGCGGTATCGACCTGAAGGCTTACAACCAAGTATTTATCATGGCGAACGAGCAGTTCAAAATTTTAGTATTGAATACTTACCGGGTGATCTGCGCTCACGTGATGGGCGACTGGTTCAAAGTCTATCGCCAGGTTCCGGCAGGCATGGGAATGGCGCTCTTGGCCGAAAAGATTGATTGGAAAGCTCCGGCGGAGATTTACCAAAAGTTAAAGAATATTCCCTTTATCCGCCTGTCCTTGATCTATCCCCCTCTTATTTATTACACCAAGAGTAACAAACGAAAAGGCAAGTTTAACCCCCTGCCCCAGAACCCGTTGGATACCCTGCAGTTGGATCCTTCCCGCTGGCTTTGTTTCCCGGCCAGGATTGGGACTCTAGTGGTTTTCATTTATTTCCATAAAGACTTCGTTTCCCACGCCGCGGGTCTCTCCAACCTTTTCGAATTGGTAAATGCCGATGAGATCGCCACCCGCAAACCCGACGGCATCGTTCTTTTCGGTGTCGAGCCTGATTTGATGAACGACCAATTGGTGGGTTATTTTGAAGACAACGAGAATCACATTGTGGTGGGAGCCGTAGCCTATAAACCCAATGAGGTTGATTATTTCGGCTATTTCAAGAAAACGGCTCTGACGATCCACAATTTAATCATGATCGAACGGGGAAATTTACCGATCCACGGGGCCATGGCCAAGATTGAGTTGAAATCGGGGAAGAGTGCCCATGTGGTGATTGTGGGGGATTCGGGCGCGGGGAAGAGCGAATCCTTGGAGGCCTTCCGTGTTTTGGCAAAAAAGTATATCCGTCAATTGACGGTGATCTTCGATGACATGGGATCATTGCAGATGAACGCCCAGGGCAGGGTGGTGGGCAACGGCACTGAGATCGGCGCCTTCGTCCGTCTGGATGACCTGACCCCGGGATATGCCTACTTTGAAATCGATCGGTCGGTGTTTATGAATCCTCATATGGGCAACGCCCGTTTGGTGATGCCCATCACCGAATACCGCCATGTGATCGCGGGGTACCCGGTGGATATGTTCCTCTATGCCAACAATTACGACAATGTGGATGAAGATCATCCCATTTTGCAAATTATGACCGACGCCAAGGAAATCAATGAGGTGTTTTCCAGCGGCGCCCGTTTGGCCAAGGGAACCACCGATGAGAAGGGTTTGGTACACACCTATTTCGCCAATCCTTTCGGCGCGCCCCAAAAAAAGAAACAGCATGAAGCCCTGGCGGAAAAATATATCCAAACACTCATGGATTCAGGCATGAAGGTGGGACAACTTCGCACCCGGCTGGGAATCGCCGGGTTTGAATCCAACGGTCCCGAGGAAGCGGCCCAGGCCCTTTTCCAATACATCACTAAAAATCTTTAATCGGCGTTGGGAGGGCGAGTTTTCCTATTGCGCCCGCCTGATTATTAAAAATCAGAAAACTCAAAGCCGCATTGGGAGGAATTTATGGAATTTCGTATTGAGCATGACTCTATCGGAGAATTGAAAGTTCCCGTGGAAGCCCTTTGGGGCGTCCAGGCCCAACGGGCCGTCGAGAATTTCCCCATTAGCGGCATCAAGCCCCACCGGGTCTTTATCGAAGCCACGGTCCACATTAAAAAAGCCGCCGCCCGGTTTCATGGCAAGGCGGGGATGCTGGACAAAAAAAAGGCCGAAGCCATCGTGAAAGCCGCGGATGAGATATTAGAAGAAGGGAAGTGGCTCGATCACTTTGTCGTGGATGTCTACCAGGCCGGGGCCGGAACCAGCCATAACATGAACACCAACGAGGTTTTGGCCAACCGCGCCATCGAGATCCTTAAAGGCAAGCGGGGCGACTACAAGCTTGTCCATCCCAACGACCATGTGAATATGGGACAGTCCACGAATGATGTCATCCCCACAGCCATCCGGCTTTCAGGTCTTTTGTTGACGCGGGATTTTCTGCCGGTTCTCAAAAAACTGGCCGCGGCCTTCCGACACAAGGGAAAGGAATTCCGAAAGGTATATAAATCGGGAAGGACTCATTTGCAGGACGCGGCCCTCATGACCCTGGGCCAGGAATTTAACGCCTACGGAGAAAATCTCGAAAGACACGGCAAGCGCATCGAACGGGCTTCCGAGGACTTGCGGGAACTGGGGATTGGCGGTTCGGCGGTCGGCACGGGCCTGAATACCCACAAGGACTACTGTAAGGTGATGGCGGTTCTGCTTTCCCAGCAGACCGGACTCAAGCTCACCCCCCACCCGGACCTTTTCGAGGCTATGCAAAGCCTGACGCCTGCGGTTTCCCTGTCGAACGCCTTTCGCAGCCTGGCCTTGGATCTCACTAGAATTGCCAATGACTTCCGTCTCATGACTAGCGGGCCAGCTACAGGTTTTGGCGAGATCCTGCTTCCGGTGATGCAGCCTGGATCCTCTATCATGCCGGGAAAGGTGAACCCTGTGATGGCCGAGTGCCTGAATATGGTCTGCTACCAAGTGCTGGGTCACGACACGACAGTGGCTTTCGCAGCTCAGGCTGGCCAAATGGAACTCAACGTCATGATGCCCGTCCTAGCCTACAACTTGAATCAGGAAATCCTTTTGATGACAAATATGTTGAAGGTTTTTGAGGAAAAGTGCGTTTCGGGTGTTAAAGCCGATGAGGTGCGTTGTCTTCAATATGCCGATCAAAGCACTCAAGTGGCAGCGGCCTTGAACCCGGTGATTGGTTATGAGAAGGCCGCGGAGGTGGTCAAAGCTGCGTTGAAAGAAGGGAAAACGGTCAAACAGGTGGTGCTGGAAAAGAAAATTTTGACCGAGGAACAATACGGACGTTCGGTGAGCCTGGAAAAGCTGGTGGACCCTCACGGCCGATCGGGTAAGCGAAAATAGAAAAGCCTTCATCCGAACCGGGAAAGCCAGGGAAAATCGCCCACTTTTGACCCGCTTTTTCTTGACAGGGGAGTTTCGAAACGTAAAATACTCCCTCTTGCAATAACCCCCGCCCAAGTAGCTCAGTTGGTAGAGCACTTCCTTGGTAAGGAAGAGGTCACCGGTTCAATCCCGGTCTTGGGCTCCATCATTAGCTTGTTGCCCAGTCTTAAACCTTTTGGCTTGGAGGAAGAAACGATGTCGAAGGAAAAATTCGTAAGGTCGAAGCCGCATGTGAATATCGGAACGATCGGACACGTGGACCACGGAAAGACGACCTTGACGGCGGCCATCACGACGGTGCTGTCGAAGAAGGGCTGGGCAACGGCTAAGGGATACGCAGATATCGACAACGCCCCCGAGGAAAGGGAACGCGGTGTGACGATCAATACGTCGCACGTGGAATACCAGACCGAGAAGAGGCATTACGCTCACGTGGACTGCCCGGGTCACGCGGACTATATCAAGAACATGGTCACCGGTGCGGCGCAGATGGACGGAGCGATATTGGTGGTATCGGCGGCCGACGGCCCCATGCCCCAGACGAGAGAGCATATTCTGTTGGCCCGCCAAGTGGGTGTGCCCTATATCGTGGTGTTTTTGAACAAGTGCGACATGGTGGACGACGCGGAACTGTTGGAACTGGTGGAAGTGGAAGTCAGGGATCTCCTGACCAAGTACGGATTCCCCGGGGACAAGACGCCTGTGATCAAGGGATCGGCGACGAAAGCCTTGGATGGCGATACGAGCGATATGGGTGAAAAGGCCATCTTTCAGTTGATGGATGCGGTGGACAGCTATGTACCGGAGCCGAAGCGTGATGTGGACAAGGACTTTTTGATGGCGGTAGAGGACGTGTTCTTGATCACTGGCCGCGGAACCGTGGCGACAGGCCGCGTGGAACGCGGAAAGGTGAAGGTCGGGGACGCGGTTGAAATCGTGGGAATTAAGCCGACGCGTGAGTCAGTGGTGACGGGCGTGGAAATGTTCCGGAAACTGCTGGATGACGCGCAGGCAGGAGACAACATCGGAGCCCTGCTCCGTGGCGTGGACAAGAAAGACATCGAGCGGGGCCAGGTGCTGGCGAAGCCGAAGTCGATTAATCCGCACAAGAAGTTCAAGGGCGAAGTGTACGTTTTGACGAAGGAAGAGGGTGGCCGGCACACGCCATTTTTCAACGGGTACAAGCCGCAATTCTTCTTCCGTACGACGGACGTGACGGGGAGTGTGCAGTTGCCGGGCGGGACGGAAATGTGCATGCCAGGCGACAATATCACGATGGAGATTGAGTTGATCGTACCGGTGGCGATGGAGAAAGAACTACGGTTTGCCATCCGGGAAGGCGGACACACCGTGGGCGCCGGAGTTGTAACCGAAATCATAGAATAGAACAGTAACCGAAGGAAGAATGCCTCATGCGTGAACAAATTACCTTGGCTTGCTCGGAATGCAAACGCCGCAACTACGATAAGACGCGCGACAAGCGGAAAAAGCCAAACAAGATTGAAATCAAGAAGTATTGCCGGTGGTGCCGCAAGCACACATTGCACAAGGAAACCAAGTAGGGGTAATCCCGGGGCCCGCCCCTGATGGGGCAGGGTTCCACTCGAAGGGCAGTAGCTCTAATGGTAGAGCGGCGGTCTCCAAAACCGCGCGTTGCAGGTTCGAATCCTGCCTGCCCTGCCATACGGATGACCGAAGGGTTTGGGGTTTGAATGATTGAACAATTGAAACAGTTCTTCTCCGAGGCCAAATCGGAATTTAAAAAGATTTCTTGGCCCACCGTGGAGGATATCAAGGGATCAACGACCGTGGTTTGTGTCACCATTTTCTTTATTATGGTGCTATTGGCCGTTTATGACCTCATCATCAGCAGCCTGATGAAGCTCATCATTAAGTAAGATAAAGAGAGGATTTAAGCCGCATGTCCAAGCGCTGGTACGTCATCAACACCTATTCGGGTTACGAGGCCAAGGTAAAAACCAACCTCGAAAACAGAATTAAAAGTATGAATATGGAAGACAAAATCTTCCAGATCTTGATTCCCTCGGAAGAGGTCACCGAGACCCGCAATGGGAAGAAACGGGTGACCAACAAGAAGTTTTTCCCAGGATATATCCTGGTGGAAATGGATATGGACGAGAATTCCTGGTCGGTAGTGCGCAATACGCCCAAAGTCACCAGCTTCGTGGGGTCGGGCAACACGCCCATTCCCCTGCCGGACGAGGAAGTTACGGCCATTCTGGAACATATCGGCAAGCGCCGCGAGCGCCGGGCCCTGAAGAGCCAGTTTGAAAAGGGCGACCTGGTGAAGGTCATGGACGGCCCCTTCTCCAACTTCTCGGGTTCGGTCGAGGATATTAACCCTGAGCGGGAACGCGTGAAGGTCATGGTGACCATTTTTGGCCGCCAAACCCCGGTGGAGCTGGAATACCACCAAATCGAGAAGGAATAGAACAGATGAATATCCCGGCGGGAAACCCTGGGTAAGAAAGTAGAAGGAAAAAGGCATGGCGAAAGAAATGACGGCGATGGTGAAGTTGCAGATCCCTGCGGGCAAAGCGAATCCCGCTCCCCCGGTCGGGCCCGCTTTGGGCCAGCACGGCGTGAATATCATGGAATTCTGCAAGCAGTTCAACGCGGCGACCCAGAAGCAAGACGGGTTGATCATTCCGGTCGTCATCTCCATCTATAAAGACCGTTCCTTTACGTTTATCACCAAGACGCCCCCGGCCTCGGTTCTCCTCTTGAAGGCGGCGGGTCTTGCCAAGGGTTCCCCGGTGCCTAACAAGCAAAAGGTGGCCAAGGTTACCCTCAAGCAGGTCGAGGAAATTGCCAAGACCAAGATGCCGGATTTGAACGCCCAAAAATTAGACTCCGCCATGCGCATGGTGGAAGGAACCGCCCGCAGCATGGGGATTGAAATCACGAAGTAAGATGGGAGCCCTTCGGGGCTCAAAATAAATTAACTGTGGGAGCCTCGTCCTTTGGACGGCGCGTTTGCACCACGGGAGGTAAAGATGAAGAAAGCCAGCAAGCGGGTCCGTAAAAACGACGAGATGATCGATAAGACCAAAGCCTACCCATTGGGTGAGGCGGTCGCCCTTCTGAAAAAAACAGCCCCAGCCAAATTTAACGAAACCGTCGAACTTCATATCATGCTGGGTGTGGACCCTAAAAAGGCCGACCAGCAGGTGCGGGGAACCGTCAGCCTGCCCCACGGTACGGGCAAGACCCTCCGGGTCTGCGTTCTGGCCAAGGGCGAAAAGGTGAAGGAAGCGGAAGCGGCCGGCGCCGATTTTGCCGGGGACACTGAATTGGTTGAAAAAATCGCCGGGGGCTTTCTGGATTTCGACGTCCTGGTGGCTACCCCGGATATCATGCGTGAAGCCGGTAAACTGGGTAAGGTTCTGGGCCCCAAGGGCCTCATGCCCAACCCCAAGGCAGGCACCGTGACTGCGGATGTGGGCCGGGCGGTCAAGGAAATCAAGGCCGGTAAGATCGAATACCGCGTGGACGATCAGGGCATCTGCCACACCGGAATCGGAAAGATCAAATTCGAAGAAGCTCAAATCAAGGAAAACGCGGAAACGTTGTTCCGTACGCTGGTAGCGGTCAAGCCCGCTGCGGCCAAGGGTACCTATCTGGTTTCGGCTTATTTAAGCTCCAGCATGGGCCCCGGCATCAAGGTCGATCCTTCTGAATTCATGAAGGCGGCTTCGAAGAACCAGAACTGATTTTTTATGTTCCCCCTTTCGGGGGGCAGAAGAAGGACAAGTTGTTAGCCCCGGCTTTCGCGAGAATCCTGGGGCGGTGAAGTGAAGCTGTTTTTTTGCTTCCTTTGCCGGCCATCGAAGACAGCAGGCGCCTTGAATCGCAAGTAAGTTTTGGGTTCGGGGCTTAATGGTTGCCTGCCGAGACGGTCCGGATTTTCGAGGATTAAGGTTTTCCCCTTACCCCTCGTCCGGTCGTTTCGGACGAGGGGTTTTCTTTTTCCCCCTGTCCCGGTCAACATTTTTAAGAACGAAGGGTGGTGAAATATTTGAAAGAAACAACGAAACGCGAACCCAGACCCGAAAAGATCAAGGTGGTCCAAGAGTTCCTGGAGAAGGTGAAGTCCTCCAAATCGGCCGTCGTCACGGGTTACTCCGGATTGACGGTGGAAGAGGTCACGCAGTTGAGGGCCCAGCTTTTTCACGCCAAGGTGGAATATCACGTCGTCAAGAACAACCTGGCGAGGCTGGCCTTGAACCAGGCCAACATCACGGTTTTGGACGATCTTTTGGTGGGCCCCACGGCCATCGCTTTGGCGATGGATGACGCGGTGGCTCCGGCGAGGGTTTTGAGCAAGTTCGGGAAGGATCACGCGAAGCTGGTGCTTCGAGGCGGCTGGATGGATGGCCGCAAGATCACCGTTCAGGACATCAAGGCCTTGGCGAATCTGCCGAGCCGCGAAGTTCTACTGGCGAAGGCCCTGGGCAGCATGAAGGCGCCCATCTCGGGCATCGTTCAGGTGCTGGCAGGCCCGATACGCAAGATGGTGTACGCACTCAACGCTGTCAAGGAAGCCAAGGCCAAAACCGCCTAAGCTTCAATACTCACATCTCCCCCACAAGGGGATACAAGCAAACCAAATTGGAGGAAGATTCAAATGCCTACTATGACGAAAGACGAGTTTATCGCTGCCATCGAACAGATGAGCGTGCTGGAATTGAGCGAGCTGGTGAAGGCTCTCGAGACCAAGTTCGGCGTCTCGGCCGCCGCCCCCGCCGCTGCTGCCACAGCCGGGCCTGCCGCCGCCGCTGCCGAAGAAAAGACCGCCTTCGACGTGATCCTGAAGGCCGCTGGCGCCAACAAGATCGGCGTCATCAAGGTTGTCCGCGAAGTCACCGGTCTTGGCTTGAAGGAAGCCAAGGATCTGGTCGATGGAGCCCCTAAGCCGGTCAAGAGCGGCGTCTCCAAGGCCGAGGCCGACGGCATCGTCGCCAAGTTCAAGGAGAGCGGAGCCGAGCTGGAAGTGAAGTAGTCGTTTCGCCTTTGAAGCCCCGCATCCCGCAAGGGTGCGGGGCTTTTTTGTTTGGGGGGCGGTTATGTTATATTGCCAGCCCTGGAAACCATTCGTGGAGCGCAAGGCATGAAAAGCGGGGGATTGTTCATCACCTTCGAGGGGCCGGAGGGGTCGGGTAAAACCACCCAACTGAGGCTTTTGGCCGAATTTCTCAAGCAAAACCGTGTTCCCTTCACCACCACGCGGGAGCCGGGCGGTTCCAAACTTAACACTTACCTGCGCCACTGGCTCTTGGAACAATCGGACTACGAATTAAGCCCCGAAGCGGAACTTTTCCTCTTTCTCGCCGACCGGACCCAGCATGTGCTGGAAGTTCTCCGACCCCATTTGAAACAAGGCAAACTGGTCATTAGCGACCGCTATGTGGATTCCACCCTGGCCTACCAGGGCGGCGGAAGGGGTTTTTCGATGGCTCTCTTGAAACAAATGAACCAAACGGCAGTTGGCAATTTAAAGCCACGCCTGACCGTGCTTTTTGACGTGCCCGTCGCCCTGGGCTTGAAAAGGGCCGAGGCCTCGAAGGGCCGAAAGGATCGTATGGAAAAGGAACCCCTTTCCTTTCACGAAAAGGTCCGCAAAACCTTCCTGCGAATCGCCCAACAAGAACCCAAGCGGTTTTTGATTTTGGATTCGCAAAAAAGCCAGGAAGAGGTTTTCAGCGATTTGGTACGGGGTCTCGCAAAGCGCTTGCCCCAACCCTGGAGCGGAAAAATAAAGAAGGGACTCCATGGCTGACTTCATCGTTCCCCGGCTTGAAAAACTTAATTCCCAACTGGAAGCCAAAAAACTCCTTCTAGCCTTGAAAACCCGGGGCGGGGTTCAAAGCTTTCTCTGGACTGGCCCCAAGGGCGTCGGCAAAAAGACCCATGCTTTGGCCTTGGCCCGGATGCTCTTTTGCCGGCAAGGGGAGAATTGCTCAGGCTGTCCGGATTGCCGGCAGGTACTTTCCAAATCCCACCCCGATCTTTACTGGGTCGACCGGGAGTTTTTCTGGTCGGACGAGGGGGAAGACCGTAAAAAGCAGGGAATCATCGTTAACACGGCCAAATTGCTGGCGCAAAAGCTTTCCCAGGCGCCCTTTTCCGCGCCGCTGAAGATCGCGGTCATCCCCGCGGCGGGGGATATGAATGACGAGGCGCAAAACGTCCTTTTGAAAACGTTGGAAGAACCCTCCGGCGATACCCTGATCATCTTGATCGAGGAAAAAAAAGGCGGATTGCTTCCCACCGTTCTTTCCCGGTGCCGTCCGGTGCGGTTTGGGGCCCTGCCAAAACCCGTTCTTCAAAAAATTCTGGTGGAAGGCCACGGCTGGAAAGCCAAGGAAGCCGAGGAAGCGGCGCAAAACGCTCAAGGGTCCATCACCCTAGCCCTCAGGGAAGCGGATCCTCCCTGGCGTGAATTCAGGGATAAGGCCGAAGCTGATTTGGACCAGGTCCTCACCGGGCCGGAGGAAGGCTGGCTAGTCTTCTCCAGCGAATACGATCAATGGGAACCGGATATCCTGGGCGATTTGGAACGCACCGCCACCCAGCGCAAGGCCCAGGTGCTGACTCTGGCCTTCGAGGTATGGACTAATCTTTGGCGCCGCCGCATTGGGGGCGAATCACCCCTTCCCAAAGCATGGGGGAAATTGGTCCCCGCGGAGGTGCTTCAAAGCCTTTCCCGGCATCAGGAAATGATCACGACCAATCTCCAGGCCCGTATGATATTGGATCATTTGTTCATGGAACTCAGGGAAGGGATTCAAAAAGGGGAAATACAGCACCGGTCTTTAACGGAACTCACTATTTAGATTTCGGCCCCCAGGCCTTGTAAAAAGGAATTTACCATGTCCGATGTGAAAAAAACTTTCTATGTGACCACGCCCATCTACTACGTCAACGACGTGCCCCATATCGGCCACGCCTACTGCACCGTGGGGGCGGACGCCATGGCCCGCTTCAAGCGCATGGACGGCTACGACGTTTACTTCCTGACCGGAACCGACGAGCACGGACAAAAGATCGCCAAAACGGCCAAGGAAAAGGGCTTGGAGCCCAAACAATTGGCCGACCAGGTGGTGGAAAGGTTCAAGGAAGCCTGGGTGAGACTGGGTATTTCCAACGACCGGTTTGTGCGCACCACCGACGAGGACCATAAGGCCGCCTGCAAGCTCTTCTTCAAAAAGGTCCTCGACGCCGGGTTCATCCACAAGGGCGCCTATGAGGGCTGGTACTGTCTGCCAGATGAGAAGTTTCTTCAGGATTCGGAAGTGGTTGACGGCAAATGTCCGGATTGCGGAAGGCCTGTTGAAAAAATAAAAGAAGAAAACTACTTCTTCGCCATGTCCAAGTTCCAGCAACAGCTGGAAAAGCACCTGGTCGACCACCCCGATTTTGTCCAGCCCGCCAGCCGAAAGAACGAGCTGGTCAATAACTTCATCCAGCCTGGCCTGGCGGATGTTTCTATCACCCGTTCCACGGTCAAATGGGGCATTTCCGCCCCCGTTCCGGAAGAAACCACCATTTATGTCTGGTTTGACGCGCTCATCAATTACATCTCGGCCCTCGGCTGGCCGGACGGGGAGAAGTACCAAAAGTACTGGCCCGCGGACGTGCACCTGATCGGAAAAGACATATTGCGTTTCCACGCCACCATCTGGCCGACGATGCTGATGGCCGCCGGGGAGCCCCTTCCCCAGCGCGTGTTCGGCACCGGGTTTATCAACATGGGCGGGGAAAAGATGTCCAAGAGCCTGGGTAATGTCGTGAATCCCATGGACTTGATCGGCCTCTACGGGCCTGACGCCCTTCGCTATTACCTTTTGCGGGAAGTGGTTTTTGGCATGGACGGAAGTTTCACCATCGAAGCCTTCGAGCTTCGCTTCAACGGCGACCTGGCGAACGACCTGGGCAACCTGGTCAGCCGGTCGCTGACCATGCTTGAAAAATATTTCGAGGGAGCGGTTCCGCAACCAGGCCCCGCAGGTGATCTGGAAAAATCACTCGCTGAAACCGCAAAAGCCTACGCTCCCAAGGCCCGGCAGGCCATGACGACTTTTGATTTCCCGACTGCCCTTGGGGCGGCTTGGGACCACGTTAAGCGGACCAACAAGTACATCGAGGAAACCTCCCCTTGGAAGCTGGCAAAAGAAGGGGATACGGGAAAAGTTAAGCTGGCCACCTGCCTCTATTCACTCATGGAATCCTTGAGGGTCACGGCCATCGCCATCGCTCCTTTCATGCCCTTCACGGCGTCTTCCATGTGGAAACAGCTGGGCTTTTCCGATGACGTGCATCAGCATTCCCTTTCTGAAACTGAGGAATGGGGAAGGATCTCCGTGGGCCAAAAAATCGCCAAGGGGTCTCCGCTGTTTCCCCGGATCGAAAAGAAGAAAGACTAATGCTGATTGATACCCACTGCCATCTGGACGATGAACGTTTAATCGGTGAAGAGGCCGAGGTGCTTCAGCGCTGCCAGGATGCGGGGGTGGATATCTGCGTTACCATCGGCACCGACGAAAAAACCTCGGCGGCGGCGGCTCAAGTGGCTTCCCGGCACCCCGGAACGGTTTTTCACACCATCGGGGCCCATCCCAATGACGCCGACCGGTTCGGCGAGGCGGAGTTGGCCGAAATTGAGCGCCTGGCCCGTGAAACACATCCCAAAGCCATCGGGGAGATCGGGTTGGATTATTACCATGACGTCGACCGGAATAGGCAGAAAGTCCTTTTTTCCTGCATGATCCAGTTAGCTCGAGACCTTTCCCTTCCCCTGGTCATCCACGACCGGGACGCCCATGAGGACGTTTATGAACAGCTCAAGGCGGAAGCGCAAGGCCTTAAGATCCTGATGCACTGCTACTCGGCTGGAGCTTCTTACGTTGATAAGTTCATGGGGTTGGGCTGCACCTTTTCCATCGCCGGACCCGTCACCTTTAAAAATGGCCAGGACATCCGCGACGCCGTGGCCCTCATCCCCCTAGATCGTCTAGTGGTGGAAACGGACGCACCCTACCTCACACCCATGCCCCACCGAGGCAAGCGCAACGAGCCTTCTTTCGTTAAATTTACGGCTGAGAAGGTGGCTGAGGTGAAGGGCATCCCCTTTGAGGAATTTGCCCGACAGACCACCGAAACGGCCCGCAGGTTTTTTAATCTCTAAAAAAGCCAGGCGAAATCGCCTGGCTTTGTCTCTCTAAACCTTTGACGCTTTAACTTCCCCTTATTTCCTCATCTTGGTCCGGCGGGCCGACTTTTTCGACGGTGCCGAACCCTTAGGAACCTTCGGCTTTTTCACCTTTTGGCTGATGGCCTGGGCGGCGGCTGGCGCTCCCAGGTCGTTGGCCGTGTAGTGAGTGGCCATGCGGGTTTTTAGGTCCACGGTCACGTAATCATCCGGCGTCTTGGCGCCCGTCCCGTCACCCGCAGGATGGTATTCAATGCGCAGTTGGGCGTTATCCACAATCACCCGCAGATAACCGTAATGGCCCGGCGCGGCGTCGTAATTTTCCAAAACCACCTGGTCCATTCCGTTGGCGGCCGCCTGGATAATCTGGGGCGAACGGGGGGGAGGGGTGCCACCCCGGGTCAGTGCCTGGGCGTTATGCCCTCCATTTCCGCAGATGATGTAGGGGATCAAGGTTCCATCCTTGCGGTGGCGGGTGAAGCGCTGATAATTGTGGGCGTGCCCGGCCAAAACGGCGTGGGGCCAAAAGCCCACCTGGGTGCAGATAGCGTCTATTTGCGATGTCATCAGCTGGCTCCAGCCGTGGTTGGAACCTGCCGTAAAAGCAGGATGGTGGGAGGCAATCAACAGGGCACCTTTGTAGTTTTCCTTTTTCGCACGGGTCAGGGCGGCGGTCAGAAAATCCAGTTGGCTTTTTCCCAACCCGCTGTAGGCACCCCCGTCGGCGATGACCCCCGGGTCTTCCAGGGTGTTGCTGTAGAGCGCCAGGATGCGCACGAAGGGCGCGTCAAAGGTGTAAAAAACCCCGGGCTGAATCTGCGCCGTGCGGGAAAGACCTCCCGCCTCAGGAGTGACCATAAAACTTTCCGCGCAAAAATTGCGCAAGAAACCGTCCAAACTATTCACCCCTTGGGATAGGGGTGAAATCATACCATCGTGGTTGCCCGCCACCGCCAGGATGGGCGCCGGATAGTCGCGGTAAGGTTCGTAAAACTGGTCGTAGTAATACTGCGTCTCGCCGAAACTGTAAATCACATCCCCCAAAAGAAAATTAAACTGGGGTACTTCTTTTGGGTCGCTTTCATTAAAATCGGCGGTCATTTTGTCGGCCACCTCGTTTTGGGTCTTGGGACCGCTGGTGCTTCCGCAATCGCCCGTCGAGTGGAAGACGATCTGGCCGTTGTCGTTGATTTTGTTGATGGGCCCGGAGTTTCCTCCAAATACCTGCTGAAGGGTTAAAACCGGCTCCGCTCCGCCCCTGGGCGCGGGGAAGGGCATGGGGTTGATCTTTTTTTCTTTGTTGAGCTGGTCGATCACCTTGTAGGCGGGGTTATCAGAAGGATGCTTGATTTTGAAGGTGGAAGGATCGGCGGTGGCTTCTGGCTGCGCGAAAACCGGCTGGTCCTGCTCCTGACTGTCATTGAAATTCATGGTGCTCCCCTTTGGTACTGAAATACAAACTTGGGAAAAGTTATAGGCGGATTCGTAATGGCGGGTGATTAAATAAAGGTTAATTCGAAGTGTGAAATACAATTTTGAAGCGGGAATATTTCGGACAACCATTAGGCAAAAAGCATTAGAAGTTAAAATAGGTTTTCCAAACTTCACTATTCCAAAGGTGGCACGGTAAAACCATGATTTAATATGACTGGAAAGGATATCTGTTGAATCAATGTATAATTCCCGAGTATTAAACTCCCTGTCCCATTTGGTCACCATGTGTCTTCTGCCAAAAAATTTTGTCCGTCGGGTTATCGCCTCCGCCTTATTTTTTGCCGCCCTTTGGGGACCCTCCCTACTGTCGGCACAAATCAAGGTTTTGATTTATTACAATTCTGATGACCCGGTCTACTCTACTGGACCGATGACTGCGGTATCGGCGATCCTTATCGCCCAAGGCGCTCAAGTAACGGCCCTTCCCGTCTCCACTACAGGTTATTGCCCCACGACCGACAACTGGGGTGCCTACAACCAGATCTGGGACTTGCGGATGGTCAGCGGTGGAACCGCCACTTGCCCTGTCCCGGTTCCCGGCGACGATGCCTTTACCCCCTGTTGGCAGAGCCAAGCTGTTTCTTATTTGGAATCGGGCGGAAACTTCTTCATCAACGGGGAATTCAGCTCCTTCAATAGTAAGGATATGGGTATAAGTGACCTTTTGATCGCCGCTGGGGCCGTTACTCCGGCTTACACCGATTGTCCGGGCCCGAACGGCAACTGGGTGGACCTGACAACAGCAACCCTTCCCGTCGTTATTCCCGGGCAGTCGGGACCAACCAGTTACTTTGGCGTGGCTTCGGGGGGGATCCCGATTCAAGATCTCAATGGGGACAATTTCGTTAGTGATCCTAATCCGGCCAATTGGAACGATGGCGTGAACCGATCCATGGTCTCGGGCTGGCAGGGTAATTTGGGGCAGATGACCAACCTGACGGGGAATGTGGGAAACCTCGTGACGGTCTGGGATTGCAATTTTCTGAGCCAACCCACGTTCTCGGGCGCCAACCAGACGGTGAACACGAATTTTGTGCAAAGTATCTACTGTTTCATGGGCGGTGGAACCTGCGCGGGAAATACCCCAACCCTGACCGCCACCTATTCTCCTACGCCCATCACAAGCCCCAGCCCAACCCTCACCCCGACCCCTACAAGGACTTTCACCCCCACAGTTACTCCCACTTCGACCCCGACTTTCACTTCCACGGTTACCATGAGTCCTACCGTCACCCTGTCCCCAACCATCACCTTGAGCCCGACCATTACGGCCACTGTGACGCCCACCTTGCCTGTCTACGACTTGTTTTACGTGGACCATAATGTTTTTAGCCACACCCAGCCCGTATCGATTCAGGTTGGAATCTCGTCATTCCCCGGCCCTTTTTCGTTGAAGATTTACAATTCTGCCGGGGAATTTATTAAAGACTTGGGGAAGGACGCCATTCCCCCCTCGCCCTCCTATCTCACCAGCCAACTGCCCACGCAGTTTTATAGCTGGGATGGGACCAATTACGCCCATAATCCCTGCGCCAGCGGAGTGTATATTCTTTATTTGATCGAGCCCTATGAGCGGAAAATCAAAAAAGTCATATTGGTCAGATAGGGTTTTCGTAATACTTAAATAGTAAAAATCTAAAGGAGCCTGCCTGTGTTATTCAAAAACGTTATCTCTGTGTTCTCTCTCGGTTTTGGGCTTATTTTCTCAGCGCTTCTACCTACCGGCCTGAGCGCCGATGAGACCTCCCTGGAGAATTTGAGCTCGGCGGAGGTTGTGCGCCAAATGGGACTGGGATGGAACCTGGGCAACACGATGGAGTGCGCCGGGGATTGGGTCAATAAAAGCGCGGTCCATAATTTCGAGACCGCATGGGGCAATCCCGATACCACTAAAGCAATGATCGACGGGATCCAGGCGGCCGGATTTAAATCCATCCGGATTCCCGTGGCTTGGTCGAACATGATGGGGAAAGATTACGCGATCAATCCCGCCTATTTGGCCCGTGTCAAACAGATCGTCGATTGGGTTCTCGCCGATGGGATGATCGCGGTGGTCAACGACCACTGGGACGGCGGTTGGTGGTCCAAATTTCCGACGGCCTACGACGAATCGATGAAGCACTACACCGTGATGTGGTCGCAGGTCGCGGACTATTTCAAGGGTTATCCCTGCACCCTGATCTTCGAGTCGTTGAATGAAGAAGGCTGTTTCAACGATGTCTGGAACCGGTATGGCCCCGCGGACCCCGATAAAAAACTAAAAGCCTACGGCATCCTGAACCACATCAACCAGGCCTTTGTCGATCTCGTGCGTAAATCGGGCGGCCTGAACGCGAAACGCCACCTCCTCATCGCCGGCTACGCGACGGATGTCGAACTCACGACCGACCCGGATTTCGTGATGCCGAAGGACCCGGCGGACCATTGCATTCTTTCCATCCATTACTACACCCCCTACACCTTCGCCGGGTTGGAACATGACGAGACATGGGGCAAGGCCCGGTCCACCTGGGGAACGAAAGAGGACCTGGACGAACTGGACTCGAACATGCAGAAGTTGAAGGCGCGGTTTCTCAGCCAGGGGATTCCGATTATCCTGGGCGAATACGGGGCCACCCTCAAGACTAAGGATATCGAGAGCGTCCGGCTTTACATCGAGTCGGTGGCCGATCGGGCCTACAAACTGGGAATGTGCCCCATGCTTTGGGACCCGGGCGCCCATTTCAACCGCAAGACCCTGATCTTCAATGACCAGGAACTCCTCAACGGGTTCCAGAAGATCATGAAGGGCATAAGAATCGACCAACCGGTAGCCAATCATGAGCCGGATACACCCGCCGCCTATTCCAATTCCATCCCGGCGGATGTCCTGCAACAGGCTGAAAAAAACGCCGCTTCCCCCGAGGGACAAGATTACGAACAGCATTTTTCCACGGCGATCGGAGGAAATTTGGAGAGCTACCTGCGGGTCTGCACCCTGGAAACCCCGCAGGCGACGGATTTGAAGGTGGTTTTGAAAATCGAGAAATCGGGAAGGGTTTCCGGGATTTACGCCGGGGACAAGGACCCGGTTGCCGTTTGCTTGGCCCTGAAATTCACCAACGCCCAATGCCCTCCGCCGCCTATGGCGCCTTACTATGAACTGATTGACGTGAAGATGAAGAATTAAAGGGTTCCGGCCTCCATCCTTTGGAAAACGAGGGGGGATGGGTACAATAGCCCTCCTCTATTTCACCCAAGGTGGCGGCTATGATTCGGGAAATACTCGCGAAACTATCCAAAAAACAGTCCCTTTCCGAGCGGGAAGCCTACGATTGCATGATCGAGATCCTCGAAGGAAAGGCCCTGCCCACCCAAGTGGCGGCCTACCTGGCCTTCCTCAACCTCGAATTCGAGACCCCCGCCGAGGTGGTGGGAAGCGTCAAGGCCATGAGGGACAAGATGGTGCGCCTGAACGCCGAGGGTTTGGACGCCATCGACGTTTGCGGTACCGGCGGGGATCACCGGGGAACCTTCAACATTTCAACCGCCGCCGCTTTGGTTTTGGCGGGTGGCGGGGTGAAGGTGGCCAAACACGGCAACCGGGCGGCCTCTAGCCAGTGCGGAAGCGCCGAAGTTTTGGAAACCCTTGGAGTCAGGATTGATCCCGCCGTTCCCATCCTCGAAAAGGCCCTCCGGGAAGTCGGAATGACATTCCTTTTCGCTCCCCATTTTCACCCTGCCATGAAAAACGTGGGGCCCATCCGCAAGGAACTGGGCATCCGAACCATCTTCAACGTGCTGGGGCCCATGTGCAATCCGGCCTCAGTAAAGCGTCAGGTCATTGGCGTGTTTGATGCCGAGCGGGCCCGCTTGATCGGGGAAGCCTTGGTGGAAGCGGGCATGGAAAGGGTCTTGACCCTTCACAGCAAGGACGGCCTGGACGAGGTTTCCAACGCCGACGAGACTTTTATTTGGGAATTGGAAAAATTAAAGGACGGATCGGTCAAACGCACGACCGGGGTGCTTCAACCCGAGTTGTTCGGTTTTCAACGCCGGAGCCTGGACGAAATCAAAGGGAGCGACGCGGCGGCCAACGCCAAGATCCTTTTAGGGGTCTTGAAGGGGGAAAGGGGTGCCCGCCGGGAAGCGGTGGTGATGAACGCTTCGGTTGGGTTTTATGTGGCGGGCCAATGCGACGCCATTCCCGACGGCAGGGCCCTGGCCGAAGCATCCATCGATTCGGGAAAGGCCTTGAACGCTCTGGAGCTTTTGAAGAAGGTTTCCCACGAATGAGCATCCTTCAAAAAATAGCCGAAACGAAAAAAGAAGAAGTGGCCCGCCTGAAAAGCGAAAGAGGCCTTCTGTCCCTGCGGGAAGGGGCCAAGCGCCAAAGGGCCCCGAAGAATTTTTTGGGCGCCCTGAACCATCCGGGAAAACTTTCCCTGATCGCCGAGCTTAAAAAGGCCAGTCCCTCCAAGGGGGTCTTACGAGCTGATTTTCAAATTGAACCTTTAGCGAAAGCCTACGCGAAGGCAGGCGCCCAGGCCCTTTCGGTTTTGACCGACGAGACCTATTTTCAGGGCCATCTTTCCTATCTCAAGTCAGCTAAAGAGGCCTCGGGGCTTCCGGTTTTGCGCAAAGATTTCATCATCGACGAACATCAGGTCTATGAGGCCCGGGAAGCGGGGGCGGATGCCGTTCTGCTCATCGTGGCCATGTTGGAAGACGCCCAACTGAAGCAGTTTCAGGATTTGGCCTGGAGCCTCTCCATGGCCGTTCTAGTCGAGGTCCATAACGAGCCCGAAATGGAAAGGGCGCTTAAATGCGGTGTGAAACTTTTAGGAATCAACAACCGCGACCTCAACGATTTCTCGGTTTCTTTGCAAACCACCTTTGATTTATTGAGGAAAATTCCTACTGGTTTATCGGTGGTAAGTGAAAGCGGTATTAAAAGCAGGGAAGATGCCCTAAAGCTTCAAGAAAAGGGGATTACCGCCCTTTTGGTAGGGGAAACCTTTATGGTTTCGCCGGATATCGAAGCGGCCGTTAAAGCCCTGATGCCTTGAGGCCCATATGTTTCGAGTGAAAATTTGCGGGTTGACCCGCCCTGAAGATGTTCGTTTTGCCGCCAAGCAAGGCGCGGACGCCTTGGGCTTTCAAATGTCCCTGGGACCCCGAAAACTCGCGCCCGAACAAGCCCGAAAGCTGGTGCGCATGGTTCCGCCGCTGGTGGTTCCGGTAGGGGTTTTTTTCAACGAACCCATAGCCAAGGTTAAACGCCTGATTCGCTTTTGTGGATTCCAGGCGATACAGCTTCACGGAGACGAGAAACCCGCTTATTGCGCACAAATTCCTGTGCCTATTCTCAAAGCCGCGAGGATGAGAAATAAAAGCGCTTTTAAACCCCTAAAGGCTTACGAGGTTGCGGCTTATCTTTTGGATTCCTATAATGAAAAGAAGCCAGGGGGAACGGGAAAGACCTTTCACTTTGAATGGGCTCGGGACGCGGTCCAAGCCCTTGAGGCCCCTGTGATCCTGGCGGGTGGTCTGAATCCCTCCAATGTCCAGGAGGCGATCCGCCGGTCGGGTGCCTTCGGAGTCGATGTGTCCAGCGGTGTGGAAAGCCGTCCCGGCATCAAGGATCCCAAAAAAGTGACCCGGTTTATTCGTCTCGCCCAACGCGCGTTCCAGGCATGAAAGGACTTCAAGACACCTATGGCAGATCAGAAGTCCCTCATTATCAAGCTGGCCCATATCTACTACCACACCGGCAGCTGGGATAAGGCTATTCTCGAATACGAAAAAATTATCACCTTTGACCCCAACGACCATAATGTCCATTTGACCCTGGGGGAGCTTTACCTGAAAAAAGGCGATTTGGAGAGGGCTTATAAAGAATTTGAACTCTCCGCCAATGGCTTTATCCGGGAAAAAAATCTGAAAAAGGCCTCAGGTGCCTTTCGGGAATTGGCCGGGTTGGTGCAAAAAATGGTCGAGCCCCAAAATATTGACCGTGCGATTGAGATTTACAATGCCATGCTGGCCCAACTGCCCGAATCACAGGAAGCCCTGACCAACTTGCGGGACCTTTACCTGCGCCATAACCAAATGGAGGACGCCTTGAAACGGACCCTGGAATTGGGGGATCTGTATAACCGCTTGGACTACGTGGATAAGGCCGAAAATGAATATATCAAGGCTTGCGCTATCGATCCCGGCCACGCCGGTGCGAAAGAACGGCTGGAAAAAATAAAGAATGACGTTGCAAACCAACCCCCTCCGGAAATGAGACCTTAGATGCCAACCTATCCCGACTCTTCAGGCTATTTTGGCCCCTATGGCGGCCAGTACGTTCCCGAAACTTTGATGGTGGCTTTAGATGAATTGACCAGGGCCTACCAAAAGGCGAAAAAAGACAGGGGCTTTAAAGACCAATACCGAAAGTTATTAAAGGAGTATGACGGCCGGCCCACACCCTTAACTTTCGCACAAAATTTGACCGAAAAACTCAAGGGCGCCAGGATTTATCTAAAAAGGGAAGACCTGAACCACACGGGGGCCCATAAGATCAATAATTGTCTTGGTCAGATCCTTCTGGCCAAGAAGATGGGCAAAAAACGCATCATCGCCGAAACGGGCGCGGGACAGCACGGCGTAGCCACGGCCACCGTTTGCGCCCTCTTCGGGCTCCCCTGTGAAATTTACATGGGAGAAGAAGATGTCCGCCGCCAGGCCTTGAACGTCTTTCGCATGAGGCTCTTGGGCGCCCAAGTGCATCCCGTGACTTCGGGAACCAAAACCCTCAAAGACGCTATGAGCGAGGCGATCCGCGACTGGGTAACCAACGTGCGCACTACTTATTATCTGATCGGCTCCACCGCCGGGCCCCATCCTTACCCCATGCTGGTGCGTGATTTTCAAAGGGTCGTGGGGGATGAGGCCAAACGGCAAATCAGGGAAGTGGAGGGAAGGCTTCCGGATGCCTTGGTGGCCTGCGTGAATGGAGGGTCCAACGCTATCGGCCTTTTTTATCCATTCATCAATGACCGCAAGGTAAAGATGGTGGGGGTGGAAGCGGCGGGCGATGGAGTCAAAACCCGCCGAACGGCCGCCACCATGGCCAAGGGAAAACCCGGAATCCTTCACGGAAGCTACAGCTATGTTTTGCAAAGCCGGGAAGGACAAATCGCCGAAACCCATTCCATTTCCGCTGGGCTCGATTATCCCGGAGTAGGACCGGAACACGCTTGGTTGAAAGACACCGGCCGGGCTCAATATGTTTCCGCAACGGACAAAGAAGCGCTGGAAGCCTTTCAAATGCTGGCGAAAACCGAGGGTATTCTCCCGGCCTTGGAAAGCGCTCACGCCGTTTATTACGCCATGCGGATGGCCCCCAAGATGAATAAAAAATCCTTGATCGTGGTGAACCTTTCGGGCCGGGGTGATAAGGATGTAAATACCGTTTTGACGAAATTGGGGATGGATTTAAAAGGCGCCCAAAAATGAGCGATTCATTGCACCAGGTTTTCAAAGAGGCCCGGAAAGCCCATCAAGCCTTGTTCTTTCCTTATATCTGTCTTGGATATCCCAACTATGCGGTCAGCCTCTCTTGTGCGCGTGCCGCCTTAAAGGCGGGTGCCGCAGGTTTAGAATTGGGTTTGCCCTTTTCCGACCCCATCGCCGATGGACCCACGCTTCAAATGGCCACCCAAAGGGCGCTGAACCAGGGCACTCTGCCCATGGATGTCTTTCGCCTCATCCGCACTCTACGTAAAGAAGGGTTTCAACAGCCCCTCTTGGTGATGAGCTACGCCAATCTGGTGGAATGCATGGGCTGGGAAAGATTTAGCCGTGAGTTGAAACAAGCGGGAGGGAACGGGGCCATTATTCCCGATCTGCCTTTGGAAAAATATTCTCAAACCGGAAAACCCCTTTTAAACAAGCATTTGGCCCTCATTCCCTTTATTGCGCCTACCTCCAGCCCCATCCGGGTCAAAAAGGCCGATGCCCTGAAAGCCCCCTTTTTGTATTATGTGTCGGTGACCGGGGTAACGGGAGCCAGGAAAAACCTTCCAGCGGGCCTGTTAAAGGATTTGCAAAAGTTAAAGAAGAGCCTTCGCACACCCTTGGTGGTCGGGTTTGGCATTTCCAACCCTGCCCAGGCATCACAAGTCGGCTGGGTGGCCGATGGAGTGATTATCGCAAGCGCCTTAATCCAGTTGATCTCGAAAACGCCAAAGAACCGCATCCCCGGAGCCGTGGAGCAATACTGCCGAGGGGTGATTCGGAAACTTCAACACGCGTAAATTTAAGGAGACGCCATTGGTTTGGTACAAAAACCCAAAAAAGGAAATCGCCCAATCCGCTGTTGAAAACAAGGCGGTCCAGGTTCCGGCGGGCCTTTACGCTAAGTGCAAAGGCTGTTCGGCCATGCTTTACAACAAGGACCTGGATAAGAACCAGAAGGTCTGCCCCAAGTGCGGGTATCACTACCAGCTTTCGGCCCTTGAGAGGCTTTACCTGACGGTGGATTCGGGAACTTTTATTGAATTTGACGAGAAACTATCTTCCCTCAATCCCCTGGATTTTCCCGAGTACGATGAAAAGCTCAAGAAGGGCCAGGCCCGGACCAATATGATTGAGGGTGTGGTGACGGGGCTTGGGAAAATTAATGGCCAGAATGCCTCGGTGGCCATTACCGATTTTCAATTCATGGGCGGAAGCATGGGAAGCGTGGTGGGGGAAAAAATAACACGCGCCGTGGAAAGGGCCGTACAAAAGAAGGTTGGTATGGTGATTGTTTCCGCCTCTGGGGGCGGGGCGCGTATGCAGGAGGGTATCCTTTCTTTGATGCAAATGGCCAAGATTTCGGCGGCTTTGAGCCGGCTTGGGGAAGCGCATTTGCCCTATATCTCCATCTTGACCGACCCCACGGCAGGCGGTGTGGCGGCATCTTTTGGCATGCTGGGAGACGTGAATCTGGCCGAACCCGGTGCCATGATTGGTTTTGCGGGTCCCCGAGTAATCGAGCAGACCATCCGCCAGAAGCTGCCCAAGGGTTTCCAGCGTTCAGAATTTTTGGTCGAGCATGGCTTTGTGGATGCCATTGTCCACCGCCACCAGTTGAAGGACTCGGTGGGTCAGTTTCTCAAATTTTTCCGCAACTAAATATCTTTGCGAAAAAGCCTCGATTCCCTTGAACGTCTGGGTTGGCGTTTCGGTCTTCAAACGACCCAGACCCTTTTGGCAGAGCTGGGTAACCCCCATTTGGGTCTTTCGGTAGTCCATGTAGCGGGAACCAACGGCAAGGGTTCCACCTGTGCTTTTACGGCCTCCCTTCTCCAACAAAGCGGCTTCAAGACCGGCCTCTATACCTCTCCCCATCTTTGCGATATCCGTGAAAGGTTCCGAATAAACGGCACCTGGATATCTACCCCCGATTTCAACCGATGGTCCCGCAAGGTTCTCGAGGCCTGTGTGAGGGTGCGGCGAAAACTGGGGCATGATCCAACCCATTTCGAGGCCCTGACGGCCATCGCTTTTTGCTGGTTCGCGGAAAAAAAAGTGGATTGGCTGGTGCTGGAGGTGGGTCTGGGTGGAAGGCTCGACGCTACTAATATCATCCCCCTTCCGAAAGCCGCTTTGATCACATCGATTGGCCTAGAGCATCAGGATATTCTGGGAGAACGCTTAGGTCAGATCGCGCGGGAAAAAGCGGGAATTTTAAAACCTGGAGGGTATGCCGCCACCATTCAAAAGGACGGGGAAGCGGAACAGGTGATTGAAAAAATCGCCCAGGAAAAAGGTGTTCGTCTTTGGGTGGGCGGTCGGGATTTTAAATATCGCAGGTCGGGCGCTCATCTTCATTGGGAAGGCCCCGGCTTCAAGAAAACCTTCCACATGCCGGGTTTTCCCGCCTTTCAAGACATCAATGCCTCTCTGGCGATAGCCGGTATGCAATTGCTGGTCGCGCAGGGTGTTGGGGTGGGCTCAAAGAAATTTCAAAAAGGCTTATCCGACATGCACTGGCCCGGTCGGTTGGAGGTTCTTCAAACCGATCCCCTTGTTCTTTTGGATGGGGCGCATAATCCGGACGCCGCTAAGGCCCTTTCCGCCTCGCTGAAACTTCAACACCCGGGTCAAAAGGTAGTTTTGTTGAACGGGTTTTTGAAAGATAAAGACTACAGAACATGCGCGAAAATAATGGCTCCCCATACAGTCTTGTCCATCGTAACCACGGTGCCGAGCGACCGAGCGGAAAAGGGTTTAAGAATAGTGAAGGCTTGGGAAAGGGCGGGTGTGCGGGCGTTATGGGTGGCGGATTGGAAGCAAGCTTTGGAACTTTCCCGCTCTCTGGCTGAATCAGGGGAAAAGCCCCTTTTGATCATGGGCTCCCTTTACCTGGGCGGGGCATGCAGGCGTGAATGGCTGGGCTTAAAGGGTTTGCGCAAGCTTTAGTCGTTTGTTAAGCTTTTGACACGAAAACTTTTTTATTTATTAAGAGGCGATTTTGAAGACCCGGAAGCCCACTCTTTCCATTATTGTCCCAGTATTCAATGAAAATAAAACACTCCTTCCGCTTCTTGCAAAGGTTCAATCGGTCAAGCTGAGAGGGCTTCAAAAACAAATCATTGTGGTGGATGACGGCTCTGCGGATGGAACCCGTGAATTACTCAAAAAACTGAAAAAACCGAATATCGAAATTTATTATCACGAAAAGAACAGGGGCAAAGGCGCCGCCATCCGTACCGCCATCCCCCATACTACCGGCGATTATGTGGTGGTTCAGGACGCTGACCTGGAATATGACCCTTCCGATTACGAAAAGCTGCTGGGTCCCCTTTTGGAGGGACACGCAGATGTTGTTTACGGGTCGCGGTTCATGGGTACCCACCAGGCTTTTGTGTTTACCCATTACCTGGGTAATATTTTCCTTAGCGGTGTGACCACGGTTTTGTACGGCACCGTTTTGACTGACATGGAAACCTGTTACAAGGTATTCAAGGGGGATATTTTGCGTGGGTTGACCCTCCGATCGAACCGTTTCGAGTTCGAGCCGGAAGTCACGGCCAAGCTTTTGAAAAAGAATTACAAGATTTACGAGATGCCCATTTCTTACCGGGGTCGGGGTTTTTCTGAAGGCAAGAAAATCACTTGGCGGGACGGCATCACGGCCCTTTGGTGCCTTTTTCGCTACCGCTTCTCGGATTAACCAACTTTTGTCCCGAAAAGACACATGAACAACAAACAAGCATTTTTTTCCCGATCCTTTGGCGAGACGCTGGAGCGTTTTTATCCTCTTCTGGCGGGCCTTGTTTTGCTTTTGGCCGCCTATAACTTTTTCTATAAGCTGGGGGAACTTCCGGTTTGGGATTGGGACGAGGCCCGGTATGCCACCAACGCTTATGAGATGGCCCAAAATCACGATTACGGCATCAACACCTATGCCCATGCCATTGACGATTGGAATAAAAAGCCCTTTTTGGGCTCTTGGGGGATCCTTCTCGGATACAAGCTGTTTGGATTCAGCGTTTTGGGGATGCGGTTTTATTCGGCCCTTTCCTGCCTTGCCATGGTGGCCCTTTTACTTTTGCTTCTCCCAAAGGTTTTGGGCAAGGCTCCGGCCCTGCTGGCAGGGTTAACCCTCGTCCTCACTTCCCCTTTTCTCTTTACCCATGGCGCCCGCATGGGGGACTATTCCTCTTTTTTCACCCTCTTTTGCTTCTTATTCCTGATATTTCTTTATAACGCCGAGAAATGGGTTGCTGCCATGCCCTTGGCGGGACTTTGCGCGGGATTGGGATTTCTGGTTTACAGCTTCCATGCGCTTCAAATGGGGGCAATTCTCTTTATTTACCTATGGCTCACGGGCCTTTATAAAAAAATTTCCTTAGGGCGTTACTTGGGTTTCGTCCTTTGCGCGATTGTTCCCGTCGGGGGATGGATGGTTTGGCGCGGATCCTATCCCGGTGGCCATCAATTTCTGATGGACTGCTTCACCTACGACTTGATCTCCCATACGACGAAGGAGGTGGAGGGGCATGTGGGTCCGACGGATTATTATCTTTCCTACATTGGTCAAAACGATCTGTTTTTGAGTTTGTATTTCGTTCTGGCGCTCTTCCTGTTTTTGGCGGTGGCAGGGTTCAAGGCGGATTTCAAAAACAAGGTTTTGACGCTCACTTCCATGGCGGTTCTGGTGCCCTTCGTGATGTTTTCCATCGCCCGCACAAAATTGGGCTGGTATATGGATCCGATTTACCCCCCTTTGGCGGTTTTGATTGGATGGGTCAGTTTCCGTGTTTTCAGGGATTCTTCTTTCAGGACGGCAGGGAAGACGCTTTTATTATTTTTGCTGTTGGTGGCCCTTGCGCGGTCAGAGAGGGAAATATGGAAAACTATCAACTTTCCGGATCCTAAACCCTCACAGCAACTTCTCGGGGAACTGGCCCAGTTGAAGGTTCCGCCCCATACCGTCATTTCAAAAGAAGTTTGGTGCCAAGCGGATCGGTTTATGGCGGAAGTGGTTTGCGGGTTGAATCCGGTGGATTGCGCAAAGCCCGAGGAAGTATTGAAAACCCACGGTTATTGGATGCTCGAAAAAGATTTAAAAAAAGAAAATGAAAGGTTTGTTCAAACCCATCATTTGGACCTATTTCTCCAGAATGACGAATGGATGTTGGTCAAGTTATAGGGATTGTTTCCTTTTCTTTTTTCAACAAGCCCCAATGCAATCCCAGTAGGGAATATTGCAGGTACATGAACTGCTGAGAAAAAGTGAATTCAGTTAACCCCCAAGCGAGGGCTCCCAAGAAACAGCAGGCCAGGGTCCAATTGAGCTCTTCCGCCAAGGGTCTCGATCCCTGATACTTAAAAGCCATCCAGAAATAACAGCCAATCCATCCCAGATACAGCGCCAGGCCCAGCCAGCCGTTTTGCGCCGCCAATTGGAGGCAGTTGTTATGCAAGTGTGGCTCGGTGGCTTCCTCGAGGGCGTGAACCTTGTATTTTGGAAAAACTTCCCCGATGTTTCCCTGTCCTATCCCCAAGGGATAATTCTCGATGATCCGGATTCCGGTGACCCAGATCAGTACACGGGTTTGGCTGCTGTCGCCGATTTCGTGGTTTTCGGTATAGCTGATGTCCAACTGGGTGATGCTTTTCAGTCTGTCCTGATATTTCGCGGGTAGGACAAAATATCCAACCACCCCAATGAAAAGTCCCGCCAAAAGCCACCGGCGGTTGAATCGCCACCCCAGCATGAGGAAGCCCGCTAAAAGCCCGACCCAAGCTCCCCGGGTCTCGGTTAAAAGAAGCGCCCAGCCGTTGAGGCTGGCCCCGAACCAGGTTAAGAAATCTTTGGGCCGTTTCATCAAGGCGCCCGCTTGGATGAGGAGGGCCGTCATCAAAAGGCCGCCGAAGACCATCTTGTCTCCGGAGAAAGAATCGATACGGTCCTGGTGGAGAAACAGGTGCTTGCCGATGCCGTAAACGGCGCAAAAAACTGCTCCCCAAGTAAAGGCGTTCAAAAGCTTGCGAATCTCGACCACGCCCATGCCCATGGACCCCACAAAAAGGGCTAGCAGGAGGGTGAGGTAGCGGTTGACGGTTTCCAGGCTATGAAGGGGATTGACCCCCAAAAGGGTGCCCAAATAAAAACTAAAGACCCACAAGAGGGTCCAAATGACGAAGGGTTCTGGACGCCATGGAGTCTTGGGATGGTTTTTAAGATAGATCCAATCCAGATATAGAACAGGAAGCCAAATGAGATTTTGAAGGGCGATGGAGGCGGTGGAGACCGCAAAGAAGACAAGAAGAGAAAAAAAGAAGAATTTTCGAGAGGAGTCCGCGATTTCCATGGGGTTGGATTATAAAGCCTTTCATATGACTGACAATGGACCCTGTTAGCTGGTTTGTTCGTTGACAGCCCCTGGGGTGAATGCTTAAATACAACAGGTTTTTCGGGGTTTTCGGAGGAACTTTAGGGCCGAAACCCATGCTGGTTCTGATACGTTCCCGTTCGACGGATCCCCTTTTTGTGATTAAAAACAGGCGGGATCGCGCGACCCCTGGAAAGTCAGGGGACTCGAGACGTCTCGGTCCCAATCTTCGGAGGATTTCATGGCGAAGGTCGTCCTTAAAAACGTCAACAAGGTTTACGGCAACAATGTCGTGGCGGTTAATAACGTCAATATTGAAATAGCGGACAAGGAATTTTTAATCCTGGTCGGGCCTTCGGGCTGCGGCAAATCGACCACGCTTCGCATGGTGGCCGGGTTGGAAGAACTCTCGGGCGGCGAGATCCGCATCGACGATGTGTTGGTGAACGACGTTCCCCCCAAGGACCGTGATATCGCCATGGTGTTCCAAAACTACGCCCTTTATCCCCACATGACCGTGTTTGACAACATGGCCTTCGGGTTGAAGCTGCGGAAATATCCGAAAGAAGAAATCAAGCAAAGGGTTTACGAGGCAGCCAATATCCTTGGCATCCAGGAGCTTTTAAACCGCCGTCCTAAGGAACTCTCCGGCGGCCAGCGCCAGCGCGTGGCCGTGGGCCGCGCTATCGTGCGCAAACCCAAGGTGTTCCTCTTCGACGAGCCCCTGTCCAATCTGGACGCCAAGCTTCGGGTTCAGATGCGAGCCGAGATTTCCAAACTCCATACCCGCCTTCAAGCCACCATGATTTACGTGACCCACGACCAGTTGGAAGCCATGACTATGGGCGACCGGATTGCGGTGATGAAAGACGGTTTCGTCCAGCAGATCGCCGATCCCCTGACCCTCTACGAGAAGCCCGTTAATAAGTTCGTGGCCGGCTTTATCGGGACCCCCGCGATGAATTTCATGGAAGGAACCCTTAATAAGAAACGCACGGGCATCTATTTCAACGAGGAAAACTTCGAAATCAAACTGCCTGACTCGTTCGCACCCCAAGTGGAAGGCCACGTGGGCAGGGATGTGATCTTGGGGGTAAGGCCGGAGGACATCCATGACAAGATGGATGCCGCCAACGCTTCTCCCGACAATACCATCAGCGCCACGGTTGAAATTATCGAGCCTCTCGGCGCTGAGGCTTACCTCTACCTGACCACGGGAAAAAGTCCCTTTATTGCTCGTGTTTCAAGCCATGACCAGATTGAGATCAATCAGGACATTGAGTTGGTCTTCAACATGCAAAAATCGCACATCTTCGATAGGGAAACGGAGAAGTGCCTTACTACTTGAGTTACAAGAGTTAAGACTTACTCAAAAACCGGGGCGGGTGTCCGCCCCGGTTTTTGAGTTTCTAAGGCGAATTTTTAGGCCTGATGAGGCCAAGGAGTTTTTATGCGTATCGCCGTAGTGGGAACGGGTTACGTAGGTTTGGTGACCGGGTCCTGTTTCGCGGACTTGGGAAACCAGGTCATTTGCGTGGATGTGGACCGAAAAAAAATTCAGGGTCTGAAAAAGGGAGTCGTTCCGATATTTGAGCCGGGCTTAGAAGAGGTTGTTCACCGCAACATGGGCAAACGCCTTACTTTCACGACTGACCTGACAAAAGCGGTCCAGGGTTCCGATTTCATCTTCATCGCCGTTAGCACCCCTCCAGGCAAGGATGGGGAAGCGGATATTTCCAACGTTAAGGCTGTGGCCAAGGGTATCGCCAAGGCCATTAACCGGTACAAGATCATCATCAATAAAAGCACCGTTCCCATCGGCATGGGGGACGTGGTGACCCAAATCATCATCAAGAACGGCCCCAAAGACGTGACTTTCGACGTGGTCTCCAACCCCGAGTTCCTGCGGGAGGGATCGGCGGTCACAGACCTGCTTCGCCCAGACCGGGTGGTCATCGGCGCTACACGCCGTTCGGCGGCTCAAAAGGTGGCCGAAATTTACAAATCCCTCAACTGTCCTATTCTCATTACCGATTTAAAAAGCGCCGAAATGATCAAATACGCCTCGAACGCTTTTCTGGCCACGAAAATCTCATTTATCAATGAAATTGCCAATCTTTGCGATGCCCTGGGTGCGGATATAGGGCAGGTTTCCAAGGGAATGTCTTATGACCCTAGAATCGGTGGTCAGTTTTTGAACGCGGGGTTGGGTTTCGGCGGAAGCTGCTTCCCAAAGGATGTTTCAGCTTTGGTGAAGATAGGGCAGAAAAGCAAGGCGGCTTTCCGCATCCTGCCCCAGGTCATCGATGTGAATCAAAACCAACGAATTAAGTTTCTTCAGAAGATTCGGCGGGTCCTGGGACCCCTAAAGGGCAAGACTCTAGCGGTGTGGGGCCTTTCCTTCAAACCCAATACGGACGATTTGCGTGAGGCGCCGTCCCTCACAATCATCCCCGCCCTTCTCAAGGCCAAGGCCCGGCTAAAGGTCTATGATCCGGTAGCTATGGGGAAGGCTCACAGTCTCTTTAAAAGGGTTAAGTTCGCTAAAAATCCTTATGAGGCCTGCCAGGGCGCGGACGCGGTTTTAATTTTGACTGAGTGGAACGAGTTCAAACAGGTGGATTTCAAGAAACTCAAGGGATTGATGCGGCAGGCGGTCGTTATCGATGGCCGCAACATGTACAGTAATGAGGAGCTTTCCGAGGAGGGTTTCGCCTATTACGGCATGGGCCGGGGCGAAGTGCTTGATTTCGGTTAAGCGTTTTGGAGATATGATCCATTGAAGATCGCCCTTTTGGGTGCCACGGGCATGTTGGGTTCCAAGATGGCCCAGGAATGTACCCGCCGGTCCCACCAGATACTGACCCCCTCACGGGAAGGGGCGGACTTAACCCGCCCGCTTCTTTTGGAAAAGTTTTTCCGGGAGAACGACTTCGAGGTTTTGATCAACTGCACCGGGTACACCCGGGTGGATTATTGTGAGGATCCCTCCCAGTTTCCCGTGGCCCAGGCCGTCAATGGCGCCGGGGTAGCATGGTTGGCCCGATTTTGCCGGCAAAAGGGCCGTTTTTTGATCCACTTTTCCACCGATTATGTTTTTGATGGCTCTAAAGAAGATCCTTATGAAGAAACCGATCCACCCAATCCCATCAACGCCTATGGCCGTACCAAATGGGAAGGGGAAAGGCTCCTGCAAGCCGAAAACCCTGACCATTACATTATCCGAACCTCCTGGCTTTATGGCCCCGGAAGCCGAAAGAATTTTGTGACGACCATGATGGAAACATTCCGAACCCGGCCCAAAGCAGAGGTGGTTTCGGATCAGGTCGGAGCCCCCACCTACGCGCCCGATTTGGCTTGGTTCGCTCTAGAATTGCTTGAACGAAAGGTTCCTTCCGGAACGTTTCATTTCGCCAACTCGGGTTTTGCCTCATGGTATGATTTCGCCGCCGCCATCCAGAAAAAGACAAAGCTGACTCAATGCCGGTTGGTACCGGCCTCAACTGAAATTGTCTTTAGGCCCGCGGCCAGACCCCCTAATTCCCGGTTCAATTTGGCCAAGGCGGAAGGGGTCTTGGGAAAGCCCATCAGGCCTTGGATTGAGGCCCTGGATGAATATCTTTCAAAGGAACTTGGCATTGAAACGGCTTGAACTATCGGTCGTGATACCGGTTTACAACGAGGAAAAACGCCTGGGAAAGACCCTGGCCGAATCCTTAGCCTACCTCAAGAAGTCCAAGAATTCTTTTGAGATTCTCATCGTGGATGACGGTTCCACAGATGGAACGCTGACGATGGTACAAAGTTTCAGCCGCAAAGCGGGTAAAGGCGTATTTAAAGTTTTGAAGCAGGAAACCAACCAGGGAAAGGGCGCCGCAGTGAAGCGGGGGGCCTTGGAAGCCAGGGGTGATTTCGTCCTTTTTATGGACGCGGACAACGCCACCCCTATTAATCAATATGAACGTTTCAGGCCGCTTTTTGCCAAAGGTTTTGATGTGGTGGTAGGAAGCCGGGCGGTTGACCGAAGTATGGTGAAGGTTCACCAGCCTTTATATCGAGAGGCCATGGGCCGTTTCTTCAATATTCTGGTTCAATTGGCGGCTACTCCGGGAATCCAGGACACCCAATGTGGTTTCAAGGCCTTTCGCAGGAGAGCCGCCCAGGCGGTTTTTCCACTTCAGACGATTGAACGTTTCGGATTTGACGTGGAAATTCTTTTTATCGCCCGCAAACTAGGCTTTTCTGTGGTGGAAGCCCCGGTCGAATGGTTCGACGCGCCGGGGTCCAAGGTGCACGTGGTCCGAGATTCACTGACCATGTTTCTGGACCTGGCCCTGATCCGATGGAACGAATTGGCTGGGCGTTATCGCCCCAAATCCCGCGCTTAAAATTTATTTTACTCGCTGATAGGGAATCCATCTGAAAGTCTCATTTTCACGGGGGGCTCCAACCTGTTGAAAAGAAATTCCGTTAAAAAGAATTATCTTTTCAATGGGTTCTGTTTTGAGGCCAATCAAGCCAACTTTTTCTGCTTGTGAAACCTCTTGGGCGTATTCAGGTATCCGCTCCCCGTTATCTCCCGCGATGATGGTTTGTTGGTTGGTGATGGCATCCGCTATATAAGCCGTGCCCCAGTTCGCTAAACCCCGGTCATAACCTTGGGATTTCATATCCGCGATCACCCAGCGGATTTCCCTCAATTCATCAGAGGATGTTATAAGAAAAAATTCATGGATAAAAACGCGCCCGATAAAAAGTACCCCCAAAAACGCAGCCAGGATCGGGATTCTCTTTGAATTTTTAACCAAGACATCCGCCAGGAAATATCCGGCGAATAGGGAAAAAACGATGGCCGAAGAGTAAAGGTAACGTCTGGCGTTCGAGAATTCGCCGTTGGTTTGTCGGCTGACAATGACCGCCGCGACATTGATGAAAAGAAGGGAGGATAGAAGAAAAAGGGGAACGTTTTTTTCGAGGAAGGATTTCTTTAATTCCTTGTAGGCGAAATACAAAACCCCAAATCCGATAACGCAATAGAGAATATCAAGCGGGCTCTTGGGATAAATAAGGCCGTGCATATCCCTAATGAAATAGTAAACCGCCTCGGGGGATCGGGATATGGGCTGGGCGTCGAAATAGGCCGGTATGGATTTCAGCATGTTCCGGAAATTGTTCCAAAGCATGATGGGTGTGGCGGAACCGGTGAAATCCCTCGTGGCGGTATGTCCCAGCCTATAAAGGATCTCGGGGCAGTATCCGGCCAGGAACCCAAAAATCGTTGAAAGAGGCCAGGCCGGATTTTTCAACTTGCGCCAATTCCATAGCCCTGAGTTCAATACGAAAAGCGTAAGAAAGGCCGCCGCAAGGCCTGGGACGCATTGCTTTCCCACAAATAGCCCGAATCCGGTGATGAAACCCAATAGGATGAAACGGGAAGGGGACGGACCTTTTTCCAGGATGGCACAGGCCGGCAAGAGCGCCAGCATTCCCAAGAGAAGCCCTCCCGGATAGCCCCAATAGGGAACGACCACGTAATGAAGAGTGTAGGGAACCGCCACCGCTGCGAAAAGGCCGCCGAGAATGCCGTGGTATTTCGAGGCGCCTTTGATAAGCAGGTAGACCCCCGCTCCGACAGCCAGGGACCATTCGAAAAGACTGACGGCACCTGCGAGGGGGATGGAAGGTCCGAAAATTTTGAACAAGCCGGCCGCTAAGTAGGCTTCGGCGGCCCCTTGGTAATCTTGCCCATAGAAATAAAGAGGTCGGTCCCCGCCTAAAATCCTTAATGCCATTAAATAGCAAGTGGAGGCATCCCCGCCTAAATGAAGGTCGTATCGGAATAAAAAGGGAATGCGTAGGACGAACGAAAGAACCCCAAAAAATACGGAGACCCATCCGGGGCCGAACGGGAAACGGTTGAATCGTTCCTGTATTTTGATCATGTATTCCTTCATTGAGGCAGCTTGGTAGCGGCGCAGAAAAGGGACAATCCGATAGGTTTTGGAAGGTATTTTTCGATGTGCTGTGAAACGCTGACGATTCGATCGTAGAGCAGCATCTGGCCTTTAGGTATGATTTTTCGCTTTAGAATTTTACCATTCAGCCACCAACCTAAAATGCCCAATAGGTTTAGGTAACGGCAATAGTCCACTTTGAACCCTGCTTTTTCTATTTTTTGAATTAATTCTCTTCGATCATACCGTCGGTGATGGCCATAACTTTTATCCATGGTTCCGAATAAAAATTGAAGCGCGGGAACAAAAAGCATTAATTTTCCTCCTGGCGGTAGGAGTTTATAGCATTCTTTAAGAACGGCGTTGTCATTGGAAATGTGCTCCAAAACGTTGACGCAAATGATGCTGTCGGCTTTGAATCCGCGCAGGGATGAGAGGGAATCGTCCAGGTTGATTTTTTTAAAACGGATTCCCTTCGTGCCCTTGAGGCGCTTCTGGGCTGACTTTAAATAACCTGAATGCAGGTCGGTGGCGAGAACCTGCCCGTGCTGGGCTAAAAAGCTGGTAATGTTGCCCGTTCCGCAACCAATTTCCAGAATTCGCTTCCCGATGTAGGGGCGCAAAATCCCGTAAATCCAACGGTTATAGTTGATGGCGGCGGAAAGATCGTCGAGGGTTTCCCGCTGGCCATCCCAAACTTGAGATGGGTTCTTTTTTCTGTTGGATTTGGGTTGTTTGAGAGGCCGGGGCATTTGATTTGGTCCTTTGAGTAAAGGTGAAATATAAACCTTTTATTTTCATTGCCGGGGGATTTTTCCACAAAATATTTGAAGTCGGGTCCAAAAATGTTGAAAGACCCTTTTGTGCTGATAGTTAGATTTCGACACATAGAAAGGACTTTTTGCGGTTTTTTGTGGCAGTTTGTAGCCTGTTAGAGTGTTTCGGCCTTCCGGCTTTGGCCATTAAAGCCAAAATCAGATGGAAAACGTGAATTGGCAATATAATGAGCGGCCCGTTACCCGGCAAGGTTGCCGGAAGAGTAATCCTGTAAATCCCGAATCAAGCTAAATTCGCGTGCGAGTCTGATGGTCAGGGCCTGGGAAACAAGATTTTCATTCTTCAAGGAAAATGATACATGAATTTTAATCCGGCCGATCAATGGCAGATGCCTGGTTTTATCCGAAACGTCATTCGTTTTTTCTCCTCAGGCAGGATGGTTCTTACCTGTTTGGTTATGCTTCTTTTTCCCCCCCTGTTCTTTCATGGGTGGCATTTTGGAATGCCCTGGGTGAAAGGCGGGGATGAACCTCATTATTTGATTATGATCAACAGCTTAGTAAAAGACGGGGATTGGGACTTGAAAAATAATTATGAGGAAGTTTGGAAAGGTTCCACAGACGCGGGGAGAAAATATGCGGGATCTCCCATAGACCCACACGCGGTTTACTTGACGTCGGGAAAAATGCTTGTTTGGACACAGGTATACGAAGATCCCTCCACTTGGAAGAAAGACACTGAAGGACATCTAGTGCCACTCCTGAAACCTGGAATCGATGGTTCATCCCTGCGTGCTTATTCCTGCCATCCCTATGGAATGCCTTTTTTACTCGCCTCGGTGCTTTGGCCCTTTCGAAACACGCCTTATGTGGAACCCCTTGCCCTTCTCCTAGCTAATCTGGCTGTCCTTCTTTCGGTCTTTCTTTTCCGCAAAGTGATAAGCCGTTATACGGAAAACCCTTGGGTTATTAATGGATCCACTTTCATTGTCTTTTTAGGAACGCCCCTCTGGGCCTATGGCCGAACCCTTTTTACCGAACCCTTCCTTGTCCTTTTTGGCTTGGCGGGCTATTTCGTGGCATTTGATAAAAAATCGGGATTTTGGTCCGGCATTCTCTTGGGTATTGGTATGCTGATGAAGCCCCCCTTGGCCCTTTTAATTTTCCCGCTCTACGCGTTATGGATTTCGAGAAAGGATTGGGGGAACCTGTTTCGAATGTCCATCGGCCCCGGAATTGCCTTTGCTTTTTATTTATACTTGAACAATAAACTTTTTGGTTCGCCCTTCCAATTTTCACAGAGTCCTGTTTTTGGAAACGTAAAACCTTTCGATTCCCCTGTGACCCACGTTTATGGAAAAAATTTCGAGGGAATTTGGGGGTTTTGGCTTTCAATTAACCACGGTATTCCCGCTTTTTTGCCGCTTGTGTTTCCGGTCCTCTTTTCGTGGAAAAAGTTCCTTTTGGAAAAGGGTGCGGAGGCCTGGGTTTGGGGGAGCGGGTTTATTTGCTATTACCTGTTGATGGCCTGCATGGATGATTGGGAAGCCACCTGGAGTTTTGGGCCCCGGGAAATTGTGCCGGTCATTCTTTTTCTTATGATTCCCATTTTTTACAGTTTGGAATCCTTTCCGAATTGGGGAAAATGGCGCCGACGAGCATTTGTTTTCTTATGTCTTTTATCATTCGGCATCAACGCGTTGGGCGCTATGGATGGTTATTGGAACAGTCATCCCCTAACGATTCTTATGGGCAAATTCTCACCTTAAGTGGATATTGAAAAGTTTTCATTTGCGAATACTCATCGAAAAATGGCCCGAGGTTAACTGAAATCATGTTTTCATCTGGAGATTCCTCCTTCTTTTTAAAATTAAAGGATAAGCTGAATCTGATTCCTTTCAAACCTTCGATCATTGCGGCTTTTTTTGGCGTCCTATCCTTCCTTATTCGTATTCCATTTTTATTCAGGTGGGATCTCCAATTTGATGGGGATGCGGCGGTTAACTATTTGATGGCAGTACGTATTTCCCGTGGGGACAATCCCCTTTATACTTTTGGAAATGATTATCAGGGGAGTCCGCCCTTCTATTTGGCCGGGTTACTTTGCAAATGGCTGGGGCCTTCCATCCCGGTGGTATCCGCGGTGTCTCTTTTGGCATGGTCCCTGGCAGCCTCCCTGGGTGTTTACCTTTTAACTCAGGGTACATCAAAGTTTTACGGGATAATTGGAGGGATAGTGGTGGTAATTGGGGTTCCCTACACCCTTCATCAAAGTACGATGCCGTTTGTGGGCTATCCCCTTGCTGTCTTCTGGACCATGTTGGTTTTACTGGAAACCCACCTCATGATTGAAAAGGGAGTTTCCACCCTTCGCTTCTTTTTGCTGGGGTTTACCATCGGCTTGGGAATGTATCTGGGCAAGCAGTTTATCCCGGCCATACCAGCTTGCGTCCTGGCTTTGGCCCTGTTCCGGTCCCGGGATTTCAAGAAACAGCCACTTTTGCGTTTTGGTTTAGGACTCATGGTCGGATACCTATTAGGTGACTCGCCTGACTTTTACTACAGGTGGTTTCATCGGGATTACCTGCGGTTTTCCGCCCTAGCTCCGCTGCACATGATGTTGGACAACCTACATTATCTTTTCAAAAGCATTCCGGCCTATTTCGACGCGCATTTTTATTCCCGCGCTCCCGTGAGCGGATATTTCACGTCGCCCTATTACATTTATCCGAGAAGTTTTATGGATATCTTTTTTTCCGCGATTGCCGCTCTGGTTGTGCTTTTCATGGGTATAACTATCTTTGATTCGTTCAAAGCCGAGAATTATCCCATGCTATTGATGACAACTACGGTCTTTTTCAATTTTTTAGCTGTCGTTTTAGCTCAGCAGTCCCACGGGGATTTCTGGGAACCCCGGCGTTATCTTTACGTTTCTTCGATCATTTTCTCGGTTTTCCTCGGTGTTTTTTTTGGACGTTTAATGGAATGGAAAGGGAAGTGGATTCCCCTTTTGGGTAGTCTTTTATTGGTTTTGTTTTTAAGCCGCGTCATTCTTCATGGGGTGGATTTGCTTGATTTTCCCGAACAACCGACAATCACCCTCGCCAAGCAAGAAATCCATGTGATGGACGAATGGGGCATCAATCGGGGTTTGGGAGAGTGGGGAGCCGCCTACACCATTGACGCTTTAACCAATGAAAGGATCATCATGGCTTCACGTTCGCGCGCGGGGTTGCCAACCGAAATGGATATTATTCCCGAATATGGAAAGATGGTCGCTTCTTCCGATCGGATAGTATTGCTGGAAGGGGATCTTCACCGGAAAAAAACCAAGATATTTTATAGGGGCCAAAAATTCAATAAATCAGGAATCACCCGGCATTTGGACGGCAATCAATGCACCCCTTATGATCGAATAAAACAGATCCCCTGATACACTGGTTGAATGAAAGAATTATCAAAAGAACCAAGAAGGCGAAATGATGAAAAGAGTGTCGTGGCTATACAATTCGTCCCTTGTTGGCCTTTTGGCGGGCTTGGTATTCTTCTTCGCTGTTTTTGGATTAAATACATTAAACCCAAATCATATCGAATGGCTCATGGAGGGTGACCCCGCCCAGCATTTTCTGGGTTGGAATTTTTTCAGGTATGAAGATTGGCAAATTCCGCCGGGTAAAATAGCTTCCTATGGAATTCCTGAGGGCACGGCCCTGGCTTATACGGATTCCATCCCGCTGTTCGCGTTCATCTTTAAATGTTTACGGACCCTTCTGCCCTCGCCCTTTCAATATTTTGGGATTTGGATCCTGTTTTGCTACCTATCGCAGGGTTTTTTTGGATGGCTTTTAGCCGCGAAAATATTTTCAAACCCCCTTCAAAGATTGTTGGCCGCGAGCTTTTTCGTCCTAAGCCCCGTCATGTTGAAAAGGGCTTGCGACCACCAATCCCTTGTGGGCCATTGGGTTCTTTTGGCGGCTTTGTATTTGTTTATTCTCTCAAGCGAGGCAAGGGCGAATCAAAGCTCGAGATGGCCTTTCCGATCCCGCTGGATGATTCTCTTGGCGGTTTCGGCATTAATACATCTTTATCTATGTGTCATGGTAATCGGCCTATACCTGGCCTCGTTGTTTCTTCACTTTTCTTTTGGGTTATTTAAATTTATTAAAATAAAAGTATTGGAGTTGGTTTTTTTATTGGCCCTTTTAGTAATAACAATGTACTTGTCGGGGTACTTCGTTATTAAACCTTCTTGTTGGTCCTCCGATCCCCCCCAAGATTTTGGTTTTTACTCGATGAATCTCTTGGCGCCTTTTAATCCCATGGGCTGGAATCCCCATATGAATGGAGCCCTTCAGTCGGAAAGCGATTCAACCTTTTTAAAGGGCTGGCCCATGGCGACGGGGGGACAATACGAGGGGTTTAATTACCTGGGTTTGGGATTCTTGGTTCTTTTAGGGGGGGCGGCGGCCATACTTTTCCTGAAGCGCGGGGGCTGGAAAAACACGACCTCAATATGGAATCGACCGTCTTCTGTTTTATTAATGGTATGTCTGATATTTTCAATATATTCCATCTTAAACAAGGTGACGATTGCGGACCATGTACTTTTTAAAATATCAATTGCCTATTTCCTTAAGGTGATTTTTATCTCTTTTAGGGCTTGTGGGCGTTTTTTTTGGGTCCCTTTTTACTCCATTATGATCGGGACATTTTTCGTATACAGCCGGTACTTCCAAGAGAGGAAAATATTATCCGTGATCCTGATGGTTGCCCTTTTGGTCCAAGTTATCGATCTATTTCCTTTCATGACCTCGGTCCGAAAAACACTTGGGGAAGAAAAACATCTACCGATCCTGACTTCCCTCGTTTGGGGAGAAGCGGTGAAAAATTGTAAAAATGTTTATTTTTATCCGAGAAAAGATTTGACTTACCTTATGCCTTTGGGGCTCATAGCGGCTCCACGCCAAATAGGCCTTAATTTGGTGTCGGCGGCGAGAAAAGACCCGAAGGCTTTTGATGAAGCTGATTTTATGGTTTTAGGTGAATTGAAATCAGCCCAATTGCTTACGAATGCCCTTTATGTATTTTCCGATCAATCGATTTTAAAAAACCTGGTTCAGGCAAAAAAAGATAAGCGGATATTTATCCAAAACGTTGATGGTTTGTATATGGCTGGACTCGTTCATTAAACGCGGGGAAGTAAAATGCCCAAAGAATCACCTGATTTAACCCATCGCATCGAGCACAAAGCCGCCAAAAGCGGAGGCATTCTTTTATTCCGGCATGGATTCGCCTTCATCGCCAATTTCCTGGGCGGGATCGCCCTTAACCGCATCGTGGGTCCGGAAAAAATGGGCCTCTATTTCACCACTTACACCTATTTCATCATCGGCCGACAGATCATCGATTTCACGGTTTCTACCTACCTGATACAGCAGCCTGAAAGCCCGGACCAACGAAAGCTTTCCACCTGTTTCTGGTTCCAGAGCGCCCTGGCCCTGGGTCTTTTGACCCTGGCAGCAACGGCCATTTTCCTGGGTGTGCCTCAATGGTATGTGGGGGCCTCTGCGGGAGATTTCACGATTCTTCTTCTTGCCGCGGCGGTCGGGGTGTTCGGCTACAGTTTCCAGTCCCTCTCGGTGTCCATGCTGGAGCGCAAGCTGGTTTACACCAAAGTGGGTTTGATCGAGGTTTCCGACCCGGTCGTGTTCAACCTTTTGGCAGTCGGCTTGGTTTACATGGGATGGGGCGTCAAGGGGCTGGCTCTGGCCCTGGTGATCCGGGGGATCGTGCCCGCGGTGCTCTCGTCCCTCCTCTCCGGTTTTTTCCCCTCTTTCCAGACCGATTGGAAATGGCTCAAGCTTTCACTGGGAAAAATTCTCCCACTGGTCAGCAGTCAATTGGTGAATTGGATCACTATTTTGATCCCCTCGGCCATTCTGGTGAAAATGACAGGCTCTTCCCAGTTCGCTTTCGCCAACATGGCCTACAGCCTTCTGGGAACCATGGGTTTCATCACCGGGATCGTTCAGCGCATCTCCCTCGCCTCTTTTGCCAGGCTCCAGGGCGAACCGGAGCGGCTGAACCGCCTGGCGGAAAGGATGCTGGGCCTTCTTTTGATGGCCTATGTGCCAGTTTATTTTGGGCTGGGGGCCACCGCCTCCCTTTGGGTGCCTCGATTATATGGAAAGGACTGGAGCCCGACGGCTGAGGTTTTGCTCTGGGGCGTTTTACCGAATCTTTTGGTAGGCCTTTTCACCATCTTTAATTCTTCGGCCCTGGCCGGGGGATTGAACAAGCTGGTCTTGAAACAAAACCTTCTGGCGGCGGTGATCTTCGCGAGCGCCATGTTTTCTTTCGCCCACAGCCTGGGGCCGATCACCTGGCCCGTGGCCCATTTATTGAATGTTCCCTGCGCCCTGCTGTATGTCCGGGCCCATTTCAAACGGTTCGGGCCCCTCCATCTGGGCGTGATGGGGGCGGGTTTAATTTCAGGGTTGGGATGGATGCTGGGTGTCCATGCGTTGCTGGTGAGGGAATGGTGGATGCCGGCCATCCTGCTGGGAGCGGCTTTTCCCGCCCTATGGGTGCCCTGGATGTGGAAGCGCAACAACTTGACCTCGGTCCTGAAACAGATCCTCTCGGGAAAAAGCGAAGAAGCGACGGATTGAACCTGATTTTACCTCGAGGGTCCCTGTAAAATGACCATTCTTTATCGGTCCAATCCATTAATGGGACTTGATCCATGAAAATCGCAGTTCACGCGAAGGTATTAAGCGAGACCCAGCTCAACGGTATTGGGGTTTACAGCTATAACATCCTTAAGGCTTTGGCCAAGATTGATTCGGTGAACGAGTACGTCATCTATTCGAATGTTCCCCTTTCCCACGATATCGAAGCGCCGAACTTCAAGGTAAAGATATTGAAGTTTCCGAAATTCTGGTCCTTTCTGCGCCTGCCCTTCGAGTTTATCTTCGGGGGCTACGACCTTTTATTTGTAACCAAGGAATTCGTACCCATTCCCTTCAAACCGAAAACTGTCATGACCTGCCATGACTTAATGGGCCTCATCTTTCCCGAACGCATTTCTTTTGACGGAAAAGTGCACTTCTGGCTGACGACGCATTATTACATTCCGGCCGCTGACGCCATTCTTTCGGTTTCGGATGAAACCAAGCGCAACATTCTCAAGCATTGTAAAGTGCCGCCCGAAAAGATCACGGTGACGCATCTCGGGTACGATCAGGACATTTTTCGACCGGCGGAGGAAGGGCGGGTTGCGGAGATCAGGAAAAAATATTCGTTGGATTCCCCCTATTTTATCAATACCAGCAGTTTGCTCTGGTACCGGAAAAACTTGATACGCCTGATCGAGGCATTCGACCTATTGCGGAAAAAGGAACCGAATCATCCTTTGAAACTGGTGATCACGGGCAAAAGAGGAGAGTCCTACGATGAAATCGTGGCCTTGATCGCCAAGCTGGGCCTGGAGCAGCAGGTGTTGTTGACCGGGTATATCCCACTGGAGGATATGCCGATCCTCTTGGCTGGCGCCGAGGCGCTGGTTTTTCCATCGCTGGACGAGGGTTTCGGCCTTCCCCTGATCGAGGCCATGGCCTGCGGGTGCCCGGTCATCTCGTCCAATGTTTCTGCGATTCCCGAGGTATTGGGAGACGCTGGAATACTGGTCGATCCCCTTCAAACCACGGATATCATGAAAGCCATGGACCGCATTATTCAGGAGCCGGATGAGCGGCGAAAGCTCCGGGATCGGGGGCTGGAAAGAGCTAAGGAGTTTTCCTGGGAAAAGGCGGCCCGCCAAACATTGGAAGTGTTTCAACGCGTAGCTGTGAAGCAGTAATGGCCCATAAGGACGCAGGATGATCGGCGAGTACGTATATAAAAGAAAACTGGTGAAGCTATTAGTGGGTTTGTTTGATTTATTGGGGTACGCGTTGAAGAGTGCCTTCGCCGGTTTTCAAAAACAACCTTCGCTGAAAAGTCCAAAACTTTATAAAAATATATTACTGATTCGCCTTGATCACATGGGGGATGGACTCTTTATTCTTCCGGCTCTTCGGGAGGCGCGCCGCCTTTTCCCAAAAGCCCGCATTACCCTTTTGGCCGGTCCTTGGGCTTCTTCTTTTGTGCGAAAAGGGAAGTGGGTGGATGAGGTGAAATTATTTCGGGCGCCTTGGTTTGACCGGCCTGTGCCTCGAAATTTTGCATGGTCCGCTTTTTGGGAAATCCAAAAATGGATGAAGGAACAAGCTTTTGAGATCGGTTTTGATTTTCGGGGCGATTTACGGCACATTTTCTGGATGGCATTCTCAGGCATTCCTTTGCGGCTGGGCTACGGAGGAATGGGGGCCGGATTTCTTTTAACCCATGAACAAGCTTTGAATCCTTCCCGGCACGAGGTGGAAAGAAATCTCGATTTGCTGAGATTTTTCAATTCAGACCTGAAGGCCGGTTCTTTTGAGGTCATGGCGGTTTCCCCGGGAGTTCAAAAAAAGGTTGATGATTTATTGGCTCGAAACGGCGTTCGGAAGGGAATGGGGCTCGTGATTTTTCAGGTCACAGCGGGATATTCCTCAAAAGAATGGGCGCCTGAGAAATTCGTGGAACTTATCGAAAAAGTGACGAAAAAGCCCAACCTAAAAGTGGTGGTGATTGGAGCGGGCGAGGATGTTGAAAAAATCGTTAAAATCACATCTTTGGTAAAAGGCTCCATTCTTAACTTCTGTGGAAAAACCAGTTTGGAAGAATTGGCCGCCTTGCTGTTGAGGGCCAAGGCCTATGTGGGGCTTGATTCAGGGCCTGCGCACCTAGCGGTGGCATTGGGAACCCCCAGCGTCTTGATCTATAGCGGGGTGAATGATCTGCGGCGCTGGGGCCCCTGGACTTTGGGCCGGGAAAATAAGGTTCGAGTTCTTCATTGTGATGTTCCCTGTAGTCCATGCTCCCTTTCGGCTTGCAACCGTAAGCATGAGTGCTTGGAACCCATACAACCGGGTGATGTTCTGAGAGTTTTGAACCCTTATTTGTAGGGGTGAAATCGTCAGAAATCGAAAGTCGTAAAACTGGCGTGTGTTTGGCGTGGTTTAGACCCGGTTTTGATAAGACAATTGTGGCAAGTCTTTATCTTTACCAAGGAGATACCTTAATGGAAATCAAAATAAACGCCGCTATTCTGAAACGTCTTCGCGAAGAAAAATCCTGGTCGCAGGAACATCTGGCGGAGGCCGCTGGGTTAAGTTTACGCACCATTCAAAGAGTCGAATCGGATGGAAACGCCGCACCTGAGACCCGTATGGCGATGGCATCGGCATTAGGCGTGGATGTAGCCAAGTTGAATGCTTCCGTCGGTCTTAAAACCGGGGCGCCCCAGGGTTTATCAAACGATCATTTGAGATACGGGTTTTTACGGCATTTGTTGATCTATGCGGCGGTGAATGCGGGGTTAATATTGTTCGACTTGAGTCACAGCGGAGCAGTGGGGTGGTCAAAATGGCCGATCCTGGGTTGGGGGATCGGATTGGTTTTCCATTGGATCAAGGTTCGAAAATCTTTTTTTCTGATTCCGGCATCGAAAGCCTGAAAGAGCCGGTTTTTAATAAACATTAGGACAGCGCCGGATGAAAAAGATTCTATTGGTTGCGTTCCTCTTGACCCTTTATCCCGGCAGTCTTCTTGCCGAATGGCAATCATTCAACCCAGGCCCCTTTTCGGTCCTGTTGCCGGAATCTCCCAGGAAAATAGGAGGTAACCTGGTTTGGGTCTCCATTGATCCCCAAAAACGGGCCTATAACGTTACTTGTAAAAGACTCGGGGATTTTCCCATAAGCCCAAAGGATTATTTCTCCCAAACCCTGGAAGATTTGGCGGATGGGCTTCATGGCCAATTGGATGGCCGAAAATTCTTCAAATTCCAGAATAACGAGGCTTGTGAGTACCGGATTATTACTTCCAAACACGTAGTAATGGGACGGTTGATCCTGGCTAAACCCTGCCTCTATAGCCTGGAAGTGGCCTCGGGTCCGAAGGATTTTGATAATAATTCCGCATCGAAGTTTTTTGATTCGTTCAAGATTCTCTCCCGTTCGGCTCCGGCTTTGGATAACCCTGCTAGCAGCCAGCCCCCCATCCAACCCTGGTAAAGAACACAGGAAGAGCCTTCTCATTTTGATACGCATCCCTCTGCGATTTATTCCTTTATTTGACTGATAAGCCCTATAGTTAAGGCCGACCTATTCGACACGAGTTCCTCCGCGATTCATCGAGTTTTCTCGCCCTTCGTCTACGTCCCGAAAGGAAGTCCCAACATGAAGATCGACAAAGAAAATGTGATTGAAAGCATGAAAGACGAAAAAACCGTTGTTCTCAATATTCTGCCAAAGAGTGATTACAAAAAAATGCATATCAAGGGCTCGGAAAGCCATCCCTTTGCGGACGACCCCGTTACTTTTACTAAGGAAGTTGAAGACAAATACGGGAAGGGGAAATCCTTCATCTTGTACGGCGACCATTTCGGCCTTTTGGACAGTTTTTTGGCGGCAAAGGCCTTGGAGGATCGCGGACACAAAGCCCTGAATTACCCCGGGGGTATGAGGGAATGGTATAGGGCGGGTTTGCCGGTGGAGGGAACAGACGCGGTTCCCGAACCTGTCGTGGTTTCTTGAAAAATACCAAAACGGTTTGCCAAAGCTGCGCCCTTCCCATTTTGAGTGATTATGAAAACGGAACCGAAAGCAACGGCATTTTAACCGGCACCTACTGCCGGCGTTGCTACCGGTTTGGGGCCTTTACCGATCCCAAGATGACCGTGGAAATGATGCATGAGGACCTGCGGCTTAGGATGATCGGGATGAAATTCCCCCGCTTCCTAGCCAAGCTGATGGCGAATAAGGTTTATACCCTCGAACGATGGGAAACCGCGAAAAGTTAGTCCGAATACTTTTCCAACCCAGGTCTGGAAAACTTATTTTTGCCCGTATTTCAAGATATAGGAAAGCGGAACGCCTTCCCGTTCAACGATATGAATGATTTCCCGGGAGGGTTTTTCTTTCTCAAATAGGACGGGTGGATCTTCCGTTATTTCGTACTCGGGGTCCGTCATGCTGACATCCCCCTTCATATTGGGTCCGAAGTAATAAAGCGACTGCCAAGGGGTACCTTGAATTTTAACTCGATAGATTTTATTCGGGTCGGTGGCCTCGTTATTTCGAATCCATAAAACGGCCTCCCGGTAATTGGCGGCCCAATATTCTTGTTCGAAGCGTCCCGTCGCGCCTTTGAATCCTCCAACCAACTCGTTGAAATAGGCATATTGGTAAGGGTAAAGACGGAACAATTCCACGATTACTAAAAGAATGTTCAGACCGACGAGGGCCGCTACCGTTTTTTTCATTCCCAGGCCGCTTTTACCATAGAAAAACTCGATCAATCCAAGGGTCCCCAAAAGGCATAGGATCGGGACAAGGAACAGGTAGTGCCTCAGCGCGTTGTAAACGACCGGCTTGATCAGGACGTAAAGAGCGAGGTTGAACAAGAAGGCCGAACCGAATAGAACGAACAGCCGTCTTTCTTTTGAGGCGGCCTTAGTTTTGAGTAAAAAGGGTGATACGACTCCAAAGGCGATGAGGAACAAGGGAGAAGTAATCAAAAGATAGAGTGGAATGTAAAACCAGGGAAGCTGCAGAGTCGAAATATTTTGTCCCATGAACAATATGGGTCCGAGCCAGGGATAATTTTTAGCCAAAAGGTAAACATTCAGGATATGCCCGAAGTAATTACTCCCTAAATAGGGCCAAAGGGCCGCCATCCAGAATTGTGAAACCAAAAATACCGTCAAGAAACCGGGCCCTTCCCTGGAAATCCAGGCCCATAGGCTCGCTCTTTGGTCCTTCGCCCTTGTTTCCAGAATGTATTCATAAAAACGAAAACCGATTAAAACAGGGAGCAGGGTCAAACCGATGGCCCGGACCGAGGCGGTCCATCCGACGAGGCTTCCGAGCAGGATCGATTCCCATAAAGGGTCCCTGGGTTTGAGTCGCGCCATATAGATCCAAGCCAAACTAAAAAAATAAAGGACAGCAAAGGGGGCATCCTTGGGATTGGCCGGCACATCCCCGGAAAATCTGAAGGTTAAGAATAAGAAGAAAGGTCCTAAAAGCGCCCACCAGGGTATTTCATATGCCTCCCATAGGACTCGGTAGAAGGCCCAATAGATCAAGAGAGCGAAGAGCATGTTGAAAAAATGGAGCTTTTCAGCAATCAAAAGGCTGAGGATGTGCAGGAAGGCGGGATAAATATAATTGTGCGTGGCCTTGTCATCGGTGAAGAGGTTGTATTCCTCGAGGCTGGTGTGGTTGTAGTAATGCTTGAGGTGATAAGCCCCGCCGATATAGGAGTCATATTCGTCATCCGTGATGCCGTAATCTCGGAACGTGAACAGGGTGAACAACAAATAAAAAATAGCGAAAACCCAAAAAGGAGAGCTTATTTTGTTTTTGAGTTTCTCTAACAAGCCCCAAGTCATTTTACGAGTCCTCTCGAGAAACATTTAAAATCAACCCGTACTTTTCAAAAGATTTCGATAAATTCCATAAATGGAGTCGGCGATTATTTGATTCGTGTAATGTTTTAAAACTTGTTTCCGGCCAAGTTTGCCCAATTTTTCCCGAAGTGTCTTAGAGTTAACCAAAGATTGGATCCTTTGGGCCAGTTGTTCTACGTTCGCCTCTGGAAATACTAAGCCGGCCTTCCCGATGACTTCGGGGATCGCGCCCGAATCAGAGCCGACGACCGGGACTTCACAGGCCTGGGCCTCGATCAAAACCCTTCCGAATTGTTCTTTCCATCTCGGCGTGGTCAGGGAAGGAAGAACCAAGGTATCCATGCAATTCAAGTAATCGGGGACAAGTGTTTGATCCATGGCGGGAATCCACCTTACCCTGTCCGATATTCCAAGTTGAATCGCTTGCGCCGACAGGTGGTCCCGCAGGGGCCCGTTTCCCAGTATAAGAAGGCTGTTTTTTCCGGCCTTCAGCCTGGCAAAGGCCTCCAAAAGATGTTGAATGCCCTTTTCAGGGACCAAGCGTCCTATATATCCAACGGTGAAAGCGCCTAATTTCAAATCTTTCTTAAGCTTGGCCGCTTTCTTCTTGCGGAACAGGGAAGGATTCACGCCATATTGGGGAATGATGGATATTTTTTTGGGGGGGTAACCGGCCTTCTCGAGAAGCTGCCCCGCTTCCAGATCGCCCGCGATCGCGTGTTCTGTTGTTTTTAACACATAACGGCGTATGGCCTGGTGGGGAAAGCCGAATTTTTCCAGAAGGTTTTCCCAAGTGAAAAAAACCAACCGAGCCTTCAAGCTTTTAGCGGCCTGGGCGGCCTGCCAGGCCACCAAACTGTAGGGTTCTTCCTCAATGTGGATGATGTCGGGGCGAACCTGCAGGGCGACTTTAAAGAAACCCGGATAGAAATGCCGTTTGATCCGGCCCTTCAGCCAGATGGGGCGGGAAATAATCTGAAAACCCTCTAGGCTTGATTCCTGATCTTGGGATACCATTTTGCGTCCCGCTTCGGGCCAAGAAGAGGGCAAAAGCAGAATTAACTCCAGGTCTTTTCGACGGGCGAGGAGCTTTAACTTTTCCCGGTAAGTGGGCATGACCGAGCTGTGGGATACGAAAAGTATTTTCATGCGGGCATTATATAGGGAATTTCTTTGGGATCATTCCTGTGCCGATATAATGTTTTTTAGATTGCGAAATCGACAGACCCGTGATCAAGGACGCGCCGGATGAGAACCCCCGTTGTTCAACCGAAGTTTTAATCCCATGAAAGTGCTCATCGTCAAAATTGGGGCCGTGGGCGATACGGCCATGTCCCTTTCGATGCTTCCGGCGATTGACCGCTTGGCACCCGGTTCCCATGTCACATGGGTGTGCGGCAGAATCGTCGCTCCCCTGGTACGGTCGGTCAATCGGGTGGATGAAATCATCGAAATCGATGATCGCAAACTGTTGAAGGGCGGATGGTTGGGAGCCCTTTTGGTTTTAGTCCCGGTCTGGGCCAAACTGTTGGGTAGGCGTTTCGACCTCATCATCACGGGCCATGCCGATTTTCGGTACCGTTTGTTAAGCCTGACGGCCTGGGGAACAAACCGCAGGGGTTTTGGAAAGGGGGGTGACGGGCGTCGTCCCCTGCCGGGAAATTACCACGCGGAAGAATACGCTCGTTTGGTTTCGGCAACGGGGGCGTCTTCCGATTACACCCCTGGAATTCCCCCGATCCGGGTTCCGTTGCCCCAGGCTTTCTCCGATCAATTGGATCGAAATAAAAAAATCGTCGCCCTGGCTCCGGGAGGGGCCAAAAACATCCTCCGCGACGACGCCTTGAGGCGTTGGCCTCTCGAAAATTACGCCCTCTTGGCCGGGAAGCTTTTGAAAGAAGGCGTTCAGGTGTTGGTCACGGGCTCGGCTGAGGACGCCTGGGTCCGCGAATCTTTTCAAGGTCTTCCGGTGGTTGATTGGGTGGGCCAAACATCCCTCATCGAACTGGTGGCCCTCTATGGTCAATGCGACCTGGTGATCACCCATGACAGCGGTCCCATGCATTTGGCCATCGCTTCCGGCGCGAAAGTATTGGCCCTGTTCGGTCCCACCACACCCTCGGAGAAGGTTCCGGTGAACGAAAGGGTCCATGTGATTTGGGGAGGGGAGCATTTGGCCTGCCGCCCCTGTTATGACGGGCGGAACTACGCGGACTGCAGCGATAATCAATGCCTGAAAAGCATATCCGTTGAAAAGGTCTGGATCGATTCCGCTCAATTTCTTTTCGAGGGCAGGCCCAGGAGTCGGGCGGGAATACTAAAGAAGTTTCCATCGAGCCCGGAATGAGAAAAATGTGTGATTTTTCATGAAGAAAAAAACAAGTTTCCAAAAGTGGCGGAAATCCGATCTTTTGAGGAAAGGTGCTGAAATTAGAAGCCGTCTTCGGAATTCGCGATTTTTTAAGGATGTGGCTGAAAGTTATATCCTGAGAATACTCCAGACCCTTGTAGGACTGATGGGCTCTATCCTGATCGCCCGTTTGTTGGGCCCGGAAGGGCAAGGCCAATACGCGGCGGCTTTCGTGTTGGGAACTCTGGGAGCCCAATTAGGAAACTTTGGCATTCATTGGGCCAATAATTATTACGTCGCGCAAAACAGGAAACTGCTTCCAAAGTTGATGGCGAACAGCCTCTGGGCGGGTTTAGTCTTAGGCGGATTTATCGTCTTAATCCTTTTGGCGTTTTTCAACTTCTGGCCGAATATCGCCCCTGTTGATGGAACACTTTTGGGCATTGCGCTTGCCTGGATACCCCTTTCTTTGATCTATCTTTTATTTCAATTTCTCTTAGTAGGAATACAAAAAACAACTGCTAATAACGCCATTGAACTGGCTGGCCGGGTCCTAAAAGTTCTTCTGATGGCTTTTTTTTGGGGGTTAGGTTGGGCCAAGGTGGATTCATTCCTGGGTGCGGCTTTTCTATCGCTGGCCGCCTGTCTTTTCCTGAATTTTACGGTTTTACGGAAGGAATTTCGGGAAACACCCAGGCCCTCCTGGGCCCTTTTCAAGGCCCATATGAATTACGGTTTCCGGGCTTATTTTTCGGCTTTTTTTTCTTTCCTCGTCTTGCGGATCGACCAGTTGATGGTCAAATATCTGGCCGGGGCGGCCCAAACGGGTTATTACGCCACAGCCGTCAGCATGGGAGACGCGGTTTCGCTGCTTCCGGTTATCATTAGCGTGGTTTTGTTTCCAAAGTTATCCGCCATGAAGAGTTTCGATCAAAAGTTTAACACCGCCAAAAAGGTGACTTGGATGACGGCCCTGGCCCTGATCCCCCTTTTCTTGCTGGCCGCAATTACGGCCAAGCCGGCCCTTCGAATCATGTTTGGAGATAGATACATTCCATCTATTGATCCCCTCCTTTTGCTTCTTCCAGGGTTATATTTTTTGTCCATTCAATGGGTGTTGGCCCGGTTTCTTCACAGTGTGGGTTTCCCCAAACTTTTGATCGCCAGTTGGGCCTTGGCGGCGGTTTTTAATATCGCAATAAACTTTTGGACGATCCCTCATTGGGGGATTGACGGGGCTTCCATTTCCTCTTCCCTTACTTATTTTTTGGTACTGGTTCTGACTCTCGGGGTCGTCTGGCATCAACTTCATTTAAAAGGGAATGTGACCCAGCTTAAAAATTTATGGGGAGCGGGGGATGGATTGGCTGAAGAGATGATGGATTAAAGTGAAAACACGCAAAATTCTTATGGCGAGTTACCACAGTTGGAACTCTCCCATCCAAGTGGGGAGTCACCAATTAGCCCGCGAATTTGTCAAAATAGGTTATGAAGTGGCCTTTGTCTCCGACCCAATCTCTCCTTTTCATCTATTGCCCGGAGCGAGCCACAGTCTTTCTTCCCGTCTTCAACTTTACCTCTCCGGTGGCCAAAGAGACCTCAATGGGAAACTCTGGGCCTATGTTCCGGCCGCCCCCTTAACTCCTACCAATAGGACCCTTTTAAGAAGCCGTTGGGTGGCCCGGAACTGGTGGAAGACTGCTTTTCCCTCCGTTGTAGTACAAGCGTTTAAAAACGGATTCGGGGAGGTGGATCTCGTTTATATCGAAAGCGTCTACCAATACTTCTGGCTTGGAAAGATACGCCACCAACGGTCGGTTTATCGCATGACGGATCACCCTGAGGGTTACCAGAAAATGGGGACCGACTCGGTCCGGAGTCTGATTCGGGGATTGGCTCTTTCGGTTTCAGAGGTTGTTTACACCGCCCAAGGTTTAAAACCCCTCGTTCAATCGCTCCAGCCCACTCGACATTTTTTTCTACCCAATGGGGTCCAATTCAACCATTTCGCTGAAGACAAAACAGACGTTCCCTTCGAATATAAGAATATGACCGGGCCTCGTATTGTTTATGCCGGGTCGATGGAAGATTGGTTCGATTTTGGCTTGGTCAAGGAAGCGGCCATGAAACATCCATCGTTTTCTTTCATCCTCATTGGACCAGAGAACCATGCCAGGCAAAGGCTGGGGGGAATTAAAAACATTCATATTTTAGGCCCCCGGAAATATGAAAACCTTCCGCCTTATCTGCGCCATGCCGATGTGGGGATCATTCCCAATAACGTTTGGGAAAGACCGGAACTGATCCATTACATGAACCCTCTGAAGCTATACCAGTACTTGGCCTGCGGCTTGCCGGTGGTGGCTTCCTCAACCCGGGAATTAAGGTCATTAAAAAGCCCGGCTCTTTTGGCGCAGGACCGGCCTGCTTTTATCCGTCTGCTGGAAAAAGCAGTCGGGTTGCCTGGAAACTCACGGGTTGCCATGAATTATGCCCGTCAAAAAGATTGGGCCAATGCGGCGAAAAAATTACTGGGTGGTTTGAAAAGCTGAAGATTTTTTTACCGGATTCCTCGAGATTCAATCCATCTGGAACCGAATTGGAAGTTCAACCACTTCATCAGCAAGGAAGGCCGGAAAGTCATGCAGATCAGGGCGATGATTTCCAAAAAAGTAAACCAGGCCAGGGCTGCGAGGGCTCCGGGCATTTCGTGCCATTCCACCCGATAATCCTTCCGATAAATAAGAACCCGGCGCAGACGCTTGAGGGACAATATGGGCCAGTTCCAGTAGCCGCGAGCAAGCGCCTCCCACTTGGAGCCTGTGCGCATCCAATTGACTTTGTGGAAAAGGTCCCGAAGGAGACGCTCCAAGAGGGCGCTAGTGTGGGTGGTGATATCTTCGTGAAGCACAAAGAGCCGCTTATCAAATAGGATTGGGGCCCCTTTCCGGGCGGCATATTGGGTGATGAAGGTATCCCCACCGGTCCGGCCTGTGTGGGGCCCGAAGGGATGACGTGGGAATGCGGTTTTGCGGATGGAGACATTGTTGGTGATGGCCGAAATCTTGGTCAGTCTCTGTGGCGCTCGGCAAAAATGACCGAAACAAACAATGGTGTTCACGCGGCTCCAGAGATGGGGGTTGTCGTAATCGGTGCGACCCCCAATGGCGATAACTCCTGGATTTTGACTATAAAGATCCAGGAGTAATCTCAAGTAGCCCCGGCTGATCTTGCAATCGCTGTCCCAGAACACCACGTACTTTCCCCGCGCTTCACGGGCCCCTTCGTTCTTGAACCCGTAATAGCCCATCCCTGGACGGTCAAGGTAGCGGCAGTTTCTGGGAAGGTTGCCGGGGTTGAAACCGTCCCCCACGATCAGCATCTCAAAGCGTGAGTCGGGGAGGGTTCTTCGAGTTTCGGCGAGGTGCCGTCGGAACATGTTCTTGAATGGGATTCGGCCTGTAAGAGACCGGGTGCCGGTCTCGAGCACGATGGATAACCAGGGTTGGGCGGGCATTATTTAACCCAAGTTGGGGTAAATGCGGGAAGACACTCCCGGGGTTTTGCGGGTGGTTTGAAATGCTGAATATTTATCAATGGATTCCTCGAGATTCAATCCAGTTAGAACCAAATTGAAAGTTCAGCCATTTTATCAACAAGGAAGGCCGGACGGTCATGGCGGAAAGGGCCGCCAATTCCACCAAGGTTAAGTAACACAGAAAGATAGGGGAACAGATTATTTCCAACCAGCTTAGCCCCGTGGCTCGTCCGAAAAGAAGGACTCGGCGGGCGCGTTTCATCAAAAGAAGGGGGCAATTAAAGAGAGCCGTCCGCCAAGCGGCCCATTTGCCGGAGGGCTTAACGGTGAGTACGGGTTGGAAAAGATCCCGTAGCGTTCTTTCCAAAAGAGTTTTGAAGTTTTGGGTCTGGTCCTCATGGTAGGACTTGAGCCCCCTAACTTGGAGAAAAGGTTTGCCGATTTTCACAGCGTATTGGGTGATGAAAGCATCCCCTCCGGTTCTGCCGGTATAGGGCCCAAAAGGACGGCGGGGAAAGGCGTTTTTGATAAGGCAAATGTTATTAACAGTGACCGAAAGCCGGGTGAACCTGGTTGGGTTTTTGAAATGAGGGCCAAAATTCAAAGCCGTGTTAACACGACTAAAGAAAGTGTTTCCATCGTAAAGGGTCAACCCCCCCAAGCCGATGACATCCGGGTTTTCCTTAAATGTCTTAAGGGCTATTTTCAAATAACCGGGTTCAACACGGCAATCGCTGTCCAGGTAAATGAGATAACGTCCCCGAGCGGCGATCGCCCCTTCGTTTTTCCAGCCGTAATACCCTATTTGGGGAAATTCCAAAAAACGGCAATTTTTATCAAGTTTTTCTTCCGGTTTGTCTTTCCCGACAAAGATTATCTCAAACCGGGAGTCGGGTAGGGTTCTGCGGGCCTCCGTCAAATACCGGCGAGCGATATCCTTAAAATGAATTCGGCCAGCCATCTTGTGGGTCCCTGTTTCAACCACGATGGAGACGAGGGGTTTTGTTGGCACTTAAAAAAACCTCAATGGGAGATGGCGTGCGAAGCTAATTCCTGGGGGGGAATTTTTGGTTTTTCTACTTTGTCGGAGTCCAGCAAGAGACGGATCGAAAGGAAAAACAACAGCCAATAGTCTAAACGGGGAAAAGTCTGGCTGAAGAATAATTGGAACCCGAAGTGAATAATCCATGCGGCCAAAACCAATATCCGTAAAGCACTTGGGGGCGCTTTGTTCCAAGCTAACCTCATATTGGAAAGGAGCGCGTATAAGAAGGCCACCATTCCCAGAATCCCGGATTCCAGGCCGATTTCAAACCAGGTGACGCCCGAAAACTGGCTTAAACCACCACTGTCCGCTGGAACGATTTTGGTGACGCCATTCCCCAAAAGAGGATGGTCGGAAATGAGTCTAAGACTTTCCATCATGTTTTCCAGGCGTCCCTGCTCGCTTGAGTTTTTCTTGTGCAGTCTCATATAAGAATCAGCGCCTAAGGGTCCTGAAATAAACTCCACATATTTGCGGCCCAGGGGAAAAAGGCAAAAGGTCCCAACCAGGATCAGTGAAATAAGAATGGCTCTGTACAAGGAACGACGGAAAAAGTGAAGGTCAGGGAGTCGGCGCGAGAAATAAAGTGTTAACGAAACAAACAATACCACTGAAAGAATCCCGGTTCGGGAACTGCAAAGAAGAATGGAGCTCAACGCAATGGCCGGGAAAAAACCCATTTTTCCAGGTTCTCTTTTGAGATCGAGGAATATCAAAAGGAAAAGGGCGAAACTTAGAGCCGCTCCTACGTAAGAGGGCTCGTAATAGAAAGCGTGGGGCCTGAAAATCGCCAATCCCTTGTAATCGAAGGATGATTGGGCATAACCCAGAAAAATCGAAAAGCATGAAACTACGGACGGGCTCCCTTCCCCCTGATCATGAACAACGGTAAAAAAGGGAAGCGCGTATAGGGCCAATGCCTGAATCCAAAGAAGGACCGCGGTCGCGAGAATTCCCCCCTCGAATCCTTTTTCGAGTGTTTCATTCGAACGGGGTTGAAGACAAATGAGCGCGGCCAAGCCGATGTTAAATAGGCCCCAGCCCCATTTGATTCCTGTCAAAAATGGGGTCGCTGAAAAAAGGGCCGCCAGTCCGTAAATGGTAAAAAACGGTAGCCAGCCCATGAGAAATTTGAGACGGAGATCGCCTGAAATATTTTTCCCTCGAAGGCTTATTGCGAAGTTGAAACCTGATGGAATAGCGGCCAGGAGCAGGAGGATTTGCCCCCAACGGAAATTAAAGCCATTCACCCGGGTGGCGAAAAACAAATCCGCCCCGCAAAGAAAATATAAAAGGGCGAAAATGAAAGTCAGGGCCTTGGTTTTCAGTCTGTTCGACCCAAGTATGGATGAAGGGGTTTGGACCATTGGAAGGTTATTTCTTGATTTTGTGGAAGATGCCCACGAACAGGCCGTTGGCGAAGGGATATGGGTCCATTTCTTTGCAATTTTTGACCGATTCCTGGTCCGATTCTTTCCAATGGTTGATCCGGCCTATTCTTTTCAGATAATACTTTTGAGTGAACCGGATTTGATTTTCAGCTATGGCTTTATCCAAAACCGGGTTATGACCGAGGGGCAGGGTTACTATCAACATTCCGCCGGGTTTTAAACAGGGGCCCATGAGATTTTTGAAAGCCTTCAAGAATTTTTTGGAATCCCTCGGTTTCTCGTCCCAGCCCACGTGCTCTAAAGTGGAAATGCTGAGGATCAAGTCATAGGCTGCTTTTTGAGGCCGAAAAGTGACCACGTCCCTATTCATGACGTTAGGGGCTTTCTCATATTTGTCCACGATATCGTGTGGAAACTCGAAGTAGTGAGAAAGGACATTGCCGATTTCAAGAATTCTTTTGTTCCGGTTTCCATCCACAATTTTTTTCACGATAGGTATTTCAATGGCCCTTTCGCCGCGCCAGGTCATGTTGTAGGGATGCCAAAAATAGGCGTATTTTCCCCCGCTGAAGGCAAACGAAGGCCGAAGAAGTTGAAAAAGTGGCTTCAGCACCATCCAGGCTAATTTTTTCATGGGATCGACCATCTCCACGTTTTGGATTTAAACGAGTCGCGCCTTGCCCTTTGTTTCGAAATTTGGCTTGTGGGCGGGGCACAGTATAACTGAGTTTTCAACCTCCCCAAAGGGGCCAGAAGCTTTTGATTCGAGTGGGGTTGTACCTTCCCCATTCTCAGCAAGAGGTGTATGTTGATGCTTTCAAATCTTTTTCCAGGACGCGTACTGTGATTATTGGTGTTGATGGAACTTGCCTCTTGGGTGAAAGGACCGGCGCTGGGTGGTACCTCACCCATTTGCTGGAGGCGCTTTCTCATGTCCTGGAGGAGGACAAAGTCTATGTTTGGATGAACAATCCCACCCCCGAGGAAAGGGCCCGGGTTTCAGAAAACCGCTATGTAGCCCTTAGCGTGACCCATTATCCCTGGGCCGCGTTAAGATTGACTTGGAACACCCTGGGGACTCCCGCTATCGAGGCTCTAATTGGTCGGCCGGCGGATGTTTATTTTTACCCCAATTTTTTGTCCCTGCCGCAAAAGCAGGGTAAAAAAGTACTTTTTATCCATGATTTGACCCATCTGACGCACCCCCAATGGGTTCCTGAGGAACTAGGTAAAAATTTAAAGTCGAATCTGGGAAAACAAGAAGAATCCGCCGATTTGATCATCACTCCCTCCGATTATAACCGTCAGGAAATTCTTTCCCATTTTCCGAGCCTCGAGCCGGGGAAAGTTCGGGTCATTCCGCACGGGGTTCCCCCGAATTTTCAAAGACCGGCCTTGCCGGATAAGGTCAGGATGGTTCGCGAAAAATACCGCCTGGCTAAACCTTATTTTCTATTTGTTGGAAGCTTGGAACCGCGGAAAAACCTCTTGCGCCTAGTTCATGCATTCCTTCTCTACAAACAAATGTCGGACACGGATCATGAGCTGATTCTGGCGGGTCCTAAGGGATTCGTGGGGGATGAGTTTATGGGGTTTTTATCCTCTGCCCAATTGGCGGACAAGGTTCGATGGCTCCATTATGTTCCCGAGGATGATTTGCCCTCGCTTTATTCCGGCGCTACGGCCTTTCTTTTTCCCTCGCTCAAGGAAGGTTTCGGGCTACCCGTTTTGGAAGCTATGGGCTGCGGTGTTCCCATTCTTTGTTCTAATACGGCGGCCTTACCCGAGGTAGTGGGGGACGCGGCTTGGATGATTGACCCCAATAATGTCACGGATTGGGCCCGGGCCATGGAAAGGGCCGCGACCGAACCCGCCTTTACGGGGATTTTGGCTGAGAAAGGAAGAACCCGGATATCTTTATTTAAAATGGAAAACACAGCTCGGCAAACCTTGGCCGCCCTCAAGCTGGTTCAACAATCGCATGCCTGAAAAAAAGATAAGTCGCGGTCAGGCGAACCAACCTGTCCTTCCAAAAACAAAATCTAAAAAGAAGGCTAGGCTGCGACCGGGCGGCGGGTTGGGGACGCCGAAGTCGAAACCTCCTCAATCCCGACTCCATCACAAAATAAGAATACAGCCGGAAGAAAATTCTGTTGAGGCTGCGGAAGAAATCGAAAGTGGGGACTTTCTTGGGGATGCTTCGAATGTTTTCAACCGTCAACCCTCCGGCGCCCGATCTCTATTAAAATTACCCCTTGGGGGCAGTCGGGGCGAAAGAAACCGGCGCTTCGCCCGGGTTTTAGCCGGACAGCCTAAAGTTTCTATGGTGGTGGTGAACCATAACGGTGCGGATCTTTTATGGAATTGCCTTTTTGCCCTTCGTACCCAGACCTATCCCCTGGAAGAAATCATTGTGGTAGACAACGCCTCCACCGACTCCAGTCTCACCTTTCTGGAAGCCAATTATCCCCAGGTCCGTATTTTAGAGTGCCAAGAAAATTTTGGTTATGCCCTCGGGTGCAATCTCGGGGGAAGAATGGCCGAGGGGGATCTTGTGGTTTTCCTTCACAACGATACGGTTGCAACCCCGGACTGGGTTTCACGGATGGTTGAAACATTTAGGAATTGGGGACCGGAAACCGGCGCGGTGGCCTCGGAGGTTCTCGCAAGGAAGGGAAAGAACGTTATCGAAAGTGACAACGCGATGAACTTATTGGGTCTTCCTTTACGGGGCTTTTACATGGACAAAGATATAAGGTTTTTTCCGACCGGTTGTGGCTTCATGGTGCCCCGGCATCTTTTCCCGGAGGGGCCTTTTGAGGGCGATTATTTTCTCGGCGGGGAAGAGGCTCAGCTTGGTTTCAGACTGCAAGATAAGGGAAGATTGGTGGTGAACGCGCCGGGTGCGAAGGTGTTTCATGGAGAGGGTGAAAAGCCATTTCGCCTGCCGGGATGGAAAAAAGAATTCTTTCCCATTCGAAATCGTTATCTCACCCTTCTGTCTTTTTATCACGGCGACACTCTCATGAAATTAACCCCTCTTTTTCTCCTCGATTGGATTTTTAACCTTTTGAAGGGACTTTTTCTTTCTCCGGAGAGATTGGTTGGAACCGTGGCGGCCGCCCTATGGATTTTTTCTCATCCCGGTTGGGTGAGAAGGAAAAGATGGGAGATCCAATCGAAGAGGGAAAGCGGGGACGTGGGGGTGTTAGGCAAGTTGAGCGGGAGAATCGTTCCGGGGGATGGCGGACTCGATCGCTTCGCTAATTTCTTGTCACTCGTGTACTGCCGTTTGGCGCAGATTCCTATTTTAGAATCTATGACCACCCTTTCGGAGTTGAAAGTCCCGAAAAACTTGGAAAACCCCGAAAAAGTTGGGTAAACTCGGTCCCTGTTTTATTGAATCCCTAGTGGAAGAGGTCGTTGATCATGGTTCCCAAGAAAAACCCAGGTTTCATCGACGACCCTAACCGTTGTCAGGTTTGCACCACCAATTTAACCCTATACCCCAAAAGCTTCGCGACTTGCCCCCATTGCCAGAAGGTGGTTTGTCGCAGGTGCTGGGGGGAAGCTTTCAACAAAAAGCCTTACCCCGTGGAATCCTGCGGGCACCAGCAGGATGAAAACAATATTGAAAGATCCCCGCTTTCTTCCCAACGGGGACCCATTAAATGGGATTGGTTTCGGTTGGGTTTTGGCGCGGTCCTGGTGCTTTTGACCCTGGGAATCCTGTTTTTCCTTTGGACTATCTTTTTTTCCTAAAGACCATTCATGAACGGCGTTCCTTCACATTCCAAATGTTGCCTCTTTAAGGAAGACTCGATTTGAAAATCGCCATCGTTCATGACTGGATGACGGGGATGAGGGGCGGAGAAAAGGTTCTACTTGCCCTTTTGGAGTTGTTTCCGCAGGCGGATCTTTTTACCCTGGTTTATCGGCCTGAAAAAATGGATCCGATTTTTCTGAAACGCCGAGTAACCACCTCCTTCCTTCAAAAAATCCCATTCGGTAAATCCAGGTATCAGTATTTCCTTCCCCTTTTTTGGGAGTTGATGGGCGGTTTTGATCTTTCCGATTACGACCTTATCGTTTCCTCCAGTTCGGCCTGCGCCAAGTGGGTTCGAAACCCTAAAAAAGCACTTCACGTCTGCTATTGCCACACGCCTATGCGGTACATCTGGGACCTTTTCGACGATTATTTTGGAAAGGAAGCGAAGGCCCCGATACGCTGGGCGGCAGGAGCTTTTCGTCCTTACCTTCAACGCTGCGACCTGAGGTCGAATGAAGGAGTTACGAAATTCCTGGCTAATTCCAACGAGGTCAAGGGACGGATTGAAAGAATTTATGGACGGGAGGCGGAAGTTCTTCATCCGCCGGTGGATGTGGAAAGGTTCCGCGCAAAGAAAGAAAAAGGGGAGTATTTTCTGGCCCTTTCGGCTCTGGTGCCCTATAAGAAAATCGAGCTGGCAGTGAGGGTCTGTTCCAAAAGGAATTGGCCCCTTTGGGTGGTGGGTCAGGGGTCCGAGGAAAATAAACTGAGGGCCCTTGCCGGATCGACAGTTTCCTTCAAGGGTTGGGCAGCAGAGGATGAATTGCCGGATATCTATTCCCGGGCGAAGGCCTTGATCTTTCCCGGTAAGGAGGATTTCGGAATTGTCCCGGTTGAAGCCATGGCCAGCGGTGTGCCTGTGGTCGCTTTTGGGGAAGGGGGCGTCTTGGATTCGGTTCAGGATGGAGTCACGGGCCTCTTTTTCTCCCGTCAGACGGATGAAAGTTTAGAAGAAGCCCTTGAAAAACTCGACCGTACCCCATTCGACCCTCAAGTCCTTCGGGAAAGGGCCAATCAGTTTTCCAAGGCCCGGTTTCTTTTCAAGACCCAGGTCTATTTTCGCCGGCTTTTTGGGTTCAAGCCGATCGGTGAAGAATAGGGTTTTCATGTTCAATCCACAGCCCCTATGGGGATAGGGGCTTTCGTAGGGTAAAATGGCCTTTGTCATCAAGTCACTCCAGTCGGTGTAAATAAGTCTGATACGCCTGAGGAATCGATGAAATTTCCGCTCAAATCCCTTTTTGCGTCTGTTAGTTTTTTACTGGACGGATTTTTAGTGGCCGTGTGTTTTGTCTTGGCCGATTGGATACGTTTTAAATCGGGTTGGTTGAGGGTGGAGGGAGTGACGTCCTATCCCCATTACCGAACCTTCCTGGTGACGGTCGTTGTCATCTATTGGGTGGTATTCAAATATTTAGGCCTCTACCGAAGCCGCCGAGGAATTTCAGGAGTGGATGAGCTGGGAAAAGTCCTCCTGGGAGCCATCATCGCTTCCATTTTGATCGCGGCGGGGACCTTTTCGGTCCATTTTTTCGCTTTTTCCCGTTTGGTGGTTGTTTTCTCGGCTGGATTGATTACTTTCGGCGTTTGGCTGGAGAGAACTCTTTTGAGAAGGGTTCAAATCATGCTTCGCCGGCGGGGAGTGGGCATCACAAGGGTATTAGTCGCTGGAACGGGCGAAACGGCCAGGATTTTTCTTCAACGGTTGAGACAAAATCCAGGCTTGGGCTATCGGGTGGCTGGGGTCCTTTCAGAGGGATCCAAGACCTCCGGGGAGGTGGAAGGTTACAGGGTAGTGGGGAATCTGGCTCATTTCGATAAAGTTCTCCTGCAACAAAAACCCGATGAGGTGATATTTGCCCTTCCGGCTTCCGTCCATGGTGAGTTCCTTCCCCTTCTGGTGACCCTTCAAGACACCCCCATCAAATATAAAATCATCTCCGACCTTTTCGGGCTTATTACGAACCCCCTTGAGAGCGATGTCCTTTTGGACATGCCCATTTTCGAGATGAAGGAAGCGCCGCTGAATATTTGGTACAACCGGGCTCTCAAACGGATTTTTGATTTCATTGTTTCATTGCTGGCCATCCTCCTGTTGAGCCCTTTTTGGATTCTCTTGGCGGTAGGGATCAAGATCACCTCGCCGGGGCCTATTCTCTTTCATCAAAAACGGGTCGGACGCGATGGCAGGGTTTTTCATATGCGAAAGTTCAGGACTATGCGGGTAGGTACCGAAACCGTAGCTTTTACCGCGCAAAATGATCCCCGGGTCACGGCACTTGGGAAAATCCTCCGCAAGACGAGTTTGGATGAACTTCCCCAGTTGTTAAATGTCATAACGGGCCGCATGAGCCTGGTCGGACCCAGACCCGAAGTGCCGGGTTTGGTTGAGAAGTTTCAAAAGGAGATTCCCCGTTATTTTGAGCGCCACCAGGTGAAATCGGGAATTACGGGCTGGGCTCAAGTTAACGGGTTTAGAGGAAACACCTCTTTAACCGAGAGGGTGAAATATGACATTTACTACATTGAAAACTGGAGCTTGTTGCTCGACATCAAAATTATTCTACGCACGGTTTTGGATATCCTTGAGCATGAACATGCCTATTAAAGAAAACGAGATGAAAATTACGATTAAGAAGGTGTTATGAGAATTCTTGTCACCGGAGGGGCCGGTTTCATCCCGTTTTTTTATTTCCCGTTTAAGGATAACGGGATCGAAACAAATCAAACCGACAGGATTCACCTTCTTGATCGCGAGATAATGTCATGAGAATACTCGTAACCGGAGGGGCCGGTTTCATCCCGTTTTTTTATTTCCCGTTTAAGGATAACGGGATCGAAACAAATCAAACCGACAGGATTCACCTTCTTGATCGCGAGATAATGTCATGAGAATACTCGTAACCGGTGGGGCCGGTTTCATCGGCAGTCACGTGGTGGACGCCTACCTTGAGGCCGGGCACGAGATCGTTGTGGTGGATAACCTGTCCACAGGTAGAAAAGAAAACCTCAACCCTAAAGTCAAATTCTACGAGAAGGATATTCTCGACGATTCGTTGCAGGAGTTAATGCAGGATGAAAAAATAGAGGTGGTCAACCACCACGCGGCCCAGATCAAAGTTAAAGCTTCCCTGGAAGATCCTTATTTTGACGTCAAGGTGAATGTACTAGGCTCGGTTCTTCTTCTGGACCTTTGTCGGAGGGCAGGGGTAAGAAAGTTCATCTATGCCTCATCCGGAGGCGCTCAATATGGCGAGGCCGACGCGGGGCCATTTCCGGAAACTCATCCAGCCAGGCCCTTTTCGGTTTACGGCGCCAGTAAATACTCGGTGGAACTTTACGCCGATGTTTTTTCCCAAGCCTTTGGCTTGGAAAGGGTGGTGCTGCGTTACGCCAATGTCTACGGGCCCAGGCAGGACGCCTTGGGGGAGGGCGGGGTTGTGGCCATCTTTACCCATAGGATGCTGTACGGCGGCGATTTTCAAATTTTTGGGGATGGCTATAACCTACGGGATTACGTTTATGTGAAGGATGTGGCCCGAGCCAATCTTTTAGCCTTGGAATATCCCCAGAACGGCACTTTTAATATCGGGACAGGGGTTGGAACCACGACCAATGACCTATTTCATACCTTAGCCCAAGCAACCGGTTACCCGCAGCCTGCCAAACATACGGTCGCCCGGTTGGGCGACTTGAAAAAAAGCCTCTTGGACCCCTCGCTAGCCCAAAAGCATCTAAAATGGGAACCAGTCTACGGTTTGGCGGCTGGTTTAAAAGAAACGGTGGAATACTACCGAAAAACCAGCTAGAAGTTAGGTGCTTGAAGTAGTCTTTTTGCCCTTTTCTTTTTTCTTTCACTCTTAAGACTCAAGGCGGAGCGTCACATGAAGGCCATTATTCTTGTGGGGGGGCAGGGCACCCGGATGCGTCCCTTGACGGATAAGCTTCCCAAAAATGTCGCGCCCCTATGCGGCACTCCCTTTCTGACCTACCAATTTGAATTTTTAAAGTCGGCGGGGGTCAAAGAAATTGTTCTTTCCCTGGGATATCGGCCGGACGACATCCGAAAAATTTACGGCAACGGCCGGAAATTTGGCGTGAAGATTTATTACGTCACTGAGGAAAACCCCCTCGGCACCGCCGGGGCCATCAAGAACGCCGAACGTTATGTAAAGGGATCGTCGGTCGTTGTCATGAATGGGGACATACTCACTGATATTCCCCTCAAAAAAATGGCGGCGGCGCACCACGAGGCGGGAAATCTGGCCACCTTGGGTCTGGTCCGGGTCCCCGATCCCAGCCCTTATGGTCTTGTGATTTTGAACTCCCAAGGGAAAATTCAGAAATTTCTCGAAAAACCCAAACCTGAGGAAACGGTGGTGGATACCATCAATGCCGGGGTTTATATCTTCGAACCCGGGGTGATGGATTTTATTCCCTCGGGCGTCAACCATTCTGCCGAAAGGGGACTCTTCCCGGCCCTGCTTCAGGCGGGGGTACCCTTCGGGGGCTTTGTTTGGAAGGGCTACTGGCAGGATATAGGCACTCCTCGAAAATACCTGACCACCCAATGGGACGTCCTGAGCGGGGCTTTTCCCATTCTTTCCCGCGTGAAGAAAGGGGCGAATCATATTTACCGGGGAAAAAGGGTATGGTTTGGCAGGGACGCGGTGGTGCAGGGTCCGGTATTGTTGGAAGAAGGGTGTTACATTGGGGACGGCGCGAAGATTCTTCCCTATAGCGTGATTGGAAGAAAATGCATTATCGGTCCCGGTGCGGTTGTTTCCAAAAGCCTTTTGTGGGAAGGCGTGAAAGTCGGGAAGGATTCGAAATTGGAAGAGTCTATCTTGGGGCGCAAATGCGTGGTGGTGGATGGGGCTCAGCCACCCTCTGGAAGCGTTTGGGGAGACGAAAGCCAAATATCATGATTCGGTCCCGGAAACGCATGGCATCCTTACGCTCATGAATATTCGGCCGAACCTCCAGATCTTTTCTGGAAAAACTTCCTCCTTTTTCTATGCTCTCGCCTGCATAATCCCTCTGTTTTGGGGTATTTGGACTTTTCACCGGGTTGAGTTCTTAACCGGGTTTCATTTCATGCCGGGGGATATTGGCGATTCACGCTTTTGCATGTATATCCTCGAAAACTATTACCAATCCTTCCTAGGTCACGCCAAAATACTTTCTCCCGCTATGTTTTACCCTGCCCAAGGTCTTTTGGGTTATAACGACGCCAACTCGGCGGCGGTCCCGATTTACTCCCTTTTTCGTTTCGCGCACCTGGATATGTACGACGCGTTTCAAGCCTGTGCTATGGCCTGTGATGTGTTTGCATGGTTTACCTGTTTCTTGCTTTTTAAAAAGGGTCTGGGTTTTGGTTTTTTTCCCTCGTCGGTGGGGGCTTCTTTTTACTGTTTCAACAATATTCGATACAACCAAACCAATCACTTTGACCTGCAGATGCAATTCCTCCTTCCCTTGATACTGATGGGATTTGCCTGGATCTATCGAAATGCCGTTCGGGCGGGAGATTTCCAGGTCTTTGGGGTCTTGTCCGTCACGGCGTTCCTATTGGGGGTTCAGTTTTTGACGTCCTTCTATTTGGCTTGGTTTTTTTGTTTCTGGTTTTTGATTCTTGTTTTGACCATGATGATTTGGGAAGAAAACCGCAGGAAAGGGTGGGAGTTTCTAAAGCGATTTCGATTGAGTTTTGCGGCTTCTGCGGGAGTTTTTTTGTTCAGCTTGATTCCGGCGCTCGCACTTTATTTGCCGGCTTTGCAGATGAGAGGCCCGAGAGCTTTTTCAGACGCCGCTGAAGCGGCTCCGGTTCCAAAGGCTCTCTTTTGGATGGGGGAGCAAAATTGGTTTTGGGGATGGCTGGCACGCTTTCCACGGTTGGCCACCATTCCGTTTGAGTGGGAAAACAGGTTAGGATTGGGGCTGGTTTTTATCCTTTTTTGGATTGTGGCTGGAGTTTTTCTTTTGGGCAGGTCTCTTAACTTCAATAGTTCAAACGGGATTCGGAAGTCCCTCACCTTCTCGGGTGAGAGATTAAAAACCCTGGAATTTCCTGTCTATTTAAGTGTCCTTATTTCTGCGGCCTTTGTAGTGCGGATATTCCATCACAATTATTTATGGGAAATGGTTTATCATTTGATTCCCGGGGCCTCCGCCATGAAATGTATTTCCCGACTGTTTCTGGTTCTGGCTTTGCCCGCATCCTGTATTTTGACTAGTGAGACCCAAAGGGTGGCCGATTGGATTCAGAAAAAAAGGTCTTCAACTCACAAAATATATGCTTGGACTTTATTGGCGATTTTTCTTGGGTTGATTTGGTTTGAACAGATGGGGGACCTTCCTTTCCCTGGATATCCCAAGGATCGGGACCGGGAAAGGATCACGGCCATGGCTCAAACGATCCCGAAGGAAGCTGAATATTTCTATGTGGTGTTAGGCCCAAATCTGAAGGACCGAATTAGGAATACTCACCAAGTGGATGCCATGCTGGTATCGATGATGTCGGGGATTCCGACCTTGAATGGTTACAACTCCACCACGCCGCCGGGTTGGAATCTCCACTTCAACAAACAAACATATGAATGGCGGTTAAAGCAATGGCTCATGTATAACCACTTGGATTCACCTGGTTACAGGCTTGAAATCAAAGATGAGGATTAAGGGAGAGTAACTTGGACATCTTGCGTTTCGGGACGGACGGCTGGCGCGCCAAAATTGCAGACTCTTACACCTTCGCCAATGTCAGGCGGGCGGCCTTCGGTTTGGGCCGGGTTCTCAGCGGCAAAAAGAAAAAAGCCCTTGTGTTTGTTGGATACGATACCCGGTTTCAATCCCGCGCCTTCGCCCAAGCCGCGGCGCAAACCCTTTCTTCCCTCGGCCACCGGGTCTGCCTTTCTTCCCGTGTCCTTCCCACGCCCGCCCTTTCCCTTGCTTTGAAGGCTAGGGGGGCCGACGCGGGGGTCATGATCACCGCCAGCCACAATTCGGGGGCCTATAACGGTTTCAAAATCAAGCTTCCACCCGGAGTTTCCGCTCCCTCCTCCTTTACCGAAAAGGTGGAGAAGGCGATTCCGGATAAGGACCCACCATTAGGGCAAAAGGGCAAGATTGACTCGAGGGATTGGCTGGAGCATTACTTGAAAATCCTAACCGCGAAGGTGGACTTAAAACTTATCCGCCGTTCGGGTCTTAAAGTGGTTGTGGATTCGATGCACGGAACGGGTGAAAAACATTTTGAAAAAATGGTTTCGGGGGGCAGGACCAAGGTTTGGACCTTGGCTGCAAACCCGGACCCCCTCTTTGGCGGAAGACAGCCCGAACCCATCGGACCCAACCTGGAACCCCTTTCCCAGGCGATCCGGAAGCTGAAAGCCTCGGTTGGATTCGCCACCGACGGGGACGGGGACCGCATCGGAATGATGGATGAAAAGGGACGATTTGTGGATGTACATAAACTTCATGCCCTGCTTCTTTACCACCTGTGGGTGAACCGAAAAATGCGTGGGGAAGTGGTCAAGACCGTTTCAGGAACCCTCATGATCGGCCGTATGGCCCAAAAATGGGGAATCCCCTTAACCACAACCCCCATTGGGTTCAAATACATTGGCGGTGTGATGCTCCAAAAAGACGTGCTTTTAGGCATGGAGGAAAGCGGGGGCATTGCCGTAAAAGGGCACCTTCCGGAAAGGGATGGGTTGTTGTCCGGCCTTTTGCTGCTGGAAGCCCTTTCGTTTCTAGGGAAATCAGTCACACAAACCGTCGACTTTCTTCAAAAGGAGTTCGGGCCTTTTTATTCGGGAAGGGTGGACCTTTCCAATGTTTCCCCGAAGAGACAGCAAGTCATTTTGGAAAGATTCCGTCATAAACATCCCGCGCAAATCGGCGGAAACAAAATTTTGCGGGTTGAAACCATGGATGGTGTGAAGCTCGAAATGGAAAGGGGATGGGTTATGGCAAGGGCATCAGGAACCGAGCCCCTCCTGCGTCTTTACGCCGAGGCATCCTCACAAAGGGAATTGAAACTATTTCTTCGATTCGCGCAAGAGGAAGCTCAAAAAGCGTAAAACATCCATAAACGCGGAACGCTTCAGGTTTTGCACGTTGACGGGCCTGAACCCCTCCCTTAAAATCGATTCTCCTTTGTTACTCAGGCCTTCAGTTATTTGAGGAGTCAGGATGTCCCCTTTTCCGCGCCATATTACTCCCTTCCTTATTCCGGCCCTTTTCTCCATTTTTTTCCCCTCTTTGGCGGCGGGCGGCGAGCCTGATAGCCAGTATTATTTGGATAAAGCCAATGTTTACTTAAAAGAAGGCAAAACCAACAGCGCTACGACCTATTTAAAAGAGGCCGTGGAACGGAATCCCTATGACGTTGAGGCCCGCAATAACCTCGGTAAAATTTATGCCCAGCGGGGCCTTTACGATCAGGCGATGGAGCAGTTTGACAAGGCACTGTCCGTCCAACCCAACTATGTCGAGGCCCTTTCCAACAAGTCTTTTGTTTATTTACAGCGTTTGGCCTATCCCTTGTGCATCCAATATGCCCTCAAAGCCCTGACCCTGGACCCCAGCTTAGGCTCGGCCCATTACAATTTGGGGTTGGCCTACCTGGCCGAAAAACAATATTCCCAAGCCACCGATGAAATTAAAAAAGCAATTAAAGCCTTCCCTGAAAATTCGGAAGTTTACGAACGTTTGGGCGACATTTACCAAGCCCAGAACCGAAATGAAGAGGCTTTCGCCTATTATCGCCAATCCCTGGAGGTAAACCCCCTAAATACCTCTGCACGGTCGAAATTGGGGGATGTTTACACCCAAGAAGGTCATGGAAAACAAGCGGTGGAGCAATATCAAGCTGCGACCGATTTGAATCCCTCCAACATCCCGGCTCACTATCAGCTGGCCCAGCATTATGAGGATCTCCGGGACTGGCCCAACGCGCGCAATGAATACATGAAGATTCTTTCATTTGACGACCGTCAAGCGGTAGCCCACCGGCAAGTGGCGAAAATCTATGAACGCAACGACGAGATGGGTTTGGCTCTTTACCATTGGCAAAAATACGCGGCCCTGAACCCGTCGGATACGTCGGTCCAAAAGCATATCGACGATATCCGAAAACCCCTCTTGACGAAAAAACAAGCTGAACAAGAAGCTGCCTTCCAAGCCAAGCTTCAGCAAAGTCAGGCGGTTCCCACCCCCACGCCGGTTCCCGACAAGAACAACATGTGGAGCGGGCCCAAACCGGCCGAGAATTCTAATACGGATACAGGGGCTTCCGCCCCTCCTTCGCTTCCGGTTATTTCAAATGGATCGCCTGCTCCTCCCGTTGCGGCAAATCCACCCGCCGTTCAGGTCGCCGACACACCTACTCCCTCCATCCAGCTGGTTCCCGTTGATATCGTTCAACCCACCCCCTCGGATATCGCGACCCTTCCCCAATAGCGGAAAAACCGCGTTAAGGGATTTGTAGGGTTATTGTCTTGAATTCCCCATCAAAGGTTCGTAAATCAAAGGGATTGATTCGCCGAAGGGAGCTTCCTTTTAAAATGCGGTACGCTATTCTCCTGCCTGTCTATAACGAAGCCCCCACTTTGGAAAGGGTCGTCAAAAAGCTTTCCGATTTTAAGGGAGGCGATGTGGTGGTCGTGGATGACGGATCTACCGACGCCACGCCCTCGATTCTGGAACGATTGAAGATAACAGCGATTATTCGCCACGACGAAAATCAGGGTTATGGACAAACCTTGATGGATGGTTTTCGCTTCGTGATCAACCATGGTTATTCCTCCTGCGTCACCCTGGACGCCGATGAACAACATGAACCGGCTTTTATCCCCAAAATTTTGGAGGATTTGGGGGCCTTCGATATCGTGTCAGGAAGCCGCTATTTGAACCCCCTCCTGGCCACCGATCATCCGCCGCCCGAGAGGTTGGAAGTCAACACCATCATTACGGAGAAGTTGAGGCATTTAACGGGTTATAATCTGACCGATAGTTTCTGCGGGTTTAAAGGCTATCGGGTGGAGGGGTTGAAAAAACTGACCTTGACCGAGACTAATTACGGGTTTCCGATCCAGCTCTGGCTTCAAGCTGCCAAGGCCGGGTTGACCGTTACCGAATGCGCGGTTCCTTTGATTTATAAAGACCATACCCGGAATTTCAACAACCGGTTTGCCACCCGGGACGAAAGATTGAACCATTACCTGGAAGTGATGGAGCGGGAGGCCAAGTCATTAGGTCTGCCCTTGGCCAAGGCCAAGATTTAAGAAAGGACGTCCTCATGGTTGAGTTCACGGACCAGATTCCAAAACGCCACGGGGACCTTTTTTTCAATCCGCCCCTTTCCGCTTGGAAAGAAGAAGCTCTTCGGAATCGTGAAAAGGCCGTGAAGGGTCTGGTTTGGGGCCAGAACGCGCTGAAGGTTCGCGCGGCACTGAAACTGCCCACGGACCAGCCTCTCATTCTTTCGGGGCACCAGCCCATTTTTTTCCATCCCGGCATATGGACCAAGTGTTTGGCCGCCTCCTATTTGGCCGAATCAGTCCAAGGAACCGCCTGCCATAAATTGACCGATACGGCTCTGGCCATTGAGTATCTCCATTATCTTCCTGAGGTGGAAGATAACGGCAAGGCTCGCAAGAAGGTTCTCCATTTCTACAAAAACAAAGAATTCATCGAACAGGAAAAAACAACCCCCTATGCCATGATGCCGGCGCCCGACCACGAGGCGCTCAAACATATTTTTTCCGAGGCCCAAACCTACTGTCCGGCTTCGGTCAAGACCGCCATGCAGGGAATCGAAGACCGGCTTTTGAAGGACCTTCTTAAAAATTCAACCTGGAATCAGTTTCATATTTCCACCCTGAAATACCTGGACGCCCTAAGCCAAACCCAAAGGCTGTACCTGGAAGCCCACCGCCTTTGGGAAACCGATCCCTATTATGAATTTCTTTCCTATTGGATGTCCCATCTGCCTGAACTGACCGAGGCTTACAACAAGGCCCTCAACGATTACCGCGCAAGGTATGGCATTAAGCATGACCTGACCCCACTGCCCAACCTGAAATTCGAGAGCTGGTGGTTTGAGATACCCTTCTGGGGCATGACCAAATACAACCAAAGGCAGTCACTCTGGGCCAAAAACGACGGGCGGCACCTGGTTCTCAAGATCAAGGGCGGCGAAGGAACCTTTCAGGCCAGCCATGACAATCTGAAAGCCGAATTGGCCACCCTGCCCATCAAGATATGGCCCAAAGCTCTTCCCCAGACTTTTTTTTGCCGCATGTATCTTTGTGATTTCTTCATCCATGGCATGGGGGGAAGTTCTTACGAGGAAGTAAACGATATATTCATTGAGAAGGTGCTGGGGGTGAAGCCGCCTGTGTTTGGAACCGCCACGGCCACCTGGCTGGTGGACCCGAAAGAAAGTGAATCCATGGACAAGATCCTTTCTTTCGAAGAAAAAATCCTGTCTTGGGAACGAATCCTTGAGAAGAATCCTGAATACCTTTTCACCCGCAGTGAAACATGGAAAACCGAACTGCCTCCCTTTATGCAGGCGGCCTTTCAAACCTGCCTGAAAAATCCGGAACTGGCCAAAATGGCGGCGGAAAAAGTGAAGTGGGTGGAACTGCTCAAAAATCCCACACAAAGAACCGAAGCGTCCATGAAAATCAAAACAATCAATCCAACCCTGTACGAGGGGCTGACCGAAGCCTTAAAAGTCCTTGAAAAGGGCAAGATGGATTTGGAGCAACTTAAGCAAACCCGGGATGTGCTGGCCTATCGGCAGTATCCTTACTTTTGCTACAGTCCCGAGGCGTTTCAGGCCCTGAAGGACAAGGTCCGCGCCTCCATCCCACAGACTTGACAGCTCACTAGAACCCATGGAACAACCCCTTCTTGAAATCGAAATCCTCCCTGGCAATGAGGATATGGGCTTGCCCGCCTATGCCACCGAAGGCTCGGCCGGGTTGGATTTAAAGGCTGCGCTGTTGGAGGAACTAGTCCTAGCGCCGGGCGACCGGGGCGTGGTACCCACGGGCCTCAAAATGGCGATTCCGCCCGGTTTCGAGGGCTGCGTCCGGCCACGAAGCGGTTTGGCCATGAAACAGGGGTTGACCCTCACCAACGCCCCCGGAACCATCGACTCAGACTATCGGGGCGAGGTAAAAATTTTGGTCATCAATTTGGGAAAAGAATCGGTGACCCTCAAGAGGGGCGACCGGGTGGCCCAACTTTTAATATCCCCCGTTGTTCAAGCGAAGATTCAAAAGGTCTCGAAGCTCGATGAGACGCGCCGGGGCGAGGGCGGTTTCGGTCACACGGGGGTTTAATGTTTTGGGTGGCGTGAAAATTTGAATCGTCCAAGGTTTTGATTTCACCTTCAACCCTCCTTCTTCCGCTGTACCGATTTCACTTTTTGCCAATGGAATCCAATTCCAAATGAGTTCCTCCCCCGATACAATCCTTGTTCATCCTTTAACCCGGCAGGTTATAAGCTTTATGTCCCCTCTTCCATCCTTTCGCCCCGTGGGTTTCAACCTTGGCGGTTGGATTTCCCAATCCAACCTCACCGACGGCCACGTCAGGGATTTTTTGACCGAACAGGATTTCAGAACCATCTCCAAATGGGGTTTTAACTCCATCCGTCTTCCCCTGGACGCTCCCTGGCTGTACCAAAACGGCGGTTTAGGCCCCCGCAACAAGGAAAGGTGGGAGCTTCTGTTGAAATTCCTAGGATGGGCCAGATCGGCCGGCCTTTTAACGATTCTGGATCTTCACCAGGTTCCCTGGCACTCCTTCGCCAAACCCGAACTTGAAAATTTGTGGCGGAACGAAGAGGATTTAAATTCCTTTTGTGATCTTTGGGAAGATTTGGCCCGCGACCTGAAGGGTTTCGGAACGGGAATTTGGTTTGATATTTTGAATGAACCCACCGCGAAGGATTCCCAAGATTGGAACAAGACGGCCCGAAGGACCCTTCAGGCCATCCGCAAGGCCGATCCGAACCGTGTCGTGGTCATCGAATCCACCTTTTGGGGCAATATTGACCGGGTTCCGGACCTGTATCATTCGCTGAAGGATGACCGCTTGGTTTACAGTTTTCACTTTTATTCGCCCATGTTTGTGACCCATCAGTCGGCGCCCTGGTGGCACGACGGGGCACCCTATACCGAAAGGGTGGATTACCCGGGCAAGATTCCTAAAACCGAAGAATACCTCGCCAAGGAAATCCCCCAGGGCACACGTACCTTCCTCATGAAAGAAGGAAACCGCCACTGGGACAAAGATTCGCTTCGGGATTGGTTCAAGCCCATCCTGCCCTTGGTCAAGGAAGGCGCGTCCCTCTACTGCGGGGAATTCGGAGTGTATGAACAGGCCCCCCGCGCTACACGTCTCCAATGGACCCAAGACGTGGTTGGAATTTTCAAGGAATTGGGCATAGGCTGGTCCTACTGGAATTACAAATGGCTGGATTTTGGGGTTTGTCCCAAGTCCGCGGATGGGCAAACGGGCCCATTGGACGTCGAAATGCTCGAAATTCTTCAGAAGGGAATTTAAATGAACAAGATTTTCTTTTTGCTGGCGGGGTTTCTCGTCCTTAGCGGCTGTGCCACCGAACAAGTTAAAACCATTCCATCCTTGCAAGGCCTTCCGGCCGCTACGCCTGTTCCCTCAACCGCTATTCCCGCCGTCCCCGCTTTGGGGGATATCCATCCCGCCGTCGCCCAGGCGGAATACCTTTCGGCTCAGATCCGTGTCGGGCCCGCCGCGCCTAACTCACAGAATGTGGGGGATTTTCTAACCATCGCCCAATATCAGTTCAACCAAAACGACCTGGATTCCAGCCTCAAAACCTACAAGCAGGTTCTGTCCGTCCAGGGGGGGCTTCCCCAAACTGACAAGGCCCAATACATGCTGGGCCAGGTCTACTACGCCCAAAAGGCCTATTTGCCGGCCCTCTCCGCTTTTCAGGAAGTCCTTAAATATCCTCAAACTACCTATGCCGCTGATTCAAAACAAATGATGGAATTTATTTTGACCTATTGTCTTTCACTGGAAGACCTGGAAAGTTTTGTCGCCAATTACCCCGATTCCCCGGAAAAATGCACGGCTCTTTTCCAATTGGGGAGCAAGGAAGCCCAGGGGGGCGATAGCGAAAAAGCCCAGGATCATTTGGGCCAGTTCATCCAGCAGTGCCCACAGCACCCATCCGTTTCCGCCGCCCAGCTTTTAATCCAGGCTTTGAAAAACCAACAACAGGGCAAGACCTGGAACATCGGAGTTTTGGCGCCCCGCACGGGGGACCGGAAAGAGTTTGGGGATTCGGTGGTGAACGGCATCACCCTTGCGGTTCAAGACGCCAACCAAGGTGGCGGGGCACAGCGGCATACCCACTTGGAAGTGAAAGACACGGCGGGGGACCCGATTCAGGCGGTAAAGGTTTTTCAGGACCTCTCAAAGGATAACAACCTGGATGCGGTTATCGGCCCGGTGTTACCCCAGGAGATTGAAGGGGTCGCGGCCTTGGCCAACGCGCAAAAGGTTGTTTTGATATCGCCTACCAATACTCGTGACGGATTGTCTTCATTGGGAAGTTATGTGTTTTCCAACTCCATGACCAATGAGATGCAGGGAAGGGCTATCGCCCGTTACGCGGTGCAAAAACTGGGGATCAAAAGCTTCGGGGTTTTATCGCCCGAGGATACCTACGGCCAAACCCTCGCCCAAGCCTTCACCCAAACGGTTGAGGCTTTGGGGGCCACCGTTTCGGCCTCAGCCACCTACCCCGCCGGTTCCACCGATTTCAAAAAACAGATATTAGCCTTAGGCGGGCAGGACCCGGACGCCTCCAAAGAAAACGACCGGGAAAACAACCGCCGGATGGATCAGATGAATTACAACCTCAGTAAGGAAATCGGGAAAATTCTTCTCAAAGTTCGGGACCTTTCCCCTTCCGTCCAACCCGCTTCGGGACCCTCTACCCTTCCCACTCCTGTCGGCCTGATTCCCTTAGTGGAAGGTCTTACCAATACCACCTGCCCCTCGATCGCCGCCACCATTAACGCCGGCCTCAGGGCTGCCTTCACGCAACAAACCGATTTTCAATTGAGGACGGATGACCTAGTTCAACAGGCCTTAACCAGCCTGCCGCCGGATTTTAAGGGCAATACCAGGGCGGGAAGCGCGTCGATTTGGGGCCCCATTGGCCAGGACCTCAAGGCCCAAGTGTTGGTGACGGGCCGGATCGTTGAAACCGACCCACCTGCGGATAATGACCCGGCGGACAATACCTGGAACTATTCCATCAACCTGGAAGCTTATCTTTTGCCGGACGACAAGACCGACTACATCAAGATTTACCAAAGCCGCATGCTTTACGGCATTTACAAACCCAACGCGGGCCAGGGAACAGTTCAATACCAGGCCCTCTATCTTCCGGCCCATGCGGCGGAAGTTCCACTTCTGGCGGCCCAGATTCATTTTTATGACTTGAATCCCATTCTTCTGGGCGGCCATCTCTGGGCAAACCCCACGGTATTGCAAGAAGCGGCTAAGGATGTGGAAGGGGCTTATTTTGTTACGGGCTTTTATGCCGACAGCCAGGATTCCATGGCCCGGAAATTTACCGACGACTACCAAAAGGCCTATGCCCTCAAGCCCGACCTCTTGGCGGCCCAATCCTATGACGCGGCCAAGCTGCTGCTCCAGGCCATGAATTTGGCGAATGACCGGGACAGCCTACGGAGCCAATTGAGCCAGATTAATGGGTTCGACGGGGCCAGCGGCCAAACCAGCTTCAACGACAAGGGTGAGGCGGATAAGCAGGTGCCCATACTGCAAATCAAGGGCGGGAAGTACCAGCAGGTTCAGTAAAGGCCTAAAGGTGTCATTGCGAGCCGCGATCTTTGCGGCGTAGCAATCCCAGTCCATGGCTTGTTTTGCTGGTTACTGCTGGAAGCTTTATTTAAACTGAGATTGCCTCGTCATGAACGTCCCCTATTAGGGGACATTCCTCGCAATGACAGAACAAATGGAGTTTTTGTGAGTGATAACACCAAATTCGGCCCGCCCAAGGGCATGAGGGATTGGCTTCCCAAGGAAGCCCTTCTTCGTCAAAAGCTCATCCGCCTCATCGAATCCCACTACCAACTTTATGGTTTCCAGCCTATTGATACCCCTGTCATGGAAAACATCGAGGTTTTGCAAGGCAAGGGCGGAGGCGAGAACGAGAAGTTGATGTTTAAGATTGAAAAACGCGGAGATGAACTATCTACCGCGTTAAGAAATCAAATAGCGCATGGTCACACAACAAACGATTCCGTTGAACAAGCGATCGCACAGTTAAAGAGCAATATTACTGACATGGCCCTTCGCTTCGATATGACGGTCCCCCTGGCCCGCTATTACGCCAATCATTCAAATGATCTTCCCAAACCCTTTCGTTGCTACCACATCGGCCCCGTATGGCGTGCCGACCGGCCACAAAAGGGTAGATTTCGTGAATTCTACCAATGCGATATCGATATCGTAGGTGGGGCAACGGATACTTATGAAGTTGAACTTCTTTTAGCCACCGACCGGGTCTTGAAGGCGCTGAATGTCGGTAAATTCAAAATCCGAATCAGCGACAAAGGTCTCCTCACCCTCATTCTTCGCCGAATTGGTACACCCGTCGAAAAAATCGGTTCAGTCGCTATATGCATCGACAAGATGGACAAACTGGATTTCGAGGGCGTTAAGAAAGAAATCAACGGCTTAGGTTTGGATGCCGATAACGCCGAAAAGATATTCCTCTTCCTCAACAGCGCCAAAAGCGGTTTCTTGGACCTGAAGGACTTTAAAGAAAACAAAATCAATGAGTTGGGAGACAAGATCAAATCCATCCAAGTGCGGGTGAAGGAAGTAAATCCCGACGCCAATGTGGTCTTTGATCCGCTTTTGGTTCGTGGTTTTGACTATTACACGGGCCCGGTCTTTGAGATCAACGTTGAGGACAAGGAATACACATTCTCCATTGGGGGCGGGGGGCGCTATGACGGCCTGATTGAGAAATTGGGAGGGCCCAAGGACACCCCGGCGGTGGGTCTTTCCCTGGGTTTTGAACGCATTTTGACAATTCTGATGGAGAAAGATAAATCTGCAACTCTCGATACGCGAAATACAGTGTTTATCGTCAATAACAGCCAACCTGAAAAAGACATCCTGGCCTTGGCCGAGAACTTACGCTCTGCGGGAATCCAAGTTGAAACAGCCTTAGAGGAAAAGAAGATCGGCCAACAGTTGGAAGGCGCCCAGAAAAACGGGTTTGAATACGCCGTTACGGCCTTTACGTCCGGCTCCGAGAAGTTCAAGGTCCGCCAGCTTTCCACCCGTCAGGATCAGGAGATGACGGTGTCAGAGCTTAAAGAAAAAATCCTTAAAATTTGATCTATTCGAATTTTACGAGACAAATGCTTTTCTCCCCGAAAGAATGGGTAAAAAAAACCCATTGAGTCAAAAGCACTCATTTGAAATTCTAATCAAAGTCAAAATCTATAAAAATGTTCTACTTTTGATCGTGCTACTTATGGCACGGGTGTTGCTTTAACTAGTGACATGATCAACAGCGTTGCCTTACCAAGACCTATCGGACCGGTTCTTCCTTCAGAAATGGAATCGTCTCCTGCTCCCCGTACCAAGCGCCCGTTAAGCGTGAAGGATATTCTGGTTTTGTTCCGGTTGTTGGCGTTTTTTGTGATTCTTGTTCTTCTTTATTTTAATCAAAAGAAAAACCCTTCCCTTCTGCAGCCGGGTGTGGAGGTTTTTCTGGCCTTCTTTTCGTTCTCCATCCTTGGAATGTTTTTCATTAAATCCAAATGGTTCGAGAATAAGTCGGTCCTTTCTATCCTTTTTGTCGCGGATACTCTTTTTATCACCGCGGGTTTGTATATTTCCGGTGCTGGCGAGACAAACCTTCTCCTCATTTTTTTCATCACAATCTTCATTTCCGCACTTTCCCAAGATGTCAAAAGCGTCTTCTCGGTGGCGGTGGTGGCCTGCGTCCTTTACGCCTTTTTGCAGTACCAAACCACGGGAACCTTCATCTCCTCCGATACGGGCTTCCTGGTCCGGTTCCCCTTCCTGTTGGTGGCCGCGGCCATGAGCGGTTTTATGGCCATGGAAACCAAAAAAAACGTGGAAGAAAAGGCCCATCTCGTGAATGTGAATCAGTTCCTGGCCGGTCAGGCTGATGTGTCCACTCAGAAACTGACGGAAATGAACCGCAATCTGAAATCGCTCCTCGAGTACCACCATTGCATCCTGTCATCCCTCCATACAGGAATCATTGTGGTTCGAAATGATGGAAAGGTGCGCACCTTCAACGCCGGATGCCGAAAGATCACTGGTTTGGTGGAAGCCGAAATGGCCGATAAAAAACTGGAGGAATTTCCGGAAAGCCTCAAAAGCGTCGCCCAGGCGATTGAACGCACCCTTTCGGAAGGAAAAAGTTTTATCCAAGAGCATATGGAATTGAAGACGGTTAACAAGGAAATCGTGCCGATAACCCTGGAAACTTCGGTGCTGAGGGCCGGGAACGGAGATGTGATTGGGGCTATCGCCACCATTAAGGATGTGACCCTTCTAAGCCAGATGGAAACTCAATTGGCCCGCTCCGAGCGCTTCTCGGCTCTGGGGGAAATGGCGGCGGGGGTGGCCCATGAGATCAAGAACCCTCTCAACGCCATCATGGGTTTCTCCGAAAGGCTCTCGGCCAAACTGGTGGAACCCAAGCTCAAAAAATACGCCGATGTGATCACGGAGGAAGTCCAGCGCATGGATACCATCGTCAATGAGGTGCTGGAATACAGCCGCCCGGACAAGGCCCATAAGGCGCCCGTGGATGTGCACCCTCTCCTGGAGGAAGCCGTGACGTTCCTTCAGCAAAAATTTGAGAAAGCGGGAATAACGGTGGAAAGGGATTTTTTCAAGGATTTGCCCTCGGTTCCGCTCGATATCGTCAAGATCCGCCAGGTGCTATTGAACCTCTTTTTGAACGCCATCCAGGCCATGCCCAATGGCGGAAGGCTCACCTTGAGGACCCACCTCATGAATGGGCTGGTGCCCCAGGGCTCGGATTCGATCAGCGAAGGGGTTATCTACGAGCGGTTGTTTCTTCAGGAACAAATGGTTTCCATCGCGGTGGAAGATAGCGGATGCGGTATCCCGAAGGAAAACCTTGGGAAATTGTTCCATCCCTTCTTCACCACCAAAATCACGGGGACAGGCCTTGGCTTGAGCGTTTGCCACAAAATCATCGCGTCCCACGGAGGGACGCTGGATGTGGAAAGCCAGTTGGGCAAGGGCAGCACTTTTAGGATTTACCTTCCGGTGGAAGGCAACAGTTAAAGGGGCAGGACATGGAAACAAAAAAATTTACAATCTTGGTAGCGGAAGATGAACCGGCCTCCCGATTTCTCTATATCGAAGAATTGGAAGAAGCCGGTTACCGCGTCCTGACGGCGGAGAACGGAATGCAGGCGCTGGGCATACTCGAAGACGTTCATGTGGACCTTCTCCTCACTGATGTGAAAATGCCCGATATGCACGCCATTGAAATGATCCCCCTGGTGCGCAAGGACCATCCGAGACTTCCTATCCTAGTGGCTTCGGCCTACAAGGGGATCGAAAAGGACTATATCCTTCAAACCTTCCAGATCAGCGGCTTTTTCGCCAAACCCGTCCGCATGGATTCCTTGAAAAGGAAAATCGCGGAAATTCTGGAAGCCGTTACGGCTGCGGCTTGAAGGAACTGACTATTTAATTTTTTGATGGTTCCATACCCTTCGGAATAAAAAATTGCACGAATGTTGTCCTCTTTTACCCCTCTTTTTATTTCTCGCCTGTAAAATTTTAAAATCCACCCGCCAGGCCCATTGTCAAAATATCATTTTTAAATAAATTATCATTGGCGCCAAATTGAGCGCGTTTTTGAATCTATTTTGCTGTTTCTAATGGAGGTCGCTATGCCCGTCGAACTCAAGGAAGTTTTGGCTCTCCTGCCGGAAATGTTCTCCGGCACCCAGCAGATACCCCTCAAGAACATCCGGCCCAACCCCCACAACCCCGGTCCGGCCATCACCGATGATGAAATCCAAGACCTAGCCGACAATATCTCCCAGAGCGGGCTTTTGAACCCAATTAAGGTTCGGGCTGATAGGGCGAACCCCCTTGCGGGTGGGGTCCAGCTTCACCCGGATAACCCCCGCCTAAGGGGGGACGGCCAACCCTGGGCGGTGGGTGATTTTAATTGGGAGATTTTGGCCGGGGAGAACCGGTACCGGGCCTTTGGGCGGCTAAAGAGGGAAGCCGTACCTGGGTTCATCCTGAACCCAACGGTAAAAGAGGCGGTCAAGATCACCCATTTGGACAATGATGTCCGGGACAGGGGCTGGTGGGCGGCTTACCAGAGTATTGAACAGTTGATCCAGGCCGACCCGAACCTGACCCAAAGGCAGGTCGCCGTCGAATTGAAGATGGATATTACGAAGGTGAACAGGGCTATCAAGCTTCTACCTCTCTTAAACTCGGGGGCAAGGGCCTTAATTGTTAGCAACGCTAACAATTCAAATAAGGGAATTTGGGGTATTTCGGAGAGGGCGGCCTCTCAACTAACTGATCTGGGGCCCGGGTCGGGTCTCAAACCTGGGGTAAAGGCCGTTGGAGCCGAAACCCAAAAGCTATGGCCCTATCCGGCCATAACTCCTGAGACCCAAGATAAGGTGAAGCGGACCTTGGAGGTGGCTATCGGCCAGGAGTTGACCGAGGCAGGGGTAAAGGCCTTAGTTAGCTGGGTTCAGGAAGGCCATGACCCGGAGGAATATGGTTCGGAAGGCCAGGAGGACGAGGCGCCGGGTATAGAAAATGAAAAATTTCAACAAGCTGAATATAAACAAGTTCCGGTTAACCGAATCCGGATTCATAAAATTTGGACTTATTCGCCCCGGCACCCGGACGAAATTGAACGGAAAGCCTTATCCATGAAATTAACCGGGTTTGTTAAAGAAATTAGAGTACGTACCCTGTTGGAAGAGGAGCGGAAGGTAGATCCAGACCATGATTTCGAGGTATTTGAGGGTGTTCTGACGTTTGAAGCGGCAAAGAAATTGGGTATGCCGATGCTTCAAGCCAACGTACATTCCGACATGGATGAGTGGAAAGCCATCAGGCTCATGAACATGCTTGATCGGGTTACCAGACCTAATACTTGGATTGAATTTTATGAGTGCATAGAAAGAGCTTTGAAGATTAATCCTAAAAGAACTGTGTCGGAAAACGCGATGAGGTTGGCTAGGGACCCTGACCTTGCGGAAAAAGTCTTTCCGGTCATGGCGCTTCTGAATGAACCTGCAAAAAAGGCGATTATCCAAAGTATTTATAAATGCCATGAGGGGATAACTGACTTGGGTGGTTTCCGATTTAGTGAATGGCACGCGATTCCCCTGATTCGCCTGGAGAAGGTCACGAAAAACCTATCCGAAACCCAAGAAATCGTCGAAAAGGTGGTCAGCGTGGCCATTGAAAATGAAATGAGCTCCGAAGAAATCGAGGAATTGGTGAATTGGGTTTGGGATGGAAATGAACCTGGGGATTATTCTGAGAAAGAGGCCTGATGGGAAATATTTTAAGATTTTGAAATAAGAGAATAAAACGCTCTTGGAAGGATATAACAATAATGTTATATTACATAATGAAGGTTGAATTCTACCGTAGTTCCTCGGGACGATATCCCTTGGAGGAGTTCATCCAAGGGCTTTCAAAGGATGATCAATCTCTTTTCGTTGAAATCCGAGAGGGGATTGAAAAAGAGGGTTTAAAATACCCTTACGTTATTTTCAAACCATTGGGGGGAAAACTCTGGGAAATCAAGTTTCGGGGAACCGGGGGACAGTATCGGATCGCTTATGTCCTTCTGACTGGCCCCAAAATGATTTGGCTCCATGCGTTCAAAAAGAAAACTCAAAAAACGTCTAAACTGGATTTGGAACTGGCTGTCAAAAGAATGAAGGAGGTTTTAGCGGATGAAAAAGAACCGTAAACCCTATTACAACCCGGATGCCTTTTTTCGAAAGCTGGAAAAAGATCCCGAAGTCCGCATTTTGGTGAAACAACAGAAAGAAAAGTTCCGTCTTGCCGGTGCCATTAGAAAGGCCCGTGAGCACGCGGGATTAAGCCAGGAAGCCTTGGCCAAGAAAATAGGGACCAAGCAAAGCGCCATTTCCAGGGTGGAAAGCGGCGTTTACCGTTCTGTTCCTTCTTTGAGCTTCCTGCAAAAGATTGCCGCCGCTTGCGGGGCCCAGTTGGGAATAACGTTCGATTTCCGCAAGGCGAGTTGAAAAGTTTTTTGATTGGGATTCTGTAATTTCTATTTTCAGGCCGGACTACGAACACTTGAAAAAATAAATTGGTTACGAAAGAAATGGCCGGAGTGTAAAAATGGTTAAGGGGTATATTGTTGGGGCGGGATTTTCAAAAGCCTTTTCAAAGTTAATGCCGGTTACTGAAGAATTGATGAAAGATGTTCTTTCTGAATTGGAACCGGAAGATGCATCGAAAGTAAACAGTATTGCTTTTAATAATGATATTGAATCACTTCTGACATATTTGGCGGAAGAGCAACCCTGGTTAGACGAAAAAACTAGTCTTCAAAATCGTCGGCTTTTTATTGTGATTTCAAAATTAATTTCGGAAACAATCACAAAACGGCAAACAGAAGCACTAATGGAAGTGAGCAATTCGCTCGATGTTCATTGGTCCCATACCGCCATGGCCACATGGCTAAACGGTCCTTCGCGCGTTGTGAGTCTTAATTATGATTTATTGATTGAGATTTTGTTCGTTCATTACATTAAGAACCCTCAGATCTCTTATGACTCTTTATTCACAACGGTTGTTTCACTTGCCTTGGATAGAGAAGGTAACCCGCGAAACTCTCGCCCGCCTCAAGAAACACCAATGGTACTTTATAAGTTGCATGGCTCCATAAATTGGTACTATTCCGGATCGAAAAATTTTTACGGAGAACCGATTTATGACATCAATTTAGGAAATTTTATTCCTGAAATTGAACAGAAAAAGTTACCCCCGGGGTTACTTTATCGAACTGGTCGCGCAAGTAATGATAAAATTCCACTCATAGTTCCACCTACAGTTCACAAAGAAACATTCTTCAAGAATGAATTCATTAGGGCGCAATGGCGAACGTCTTTTGAAAATCTTTCTAAGTGTGAAGAAATATATTGTCTTGGTTATTCTCTTCCGAAATCAGACGTGATGATGCGTTTTTATATATCGGAGGTTTTGAAAAACTCATGTGTGAAAATGTTTTACATTGTTAATAAACAAGATAATGATGAAAAAAGAGAAGAGCTTATAAAAAACTACAAAGAAGCTTTTTCGTCTTTTTTGGGAAAGTTGAATTTTTCCTTTGTGAAACCAGGAGAACCTATCGTGGATTTATTCAAAACTATTGCCCCGAAAATTGCTCCGTCAACAAGCTAATATTAAAAAGTCATGCTGAATTTCAATGATGTCACAATAGATGTAAGGTTTTAAGAGATCAAACATCTAAAAACCCCTCTTGTGCTATCATACGGCTCTTCTAAACGGCCCCTTTAAGGGGCTTTTTTATTATTCAGCAGGGGGATGAACGTGGCGGAAATGCTCGGCGGCTGGAAAAGATCACACAAATGCGGGGACCTGCGCGCCTCCAACATCAACCAGGAAGTCACCCTGATGGGCTGGGTACACCACCGCCGCGACCACGGCGGGTTGGTGTTCGTCGATTTGCGCGACCGTTACGGCGTGACCCAAATCGTGTTTGACCCCCAATTGGCCGACAAGGTGCACCAGCAATCCCATCTGATCCGCAGTGAGTGGGTCCTAGCCGTGAAGGGCAAGGTAGCGATGCGGCCCGAGGGAACAGCCAACCCCAAGCTTCCCACGGGCGAAATTGAGATCCGTTGTTCCGAAGTGAAAGTTCTGAATCCCTCCCAAACCCCCGTGTTTCCCATTGAGGACGACGTGGAGGTGGCCGAGGAAACCCGTTTGGAATACCGATATTTAGACCTGCGCCGGGAATCCATGAAAAACAAGCTCATTGCCCGGCACAAGACCGCTCAGGCTATTCGGGCTTACATGAACAGCCAAGAATTCCTGGAAATCGAAACCCCCATTCTCATCAAAAATACCCCTGAGGGCGCGCGGGAATACGTGGTGCCCAGCCGTGTCTATCCCGGAAAATTTTACGTGCTTCCGCAGAGCCCCCAGTTGTTCAAACAGCTCTCCATGATCGCGGGGCTGGACAAGTATTATCAAATCGCCCGCTGTTTCCGGGATGAAGACCCCCGCGCCGACCGCCAGCCTGAATTTACCCAGGTGGATATCGAGATGTCCTTTATTGATGAGGACGATATCTACGCGGTGGGTGAAGGGGTTATGAAGACGGTATTCAAGGAAGTGCTGGGCGTAGACTTGAAAACGCCCTTTGAGAGGATTCCCTTTGAAGAGGCGATGGAAAAATACGGCTCGGACAAGCCGGACATGCGTTTTGACCTACCGATGGTGAATGTCAGTGAAGTCGCCGCCAAGTCTGACTTTAAGGTCTTTAAAGATGTCCTAGGCAGGGGCGGGGTAGTGAAAGCCCTGAACGCCAAGGGTTGCGCCGATTTCTCCCGTAAGGATCTTGAAGATTTAACCGCTTATGTAGGAAAGTACGGCGCCAAGGGCATGGCCTGGTTCAAGGTGAAAGACGGCAAGCTGGATTCCAACATCACCAAGTATTTCCAACCCGATGTCCAAGCCGAGTTATTAAAAGTACTGAAGGGTGAAGAGGGTGACTTGTTCCTCTTCGGCGCAGACGACAGTGAGACCGTGAACGGGTCTTTGGGCGCTTTGCGGGTCGAGATCGCCAAGCGCAAGGGTTTGATTGAAAAGGGAGAAAAGTGGGCCTTCCGCTGGATCGTGGATATTCCCATGTTTGGTAAAGATGAAAAGGGAAGGATCTTTTCTATGAACCATCCCTTCACCTCGCCCAAAGAAGCGGACTTAAGTCTACTCGATACCGACCCCATGAAGGCTAAATCCAAGGGGTACGACCTGGTCTTGAACGGGTTTGAATTAGGCGGTGGAAGCATTCGTATTCACGACACCGAATTGCAGGCCAAGATTTTCAAAATATTGGAAATACCGAAAGAAAGCGCGGACGAGCGCTTTGGGTTCCTTCAAAAGGCCTTGAGCTATGGCGCACCGCCCCACGGCGGGATGGCCTTCGGGCTTGACCGGGTGGTGATGCTCTTGACCGGCTCGCCTAACATCCGGGACGTCATCGCCTTCCCCAAGACCGCCAAGGCTACCGACTTGATGACCGGTTCTCCTTCCGAAATCGACCCGGATTTGATGAAGGAACTGAAGATTAAGATTGAATTGGAAGATTTGACCTAGAAAATAAAATTCTTTTCACCACCAAGACGCCAAGTCACCAAGAACGACAAAACAAAGATTTAAGTTTAAAACCGTGAGTTTTCTTGGTGTCTTTGTGTCTTGGTGGTGATATTTGGGTTTTAGTTGGCCTATCAGGCCAAACTTGACGGCCTTCCCCCCTCACCGGATAATAAACAGGCTTTGCTTGCCAGCAATCAAGGGGGATTCAATATGCGTGGTTCCAAGTCACTGTTGATGATGGCGTTGTTATCAGGTGTTCTGGCAGTTGGATGCGCTCATAAGCAAAGGATCGAGGGAGAAGAAGTCCCCGTTCAGCCTGATTCCAACGAAACCATCGCCCCGCCTCCCGCCGCCCCTGAAGTGGAAGCGCCTCCTCCGGTGGTCGCTGAAGTCGCTACGCCGGTGCCTACCCCGGTTCCAACCGCTGAGCCGACAGCCGTTCCGCCTCCTCCCGTAGCCGCGGAACCAACCACGATCCCTCCCGAATGGTACATCGTGGTACGGGGCGATACCCTTTGGGGCATTTCTGGAATGGATATCATTTACAAAGACAACTTCCTTTGGCCCCTGCTCTTTAAGGCTAACCGGGATCAAATTAAAGACCCGGATTTGATCTATCCCAAGCAGAAATTCTTGATCCGCAAAGATTTCAGTCTGGGCGACCTGGACAAGGCCCGCAAGGATGCCAGCGACACGCCGGTCTATGTGCCCCATACCGAGCCGAGGGAAACCCTTCCGGTTGATTACTTTTAAGTGGAATACAGCTGGTAAAGAACGTTTTTAGCCGTCGAACTCCCTTTTCCTTAACCGGGAAAGGGAGTTTTTTTTTACCTGCCGTTAACCGTTAGAATGGGTTTAAACCCTATTCTTGCTTCCCTTTGGAGGAGTGAAGTTGTCCCAAACGATCAGCCATCGAATCACCCTGGAGGACCATCAGGAATGCGTCCAGTTGTTCGGCGAAAAAGACCTTAATTTGAAAATCATCCGGGAATCCTTCCCGGTCACCCTAGTCGCCCGGGGAAACGAACTTTTGCTTTCAGGGGAACCGATTCAAGTAACCCATGCCAGCCAGGTCATTGAGCGCATTCGGCTTCAGTTGAAAAAGGGCAATGGGGGCTACCTGCCTTCGGGGGCCATCCAGCGTTTTATTTCCGAAACCAAGGGTGAAGCGGCTGAGGAGCCCCAGGGTTCCCATGAGACAATTCTGGTTTCCTCCCGTAAAAAGCCCATCGCGGCCCGAAGCGACAACCAGCAAAAATATGTGGATTCCATTAGACGCCATGACATTGTTTTCGGAGTCGGCCCCGCCGGTACGGGTAAAACCTATCTCGCCATGGCCATGGCCGTGGCGTCTTTGCGGGAAAGCCAGGTAGAACGGCTGGTCTTGACCCGTCCGGCAGTGGAGGCAGGAGAAAAGCTGGGCTTTTTGCCGGGCGACCTGCAGGACAAGGTGGACCCCTATCTCAGGCCTCTCTACGACGCCCTTTATGACATGGTCGAATACGAAAAACTCCAGCGCCTGTTCCAGCAAAGGGTGGTGGAGGTGGCCCCCCTGGCCTATATGAGGGGCCGGACCCTTTCCAACGCCTTCATCATTCTCGATGAGGCCCAAAACACCAGCCCCGAGCAGATGAAGATGTTCCTGACCCGCATGGGGACAGGCTCCAAGATGGTGGTAACAGGGGATATCACCCAGATCGATTTGCCCGCGGGCAAAGTTTCGGGATTGATTGAAATTCGGAGAATTCTGGACGGCACCGAAGGTATCTCGTTTGTCGATTTCGAGCCGAAAGACGTGGTACGACACCGGCTGGTCCAGAATATCCTCAGGGCCTACCAGGCCCATGAGGACCGTCAAAAACCCCCCGCCGGGTCCAATGGCTCGACCCCGTGAAACTTTTCCTAAGTCTGCCCGAAAAAGAAAAAACTTTTACTCCTGCCTGGGTTCGGCAGTTGGCCCAATTGACCCTAACGAAGGTCAAGGGAAAGGCTTTTGCCAACCTTTGTGAGCTATCCGTTCTTTTCACCGGCGATGCCCAGGTCAAAAAACTGAACCGCCAATATCGGGGGAAGGACCAAACAACCGATGTGCTTTCCTTTTCGCTTTTGGAAGGGAAGAAGCTTAAGACCGGTGGGGCGGAAAAAAGGGTTTTGGGGGACGTCGTCATCAGCTTGCCCCAGGCCAAACGACAGGCCCGAAAGGCCGGAAAAACAATGGAATCCGAAGTGGCCATGCTCCTGGTCCACGGAATCCTTCATCTTTTAGGGTATGATCATGGGTCCAAGCCCGAGGAAAAACGCATGTTCGGGCTGCAGGACCGTATTCTTAGGAAATTCGAAGGCTAAAACCACTTATGGACGACTACCTCATTTCCCATCTGGTCATCTTGATGGGCCTCATCCTGGTTTCCATCTTCTTCTCGGCGGTGGAAACCGCACTGCTTTCTTTCCCCAAGCCGGTTTTGGAAGGCCGCGCCCAGGAGGGCGGGTTGTTGGGAAGTGCCTTTAAAGAGTGGCGGGACCATCCCAACCGCATCCTCACCACCATCCTGATCGGCAATAACAGCGTCAATATCGCGGCCTCCACCCTAGTGGCCTACATGGCGGTGCATTATTCCGAGGTGTTTGGATGGAGCCGGGCCGTGACGGGCACTGTGGCATCTGTCACCTTGACCGTTTTTCTCATCGTCTTCGGGGAAGCCCTCCCCAAGGTGACGGCCCGTACCAACCCCCTCACCGCTGCCAACCTGCTTGTGGTTCCCATTTACCTTTTTGACAAAATCCTGAGCCCCTTTACCTGGGCCCTGGTCCACTTCATGAGCATTTTTCTCTCAAAAATGGGAAGTGCCAATGTCTCCCTGGTCACGGAAGAAGACATCAAGCAAATGATCGAATTGGGCACCGAATCCGGGACAATCCATGAAGATGAAAAGAAAATGATGCATTCCATCCTCAAGTTCACCGACACCAAGGTGAATGAGGTCATGATTCCTCGCACCGAGATGTTCTGCGTAGACCTGGCGACAGGCCTGGATAAGCTATTGGATCTGGTGGTCCAAAACGGCTATTCCCGAATGCCGGTTTATAAGGGAAGCCTGGATAACATCATGGGTATCGTGAACACCAGGGACCTTTTGGCCATCTGGAAAAACAAGGAACTTATTGTTTTACAGGACCTCTTGCGAAAACCTTATTTCGTGCCGGAAACCATGAGGGTGGACCGCCTGCTCCACGAGTTCAAAAGGGGCAATATCCATATGGCGGTAGTGGTGGACGAATACGGCGGGACGGCGGGTCTGGTGACCCTGGAGGATTTGGTTGAGGAAATCGTTGGGGAAATCCGGGATGAATATGATGTGGAAGAAGAAAAGCCCATTACTAAACAAGAAGATGGAACCTGGCTCATTGACGCGGGTGTGTCTCTGGACGAAGTTAATGAGGCTTTGGGGATTCATTTAAGCCCTAAGGGTGACGTAGCGACTCTCGGAGGCTATCTCACTGAGCGGGTGGGACGCATGCCCCGCAAGGGCCGGGTTTTGGATGACCGGGAGGCCGTATTTACTGTATTGGATGCTTCCGACCGAAGGGTCAACAAGGTGAAGGCCTTGAAGAGGGAACAGCCCTTGCCTGAGCCAGAAGCTGAGGAAGCCCCAACACCTAAACCGAAAAAACGAAGGACTAAGGCGGCCAAGTTAAAGGAAAGTACGGAAGGCTTTGAAGCGGCCGGAAAAGGGGAAAATCCCTCCTCCCCCAAAGAACCAACTTGAATTACCTCGATTGCCACACCCACACCGCTGAATGGTCCGATGGAAGACAGTCCATTGAAGAGGTGATGACGAGAGCCAAGGCCGAAGGGGTCAGGGTGGGCCTTTCCGACCACGCGGGTCTGGGGGATTACCTCAACACCAACGATCGTCTGCTGGCCTATGGGGATTTTTTATCCCAATACCCGGTGGCCCGGGGTTTGGAAATGGATTTGGGCCGTAGCTTTACCATCCTGCCCGAGACCCGAGAAAAATTTGATTACGTTATTGGAAGTGTACACGGCCTCCAGATGGGGCCATTCCGAATCGATTTTTTCCCCCTCATCAAATTTCTTCAGGGTAACAACCCCGATTATGATCCCTTGAAACAAGTCGGCGATGTTGAGGCCTTTTTCCGCGCCCACTTGGAGATGTTGAAGAAAGAATATGAGTCCCAAAAGTACGACATCCTGGGCCATTGCACCATGCTGCCCCCCCTGGCCGCCGGGAAACCGGAGGACCATGTTCCCGAATGGTGGGAAGAGGGGTTGATCGCCCTTTTATTGAAGCACTCGGTGGCCATGGAAATATCCAATCGTTGGAAAACCCCCTATGACCGGCTGATGGAAAGGGCCGTGAAGGCCGGGGTGATGTTCTCGGTTGGGTCCGACGGGCACGATGTGAAAAAAACCTGTGTGTTGGATTACCCAAAAGAAATGATTAAGCGCTTTGGCGTGAGAGAAGACCATGTTTTTGACGTTGAAAGACAGTTTAACTAGCCACGGATTCATAGGATGCACACAGATGAAAAGTGAATTTAAAAAAAGTAATAACAATTGGTTTTCTTGTTTTTATCCCATGTATCCCATGCATCTGTGGCAAAAAAATGGTTGATTCAGGCTTTGTCTGTGGCGCGGTGGCGGTCCTGGGAAAGCCCAACGTCGGTAAGTCAACCTTTCTGAATTCTGCCCTGGGTCAAAAGCTGGCCATTGTTTCGCCCAAACCCCAAACCACCCGGGGTTCTATGGCGGGCATCTTCCAGGATGCCGATTCACAGATCGTCTTTTACGATACGCCCGGCATTCACCAGCCAAAAAACAAACTGGCCCATTACATGATTTCAGTGGTGGAGGAAGTCCTAAAGGGGTCGGACGCCGCCTTATTTCTCATCGATGCCCAGGAAGGCATCAAGGATGAGGACCGGCTGGTGGCTAAATGGCTCCAAGAATATAAAAAGCCCGTTTGGGTTATCCTGAACAAGACCGACTTGGTTTCGGTGGACACCTTGAATCTGTTAACGGGTAAGGTGGCGCAGGAACTGGGGTCTTGGCAGACCTTCAGCGTTTCGGCTCTCAAAGATGAGGGGGTTTCCAAGGTTATCGAGGAAATTAAAAAACACCTTCCACACCAGTCCGCTTTGTTTTCTGAGGATGAATTGACGGATAAAACCATGCGGGAAATCGCCTCGGAATTGATTAGGGAGCAATGCTTCCTCCAATTGAAGCTGGAAGTGCCATTTGGGGTGGCGGTTCAGATTGAGAAATACGAAGAACGGGAAAAACCCGAGCCCGTCATGATTCAGGCCACGATTTACGTCGAAAAAGACAGTCAAAAGGGAATCATCATCGGCGCCAAGGGCGCCCAGTTGAAGGCCCTTGGGACGGCAGCCCGGCAGGAAATCGAAAAAATGCTGGACCAAAAGGTTTACTTGGAATTGTGGGTGAAGGTTTTGAAAAACTGGCGAAAAGATGAGAATTTCATGAGGCGATTGGGTTATATCGAACCTTAGATATTGAGATGGATATGAAAAAAGCGAACAAACTTAAGACGGCCATTGTCTGCACGATCGGGCCCGCTTCACGGCCCGAAAAAATCCTGATCCGCATGATGAAAGCCGGGATGAAGGTGGCCCGGCTCAATTTTGCCCACGGTACCTTTTCCGAACATGGCGAGGATATCCGCCATATCCGGCGCATCGCTGAAAAGACCGGCTACAAAGTCCAAATCCTCATCGACTTGCCGGGCCCCAAGATCCGCCTGGGAAAACTCAAAACCGAACCCATTCAATTAAAAAAGGGAAGCAGGGTAACCTTGACCACTCGTGAGGTCTTGGGAACCGAAAGGCTTTTGCCGGTCAATTACGAGAAATTAACGGCCAGCGTCAAAAAGGGCGGGTTGGTTTATCTCAATGACGGATTCATCCAACTAAGTGTTTTATCCATCAAGGGCGCGGAAGTGAATTGCGAAGTGGCCGTGGGTGGCACCCTCTATTCCTTCAAGGGACTCAATCTTCCCAACGCCCGGCTTTTCGTGGAACCGGTCACCGATCAGGATTTTAAATCCCTCGAATTTGGTTTGAACCACGGGGTGGATCTATACGGACTTTCCTTTGTAGAGAAGGCCGCGGACATCGTTAAGGTCAAAAAGGCGGCTGGGGGAAGGGGACGCTCGGTGAGGTTCATTGCCAAGATCGAGCGACAGGAAGCTCTGAAAAACATCGATTCGATCCTGAAAGCCGCCGATGGCCTGATGGTGGCAAGGGGTGACTTGGGAGTCCAAATCCCCATCGAAAATGTGCCCGAAGCCCAGAAGATGCTAATCCACAAGGCTAACCGGGCTGAAAAACCCGTCATTACCGCCACCCAGATGCTGGAATCCATGGTGAAAAACATCCGCCCCACCCGGGCGGAAGCTACTGATGTGGCCAACGCGGTTTTCGACGGCACGGGCGCCATTATGCTTTCCGAAGAAACCGCCATCGGCGATTACCCTGCCGAAACGGTCGAGATGATGGCCAAAATTGCACGCCAAGCTGAAAACTCGCCTTACCGCCATAAACACAAATACGAACCAGTGCGGATTTAACTTTTCCGGTCGAAATCCACCTCGCCGTCCACTAAGCCAATCCGTCGTTTGGCCCTGAGGGCGTAACCCTGGTCGTGGGTGACCATAACGACGGTGGTTTTGTCCCGCCGGTTAACCTTCTCAAAAATCTTCATGACTTTTTCCCCGCTGGTGGAATCCAGATTGCCGGTGGGTTCATCCGCGAAAAGATACCGGGGCCTCATCAGGAGCGCCCGGGCAATGGCCACCCTCTGGCGCTCGCCCCCGGAGACCTTTCCGGGAGGGTTGTTTTTCACGTGCTCCACCTCGAAATCCCGCATCAATGCGAGCGCCTCTTTTTTCATGGTTTCTTGGCGGCCGACCTTTCGGGCGGGCATGAGTATATTTTCCAGACAGGTCAGTTCCGGCAGAAGATAGTGAAACTGAAAAACAAAACCCACGTGCTGGTTGCGGAAAAGGTTGATCTCCTCAGGCGTCATGGATGCCACTTCATGACCGTCCATTTTCAGGCTTCCGCTGGAAGGCGGGTCCAGACTGCTGATGATGTAAAGAAGGGTGCTTTTTCCCGACCCCGACCGGCCCGTCAGGGCTACAAACTCACCGTCCTGAACATTAAAAGAAATGCCTTTTAAAACATGGGTGGGAGGCTGGCCGAAAGATTTACGGATATCCTTGAGAATCAGGCCCATATCAGCCCTCCGCCCGGAGGATATCAATAGGGGACATTTTTCCGGCGGCCCTTGCCGGGAAATAACCCGCCACTACCCCCGAGGTCAGGGCCATAGAGAAGGAAATCAGATAATTGACGGGCTTCCAAGCGATCAGCATATGGTCCACCGTAACCACCCCGACGGACCCAATCTGTATGGTTTGAAGATAGAGACAGCCCAGGGTTCCGATGATAAGACCCGCCACACCACCGATAGTTCCTAAGAGGATTCCCTGGAAAAGGAAAAGCCGGACGATTTCCCCCGAGCTGTAGCCCATGGAACGAAGAATGGCGATCTCGCCCCTCTTCTGGTTGACCATGTTATTGAGGATGTTGTAAATGCCGAAGGCCGCCACGGTAAGGATGACGAAACAAACAATAAACCGCACCATATCCTGCATCTTGAAGACGCCCATGAAGCTGGCGTTGGCTTGGTCCCAACTTTGCACCTTCTCATTTCCGAACCTCGACCAGCGGTCCGCGGCGGCATGGGCGTTATCCGGATTTTTCAACCGCACCGATATTTGCGAAATTTCGCCCGGCGCCTGGCCCACCTGCTGGACGAAGTAGAGAGGACCGTAGGCGGTGGTGTCGTCGATATCCACGACCCCGGTCTGGAAAAAACCCGCCACCTTGGCGGGATAGGCCTGTCCCCGAGAATCCAAAACGGTGATGGTATCCAGGCGGCGAACCCCCAGCTTTTGGGCCAGGCCTGTCCCAAGGGCGATCTGGAAACCGCCCCGGCCGAGGTCCATAAAGTCGCCCTCTTTCATATCACTGACGATGTCGGTAGCGGCGACCTGTTTGGCGGCCTCGACTCCTATGAGGCGGGTGGGCCGGGAAAGCTTGGTGCGGGCCAGGAGCACCTGGGCGGTGTATTGGGGAGAATAGGCCAAAACGTCGGAATCCGAATCCAAAAGGTCGTACCACCCTTGCGGGTTTTCGAGATGGGGGCTTTCATCCCGGGCCACGGGAGGGACCACCCAACTGACCAGGGAGCCGGGAAAGAAAGCGGAATCGAGAGAATGGTCGGTAATATCCTCCGCCTCGGCGGAGATGCTGACATGGGCGGTGGCGTTGATGAGCTGGTTGATGAAAAGTTGGCGGAAGCCCAGCATGATGCCGGAGATCACCAAAAAGGCCGCGGCCCCCAGGGTAATGCCACCCAGAGCCAAAAGGGTTTGCCAGGGGCGGGATAAGAGTTGGCGGATGGCGAGAAAGATCATTGTTACTTGGGCAAAATCAGGGTTTCATCCCCCTGCAGGCTGTTGTCGGTGACTTCCACCCAATCTCCGTTGCTGATTCCCAATTTGACTGGAATATCTCGGGTGAAAATCCCCTTCAATACTTTGATCTTCCCCTGAATCACGGCCTTTAAGGGGATTTGCAAAACCTTATCTTTGCTTCCCACCTGGATGGCCACATCGGGGGTCATGCCAACCAGAATGCCAGGAGGGAGGGAGTTGACTTCGATGTTGACGAAAAATTGGCTGTCTTTGGGATAAATGGATGAAACTTTGCCTTCGGTTTTTTGGTCGCGGATGGTTTCGTAACTCAACACGGCGGTCTGGCCCGCCTTAACCTTGATTGCGCCCGATTGTTCAAGGGAAACGACCACATAGGGGTTATTCATATCCGTCAGGGTAAGAAGCGATATTTCTGGAAATACCGTCTCGCCTTCCTTAAAGGGAAGTGAAGTGACCACTCCATCAAAGGGCGCCCGAAGGGTGCGGCCATCGGCCAGGGCCAGCAAGGCTTGCCCCCTTTTCACCGAATCCCCCTCGCTGACATAGAGTTTTTCGAGTGTATCGGATACACCCAGCTTCATGTCGTAGGTGTGGCGGGCGGTGACGGTGCCGATGCCGTAAACGGCTTCGACCATGGGCCCCCACTTGGGATGGGCCTGGTTGCTGAGGGATTTAAAATAAGAAAAAAGGAAAAGGGTTACAACGACAAGGGGGATGAGCAGGAGTTTCTTATAATTCTTTTGGAAAAAAGATTTTTCGACCATAGGGGGATTATAGGCGATGAAATCCCACACAAAATGACCTAAATCACACCTTGAGACCCTCTTTTTTAAGGGGACAGGTGACTATAATGTCGGCCTTCGGGAGGAAGAAATGGATTTTGGGATGGTCGTGATCGTAGGCGGCATTTTGTTGGTCCTTTGGGTTTTAGGCGGGGTCTTTTCCGTCATGGCTTCCAAGAAAGCCCGGCAGGAAAAATCCATCGAGGTCCCGCGCCCGGAATTCCGGCTCGCGGACCAGTGGCTTCAGTCCTCCCAAACCAAACTGGAAGCTTTCATTGAAAAAATCGAATCTCCTTTGGGAACCGCCCAGCATGAATTGCTCGACTTAAGGTTGGAGGCGGGTCGCTTACCCCAGGGCGTCAAGAACCTGAGGGAAGTACGGGAAAACCTGGCTTTAGGCATCAAGCCCCTTGCCCGTTCCATGACGCTTCAGGAAAGGGCGGCACTTTACCTGTCCCCGGAACATTTCCAATCCGTCACGGATAAAATGCTGGTGTTCAAAACCCCCTTGGGCGATCTACCCTGCCGGGAAGCACTTGTGGAAGGGGAACTCCTGAACGATGAAACCATAAAGGCTGTTTATCGAAAATTGTTAGAAGGGCCTATCCCTGAGAATGGAACGGGTTGTTTGGCCTACTTTCCCAAAGAAAGCCAGTTGAAAGAGTTTCAAGCCCATGGGGATTGGGTCTCGGCTTTTAAGGAACACCGCTTGATTCCGTTGGATCTCAAAGGTTTGACAGCTCTGCTGATCGCCTTGCGGCTCCACCATGACGTGGAAAATACCCTAAGAATTTTTGAGGCGGGGGTGGAATCCACCCAGGCTCTCGTGGGCCAAGCCGATAAGATGGCGGAAGCCCTGGGGAAAATCAGCGCCGATTCTTTAAAATCCCGCGTGGTGATGGAGGGGGGCGTGCCGACTCCGGTTGTTTTGGACTCGATGGCAGCCAAACCCGAATCGAGGGCTTAATGGGCTTCAAAGACTGGTTCGGCAAAAACTATTACGTCACTTCTCCGAGGGACCCAGACCCTTTTTTTAGGCCCCGCCGCTACGCCAAGACCCGGGAAGAGGTTTTGGCTTCGGTCCAAACTGTTCTTCAAAAACTTCCGGGATGGAAAATTGAAAAACATCACGAGATACAGGGCAGACTTCAGGTGGAACGAAGGGGCTTCATGGGTCTGGGGGAATCGGTGGATCTCTATGTCGTCCAGGGTCAGGATGGAATCACCACTCTGGAGATTACCTCCCGGTCCAGGGCCGGAAAAGGGGACTTTGGCCAAAACCGGCGTAATATTATGAAATTTCTATCAGCCCTGGATGCCTATTTACCTGGCTTGCCGGGCGAACCAGCTTGAGACCCAAAAACCAGAATATTTTGAACAGTAAGTTAAAAGAATCAATGTTAGGATTTTGGCCCATTGTGGTTTGGACGCGCGAGTATTCATTAAAAAAATATCCTTGAAGGAAACCTGTTCGTGAATCCATCCAATCCAAAAAATAATCCAAGCCCGTCGAACCATCCCTCCGCCGCAACGGGGGAAAGCTCAAGTTTTCTGGATTTTTTCGCGCAAAAACCCTTTTTCAGCTCTTTTGTCTGCATCTCCTTCTTCTGGATGTTGGTGTTAATGTTTTTCCGGACCCATTACCAATTCAACGACGATACCTTTGTCCAACTGCTGTTTCGGGGTGTCGGGATGGTGCCCTCTCCCAGTGAAATGAACCAGCGTGAAAACCTTTTGCTATGCCTGGTCATTAAATACCTTTACGTCTATTTCCCCTCGTTTCAATGGTACGGCGGTTTTCTAGTCCTGACCCAATTCCTGGCCCTCTGGGCCATTGCCGTTTCGCTCCAAATGGGGCCCTACCCCATTTTGAAATTTTTTTTGTTCCTGATTTCGACGATCGCCATCAACTTTTACTATTTTTCCGAGCTTCAATGGACCACCACCGCCTCCCTGGCCGCGACCGGAGGGCTTTTCCTGATCATGAGCCTTTGGCGGGAGGAGAATCCGAAACATCTCAAAAAAGCCCTGGCTTTGGCCTTTGTTTGTTTTCTTTTTTCGGCCCTGATCCGCTTTTCGACCATTTTTCTTGTAGTATTCGTGGCCCTGCCGGTTTTGTTCACCCTTGTTTGGAAAAATGGAAAAATCATTATCCGCTGGCCGGTGTTTCGCTTTTTGGCGGCTACAGCCGCCATCATCCTTTTGTGCATCGGCGCGGATTACTTCACTTACCATAAGGATCAGGGATGGGTGGATTCGATCAATTTTTTCAACCAACATTTCGAGCTTCATGAGGCCCGCAGCCCGGTTTATGACGAGGCCTCAAAGCCTGTTTTTGATTCAGTGGGATGGACGAGAAACGACCTGGACATGTTTCAGGGCTGGTATTTCATGGATAAAGACATCTACAGCTGTGAGAAGCTTCAAAAGCTGAACGATTATTTCCCCAAATTCATGCTCAACAAGCATTACGACTCTTCCTTTAGCGTGGTGTTTTCATATCCATCGGTTCAGATCGTTTCGCTGTTTTTTCTGGCCTTTTTGTGTTTTTTGCCCGCCAAGGCCTTTCGACTCATCGCTTTGAACACCCTCTGGGTCTTTTTAGTCCTGCTTTTCCTGATGCTGTACCTGAAAATTCCGGAAAGAATAGCCTTACCTTCCATCCTTTTTCTGATGTATGGGGCTGTTTTTTTCGCGGTCTCTAAAACCAAAAACATACCAGGGCAAAAGAGGGAGTTTTCCTGGTCTTGGACCGCCGGGGTGGTCCTTTTAATCCTCTTGTCGCTTTACTCGATTAATTTTATTCAGAAGGAATACGCCAAAAACCGACAGTGGACTAAATATGAACAGAACTTCAAGTATGCCATGGACAGTTTTCATCCCCAGGATGACCAGCTCTATACCCTTTGGGATTCAGCTTTTCCCTATGAAATCATCGGCACTTTCGATAATTACGACATGTTCCAGCATTTCAACATTATTACCTTGGCTTGGTTTCAAAGGTCCCCGACCACCCAGGCCATGATGAACCGTTTTGGCGTGAAGGATCTGTTCCACGACTTGGTGGATAATCCCCACCTCCTGCTGGTCTGCACCCCCTATGAGATGGAGATGTACAAGACTCACATGAGGGAAAAGTACAATATGGAAGTGGGTTTCGAGAAGACTTTTGAAAGCCCCTTCTTTTCAGCCTACAAGATTCTTTCGGTGAAGAGTTAAAGTCATGTGGCTTTGTCAAGGCTTGGATTTTTGATAGCTTTAACTAAAGAAAACATCTTCCTGGCGCAAAGGGCGCGAATATCCCAAGAGCCTGACTATTGAATAACCCTCTTTGAGTGGATTCGATAAACCTTGAAATAGGGACAATTGAAATAAAGCTCGGGATAAACGGTCATTTGGCGTTTTTCCTTCATGTAAGTTTGGTACATCATTCCTTCCTCCCCTGTGCAAACCAGGAACATGTTTGGTTTGTCCACGATATCCATCAGTAGGTCCTTCACATGGAAATGGTCCATCATTTTGCTCGCAACCGGACTGCGCCCATAAACGGCCATTTCGAAGATGTGGAAACTTTTAAAAACCAGAAAGTTGTCCAGCCCGTCAAAAAGCTCGTATGGAAAATTGGAAATGACATAAAGCTGGCCATCGCTGGGATTCAAACGACGGACATAATCGTTTAGGGTCCTTTCCTCTTCCTGGTTGTGAAGGTTCTCTTGGTGAAAATGCTTTAGGGCATAAAGATCGGATGAGGCGATCACGGCGAGAAAAACCATTCCGGTCAAGAGTTTCCAATTCCGCCTGGCGGGAATGAAGTCGTTGATATCGGCCGAGGTGTGGTAGATGGCGGTGTTCAGGAGCAGGACCAGAAGCGGAACGACCACGTGATCGGGAGCCCGGAAGAAGTAAATCAGGAAGGCGAAGAAGCCTAAAAACAAACCCAATTGGAAGAGCAATATCCGTAAGGAAGGGAGCGGAACGAAGAGAAGTAGCGCCAGGTAAAACGCCAGGAAGGCCTTTCCGCCGTAGGAGAAAAGGAATTGGGTCACTGACTCGTAAGACATGGTCTTGTTGCCCGAACCGATGCGGGGAAAGTGAGATTTTAACTCACGGACCTTTTCGGCGCTAAAGACTTCCGCGTCGGTGTAATACCAGCTCAGAAACATGCGGTAGTCGTTTTGCGTCCAGCCGACAGAATCGAAATAGGGTTTTGTTCGATCAGTGTATTCGGTGATGCGGTAATCCTGAAATTCCACCCTTTCTTTGTCGAATTGATTGAAGGCCCGCCATCCCGGGTCATGATCGTACCAGTAAGAGTTGAAAAGGACGCCGAACAGGACCAAGCCTGAAACGATCAGGAGAAAAATATACTTGGATAGGTTCATAACCCGATTTTTTTTTCTGAACGGGTCTTTGATAAAGGTAACGAGAATGGGCAAGGCGATCAAAAAGGTGATGAGGAATCCTTCCAAACGAATGAGAGACGAGAGGAATATCAGGAATCCGGAAAACCACCATCCGTAGGGTCGTGAAAATGTTTTTGGGGCCTGCCAGAGGCTGAGCGCGAGGAAAATCCCGGCCTGGGCCGCCAAACTGGAGGTGGCGGTAAACTGAATTTTAGCGAAAAACACGAAGTAAAAACCTATCCAAGCGATGACGAACACCCATGCCTTGAAGCGCGAATGAGGAGTCAGAAGAGCGGCATAAAGAAAAGCGAGAAGCGATAGCGCCTGCGTCCAGAGCATTAATACTCCGTACCAGGCAACACCCGGTAAATAGGTATAGAGGGCCTTCAATACAAACCCCCAAAGGCAATTGGAATACCCTATGTATTCGCTGGGAGTCAGGTTCGTGCCGACGCCTTGGGCGAAAAAAACCTTGAAGGTATCGTCATTAAGCTGAAAATAAGGCCTGAAAAGGGAAAACTGAAAACACATAGCGATGGTAATGACAAGGACTGAACAGAAAAAGGGATACCGGTCAAGGAATGATCCCGTTGGGGATTCTGAGGCTGTGGGAGATGAGAGGGGAATGTTCAATACTAACCTGTTCCATCGATTTATTGCGGCTATCGAGCCTTTGATGGCCTAACCCGAAAGCTGAAGGCATTTTAAGACAAAAATCGGAAGGATGTTTGAATAACCATTTAACTCTTTTTGATTCATAGGGGGAAACGATCGTCAAAAGTACGAAGATTGATAGTTAATGTGAATTTTTATTCAAGAGGGCCAGCGCCTTATAAAGTGGAAATTGCGGGTCGAATTTTGCGGCCCGCAGAAATAGCTTTCGGGCTTCTGCGTACTGGCCTAATCGCATGTGTAACAAGCCTAACTTGTTGAAAACGACCGCATAACATCGATTGAAAAACCGGGGGTGCCATAGTTGGGATTCGGGTAACTGAGCCAGCGGTTCGGCGCCGTTTAAATCGGAACTTTGGTAGGCCGAGTAAATGATTTTTTCCATCAAACAATTCTTGAGGAAAGGTTCCTGTGGTGTTTGATCGTAGATACGCCACAAGCTTTCCAAGACCTTTCGGTAAGAGGGGTTTTGAACATGGAATGGATAATCGGAAAATAGTTCTTGGATTTGATTGTGGATACCGACCCAGCCTCGCAAAATACGTCCCTCCTCCCCCTTCAGGGGCACAACGGCCATCTGCATCCCATCATGATTGCCCCGGTATAAACCGTTTGAAATGTCATACATGGCCGCTGATGGGAACCGTTTTTTGAAAATTTCAACATCCCAAGGGGCCATCGGAATGGCGGCCCATTGGGCTTGGGTCAGGTCCAGGCGGGGATTTGCGGCCGCATTATATTCGTATGTGGTCACGAAAAGGCTTTGATCGAACACGTCGTAATAAAAATCGCTCAAAACAAGTCCCGGACCCTTTATCTGGTGGAGTTTCTCGAGGATTTGGAAGGCTTGGTAATGTTCGGGTGACTTGGAACCGCCCGAATCTTTGTTCGGTACCGCCCATTGGTGGCAAGGCCCCCACAAGTGATAGACATCAAGTGAAAGTGAAAAAAACAACAAGAGAACAAGAATTAACATTTTTTGACTTGTATGTGCGGAAAGGAAAAGCTTTCGCAAGCCTAAAACGATTAGAAAAATGGATAGTGGAAGAACTGAAATAACGCGGATCATTTCCAGTGTATTGGAAAAGATTCCCGGCAAAACACAAATTGTTAAAGCGCCCAAAAACCAACAAAAATTCTTTCGATTCATTTGAAATAATTCGACAAGCCCAATCAAAAGTGTTGATCCTAACAAGGGATTCAAGTAGCCGCCCCATAACGGACCAAAATTGAAATAAGACTTATTGAGCGTTCCCCAAAGAAAAACTGTCAAATACGAAAGGGAACATTGTAGTTGTTCGGGAATGGAGGCGGCGCGACTTAAGACGGAGTATTTGAAAACATGTCCGTTTAAAAGATTGGAACAAATTTGCTGAAATAAGGGTGTTAATGTGGCCATAAGCGTGATCAAGAAAACAAAAAATGTTTTTGCGCCCTCTGTTTTTCTCTTCCAACAGTTCAAAAGCACCCCAAGCCAGATAACACAAATGAGGGGGGAGGTTAAAATCGAAGTGTAAGGGCCTAAACCAAGGCAGATACCCAGATAAAACACCGATTTGTTTACTTGGCCTGATTCATGGGACCTTAAATAACGACCCCAGAAACCGATTGCTAGAAACTGCCAAAGGATGATGGATTGGAGTTCATACCAAAATCTGCCGAGATAGAGGGTCCAAAAACCGAAGGCCAAAATGACTAAATATAATATGGAAAGGGATTTAGAGAGAAATTGTCGAAGGGCCCAATAACTTATGGGTAGTACCAAAGAGGACTGCAGGGCCGATAACAACCATATCGAAAACAGTGAAGGCGGGCATATTTTTAAAAACAAAGCCTGCATCCAAAAAACAAAAGGGGGAAGAGTTTCGGCAGTGAACCAAAGCTGCCAATGCCAATGTTCCATCAAGTGAATTGAAAAATAACTGGTAAGTGCGTCATCCCACATGGGCCACGCGGGCAGTTCAACCAATTGGAAAAATCTAAGAAATAATGCGCCCCCAGCTAAAAGCAGCCAGAATAAAAGAGGTGGGTTTGGCAGGAATTCGTCGACGGGGACCGGCTTTTCTTTATGTGGTTTGTCTTGTACGGAAACAAAGGCCAGGAAAAGGGGAAGAAGGATTAGCATGATTCCCAACCAAATTTTCAGTGAAAATTCAATGGGGCAATAGGCCAGCAGAGTATTGCCAAGAAGGAAGATGAGAAAATAAAAAAACGGGTTGTAAGAAATTGATGCGTCTTGTGTTTTTGATAAAAAATAGAATTTTTTGATCAATGGGAATTCCCGGAAAATTTAGTTAGAACATGGAATAGGAACAAACGAGCATCTCGTGAGGGCCGATAAATAAAGTGTTAGAGAATTTTGACTTACGTCAGTTGATTTTAACCCGCTTTTTAAAAGACCTCAATTGACTCTTGCGTTTTCGATGAACTTCGATTTTGTTATAAAACAAAATTCTCAAAACTTGCGATATTCATTGAAACTGGATCAAAAGCGCTAGAGGTGATTGCCCTTGGAAGCGTCCGAAAATTTTAATGTGGCGACCCGGCAAAGATGGGAAAAACATTTAAAGATTGGTGTTGACCTTGAACACATACTGGGCGCAGGACAGTTGTTTCGCGATTGGAATCCGTTCCAGAATAGGTTCAAAGATTTTTAGAATGGTCGCCATCCAGTCAGGACAGAAAAAAGGAACAAGGCCGCAGTAGGTGTAACCAACTACTTTTGAGCCTGTGCTTTCAAACCATGAGTTCAAAGTAGTGGGGAAAAAGGATTTTTCCTCATGCGCCACGTGGTACGAAGAGATTTTTTCAATGATTTTCAGGATCGGATTGAACCCGTTTGGCTCAACTACAATGATTGTGTCGGCTATCTTGGAAATAGCGGCGATGGCCTCCTGAGGCCGATAAAGATGGTGCAACATTCCTCGAACTACGGCCACATCATACCGCCCTTTTATTTTCCCGACCTCGTAAATGTCCATGACCCTGAAATGGAATTTTCTCGAAAACTTTGAGTTTTTCCTGGCAATCCGAATGGCTTCCCGCGAGGCATCCAAACCCAGAACGAAGGCAGGCCCATGCTTGAGAAATTCGAAAACAAAAGTCCCGTCTCCACAACCTAAATCGATGACCCTTTTTCCCTTCAACTCGGCGAAAATATTGACCGCTTGAGTGATTCGGGTGGTCGCGAATCTGCAGGAAAGTTTATCCAGGTCAGCACAAAGGTAACCTTTATTTTCCCGGATGTCTTGGTCAAACCGAATGACATTTTTTTCTTGGGCCCTTTTCAACATTTTACCTCGGTCTTGGCTTAGTCGAACCCAGTTACTTTGCCTTTCCCTTCGCGGTTCTTCAAGACTTTCGAGAGTTTTTACTATTCTTGACAGAAGTTTGAAAAATCGTATAATCCGCTCAGCCTTTAAACAGGGTCCCGAGAGACCCTAAAGGAAAAACGAATGACGCATGCTTGTGCCCTAGAAACCAACCTGTCCCGAACACCTCAAAAGGGTGATTCGGGATTTTTTTTGCCCCTAGTCTTGAAGGTGGTGTCCTAATGGCCCCCAAAATCAAAGCGGTGGTATTGGATGCCCGGGACATGGACCGCGCCCTGACCCGCATCGCCCACGAGATCCTGGAACGCAATAAAGGCACGCAAAACCTGGTATTTATCGGTATCCGCAGCCGGGGGGAAGTGCTGGCCGAACGGTTGGCCCAAAAAGTTAAAGCTATTGAGGGAACTGACATCCCCAACGGCGCCTTGGATATCACCTTTTACCGGGATGACGCCGGAACCCACAAACCTGAGAAAGCCCCCGAATCCACCCATCTTCCCTTCGATGTGAACAACAAGAAAGTGGTTCTGGTGGATGATGTCCTCTATACGGGCCGAAGCGTGCGGGCCGCCATCGACCAGATCATCGACTTCGGCAGGCCAGTTGCCATCCGCCTGGCGGTACTGGTGGACCGGGGCCACCGGGAATTCCCAATCCATCCCGATTACATCGGAAAAAATATTCCTTCCAGCTCCAAAGAGGAAGTCTTGGTCCATGTCAAGGAACGGGACGGCGTGGATGAAGTCGTCATCGCCGAGACGGAAAGTTGAGGCGCCCATGACCTGGAAAACCAAAGACCTGCTCACCCTGGAAGACCTCTCAGCCTCCGAGATCAACCATATCCTCGACACCGCCAATTCCTTTAAAGAAGTTTCCACCCGCTCGGTCAAAAAGGTTCCGGCTCTCCGGGGCCGCACGGTGGTCTTGTTCTTCCACGAACCCTCCACCCGAACCCGCATTTCCTTCGAGTTAGCGGCTAAACGCCTTTCAGCTGACATTCTGAACGTCCAAACCGGCTCCTCATCGCTGGTGAAGGGCGAAACCCTGCTGGATACCCTTAAAACCCTGGAATCCATGACCATCGATGCCCTGGTGGTCCGACACAAATCTTCCGGTGTGGCCAAAATGCTGGCTGACGCAACGGGGGCCTCGGTGATTAACGCGGGAGACGGGGCCCATGAGCACCCCACCCAAGGATTGCTAGATCTTTTCACCATCCGCGAACAAAAGGGGAAAGTGGAAGGCCTGACGGTCACGATCATCGGTGACATCACCCATAGCCGTGTTGCCCGCTCTAACATCTACGGACTTACCAAGCTGGGGGCAAAGGTCAGGCTTTGCGCTCCCCCGACCCTTCTTCCCTACGGCATTGAAAAAATGGGAGTGGAAATTTTCCACGACTTGAACAAGGCCCTCGAGGGAACGGATGTGGTCTATGTGCTCCGGCTCCAGTTGGAACGCCAGAAAAAGAATCTTTTTCCAACGATTCGCGAATATTCCATGCTCTACGGCATCACGACCAGTCGGTTGAAACTGGCCAAAAAAGACGCTCTGGTCATGCACCCAGGCCCCATGAACCGTGGGGTGGAAATATCCTCCGGCGTCGCCGACGGTTCCCAGTCGGTCATTGACGAACAGGTCACCAACGGCGTGGCGGTAAGGATGGCAGTTCTCTATCTCCTGCAAGGCGAGAACAAAGAAGGGGTGAGCGCATGAAATCGATCCTAATCCAAGGCGGCCACGTGGTTGATCCCGCCAATCAATTGGACGGCGAGGCGGAAGTCTTCATCCAAGAGGGAAAAATAGCTAAGGTAGGGAAGAACCTAAAGGTGAAGGCCGATGAAACTATCAACGCCAATGGCAAAATCGTAACGCCTGGCCTGGTGGATATCCATGTGCACCTGCGGGAGCCCGGGTTTGAATATAAAGAAACCATCGCCACCGGCACCCTGGCGGCGGTAGCCGGGGGGGTTACCTCGGTAGCCTGTATGCCCAACACTAACCCGCCCATTGACGACCAAGCCATCGTTTACTTCATCAAGGCCAAAGCCGAAAAAGAGGGCCACTGCCACGTCTTCCCCGTGGGCTGTATCTCCAAGCGCCGGGAAGGCGCTGAGATGGCGGAATTGGGCGAACTCAAACGCGCCGGGGCAGTGGGGCTCTCCGACGACGGGTCATCGATTATGAACGCCGAGCTCATGCGCCGGGTTATGGAATACGCCAAAATGCTCGACCTGGTGGTCATTGACCACTGCGAGGATATCAACCTGGCCAATAACGGGGTTATGAACGAAGGGGTATCCTCCACCCTGTTGGGCCTTCGGGGTATCCCGGCAGCTTCCGAGACGGTCATGGTGGCCCGCAACATTGTGCTGGCCGAAATGACCGGAGCACGATTCCACGTGGCTCACCTTTCAACAGCCGGGTCGGTGGAGCTGGTGCGGCAAGCAAAGAAAAAGGGCCTTAAAGTGACGGCCGAAACAGCCCCCCACTACTGGAGCCTGTCGGACAAATCGATCAAGAACTACAACGCCAACTTCAAGATGAACCCGCCCTTAAGAAGCGAAGAGGATGTGGCGGCCATTCGCAAGGGAATTAAAGAAGGCGTCATCGACTGCATCGCCACCGACCACGCGCCCCACGCTTCCACCGAGAAACAATGTGAATTTGACGAAGCCGCCTTCGGCATTGTCGGCCTCGAAACGCTCTTTCCTCTTACCTACAGCCACCTGGTGGAACCTGGGGTCATCACCCTCTCCCGCGCAATTGAAATGCTGACCACCGCACCCTCCAAGATCGTGGGAATCGATAAGGGAACCTTGAGCGAAGGGGCCGTAGCGGATGTGGCGATCTTCGACATCCAAACCGAGCAAAAGGTGGATGTGAGCAAGTTTAAAAGCCGGGGCAAGAATTCACCCTTCAACGGGTGGAACCTAAAGGGTTTTGCCGCTACGACTATCGTAAGCGGTGAAGTGAAATTCCAAGCAGAATGAACTTTGATCGGAAAAGGGGATAGGGGTGGCTTCTAAAGTTAAGAAAGCGGTGTTGGCTCTCGAAGACGGTACTTGGTTCGAAGGGTTAAGTTTTGGGGCCGACGGCAAAAGCTTCGGCGAGGTTGTTTTCAATACCTCCATGACGGGCTATCAGGAAATCCTCACCGACCCCTCCTATTGCGGCCAGATCGTCACCATGACCTACCCCATGATCGGCAATTACGGGGTGAACAACGTGGATGTGGAGTCCCGCAAGCCCTTCCTTTCTGGGTTCGTGGTGAAGGAATACTGCAAACATCCTTCCAGTTACCGCATGACCGCTACCCTTTCGGATTACTTGAAAAAGAACAACATTATTGGCATTGAGGGGGTCGATACCCGTGCCTTGACCTCCCATTTGCGTAAGTTTGGGGCAAAAAAAGGGGTGCTTTCGACCCTGGAATTGGATCCCAAGAAATTGGTCAAACAAGCTAAGGACAGCCCAGGTCTGATTGGGCGAGATTTGGTGAAGGAAGTTTCCTGTGACAAACCCTATCACTGGAGTGAATTACCTTACGACTTAGCGACGCCTCTCCAATCGACGAAACCGATCGAAGAACAATTGCACCTCCACCATCCCGAAAAGGTCCGGGCTGGAATCCCTATTGCTGCCTTGGATTGCGGGATCAAATACAACATTTTGCGAAAACTGACCGCCGAGGGATTCGATGTAACGGTGTTCCCCGCGACCACGAAGTTCGAGGGCTTGATGAACCAAGGGTTCAAGGGTGTGTTTCTTTCCAACGGTCCCGGCGACCCCGAGGGTGTGCCATATGTCATTGAGACAGTCCGGCAATTGATCGATAAGAACGTTCCGACTTTCGGCATTTGCCTGGGGCACCAGATTTTGGGGTTAGCCTTGGGGGGCAAAACCTACAAGCTGAAGTTCGGCCACCGGGGCGGCAACCAGCCGGTTCTCAACACCCTGAATCAAAAAGTCGAGATCACCAGCCAAAACCATGGGTTCGCTGTGGATAACGAGAGTCTTAACAGGGAAGAAATCACCCTCTCCCACATCAACCTGAGCGACAACACCAGTGAAGGGATGGAACTGAAGAACAAGCCGGTCTTCAGCGTGCAGTATCATCCCGAAGCCTCGCCCGGGCCTCATGACGCGAGTTATTTGTTCAAACAGTTTAGAGAAATGGTTGAGAAGAATTCTTAAAAGGATGAGTTTGTGAATATTGATTTTGAATATATAAGAAAATATTGGCCGATTCTATTGATTGTAGGGTTTACCTTTATTCTTTTTATTCAAATGTTATTTAAGAAGTTTAAGAATCAAAAAATTAATGACCTATTATTCTTATTGTTCGTGGGACTGTTGTTCTCTGTTGTCATGTTTGGAACAATAGTTTTTTTGGGTAGGGCATATATGTTTTTGTCTTTTTTAAGCGTTGTAATGGTATTTGCTTTAAAAGAGAAAAGAAAAATCAAAATGGGGTCAGGATCAATCTATTTACTAATTTCGTGGATTCTTGCATGTGGCTTTCTTGAAATCGGTTATTTAGTGCAACAACATTTTTGGCCGGGGTCTATTCCGGAACACGCTGTAATTGTGTATGTGATTGCCTTTGTGATTTGGCTTATTTTTGAAAATGCTTTATATAAATTTCACATGAGGAAACATGCCTAAACGTACTGACATCAAAAAGATCATGGTCATCGGGGCTGGGCCCATCATCATCGGGCAGGCCTGTGAATTCGACTATTCCGGCACACAGGGGTGCAAGGCCCTCAAAGAAGAGGGTTTTGAGGTCATCCTCATCAATTCCAACCCGGCCACCATCATGACTGACCCTGAATTTGCCCATAAAACCTATATCGAACCCATCACACCCGAAGTGGTCCGCAAGATCATCGAAAAGGAACACCCGGACGCTCTCTTGCCTACGCTAGGCGGCCAGACAGCCCTTAATACCGCCGTTGCCCTGGCTGAGAATGGCACCCTCAACGAATTCAAAGTTGAACTGATCGGCGCCAATCTGGCTGCCATCAAAAAGGCTGAAGACCGTCAGCTCTTCAAAGAAGCCATGCTCAAAATCGGGCTGGACCTGCCTAAATCCCTTACGGTAAGAACCCTTGAGGAAGGCTTAGGGTTTGCTGAAGGAAACGGCTACCCCGTCATCATCCGACCTGCCTTTACCCTGGGCGGAACCGGCGGCGGAATTGCTTATAACAAGCAGGAATGCGAGGAAATCCTTTCCAAGGGTCTGGACCTTTCTCCTATCCGCCAGTGTCTGGTTGAGGAATCTATCTTGGGCTGGAAAGAGTATGAAATGGAGGTCATGCGCGACCTCAAGGACAACGTGGTCATCATCTGCTCCATCGAAAACATGGACCCGATGGGCATCCACACCGGCGACTCGGTGACCGTGGCTCCCGCCCAGACCCTGACGGATAAGGAATACCAGCGCATGCGCGACGCCTCCATCGCCTGCATAAGGGAAATTGGCGTGGATACGGGTGGGTCGAATATCCAGTTCGGCACCGACCCCAAGACGGGCCGCATGGTGGTGATCGAGATGAACCCCCGGGTTTCCCGATCTTCCGCCCTAGCCTCCAAGGCCACCGGCTTTCCGATCGCGAAAATCGCGGCCAAATTAGCGGTGGGCTATTCGCTGGATGAAATCTTCAACGACATCACTCGTTACACCAAGGCAGCCTTTGAGCCCACCATCGATTATGTGGTCACTAAGATTCCCCGGTTTACCTTTGAAAAGTTCGTGGACGCCGAGGATATCCTTAACACCTCCATGAAAAGCGTGGGGGAGACCATGTCCATCGGCCGGACCTTTAAAGAAAGCTACCAGAAAGCCTTGCGTTCCATGGAAACTGGAACCATCGGCCTGGGTGCCGACGGCCGTGAATTCAAGGAAGGCCGGTGGCAAAAAACGGGGGCTCGTAAGCCCAAGCCTTTGCCCCACGACTTGTTGGATGCCCAGCTTCGCAAACCCACCTCCATCCGCCATTTCTTTTTGCGCCAGGCCCTCTGGCAGGGTTATGACGTGGAGAAGATCTACAAATTGACGGGTATCGACCCCTGGTTTCTCAACGAATTGAAGGACCTGGTGGAAGTAGAAAAGGAACTCGAAAAATCGACCCAGAAAAAAGGCAAGCTAAAGGCCAAATTGCCGTTAGACCTTTTACGTAAAGCCAAGACTCTAGGCTTTTCTGACCAGCAATTGGCATTCCTCTGCAAGGCGGAAGAAACCGAAATCCGAAAATACCGCAAATTGTCGAAGGTCACTCCGGTTTACCGCATGGTCGATACCTGCGGGGCCGAGTTTGAGGCATTCACCCCCTATCTCTACTCCACCTACGAGCTGGGGCGTTCCTCCTATGAGGGACAAGACGGGGAAGCGGCACCGGATAAGGGCGAGAAGATCATGATTTTAGGCGGCGGACCCAACCGCATCGGCCAGGGAATTGAATTCGACTATTGCTGTGTGCACGGGGCCTTCGCCCTGAAAGAAGACGGCTATGAAGTCATCATGGTCAACAACAACCCTGAGACCGTCTCTACTGACTACGATACCTCCAACCGGCTCTACTTCGAACCCCTCACCTTTGAGGATGTGATGAATATCCTCGATCGGGAAAAACCCAAGGGAGTTATCGTCCAGTTTGGGGGCCAGACGCCCCTGAAACTGGCGGTTTCATTGAAAAAAGCGGGGGCACCCATCATTGGTACCTCGCCCGAATCCATCGACATGGCGGAAGACCGCAAGCAGTTTGGCGCCATGTTGAAAAGGCTCAAGATCCGCCAGCCCGATAACGGCACGGCCATGAATGTGAAACAGGCCAAGCCGGTGGCCCGCAAGGTCGGTTATCCGGTGATGGTGCGTCCCTCCTACGTATTAGGCGGGCGGGCTATGGAAATTGTTTTCGATGAATCCATGCTGGATGATTTTGTGGCTAGGGCGGCCGAGGCGGCCCCCAACCAGCCCATCTTGATCGACCACTTCCTGGAAGACGCCTTGGAAGTCGATGTCGATTGCGTTTGCGACGGGAAAGAAGTTCTGATCGCCGGGATCATGGAACATATTGAAGAGGCAGGCATCCATTCGGGCGACTCAGCCTGTGTGATTCCGCCCTATACCTTGCGCGAGGACCAGATCAACACCATTCGAAAGTACACCAAGGAAATGGCCTTGTCCCTGAAGGTGAAGGGTCTCATGAACGTTCAGTATGCCATCAAGAACGACCTGGTTTATGTGCTGGAAGTAAACCCCCGGGCCTCCCGCACCGTCCCCTTTGTGTCAAAAGCCACCGGCATCCCCTGGGCAAAGGTTGCGGCCCGGCTGATGTCCGGAAAAACCATGCAGGAACTTAAAATTAAGGAAGTCTCTTACTTGAAGCATGTGGCGGTAAAAGAAGCCGTATTTCCTTTCAACCGCTTCCCTGGGGTTGATACGGTCTTGGGGCCGGAAATGAAATCTACCGGCGAGGTCATGGGCATCGATCAGGATTTCGGAATGGCCTTCGCCAAGAGCCAGATGGCGGCCAACTCCGCATTGCCCTTGAAGGGCACGGTCTTTATCTCCGTAAAAAATAAGGACAAACGTTCCAGTATCTTTATCGCCAAGCGCCTTTTCGACATGGGGTTCAAGATTGTGGCCACCCACGGCACGGCTCAAGCACTGGTAAGCAACGGCATTGAAGTTACTGAAGTGCGCAAGGTGCACGAAGGCAGGCCCAATGTGATTGATTTAATAAAAAACCACGATGTCCAATTGATCATGAATACCCCGGCGGGGAAGGGGCCCCGTTCGGATGATTTCCAGATCCGCCGCACCGCGGTGGTATACAACGTGCCCTGTATTACCACCCTTTCGGCCTGCGCCGCGGCGGCCAACGGGATTGAGTCCTTAAGAAAAAGAGAAATCAAAGTTAAGTCCATCCAAGCGCATTTCGCCGATAATGTGAAGACTGAGGCTTAACGCTCCGACTTTTTAAATGCAATTTGTGGGTCTGTAAAAGTAAGAAAAGAGGCCATCGGTATGGGCTTTGACGACCCGATTGAGCCTATCGAGCCTATTTCTCGTACAAATTCATCACGGCCAGTAAATGTCCCGGTTCGGCCTCTGCGCCAGATTGCTCGTTATTTGAGATATCTCATGATCATGCAGCACCGCAAGAATCGAAGGCTTAGAAGTCTCAAAAATCCGAATAACACGCCCCAAAACCCCGATGATCCAACTGGAATCGATAGACTTGTGTGATATGGTCGTTCAGTAACCCATTCGTTACCGGCATTTCCCCTGCTTTGGTTGATTTTGAGAAGAAGATTGTCTTAGATAAGTCCCGATCAATCATGGATCTAACCTTTATTTGATAGGGAGGATGGAATGCCCAATATTCAAGAAAGCGTGGTGGAACTGAAAGTTTCCGACGGAACCAAAATGGCGGCTTTCGTGGCCGAGCCCGAAAACCCTGCCAAAGCTGGGCTTCTAATATTTCAAGAGGCGTTTGGGGTGAATCAACATATCGAAAATATCGCCAGGCGGCTGGCCCAGGAAGGTTATGTGGCCATTGCCCCAGAAATTTTCCACCGCACGGCCCCGGTTGGTTTTGAGGGGGATTACTCGGATTTTCCCGCTTTGAAGCCCCACTTCGACGGACTTTCCGATGAGACCCTGACAGCGGATACTCTGGCGACTTATGAGTGGCTTCAAAAAGAAGCGGGCATAAAACCTGAAAAGATCGGAGCCATCGGTTTTTGTCTGGGCGGACGGGTGGCCTTTATGGCCAACGCCGCGCTCCATTTGGGAGCGGCCGTTTCCTATTACGGAAGCCGTATCCTGTCGCAGTCGATGGAACTGGCCAAGGATCAAAAGGCCCCCTTGCTTTTAGCCTGGGGCGGCAAGGACAAGGGCACTCCGCCTGAAAAGATAAAGGAACTCACTGACGCGCTTCGAGCCTCGGGGAAGGACTTTATCAACGCCGAATTTTCAGAAGCGGAACACGGGTTCAATTGCGATGACCGCCCCGCCTATCATCCCGCTTCCGCCGCCGCCGTTTGGGCCATGACCTTGGCCTTTTTTAAAAAGCACTTGGGGATCTAATCGCAGGGTAGAATCAAAGGACGCAAGGCTAGGAAAGTGAGTCCCCAACCCTGATCGAATGGCTGCAGTCCCTACTGATCCACGACGGCTACTGGATCTTGTTCCTGCTGGTCTTTTTGAACAACTGCTGTATTCCCTCTCCGGGAGATAAAACATTATTGGTGGCCGGCTTTCTGGCGGGGAAGGGGTCCCTTTCATGGTGGGCGGTGATGGCCGTAGGAACGGGGGCCAGCTTTCTCGGCTGCACCACGGCCTATTGGCTGGGTTTGGGCTTTGGGCGTCCCCTCTTGAAAAAAGTCACTTGGTTTGGATTTACATCCGAAAAATTCGACAGGATGGAAAGATTCTTCGGGAAGTTTGGGGCTAAGACCGTTTTCTTCGCCCGGTTGGTGGCTTTGCTTCATCCAGTGACCGGGTTACTTGCGGGAATTTGGAAAACACCCCGGCGGTCATTTCTGATTTATAACCTGGCTGGAACTTTTACTTATGTGACCTGGTATACCGTAACGGGTTGTTTTTTAGGCCAGAGCTGGGAACTCCACAAAAACAACTTATGGTTTGTTGCCCTTTATGTTCTTTGTGTATTGTTGACTTATCTGTTGTTGGGATTCTATTTACGGCGCGCCGTTAGGAATTTTTTCTCTGAATCTTCAGCGGGGAAATAAAAAAAGGCGGGACAACTATTGTCCCGCCTTTGTGCGAACGACTATTCCAAAAAGGTCTTATTCAAACCCGTAGAAGGAATAGGGAATATTTTTTGAGTCGTGGACGGTGCTGTTGACATACACGCTACCATTCGTGCTGTCATACAACCAACCAGTGCTGCTGGCGGTTGGCGCCGCCCCTTGTGTGGTCATGGTCACCAAGTTTCCAACTGGAGAAGTACAGCCGGGAACGAAAGCTCCGGTTACCTTCACAGCCGAAATGTTGTCCATGTATTTGCTGAAAGAATAGGAAGACAAGGCGTTCAGCGTGCTTGGCCAAATTCCCTGTTGATCCCCGTAATAAATAGAAGCAGCTGATTTGAGAGAACCCAAGGTGCCCTTCGTGGCGCCTTCCCTGGACTTCTCAAGCATCTGCGCGAATTTTGGAATGGCAATCGCAGCCAAAATTCCGATGATCGCGACAACGATCATCAGTTCGATTAGCGTGAAACCTTTAGTCTTTAAACGAATCATCTGACCCTCCTAACAAAATTGAACAGCCAGCCCTTTGACCCAGAGCCTTTCTTACACCCTTAGTATATCAAAACCCCTGCGATTTGTTAGGTGAGGTTGAACTAATTTTTGTGTTGAAAAATCATGTATTCATCAAGAAATGGCCCTCTGGGTTCATTTTTTCAATGGGTTGGTAAATGTCAGTATTTGTTAAGAATTAACTGGTTTTTATTGTTTCCTGGTTATTCCTGTCTGGCATTTTGAGTTTTTTTGATTATTTAGTCCAAATAGGTTCTTTTTTTTAAAAAGTGTCGGTGTTTTAAAAAATATTTTCTAAAAAGCCTTATTTCCCAATGAAACCCAAGGGGTTTACCCTCCGTCCTATTTGTGAAGGTTGAATTAAATTTTTTGGGAGGACGTCATGAAAAAGATAACTCTAGTTTTAGCCTTGTTTGCCCTTTTAGCCGGGACGGGAACGGCCATGGCGCAGGGGTGGGGCGGGCAGGAAGGCCGCTCGTGTGAGAATAACCAGATTCGGACCTTCGTATCAGTTCCGGTAAGACCGGTTTTTGCGCCCCAAAGACGGGTGGTGAATTACCGCTTGGCCCGGCTGGAACAGTTGCGCCGCCTTCACCGGGAACACCGGTGGTTTGACGATCGGTATTAATATCCGATCAGAAGTTAACGTATAAAAGAGCGCCCGCGAGCGGCGCCGAATGGAAGGGGGCGGAAATTTCCGCCCCCTTTTTATTGAGGGACCGAAGTTTTCACGTAAAGATTGGTGTAAATGCTTTTCCTTTGGAGAACGAATTTAAAGGATGAATAATCCCCTCAGACCTTATAATCCCTTTTCATCCGACGGGTTTTTGAAGAAACCCAGGTTCATCAACGGAAAAGCCGGGCCTTTGAAGAGGCAAATGGCATAGGGGAGAGTTGTGAGGCATTGCATCCGTGCTAACGGATACCTATTGATGGCGGCCACCGTGTTGTTGTTCGTGTCCCCCACTGGGGCTTGGGCAGCGGGACGGCAGAGGCTTCATGGCCATGTGCCCTCAGCCATCACTCAAGCTTCCAAGGTCGCTCCCTTGGATGGGTCCACACAATTAAATCTGGTGTTGGGTCTTCCTCTTCGAAATCAATCGGCCCTTCAGGATCTTCTAAGCCGGATCCGCGATCCCCAGAGCCCCCAATACCGTCGTTACTTAAACCCCGCCCAATTCATCGAGCAATTCGGACCGACCCTCGCGGATTATCAAGCTCTCCAAGCCTTCGCGCTTTCACACCATCTGAACCTGTTAAGTACATCCTCAAACCGCTTGTTGATGGAAGTTGCGGGTTCAGTGTCTGATATTCAAAAAACCTTCAATGTTAACCTCAGTCAATTCAAGCGCCCGGACGGAACCTTTTTTTACGCGCCCGAAAACGAGCCTTCGGTGGATCTGGACGTTCCAGTTCAACATATCAGTGGATTGGATAATGTGGAGGTGCCCCGGCCCATGCTGAGGGTTTCGGCACCGCAAACTTGGGCGGGCAGCCAGATAAGTCGCGGGTTCTCTATGGTTGAAAACCCATCTCTAGCGGTTCCCAATGCCGGTTCGGCGCCCGGAAGCCTATTTTGGGGAAAGGATTTTCGCAACGCCTATGCCCCGGGTGTCTGCCTGACGGGAACCGGGCAAAGCGTCGCTTTGCTTGAGTTCGAGGGCTACTATAAAAGCGACATCACGGGCTACGAGAGTCTGGCGGGGCTTCCCAATGTCACCCTTACCAATGTTTTGGTGGACGGGTTCTCGGGGACCCCTCGAAAAAGCGACTCGAACGGCATTATCGAGGTATCCCTGGACATCGAGATGGCGATCTCCATGGCGCCGGGCCTATCCAGTGTTTTGGTTTATGAGGCTCCCAACACCACCGCCGCCGGCGACCTGCTTTTGAACCAGATCGCCACCGATGACAAGGCCACGCAAATCAGCTGTTCCTGGACCGGTTTTGGGGATTCCAACACGCCGAATATCTTCAAACAGTTTGAGGCCCAGGGTCAGGCGTTTTTTCAGGCGGCGGGCGACAACGGCTCTTACGTGGCCGGAGATCCTATCACCCTGGCGCCTCCCCCGATTAATTACAGTTCGCAGATCGACATGACGGTGGTGGGCGGTACGGAACTGACCATGAACGGATCGGGTCAAAGCTACCTTTCGGAAACGACTTGGAACGCCCCCCTAGCCGGGGTCACTTACGGGGGAGGAGGCGGCATTTGTCCCTCGGTTTCCATCCCCTCTTATCAACAGGGCGTCAACATGGCGTCTAACGGCGGTTCCACGGTTCTGAGGAATATTCCCGATGTCTCGATGGACGCATTCAACATTTTCGTCGTGGCGAATAAAAGCTATATCAGCAACACCAGTTACAGCTACTACACGGTGGTGGGCACCAGCGCCGCGACGCCTCTGTGGGCGGGGTATTTGGCTTTGGCCAATCAGCAGGGGGCGGGCGGAGGGGTTACGGTGGGTTTCGCCAACCCGGCCCTGTATTCCATCGGCCTGGGCGCCCATTACGCCGCTGATTTCAACGACATCAAGGATGGAAGCACCAACAACCTTAACGGCAATCCCAACCTCTATAAGGCTCTCGGGGGTTATGACCTGGCAACCGGCTGGGGCTCACCCACGGGTCAAAATCTGATAAATGATTTAACCGGGGTTCCCGCTTTTGTTTGTACTTCCACCCCTACCGCCACGATGGCGAAAACTTTTACCTTTACCCCAACGAATACCAAAACTCCAACGGGTACTTTCACACCCACCCCAACGAATACGTCCGCCTTTAGCCCGACTTCCGCCTCCACTCCCACCATCACGCCCTCCTCCACCTACACCCTTACGTCCACCTTGACCCCGATGCCCTCAGCCTCGCCGACGGTTACTTTAACGGCGACCCCAACCCCTACTCCTACCCCTATTAACACAGCCACTTCCACGAAAACAAAAACTCCCACCGTGACCCTCACCAACACGGGAACTTCCACCCCGACCTTTACTTTCACGGTTACCGCTACAGCAACCCTTACGGCTACTTTGACGGCTTCACCCACGGTAACCGCAACGGCCACCTGGACTTCAACTTCGACTTACACGCCTTCGGCTACCGGGACCTTTACTCCAACCTCCACCTCCACTAGCTCCTCAACTTGGACGACTACTTTCACTCCAACGAATTCACCCTCCGTCACGCTTACGAATACCGGAACCCCTACCTCGACCTTCACCACCACGTTAACGGCTACGGCGACCGCTACCCTCACGTCGACCCAGACGGCTACTTCGACTCCAACCTCTTCACCGACAGCCACCCCGACGGTTACACCCACGAATACCACTTCGGCGACACCGACAATGACAGTCACTAGTACTTCAACCCATACGCCCACTTTCACGGGAACGAATACGACGACTGTGACTCCCACAAATACGGCCACAGCTTCCTCTACCCATACGGCGACCAACACTCAAACAACGACAACCACGGATACCCCAACCTTTTCTCCCACGAACTCCGTGACGCCAACGGCCACCTCCACGCCTACGGAGACTCCGACGGCGACCCTTACCGCGACCACTACGGCATCCCCCACGAATACCTCAACTTCAAGCCCCACCGATACATCTTCGGCGACAACGACATCAACGCCGACATCCACCTCCACTAGCACCCTCACAAACACGGCCACTTCCACTTTAACCTCCACATCCACCAACACACCCACGAGCAGTTCGACTCCAACCCCTTCCTATACAGCGTCCAGCACTCCAACCATGACGATGACGGAAACCCCTACGGCATCTCCCACCAACACGGCAACCTCATCGGCGACTTGGACGGCCACCTTTACAGCTACATCCACGCCATCGAATAGCCCTACTTCAACATCAACCTCGACTCCCACAGAAACCCCAACAGCGACCCTTACCTCAACACCTACGGCTTCTCCCACAATGACCGTTACCGATAGTCCAACCGCGTCTTCCACCTGCACGGCTTCGGCTACGCCTTCATTCACGTCGACCCAGACAGCCACGGGCACCGCCACTGATACACCCACTTACACGGGAACCAATACACCAACCCCTACGGCGACAAGCACCCCCTCCTCAACATCTTCATTCACCGCCACCAACAGTCCGACGAACACTCTGACCGCCACGTCTACCGCGACCACCACAAATACAGCCTCCCCAACGGAAACAAATTCAACGACGCCGGTTCCATCTTCCACGTGGACTTTCTCGGTCACCCCGACTCAGACGAATCTTCCAACCCAAACACCCACCCAAACTATTACCTTAACGCTTCTACCCACCAGTACACCGACGGTGTCGGCAACCCCCACGGCATCCTCTACTTCAGTTCCTTTATCAGGGCTCCCGACGCCCGGCTGGTCGGTGCGGCCGAACTTTTCCCGTGGCGGGACTCCCATTGTCTGGCAGGTGGTCCTGAATAGTCCCTCGCCGATCTCCCTCAGCCTCTACGACCTGGCAGGGGAGCTGGTTTATAAAACGACACTTCAGGGAAATGTCGGGTTGAATTCCATTTCATGGAATCTTGAAAATATTGCCGGTCAGAAGGTCGCGAGCGGACTCTATGTTTTTTATATCAACGTTTCCCAAGGGTTCCCCCTTCCGAACCCCTATGGGAAAGTACTCGTTCTTAATTAAATTACTCTCTGTCTTTCGCCTGTCCCGCCTTTTCCCCTGGTGATAAGATGACTTCGTTTTTGTGAACATCTCCATAATCACCCAAGGCAAACTCATGCAAAACCGGTTCCACATCTACTATGGCTACGGAAAAGGCAAAACCACGGCTGCTTTGGGTTTGATCATTCGAGCCGCGGGATCGGGAAAAAAATCGGTTTTGGTGCAGTTCGACAAGGGCTATGACGGACAAAACGAGCATTATGCGGAGCGGAAAATCCTCCGCGCCCTTCCACTTGTCCAACTTTTTCCCTTCGGTAAGGAAAGGGTTTTGGGGCCCGGGGCCTTTCGATTCCGCAATGAGCCGGGCGATGAGGATGAGGCCAAGGCAGGTTTGGCGAAGGCGGGAGAGTTGATTGAAAAGGGGGACCAATACCTTCTGGTGCTGGATGAAATCCTGGCGGCCGTCATGTGCAAGCTTGTGACAAGGGAAGAAGTCATGGCCCTGGTAGACCTATACCAAAAGAACCGCCGATTCGAACTGGTCATGACCGGGCACCAGGTTTGGCCCGAACTCGTGGAGCGCGCGGACCTTGTCACCGAAATGCGCAAGGAAAAACATTACTTTGACCAGCAAGCTCCCTCGAAAGAGGGCATCGAGTTTTGACCCTTGACCCCTAGTCACCCTTCCCCTACCCCCTACTTGGCGCTTTCGGGCCTTTGCCTGGCCGCCATGGCCGGCAACCAATTGTTCCCGCTTTTTTTCTTTCCAGCTTTTGCGCCCTGGGTTTCGGGGCTCGCCTTGGACCTGCTGGCTTTGTCTTCCGCTTTGCGTGCCTGGGTTCTTTACCAAGCCCTTTGGAAAAGGCGGGCAACCGCCTTAGGCCTGGTGGAAAAGATCCTCCAGGGCCGCGATCCCAAAACCTTTCGGACGGGGTCCTCGGCCGACACGGCCCAGCGCACCCTCAGCCGGGTCATTCGAAACGCGGACGAGGATTTACGGGAAATATCCCCGGATTATTCCGCGGCTTCCCTGAGCCGATTGGCTGATTTTCTTCCTAAGCTGCTCGATGAGATGAACACCGAAACCGACGCGATGATTCGGCTGGGTGTGGCGGGTGCCTACATCGGGGAAACGGCCTGCCGCCTCTGGGAATGGGAGTGGAAATTCCAAGCCGATCCTTCGCTTCGGCAGTTTGAATACCTGGCCTCAATATTGGATCGCCAGGGTATTTCAGTCGATCCCTTTGAACTGGCCCAAAAATGTTATTCGGGCAAAATGAAGGCGAAGGATCTCGCGGCGAAACTGGGGAAGGACGTTCGATGAAGCTCCACAAGCGTTGGTCGTTATTCTGTTTGGTTTTAGGGTGGGTGTTGGCCCAGGGGGCCTGGTCCCAAACCTCGGCGCCCGCTCCCCTCATCCATTTCACCAGCTCCATCGCTCCGGTACGCTATATTCATGACCACAACACGGCCCAAATCGGCGCCCTCCGCCACCAGCGCTTTCATTTTAAGGGAATGCACACCCCGGGCCTAACCCTGGCCGACGAGGAATTAAAAAGCGATTTTCGGATGGAAACTCAACACCGGCCGGGAAGCCGGGTCTATCAAGTCTGGGCCACCCAGATCAATGTGGATTTTTCCTACACCCGCATGGACGTTTATATTTCCAGCCAATATGGGGAGGGAAGCTGTCCCTACCGGGTGGTCCGGGACCATGAGAACCAGCATGTGGCCATCAATACCGCGACCCTGGAAAAATATAAGGGCCTCATGGAAGGGGCCCTTTTAACCTATCCGAATTTTCCGACCCATGACCATCCCTGGAAGGTGACCTCCAGGTCCAAGGCGGGTCCGGAATTGAAAAAGATGATATTGGGGGTGATAAACCCCTATTACCACCAATTCGCACAGGAAGTCATTCGATCCAACGCCCAGATTGACACAATGGAAAACTACCGCAAAACCCAGGCCCTCTGCCAGGATTGGTGAGTTCCGGAAAAAAAGGCCCGTAAAATAAAAAAGCCCCGGCGGTTCTTTCCGCGGGGGCTTTTAAATGAAACGTCCTTAGATTTTGCGGACGTTCTCGGCTTTCAAACCCTTCTGGCCTTGGGCCACGTCAAATTCAACGCGGTCCCCCTCGTTCAGGGTCTTATAGCCATCAGTTTGAATCGAGGAGAAGTGTACGAATACATCTTCGCCCCCGTCTTGGGAAATGAATCCAAAGCCCTTCTCATTCTTAAACCACTTCACAGTACCTTGTGCCATGCTGCAACAACCTTTCTACTCTTAAAAATTTTAAAACTCCCTGAGTCCATTGAGGCGCTAAGGGTGAAAATATTTTACAAAAAAATAAATAAAATGGCACAAAAAAGCGCCCTTTTGGCTGATATTTGGCGTTTTTACAATAAAAAATAAACCCCCGTATTAATTTCATTTAATAAATCACGCTGAATTTACGCGATAAAAGACAGCCGTTGAGTCGGCAATTCATTTTGACACAAAGGGAACTAACACGAGTCTAATGGTGGAATTCAATCCCAGGGAGACCCAATGAAAAACCCCGTTTTGGAAAAAAATAAAAGACTGATTTTATGGATCGCCCTTGCCCTGAGTGTTCCTGGGCTGGGCTCTAGTCAGGAATTGAATTGGATCAAGAATGGCGATTTCACCTCCAACACCGATTGGCTGGGAATCTTCACTGCCCAGCCTGGTCCTCGAGGCGACAAGGCCGCTTACCTCGAAAACAAACAGATGACCTGGAACTCGGTGGAGCAATCGGTGGCATTGCCCCAACCTCCCCCGCCGGCGTTGGAAATATCAGGTTGGATGAAGAATGCCAGTGTGGTTCAGGGCAACAAGGATTGGGAAATGGCCCGGATCACGGTGGTTTTTTTCGACTCGAAGGGGAATCAGGTAGGCGGTTGGCCCGCAGATATCGCTCGCGAGAATGGCACGAAAGATTGGACCGCCTATTCCAACCAGTACGGAGTTCCTTCGGATGCCGCCACGGCCAAAGTCAGCTTCGTATTGGACAATTGCTCTGGGAAGGCCTGGTTTAGCGCTCTTAAAATGCTGGTCTACGATTTCGACTTGAAACCCATGGAAGCCGGAAGCGCCGCGACCCATCCGGACAAGAAACCCCCGGTGGATTACCGTACCGACAATTGGCTTTTGGACCCCGATTTCGAGACGCCCGGTTCCAACGATTGGCTGCAGGGCCACGTCGCCTCCGAGGGTCACCAGTCCATGCATTCCCTCATGGTTGAAAGTTCTACCCCCGCTTGGATTCTTCCTTCCCAAGACGTTTCCTTCCAGGGTCAAAAGCCCGCCTTTATTGTTTACGGCGGGTGGGTGAAAACCCAAGGCGTGACCGTGGGTACCGAAGCCTACATGACCGCCAGGCTAGGGGTGGATTTCCGAGACGCGAACAACCAACAGGTGGCCGGCTGGCAGGACACAGCCTGTAAGGCTATCGGAACCACCGATTGGACCTATTACGAAAAAAAGTATCCGGTACCTCCCGGAGCTACCTCCGTCCATGTGGACGCGGGGCTGGGGAACTGCGTGGGCCGGGCCTGGTTTGACGACCTCTGCCTTACCCTATTGGATAGGGACGGCAAAAAAATCGAGGTCGAACGGCAAACCCAGCAGGTGACCGACACTTCCGATTGGTATGCCTACTCATCCCCCGCGAGTATTTCGGACGCGCCGCTTGATCTTTCTTCCCTCAACGACTCTCCCGCGGGTGTTCACGGCTTCGTCAAAAACATAAACGGCCATTTTGTTTTCGCCGACGGCAAGCGCGTGAAATTTTGGGGTACGGATATCGTGGGTCCCCGGCTTTTCATGCCCCATGACGAGGCGGACCAGGTGGCGGTCCGCATGCGCAAGCTAGGCATCAATCTGGTGCGCCTGCATTTTCTCGACAATAACTGGGGGGAACAGAGCCTCTTTGATCCCCAAGCCGACAATACACAGACCTTCGATTCAGCCAATCTGGAGAAGCTGGAATACCTCATCGGGGCCCTGAAAAAGAATGGTATTTACGTCTATCCCGACTGGTCGGTGGGGCGAAAATTCCGCCCCGGGGACAAGGTGCCCGGCTCCAACGAGCTGGAAGAAGGCGCCAAGACGGTCATCCATTTCAGCCGCCGGGTCATCGAGCTGAACAAAAAATACGCCCAGATGCTTTTAATCCACGAGAACCCCTACACCCGCCTGGCCTTGAAGGATGACCCTGTTTATGTGGGCAACGAGATCGTGAACGAATCTTCCATTTTTTGCGGCTTTGGCGAACAGAAATTTCCCCAGCCCTTCTGGGACGAGCTTCAGTTGGATTACAAGGTCTGGGGCGGGCCCGGCACCATCACCCATTTCAAGTTCGATTGGGACACCCAGCGGCTGAAGGCGGCGCTAAACCCGGAAAACGAGGGGCCCAGCCTCAAGTTTCTTCTGCAAGAACAGGCAAAGACCAACAAGGAGATGAAAGATTTTTTAACTCCCTTAAGTCCCCACGCTCTTCTTACCGGGAGCAACATGGGCCTGCCCGTTTTGGGGAATATCTATTGCGACTCCCTGATGGATTTCATGGACAGCCACGCCTACTGGGACCATCCCCAGTATTGGAATGTCATCGGGGGTTGGGCGGATGTGGACCATGCGCCCATGAACAACAATTCCCAATTGCTGAACCCCTTCCAGGGCTCCCTGCTCTTTAGCCTCGCCCACGACCCGGTGGTGGGAAAGCCCTTCATCTGCACCGAGTGGAACGATTGTTTCCCGAATGAGTACCGACTCGAGGGGCCGATACTGATGGCCTCCTATGGTTCGCTTCAGGATTGGGATGGAATGCTGCAGTTTGACTATGGTCCCTCCCTGATCGGGCAGGGCAAGATGACGAATTTTGACATCAACTCCCGCCCGGACAACGAGCCCCTTTTTATCGCCGGGGCCCTCATCTTTCGCGGGGGGATGTTGAAACCCTCCCAGGCCACGGTCGTGGAACCCCTCACCGACTCTCAGGTATTCGCCCCCGGCATGCGGAGCGAGTGGCTTTATGACCATCCCTGGCTTCCCTATGTAGCCAAGGTGAAGAAAAACTTCACCAATGCCATGCAGGCGCCTCCAACGGACCTTTCCAAGATTCAAAAGCTTTTCAACGCCGACGAAAAGGAAGTGGATAGCGCCACGGGTGAAGAGACGCTTTATTACGGCAAGGGAATCCTTAAAATCGACAGCCCCCAAGCGCAGGGTTTGGTTGGGGCCCTATCTTCCAGCGATCCGGATCAAGTTTGGGGCACCTCTGGAATCTGGGTGCATGTTTCCCCTCGCAATCCCTGGGCAGGGATTCTGGCGGTCTCATTGGATCATCAACCCCTGAACCAGTCGGCAAGGATTATTGTTTTTGCCGTGGCCAAGGCTGAAAACAGCGGGCAGGTTTACAACCCCACCCGAACCGCCTTGAAAGACCCTGGCCGCGCGCCGGTTTTGATGCAGGGGGTGGAAGGGGAAATTTCTATAGTGGTGGACCCGAAGGCCACTTATAAGGTGGTACCGGTAGATCCATCCGGCAAGACGGGTACTCCCTTGCCAAGCTTCATGGAAAAGGGCGGGTTGAAATTTAATCTCTCACCCAACAACCATACTTCCTACTACCTTGTAGAATCTGAATCGGGGTCGAAATTTGGCTATTTTTAGCGAAATTTGACAGCGAAACGCCACTTCTAGGTCTCCAAGCCTGAATCTCCACCTAAAAACCTTTAATAAATGCCTGTTTTTGGGCTTGGTTCTTGCAATTATTCTAATAACTATCGATTTAAAGGGATTTTTGGCGGGCAGTAACTAAGAAAAGGTTTGGGATGAAACGTTCTATATATTCAATATTGGGATTGGCCCTGGCGGCTTGTTTCGTTTCGCTGGGCTGTCAAAGGGCCTTTGACCCGGTCCAGCCCCAAGTGGGCGCGCCGCCAACCGCGACCCCGATTCCCACCGTCATTACCAGCACGAGCCAAGGCCTAACTCTGGTCCTCAGGGATTGCTCCAGCGCCGTGACCTCCGGAACCAACCTGGCGGTGACCCTTTGCGAGGATATCTGCAACAGCGGGGTCAGCGTCTCGACACCCATCACGGTGACGGAAACCCTCAGTGGCAACAACGCCGGATTCACATTTGCCGGCTGGGGTTATAACGGAACCTATCCCTATACGGCCTTAAGCCCGGCCAACCCTTCCGTCAGTGGCGGCACCCTGGTTTTTCCCAACGGCCTGGCCTCTGGGGCCTGCGTGACGGTCCAGCAGGTATACACAAACGGCAGTTATCCCAGCTACTCCTGCCAGACGGCGGGGGTGCTGGAAAACATTGTTTGGAACTCAGGAGCCTATCAGATTCCCGCGACGATTATCTTGTCGGTTCCATGCCTAACGGTCAGCCCCACGCCCTCGCCGACGATCACGAACTCACCGACCGTGACACCTTCCCCCACGATCACCCAAACGCCACTGGCCACCGCGACCCCGACTTCTTCCCCCACCTTGACGAACACGTCCACGCCCACCGGCACGCCGACAGGTACCCCGACTTCCACAAGTACGAATACTCCCGTACCCGACCCAGGAACACCCACTCAAACCTTTACAACGACTGGAACCCCCACCCAAACCGGCACCCCTACGGCTTCCCCGACCGGAACCAGCGTCATGACCCCCTTTCCCAGCCCCATTCCTTCGATGACCCCGCCCCCCGGTATCTACATCACCGCGAATTTGACCGATATGGGTTCGAATCCTGAAAATTTCTTAATGATGCTTTCGGTGAACGGGGCCTATGACCCTTCCGCCTCTGTTTCCTTCGGAACATCGGGCTCTTTGTCCAGTTTGACCGCAAGTCCCCATGCAACGGGGGCGAGTTATTTCTATGGTTCGACGCCCTATTCCCCGGGAAGCTATTACGTCATTTCGGCCGCAACCACCATTGGCACAGCATCCGTGACCCTCCAGGCGCCGGGTCGGCCCTCTTATACCGGGTCGGATACCTTTACCTGGTCCCCGGAAGGGAATTCGGATTACGCGACCTCCTCTGAAAATAAGGTGGGGGGTATCTACTACCAGACAGAAAATACAACTGGCGACATCGACTCGCCCTTTACCTTCCCTGCGACCTGTTATTCCGATCCCGGGAATACTTACACCTACTCCATGACAGCCCGTAATGCTTCCTTCGACATTACCGGCGCCGCTTCACAGTCCTATTTCATGATCTATTCGGAAGCCGTGACGAACGTCTTTAAACCGTAGTGTTAATCCTAAAAAAATTCCAACTCAGCAGAATCAAAGAAACTATTTTCAAAGCCTCTTCGGCCCTTTTTTTGTTTTCTCCAATTCGATAAACTGCGTCCAAGATTTTGCTCAAAACAATGTTGTCATTGCGAGGAGCAACCCCAATCGGGGTGGTTTGCGACGTGGCAATCTCAGTTCGAATTTCGAGTCAGCCTTTTTGAAGATCTATTTAAACTGGGATTGCTTCGGCATAACCGCCCCGCTATTCGCGGGGCATTTCTCGCAACGACACCCCAAAGTAAGAGAACCATGACATCAACTGTCGAAACCAGCCTCAAAATCAACGAAATCTACCTGAGCCTCCAGGGTGAATCCACCCGCGCGGGACTGCCCTGCGTGTTCATCCGCCTCACCGGCTGTTCGCTCCGCTGCCATTGGTGCGACACGGCCTATGCCTTCCACGAGGGGGCCGTAAACCCACTCGAACAAATCCTCTCCAAGGCGGAAGCCTACGGCATTAAGCTTGTGGAAATTACCGGCGGGGAACCGCTGGAGCAAGAAGGCGTCTATCCCCTGATGGATTCGCTCCTTGATCGGGGCTTTCAGGTCATGCTGGAAACCAGCGGGGCGGTCCTCATGGACCGGGTGCCGAAGGCGGTCATTAAGATCATGGATATCAAATGCCCCGGCTCGGGGGAAGATTCCCGAAACCTCCTTGAGAACCTGGACTATTTGGTGAAGGGCCAGGATGAGATCAAATTCGTTATCGCCGACCGGGCGGATTATGAATTCGCCAAGGACGCCATCAAGCTCCATGCCCTGGCGGGTCAATTCACCCTGTTGTTCTCGGGGGTCCACGGGGATTTGGGCCCGTCCGATTTGGCCGAATGGATATTGGCCGACCGTCTGCCGGTGCGGCTGAACCTCCAGCTTCATAAATACATCTGGCCGAACGAAACCAAAGGCAGGTAAATATCACCACCAAGACACCAAGGCACCAAGTAAACCAAAAAAGATGTTATGGTTACGCCCCTAACGAACCCTATGATTCGGATTTTTCATTTTGTGCTTAATCCAAAAAAGTTTTCCTTTCTTGGTGTCTTGGTGTCTTGGTGGTGAAAATGGGTTGTTCTTTTTGTTGAAAGAGGTTTTATGAAAAAAGCGGTCGTTCTTGTTTCCGGCGGGCTCGATTCCACCACCTGTCTGGCCATCGCGAAAAAGATGGGCTTCGAGCTCTACGCCCTCACGCTTTTTTACGGGCAAAGGCACAGGGTTGAAATCAAGGCGGCTCGCAAGGTGGCCCGCGCCTTCGGGGTGAAAATCCACAAGGAATTGGCGGTTCCCCTGACCTCCTTCGGCGGTTCGGCCCTCACAGATAAATCGGTCCCGGTTCCCAAAAAGCGAAGCCTTAAAAGTATGGGGCAGGGCATCCCCTCTACCTATGTGCCCGCCCGCAATACGGTTTTTCTATCCTTAGGGCTGGCCTGGGCCGAGGTCTTGGGCGCGGAAGATCTCTTTATCGGCGTCAATGCCCTGGATTACAGCGGCTACCCCGACTGCCGGCCCGAATTTATCCGCGCCTACGAAAAACTGGCCAAACTCGCCACGAAAAAGGGCGTGGAAGGGAAGTGGAAGTTCAAAATCCACACCCCCCTGATCCGCATGACCAAATCCCAGATTATCCGCAGGGGATTATCTCTGGGTGTGGACTTTGGCCTAACCCACTCTTGCTACGACCCCTGCCCCGAGACTACAAGTCGAGGGGCGCGTTTTGGGAGTACCCATTCCAAAAGGGAATGGGTGTCCGGCACTAGGTCCACCCACCGCCGCGTGCGCTGGGTACCCTGCGGCCGGTGTGATTCCTGCCTTTTGCGGGCCAAGGGTTTCGCGGAAGCGGGGGTAAAAGACCCCCTCTTTTATTGAATGACATAGTCCCATAAAATATTTTTTCCAACAAACCGGGCGAAATCCGTCGGTCAAAAATGGTTCAAAAATTGGAAATATTCTAAAAGAGCCTTTTTGAAATGAAGGCCTGTGTTACAATTTGACCCATGCAAACGGTTACCCACATGAAATATAAATTGCTTCTTGCTGTATTTGTCTGCTCGCTTTTTTGTTCACCCCTGCGGGCCGGCGACTATAAACCCAACATCGTGAATTTGACGGTGGACGCGGTCGGACAAGAGTTTTTTCCCTATGGCTTCTACAAAAGAATATCCAACCCGACCCTCGACATGGGCGCGCAAGTATTCGCGGATTTTCGCCCCGTCAAAGAAATCGCCTTAGGGGTGGGGACGGAATATCTCATCGGGCTTAATACCAGCGGTTTTTCCTTCGGCTCCTTTGACCTTGCCTGCAAAATTTTTCCCTTCCCCGAAAGGGAATTTGGCGAGTTTTACCTTGAGGGCGGAGCCGGTTTGAACTTTCCCCCCTATTACAGCCAAACGCAAACCGCCATCCCGGGACATTTTCACGGCATCGGGGGTGTGGGTTTTCTTTTAGGGGTCGATACCAATACTGCCGTGGACCTGGGCGTGCAGTATGACTTTTACTCTCCCGATGAAACTTCCTCCAACGCGGTGCGCGTGAAGGTGGGCTTGTGTTTCGGCCTGGGAAGCGATGTCACCCGCATCCTGGTTAAGAGCCGCTACCTTCGCAAGGAACCCAAACCCATTCCCCTGTGGAAAATTCATCCCAACTCGAATTGGGACCCCAATGACAGCCTCTATGACCTTTCGGCGAAAATGTACGGGGACGAGGACCTCTTCCCGCTGATCGTGGACGCCAATCCCCAGCTATGGAATTCGGCCTTCCCCTTTAGGAAGGGCTTGAAGGTCGTCATTCCGCCCCTTCCCACGGACAAGGGCCTCTTGGAAGCGGCCCGCAATAAAGCCAACAACGAAAAGGCCTACCTTTATTTCGAGAACCTTTCCGAAGCCGCCAAGAACGGCTGGGACGGGGAATGGAAGGGTCCCGCGACTTATGTTTGGAGAGTGGGAGACACCCTCACTTCCGTCGCCCAGGACCTTTATGGGGATGAGGATCTTTTTCCGCTCCTAGTGGACGCCAATAAAGACCGCTTGGTGCTGCCGGTCAATCTCCAGCCGGGGGTGAAAATAATCGTGCCCAAACCCGAAATCTCACAGATCAACGCCATCCATGAAAAATCGTGGCTGGATGAAGATCCCTATTTGAAGTGGAAAAACGACACAAGGGATCAAGCCGAACCTCCCATTAAAACGCGCGAGGGAAAAGGGCTTGAGACTCCAGAGTAAACAACCTGTTCGTTTGAATCACGCCGAAGATCAGTTAAGGAGAAGGGAATGAAACACCGGCATTGGATCATGGGCGCGGCCCTGCTGTTTTTATCGGCTCCGGCGCTCTTTGCCGATGAGCCCTACTCCCTCCTCAATACCTATATTGACCTTACGGGCAACGGGGGGGCGGCCCCCGGAAGCGGGATTGGCTCAACCCTGGGCGGGGGCGGCCAGCTTTTCCTGGACCTGCGCCTGGATCCGAAAATATCCATTGGGACGGGCATCACGCTGGCCGGTTACAAGAACTTTTATACCGACTCCTGGGATTTGGAAACGCGTCTTTTTCCCTTCGGGTCCCAGCACGACGGGGATTTTTATCTGCAGCTGGCGGCCGGGCTCAATCTCAACCCCGCCGTCCTTCCCAACGATACTCAAAGCTATGTGCATGGCCTGGTGTCCCTTGGCTACAGTCTCAAGGGCATCGCCCCCAGGGTCGCCCTGGATTTTGGCCCCTTTTATGAGACCTACACCCCCTGGAATCACGCCATTCAGGACGTGGGGATCAAGGCGGGCTTGGTCTTGTCCCTCGGCACCGAGGACCAGTAAAAGCTTTTGTAAAATTCTTATTTTGTTACTTATTCGTTATCGGCCAGTTGCATATTTTCCAGAAATAAATCCGCTTCCTAAATGGTTTCCTTAAGGTCTTCGTGATGAAATAGCTTCCCGAGGTTTTAATGCAAACGATCCATCAACTTTGGTTTCTATTGGCAATGGGTTTGGCCCTCAGCCTTGCCGTCAGCCCCCTTTTCATTTGGCTGGCCCTCAAGCTGGGCCTGGTGGACCATCCCGCCCACCGCAAAATCCACACCCAGCCCGTGGCCACCATGGGGGGGCTGGCGGTTTTCTTATCTCTGGGCGCGGTCCTGGCCTTTTACTCGCTTTTCCTGCGCGCGGGTACGGGCTTGGGGCTTACTCCCAGCTCGGTTTTTTCCATGAAGATCGTGGTGGTTTACGGCGCCGGGCTGGTCATGGCCCTCTGGGGGGCGATGGATGACCGGTTTCACCTGCGCGCCCGCTCCAAAATCGCGGGCCAATTCGTCGTGGCTTTTGTATTCGCGCTTTTGGGTTACCGCTTCGAGGTTCTTCACTTTCCAGGTTTCCTGGCCTATCCCATGCCCGACGCCCTGGCGGTGGGCGTGACGGTTTTTTGGATCATCGGCCTATTGAACGCCTTCAATATGGTCGATGGGGTCGACGGCCTGGCCTCGTCGGTTTGCCTGGTGTCCCTTTTCTTTGTTTCCGCCGCCGCGGCGCTTTACGACAACGGCGGGGAACTGGCGCTCGGCCTTTCCGCCTTCGGAGTGGTCGCGGGGTTTTTGTTTTTCAATTGGAAGCCCGCGCGGGTTTACCTGGGCGATTCGGGTTCCAGCGGTTTGGGCATGCTGGTAGCCGGGGCCCTCATCGCCTTGGGCCACCAGGAACCTCTCTTCATCGCGGGGCCGGTCGTGAAGCCCTTCCAGCCCTTCCACTATCAAATGCTCATTGTGTCTTTTTTCGCGGCCTACCCGGTTTTGGAAATCGTCCTTTCCGTCATCCGCCGCACCTTCCGGGGCCGGCCCATCTACCGGGCGGACCAGGGCCACATCCACCACCGGCTTTTAAAAAAGGGTTGGGCGCCTTTGGGAATCATCTTGGTAGCCGTCGTGGTTTCCCTCTTTCCGGGGCTGGCCGCCCTCTCCACCATCATGGGCCTCAAGGGCTGGGCCTCCTGGTACCTGGTGCTTTCGGCCATGGCCCTGGGGCTGGGCCTGCCCCTTTTGGGATTTCTTGATTTTCTGGCGCCCCGTTTTCTCACGGCCTACCGCCCCCATTACCGCATCGCCCACCATTTTATTTCCATGCAGAAGATCAAACTTTCCATCGCCCAGTCCCGCGAGGAAGTCTTGACCCTGGTAGACCAATCCTGCCAGGAACTGGGGGTGAATTCTTATCGGCTGGTGATCATGCCAGACGAAAACCTGAAGGGCGGGCTGGACTACAAACATAGCTTCGATCCCCTGATGCCCAACGCGAAGAAAAGCACCCATGACCGCGTAAGACTTCTGGGGGGGAAGGGCGCCGCCGAATGGTTCTTTGAGCCCCGCCAGGAGGAAGAGGAACTGGACATGGAATACCGAATCCTCATCAGCGAGTTCATGAAAGACGCTTTGGAATCCGCCGCCCGGCTGGGAGCAGGGCAGAACACCCTTGAGATGAAAAACCTGTCCCCCTTGCCCCGCCATAAGGTCAGCGGGCACCAACTGCGCAAGCGCCACCAGGAACATTTGAATTAAGAATTCCCAACCAGACTTATTCTTTATCCCCACGATACTTTTGAGTTTAGTGATTAGTTTCTAATGGAAATTGTTTTTCATTTTCCTGTCTAACGTAGTTCTTGGTCATCGACACTTCGGTTGCGGGCCGAAGTGTTTGGAGTCTTGGTGGTGAAAAGGTTTTTTTGCCTTTGGTTTTTGATATCCAGATCAATATTTGGTTTTCTTGGTGCCTTGGTGTCTTGGTGGTGAAAAATTTTTTTACTTTTGAGTTAGTTACCCATACCTATTCAAATACCAGGGTAATTAGCATCCCCCATTGGGTAACCCCTTTTCGGCTTAAAAGCCTCCAAATCATTCACCAGTCACAAAACGGTAATTTTGTCTCCCAATATGGGTAAAAATTTCCCACAAGATCTATTTTTAGCTTAATTAGTGCACAATATTTGTCTAAGATGGATTTTGATTTCATCATATAGACAAAGGTGAAATCGGGTTAATCGGAAAACCTATAGTGTTTTTGCGTATTTGGAACGGATGTTGCCTATGTATCTAGCTGTGAAAAAAACGAGTAAGAATTACCCAAAAGACACAAGAAGAAATCGGATCAATTTTGGATTCCTGGCCTTCCTTTTTATCTGCCTCCTGCCCCTAAAGTCGCTGGCCCAATGCACGCCCAACTTCGGCGCCGCCGTGTCCTTCACTTCCACCGCCGCCACCGCTGCGACCACCCTTACCGTCAGCGGCACCAACACCTTGTTGCTCGCCCAAATCAGCATCCAATGGCCCAACGCCACCGCCATCTCTATCACCTCGGCCACCTGCAAGGGCGTGGCCATGACGCCCAAACTGAAAACCATCGACGCCACCAACCATGTCACGCTTGAGACCTGGTATGTCAACGGCCCCGCGACAGGCGCCAACCCAGTCACCATCACCCTCAGCGCCGCGCCCACCCGCATGCACACGGGGGTTTTGTATTACAGCAACACCACGGGCCTCGGCGCCTCAGCCGCGGTCACGGCCCAGGCCACCAGCACCTTCCATTCCATTTCCCTCAACACCAACAGCGCCAACAGCCTCGTCAACGGGCTTTGTTTTCAGGGCAGCGGCACCAAGTACACCATCACCTCCACCACCGGGCAAACCCGCAGGTGGGAAGAGGTGGCCACCAGCCGATCGACCCTGGGCGATGACAAACCTACCACCAATTCAGGCGCTTACAGCATGGGCTATACCTTTTCCACCACGGCGGTCGCGGAACTTCAGGCCTATGAGATTCTTTCGGGGGGCTGTTCGCCAACCCCTACCCCGACCAATACCCTGACAGCGACTCCCACGCCAACCATCACACTAAGCCCAACGGACAGTCTTACACCCACCGTTACCTTTACCCCCAGCCTCACCCCTACCGCGACCCCCACGCCCACCTCGACTTCTACCGCAACCGCCATCCCCTGTCTGGCCAACTATTCGAACGCCGGATCGACTACCGCAAACATAGCCAACGCCCATGTTTCCTTCGCCCTGAACACCCTTTCAGCGAGCAGTCTCTTGGTGGTGCAGGTGGAAATCAACAATTCCACTGCAACTGATACCGTCAACCTTTGTACCTATGGCGGTACGCCCCTGACGCAGATATTTGATGTTCAAGACAACACCAACCACGCCACCTTGGAAGAATACTATATGGAAAATCCCCCCACGGGCTCGGCCAACGTGGCGGTTTCCATCGCCCAGTCCTTAAGCCGAAGCCTCAATGTGGGCGCCTTTCTTTACACCGGCGCCCTTCCGTCCGTCTCCTCTTGGAACTACTCCACCTCCCTCGGACCTGTCAGCAATAAAAACCAGAGCATTAATATCACCACCCTCAACCAAAACAGCCATCTGCTGGGTTTCTGCGCGGCGGTGACTACAACAGGCGACACCATTTCCGCCAGCGGCGCCAACCAGACCCAGCACTGGATCCAAAATCCAGGGGCGGTCTATTCCGCCGAGGGGGATGACAACAACCCGAATGGAGCGCCCGGGGTCTATACCTCCAACTATATTTTGGGCACGGCGGCCCTGGCCGATATGGCCTTGCTGGAAATCGTTCCGGCCAACTGCCCGCCGACTTCCACCTTTACCGTCACCAACAGCCCCACCTCCACCAAGACCTCAACCATGACCTCGACGCCCACCTACACCCCAACCCTTAGCCCAACCGTCACTTCAACACCTACGGCCACTCCTACGGTTACCTTCACCCCCACCAAAACCCCGCCGGCCGCATGGAATTGCCTGAGTTTGTGGGAATCGGGCGATACCGACCCCTGGGGAGCTGCTGAGGATTCGGCGGGAACCTACCTATATGTGGCGGATGGGGCTAATAGCACGGTGGATGTGTTCAGCGTGGCCTCCGGTTCCGCGGTCACTAGCTGGTCGGTGCCGGGCGGGTCCAACGGTGCCAGCAGTCCCTTCGGCATCGCCGTCGATGGGTCGGAAAAGGTTTATGTGACCGACTCCAACAACAACCTGGTGGATGTCAGCTGGGGCTATGGCACCAGCCACGCGGCGGGTTCCAGCAACGTTCAATGGGGGGGAACCTTGGGGTTCAACAACCCCTACGGCATCGCGGTCAATTCGGCGGGAACCACGGTTTATGTGGCCGATAACAACAATTCACGGGTTGTCCTTCTGGATAACACCGGAGCCTTGAATAAACAATTCGGGGGGCCGACCGATCATAGCCCCGTGACCTTTACCAGCCCCACGGGTTTGGCCCTGGACGCTGGTGGTGATATTTATGTGGGAGATGATTCGACCCAGCAGGTCTACCGTTTCAACGGCAAGGGAACAGCGCTTCAACTTCAAATCGACACCAGCAACGGCCTGTCGGGCATCGAGTTTCTATCTCTGGGTTCCACCGGCGGCGTGACCGATATTTACGTTTCCGACGGGGCCGGGGAAGTGGGACTTTACAACAATATCACCGGAGGGGTCATCGGTATCACGACCCAAGGCACTTCCGGGGCCTTTACCGACGCGGAAGGCGTCGCCGCCGACAGCAACGGCAATTGGTTCGCCGTGGATAACAACAACAGCCTGGTCTACAAATTCAACATGGGCAACTGCGCCCTGACGCCCTTGAGCACCTTCACGGGAACGCCTACCAACACCAAAACCCCGACGCCTACCCCCACCGCCACGCCGACCTATACCACCACCTACACCCCAACGGCGACTTTAACGAATACCCAAACGTCGACTTCGACGAGCACCCAGACGGCTACGCCTACCAATAGCCAGACTGCTACTTCTTCCAACACCCAAACGGACACTACGACGAATACACAAACCGCGACTTCAACCCATACTCAGACGGCTACTCCAACGGATTCCCCGACCGTGACTGCCACTTCCACTCAAACCACCACGCCCACCGACAGCCCGACAGCCACGCAGACTTCCACCCTGACCGATACGGTCACCAATACCCCGACCTTTACCCAAACCTCCACGTCCACTTCGACCTCGACCGACACTCAAACCTTCACCTCAACCAATACGGTTACGGATTCGCCTACTATTACCCCTACTTCCACCGCTACCTTTACCGTTACGGATTCCCCCACGGTTACATCCACATCCACGAGCACCTATACGGTTACCAACTTTCCCACGGTCACTGACACGCCTACCAGCACCGTCACATCGACGAATACACTGACTGTTACGGACACGCCGACCTTTACGATCACAGACACCTTTACATCCACCAATTCCCCGACAGTGACCAGTACTTCCACCCTGACACCGAACCCGTCCGTTGCGGGGTGCGGATATTTGGCGGATGGCGGCGGGGTCTCAGCGCCCCTGGCGACTGGAGTGGATGGAAACGGAACGACCTATATCTACACGACCGTTCTTGGATCTGGTGAGGCGGATTTCACAGTGGTGGTGCCTTCGAGCGGAGCCTACAAGATGACGGCTACAGCGGGGTCTCCTCTCTATTCCATGGATGTCACGGGCCATGTGGGTGGAACATCAACCCGCTACTGGAACCTGAACGCGGGCGAATATGTAGTGAGCTGGACAGGCCGGTACACCCATTGCGATTTGTCCTGCTTCAACCTGGTGAAAGTCTCGGACAGCTTCATGCCAACCGCCACGCCCATTCCAACCGGCACGGCGACACCGGTGGGAACTCTACCTGCGGCTACGTCCACGCCCAACCCCAACCCCACGCCGGGCACCGATTTGCATGATGCCTGGTATGTCACGATCCAGGGTGTTTCAGATACGAACAATTATCCGACTCAGTATTTTGTGGTTCTGCCTCTAGCGACGGCGACCCCGACTGCTACAAGTACCCTTACACCGAACCCAACCGGGGCCTGCGGTTATTTGGCGGATGGGAGCGGGGTGGCCTCACCCCTGGCGGTAGGGGTTGCGGGAGACGGTACGACCTATATTTACTCAACCACCGGGGCTGGGTCACAGAATTACACGGTAAACATCCCCGTCAGCGGGACCTACAAGATGTCGGCCTCTGTGTCGGCGCCAAGCGCTTCTTCCAACAGCTGGAATGTCCAGATCCAAGGTGTGATGGACAACACCAATTACGGGAATCAATATTTCGTGGTGCAAACCCTGAAAACCGCTCTGCACACGGAAGACGTGAATGGCCACATTGGGGGAACCTCAACGCGGTATTGGAACCTGAATGCGGGAAATTACGTAGTGACATGGGGAGGTCGTAGCGCCAATTGCGCTTTAGCCTGTTTTAGCCTGGTGCGGACATCTACCGGCTTCTTTCCCACGCCTACCTTCACCACGACGAAAACATTAACGCCGACTACAACCCCGACATTCACACCCTCTCCAAACCAAGGGCATTCTTCGTTGAATGGTGATGTGACGGATGAAACGCCTACCGTTTCTGCAACTTCGACCGGAACGCCTTGGACGGGTCCGGAGGTAGTAGCCGCGCCGAACATTTCCTCAAATGGAACGCCTATTCAATTCAGGGTCAACTTGAAGCAATCCACAGAGGTTCACCTGATTCTCTATAGCATCCTCGGGGAGCAGGTTTATACCGCAACCCTTCAAGGCCAAATGGGGTTGAACCAGATCGAATGGGACTTGGCAAATGCCAGTGGAACCCAAGTAGCCTCGGGCCTCTATATCTACCAAGTTCGAGTAGGGGTAATGGCCTACAGCGGGAAAGTCGTTGTTATCCACTAACAATTTGGAAGAAGTTAGAAGTTCTTTTTGATGGTAATTACAAGCAATTCAGATCACCAAATTACTAAAAAAGTATTTTGGTCTCAATTTTCTCCAAAAGTTGTATAATTTAGTTAAACAGTTACCTTTGAGTGATATGGGTCATATTTACCCCTATTACAAAGATGTAAAGTTTAAATAGGCAATCGGTCACACCTACCGCCCCACCTGCAAGTGTCGGCCTCAACCACACCTACAAGATGTAGAAACAGTCTCCTGAAAAACGAATAAACCGAGGTTCCCGTGATCGGAAAAATTCCACAATTTATTTTTGCACGTTTTTTGGCGGTTGGCTTGAAGGTTAAGCCGAACTTGGGAAAAAGCACCTTAATTTCCGAAAAGTTAGGTTATTCGATGGTGATTGTCTTGGCAGTAGTTCTTGCATTGATCCCGGGATTGTTGTTGGCTACGCCTACTGTCACATTAAATCTTGCCAACACCACGGGAACAGCTGGTAGCCAATTAGCAGGTGTCACTCTTATATACAACGATTCGAATTATTACCAAGGACAGTATTTAGAAATTATGACGGAGCCGATTGGCACCACGACTGCACAAGCCTGTGGTTCAACTAATCAATATTTACTCGTGGACACTAATTCTGGTTCAGGAACTCCTTTCGGCCCAACAAATTGCACCCAAGCTGATACATCGGCCAACGGTTGGAATACGAGTTATTCATTCACGACAGCAACTCCCGTTACCCAGGTTTTCAATGTGACGATTCCTAGCACGTTTACCCCAGGGACTTACAATTTAGTGGCGGTAGTCGGTGAGAATTATATGCAAACTTGTACTGGGACAAACGGTCCAGGTTACGCGCATGCTTCTTTTACTGTTGCTTCTCCTAATACTTCGACCCCAACCCCGAGTCTAACTCCAACTTGGACGCCCGGTGGGCCTACATATACTTTTACACCCACATTTACCATTACTAACACGCCGACAAAAACGAATACCCCGACAGTCACGAATTCGCCGACTATAACCAACACTCCCAGCAATGCGGTTGAAAATCTAAAAACTTCTGTTTTTTATTCTACTTTGCAAGCTGCTGCAGCAGCAGCCTCAGGAACTGTGACGTTTCAAATTTTCTCTAATACAACGGAGACTCTTCCGGTCACACTGGCAACTGGTGATTGTGTAACAGCCGCGTCACCAGTAACCATGTTTTTAAACTCCGCGACATGGGATGTCTATGGACCGGGGAATAATTCTTATTTCCTAACCTTTTATAATGTCAATTTTTATCACGGTGTTGTGGGAACGCCGAAAGCGATTACAAGCCAGTTCTTTGCCAATTTTACAAATGACCCGGTGACATTCGTTGGTTGTACTTTCGAGTCTGCGGCTTCAGATAATCTTTTTGTGGACAGCGCCTCTACCGACAAACTTTATTTTGATCGTTGCGCCTTTATCGGACACGGAACCGCCTCGGGAGTTCTTTCCAATAACGGGAACTATTCTCCGACATTCCACAATTGTCTTTTTGTGGATTGTCTTAATTACGGGTGGTGGGAAGAACAAGATAACGGCGGGACCCTGCCGATTTTTGCTAATTGCGATTTTGTGAACAATACGGCCGGTATCACCGCGACGGGTTCAAACGGGGCCGCGGCCATTACTAACTGCGCGTTTTTTGATTCAGGAGCCGACTTTGTGGGAAGCGTCAGCACATCCTGGACCCTTGTGAATTGCGTTTATGCCTCGACCCCCTCCGCGAGCTATATCAAGACCATAACCAGCAGTTATATTTCCACGGCGGCCAAAGAATTCTTTAACTCCTTATCCGGCAGCGAGAATTTAAATATAAACGCCGGAGCCACCTGTGTGGGCAGGGGGGCTAATTTGAGTGGAACTTTCACGGATGATTACACGGGGGCCACAAGATCCAGTTGGGATATTGGCGCTTATGCCTTTAATAGCGTTTACGCGACCGCCACTGCTAATGCAAATGGCACTGCCACGGCTAACGCCAACGCGACGGCGACCCAAAACGCCATCAACTCCCAAACACCGACCCCGACGGTCACACGCACCGCCACGTTGACTTTCACCCAGACGGCCACGCTGACCTTTACTCAAACCCAAACGCCTACCGATTCGTCCACGAATACCCTCACCGACACGCCAACGGACACGACCACAGACACTCCGACCGATACCCCAACCATCACAGACACACCCACGGATTCGCCCACCAACACTCCCGCTACAACGGATACGCCCACCTATACACCCAGCCCGACCGATTCTCCGACGGTGACTTCCACTTCCACCCTGACGCCGAACCCGCAAGGTTCTTGCGGGTATTTGGCGGATGGTGGCGGGGTCGTGCCGCCCTTGGCGAGCGGAGTGGATGGAAACGGAACGACCTATATCTACGCGACTGTTTTAAACGCGGGCGAAGCGGATTTCACGGTAATCGTGCCTTCGAGTGGTGCCTATAAGATGACGGCCACGGCCGGGTCTCCCCTCTATTCCATGGATGTGACAGGTCATGTGGGTGGAACATCGACCCGCTACTGGAACCTGAACGCGGGCGAATACGTGGTGGAGCTGGACAGGCCGGTACACCAATTGCGATTTGTCCTGCTTCAACCTGGTGAAAGTCTCAGACAGTTTCATGCCAACCGCCACGCCCATTCCAACCAGCACGGCGACACCGATTGGCACCCAACCTGCCGCAACGGCCACGCCCAACCCCACGCCTGGCACCGATTTGCATAACGCCTGGTATGTGACGATTCAGGGTGTTTCAGACACCAATAATTACGCGACGCAGTATTTTGTGGTACCGGCCTTGGCGACAGCGACCCCAACAGCCACCAGCACGCTTACGCCCAACCCGTCCGGCGCTTGCGGGTATCTGGCGGATGGCTCGGGAGTGTCGGCACCCTTGACTTGGGCTGTGGAGGCGTCGTCTGGAACGACCTATGTCTACTCCACAAGCGGAACAGGGGCGGTGACCTACGCGGTGAATATCCCCTCCAGCGGAACTTATAAGATGACAGCATCCGTTTCGGCGCCGAACGCCGCCTCTAACAGCTGGAATGTGCAAATCCTTGGGGCCCTCGACATCGAAGATTACGCCAATCAATACACGGTGGTGCAATCGTTAGGGACGGTTCTTCACACGGAGGATGTCAACGGACATATTGGGGGAATCTCGACCCGTTATTGGAACCTGAACGCGGGAACTTACATGGTGATCTGGGGTGGGCGAGCCGCCAACTGCGCCCTGGCATGTTTCACCATGGTGCAGACCTCCACCAGCTTCATGTCCACGGCCACACCCACGGCAACGAAAACAATAACACCAACAGCTACGACCACACCTACCGGAACCTGGTACACGGCCACCAATACCCTGTCACCTACCCAAACTATAACTTCAACGCCAACAACCACACCGACCAAGACAGCGACTCTGACTCGGACGGCTACCAACACTCGGACGCCGACCTCCACCCTGACCCCGACTTCGACATTTACCCCGAGTTTGTCGGACACCTGCGGGTACTTGGCGGACGGAAGCGGAGTTTCGTCTCCCCTGGCGGTGGCGACGGCTTCGGATGGTACGACCTATATTTACTCAACGACCGGGGCCGGGTCACAGAGTTACTCAGTAAACGTGCCCTCCAGCGGGGCCTACAAGATTTCGGCCTCGGTGTCGGCGCCGAACGTTTCCTCCAACACCTGGAATGTCCAGATCCAGGGAGCGCTTGATACATACAATTACGCGAATCAGTACACCGTAGTGCAGTCGTTGGGAACGGCCCTGCACACCGAGGACGTCAACGGCCATATCGGGGGAATCTCGACCCGTTATTGGAACCTGAACGCGGGGAATTACGTGGTGACCTGGGCTGGGCGAAGCGCCAATTGTGCCCTGGCTTGTTTCAACCTGGTACAGGTGTCTGGTAGTTTCCTGCCGACGGTCACGCCGATCCCGACCAACACTCCAACGAGTACGCCCACACCCAACACGGGCGGCCAGGCAAGGGAAGGGGATCAAGCGACACCCACCGGAACAGTGACAAATTGGAATGGCCGGGTGGTGATCGCCGCGCCGAACATTTCGGTGAGCGGTGAGCCGGTCAACTTCAAAGTCAATTTACAGCAATCGGCCCCGATCCAGATCAACCTCTACAACATCCTGGGGGAAAGGGTCTATTCCGCCAACCTATCGGGCAATGCGGGTCTCAACCAGGTGGAATGGGACTTGGTGAATACCAGCGGTTCCCAAGTGGCCTCGGGCCTCTATATCTACCAGGTCCATGTGGGGGCTGTGGTGTACGGCGGGAAAGTGGTTGTGATTCACTGACAAAGACAGTCCACGGTCGGCAGTTGGCAGTCGACAGGTAAAGCTAGCAAACTTCAAACGAAGATTATCTACAACACTACTTTTTCTTCTTTGTTCCTGTTTTTTTCTTCCGAGTTTTTCCATCGCCGGGCCCATTTAACTTACGGCCCGGCACACCCAAACCTCGCCTCTCAACTTGATGTCTCGAGGCAGGGGCAGCGTAAACGGCTGGTGGTTCTTGGGCACCGTAAAATCCCTCACCCTTTTGGTCAGACGACAATAGATTATGTAAAACAAGGGTCAATTGGGCTAAGGTGGATTCAGGTATTTTACCCAGATTCCCACGAATCAACCGATGATCCAGGGTCACAAGCTTTCCGAGTCGAACGATGGAGGGTTTTCGAAGGCCCGCGTGGATTTGATCTTCGGGAGACAACAAAATATCCGAACCGAGCGCTGATTTTCCGGTTTGGGAGGTGATACCGGCCAGAATAACATCCAATCCATCGCGATTGAATGAGTTCGAGGATAAAACAAGAGCAGGGCGCATCTTTTGGGTGGTTAGATCAGTGAATGGAAATGCCACAAGAACAACGTCGCCGCGATTATAGGGAGTCATATTCCGCGTCTTCGGGGTTGTCCCAAAAATCGAAGGCTTTCTCGGCGGTCTTTAACCGAGCCATGTCTTCCGAGGATATTCCCAGGAGTGCGGGCAGGTCGCGCAGGAATTTTCTTTGATCTTCGAGCTTTAGTTTTCGGACAGCGCCTTCGATGTTTTTAAGGGTCATAGTTAAAATATATCATCACAGTTTTGGGCGGGCAAGACGCCCTTATCCATTCATTTCACGCTCGAGATCCCCTGAATCATATTGGAAAGGGTTGTGCTGGAATAAACCGCTCCTCGGTTTCCAACGCCGCGTAGGAGAGGGCCTGCAGGATGTCTTCCTTCTCAAGTTCGGGCCATTCCTTCAGGATTTCAGGGATGGTCATGCCCCCGCCCATATACCCCAAAATAGAGGCCACGGACATGCGAAAGCCTCGGATACAAGGTTTCCCAAAACATTTTTCCGGATCGAAGGTAATCCGGTCGAATTTGTAATGCTGGTGCTCCATGGCGTCCCTCCCTTAAATTTAAAAAGATTATATCACCCTCTAACAAAGAGCCCGGGGGCGAGTAAACCGAATCCCCCGCTTGGGGCCCTGTCACGAAGCTTACCCACCCTGAAAACCAGGCCGCCCTTGGGCCAAGTAACTTCCCAATCGTTCCAATATCAAGCCTTGAACCCGTTTGGCTTCAATTTCCGCCTTGAGGGCCGTTTCCCGGTCCATCGGGGGATCGGCTGGATCAGGAAAATCTTCCCCATAGGGGCTCAACCAATCCGCTTCGGCAAGCTTCCCCGCCAGGGAAGCGTCTTCCGCCGGCAAAAGGGCCAAGTACTTTTGGATCTCGCGCGTTTTGGTATTGGGAACCTGCCGCCAAGCCAGGAAAGCCCTCAGATAGCTCTCCACCGTCATTTGCGCGTAGAACCCGGCGTAGAAATAATCCTCGGAATCCTGTTTCAGGGAAATCCCTATCATCGTCAACCGGCTTTTCGCCCTCTTGAGCCAGCCTTGAATGAAATCCCAAATGACTTGTTCCCTTGTCCGGTGCGCGGTGTCCATCAGGAATTGCCGGGTTGGTTCCGGCGGACAGGAATAGAGCTCTTTTCCCCAATGGTGCGCGGGATAGGCTAGTCCGCCTACCACATCCTTTTCTTCCTCGAATACCGCAGGTTTCATGAAGATTAATTGGAGCATGCGCTTGATCTGCATTTCATAGGCGGTTTCCCAACCCGCTTGGCTGGATGGCGGTTCGGGCAAAATCACGAGCAGGTCAAAATCGCTTTCCGCGTGGGGAATCCCATATGCAAAGGAGCCATAAAGGATGATTTTATCGGGATGAAAGCGGGCCACCACACGCTTTACGATTTCTTCGAGTTCTTGGGCCGCGTCCGAATCCATAAACCCATTTATTTTATTAAATTGGGTATTCGCGGTTTTCATAATCCCATTCCATTCTTTGAATTCTTTTGACCGGGTTTATAAGTTCTTGGGTAATCCGTCCTCTCCAAAAACACAAAGCCTAATCCGAGTTTTCGTACGTGATGACGGCGGGTAATCCGTGAAAGGATTTTAAAATTTCATCGTCCGGCGTCAGAACTTTAAGCGGAACCCATGCCTCCATGGCACCTTCTTCGAAGTTCTCGTCAAATTCAAAGCGCTTTTGAAGTTCCGGGTTCGCATTCAGGAAAATCTCAGCCACCCGGCGGTTGTAAGCCTTTACATCCCCGTCACCCTTCATAGGACCCATCTCATCTTCAATTGAATTCTCCGCAAACCAGTATTGGGGAAGGGGCACGAAAATCCCTTCCACGACAGGGTGGCTGCAAAGCACACCGCCGGTTTGATTAGACCAGTGAAGGCCCGTGGGCACCCTCACGACCATTCCGAATAAATTTTCAATCTCCCAGAGACTAATGGTACGCATAAAAATACCCCTGACCCTTTCCTGTTTATATAAATTGCACAATATTTAGTACAATATATTTTAGGAGAATTCAAGCCTTTGAAGGGTTAAGGAGTGTCTCCGTGTGGAGAACGGCTGTCACAGGGAACCGGCTTCATCATCTTGAAACTTATTCGGTTGCCCATTCGTCAAAAAAGGCTTTGCGCAAATCCCTTACCTACTAAGAAATTTGTGCAGCGGCGAAATTTCGAACCATTCGATTTCAAAGGAAAAGATCATGCGCAGCGACATGTGCAAAGTGATCGTGGAACGACCCCGCCGGGGCGGCGGCCGCGACCAGAAAAGGCGGCAAGCCAGGGAATTCGACGAGTTGCCTTCCAAACAATCCATGAAACGTGGACACACCGATCTCAAGGATCTCAATGAGAATCTAGCGCCCCTCAAACGGTACCTCCGTAAACACACGGGCCGGCCTTGGGACAAGGTTTTCGGCGAGATTTGCGAAAACATCCGAATGGATAACGCAGTTCAAAAGCACGTCCGCGGCCATGTCTTCGATTACGTCGATCGGCATGTGATCGTTGAAGGCGGGAAGATTTACGCGAGGCGGCCTTGGGGAGCATATGAACTTTGGAACGGCGACCTTTATGTTTGCCCCAAATCAGGGCTGTTAAAGGAATACCGCCGCCGAAGCCAAGCCCCCGCCCGGCGCAGGAGCCCCTTGGATGAAAGCCTGAAAGGGATGACCTCCGGAAAATCAAAAACAGTTGTGGAAGGGAATAAGGTTTTTAAAGATTACCTAAATCCCGACACAGGGGAGTTTGACTTGCGGAATCCAGCCCGGCCTGTTCATGCCGAAATTGACTTCCACGAAACCCTTCGCCATCGGGGGCTCAAGGCCATGGATTTATTTTTCGCGGGATTCTCAAAATACATACCGATGAATCATCCCTATTGGGCCGCCTATAGCCGCTTGTATCAAGAGCATAAGGAAAAGCTTTCCAACCCTCAGACTTGATCCTGCCCAACGAAAAGCGCCTAGCGTCATCGAAGCGGGGAAGGTTTCGCCGGGCCAAACGGCTATAACTTTTTCCAGGTTTCCACAAAGGGTTTGTCCAGAGCCGTTTCAAATTCACGAAGCCACTTTTCGATATAAGCCCGGTCGATCCCCGGGTTTTTCAATTGAACCACCCTTACATCCTCCAAATCGCGGGGACGGCCGGCGACCACCTTGTGGATGATCAAATCCTCCGGCGAGGCAAATCGGACTTCCCGGCCCAGGAAGTTGATCCGTCGAACCCGATCCATGGCCTGGCGTTCATAGGGGGAAAAGGAAAAAACCAAATCAAGCCTCACCCCGCTGGCGGGGTCTTGGCAGGGGAGAACCATGGTTTTTTGGACGAAATCGGCGGGCGTTAGTGTCAGAACCTTCCAATGGATGGATTCAACGATCTTGAGAACGTCTTCTAAGCGCTCGATTCCCGCTCCTAAAGTGATGTCGATGTCTTTGGTAAAACGGGGTTCGCCGTAAACCAGCACGGCTTGGCCGCCAATCACCATGTAAGGAATTTTGTTTTGGTCTAAGGCCTCAGACAGCTGGGCGAGAAGGGCTTGGAACATTGATGGCCTTGGCATAAAGAATAACCGCTTCAAGCCCATCCAAGGGGTTCATGCGTTTAATCAAACCCAATTGATCGGCTTCCCGGTACATAGCGTCCATCAGGCGGAAGTTTTGTTCCACGTCGACAGGCGTTTGCCGCCGATGTTCATCTTCCCAATGGTTCCAATAGTCGGTGTCTCGAATCATGTTCCTATTTTAACACGGCCTATGGCATCCCCCAACCCGCCTTAAAGGGTGGAAAACCCCCCGGCAAGCGCCCCGGGCTCCACGAAGCCCAAGCTTCGCTTGTCGTGCCTTCGGCACGATCGCCATTCATCCCCGGCTAAAGCCGGGGATTTCAAACCGGCGGCTTTAAACCCGTGTCCCTAACCCGTTTGGATCCACATCCCAAACGGGTTAGGTAAGGTTGCCCCAATTCCTAAAGGTAATTAGGGCACAGCTTTTTCCACCTTGGTCACATGCGGGCCCTGGGCTCCCTGGTACACCCTAACCTTTAGGGTGATCGGTTGGGTGGAAACCACCTCCCCCTGGTAATGCAAATCGCTTTGGGTGGTCACCACCCCCTGCACCAAGAACTCATCCGAAACGCTGTCGGTACTTTGCCATTGGGGTGGCTGGGTGGGTTTGAAATAGGCTTTCCACTTCTTGTCCTGGATTTCCTGGATCTTGGCGGGCGGGTAATTTTCGTAGAAAAACTGGTCCTGATACCCTTCCATGATTTCACCCTTCAGGGTTGCCATCCAGCCCTGGATATCGTGATAGCTGGGGCCGAAAAGATCACCAGCGAAAACGTTAAGGAACACCTTTTCTTGCTGAACCCGTTCTTGGTATTGGGCGGGAACTTCGGAACCCGCATTTGCCTGGGCCGACTCGTGTTTCGGTGCGGCCACATTTAAGGCGGGAGTTGAAGAAGTTTGTGTGTTGAGTTTCAAGTTTTTAGTTAACCTTCTTTGCGTTTTCTTGGTGTCTTGCATCTGGACCGAAGCCACAAGCTGAGGGCCGTGACTTGGTTGTGCCGGTTCTATAGAGGAACCGGCGGGGCGGCTTGGCGGGGCGGGGTTTACCGTGAGTTGTGCCATTGTAACCGAGGAATTTTGGGGTTTGTTGTTATCCAATCCTTGGTCGTTCTTGGTGTCTTGGAGTCTTGGTGGTGAAATCTCGTTTTGGTTTGTTTCAGTTTGGGTCTTGGTAGCGGTTCTTGGTATTGAAAATGAAGGCTCTTCCGGCAGGAAGCGCATCCAAAGGACCTTGCTCCACCAAACCGCGATTAAAAGAACCGCGTAAAGAAGTATTTCCAAAGGTTTGGGCTTGTAGGTTTTAAAGATCGCTATCATCAAAACTACTCCCAAGGCAAAAGCGATCCATGCGTTTTTCAAAATCTGCCAAAGAATCCAGAGGGGCAGTTGGGCGAAGAAATGGCCCAGGTACTTGACCGCGATGTTGATCCAGGGCCTTGAGGGCGGGATCAGGTACCCGATGAAGCTAAGGAGCAGCGAATAGAAAACCAACGTCAAAAGCCAATAGACGGCGTAATGGGCTAAAAAGGCTAGGGGGTCCTGCCCGCTTCGGGAACCGCTGTGGCTTGAATGACTGGAAGAACCCTTGAGGGGCGCAAACCTATTTGCCACAGCCTTACAGGCTTGGTGGACATACTTGAGGGCCCGGTTCCAAATGATCTGGCAGGCTTTGAGGGATATCTTCCCAAGGATGCGCAGGATACCCCAGGGGATGGTCCAGAGAAGAAACCCGACGGCTTGCAATGGGTTCTTGGGCAGTTTGCCCAATAGGCTTTTAAGCCCAGCCTGAAAAAAACCCTGCCAGATTTGGTTAAGGTTGGCCCAAATAGTAACTTTCGGCTCTTTTGCGGTTTCGACCGTTTCGGGGGTTTCGTCTGCCTTTTTTGGTGTATCTATAGAGGGGGTAGAACCGCCACCCCCACCAGAGCCTCCGGAGCCGCCATTTCCTCCATCATCCGAACCGCCCTCGTCCGATGAACCCGAACCTGGGCCGGACCCGGAGCCCCCTCCGGGAGGCTTTTTCTCAAAGATCTCAGTTATCTCATCGTCACTCTTCCCCTCAATCAGCAATTTCACCAACCGCTTAACCTTGGGGAGGGCCATTTTATAGCGGATGATAAATGGAACCGCCCGGTCCGCTAGCCTCATGGCCGCGATTTGGGGCCGCCCCTTCAAAAGGGGCAAAATCCCAGTCATCGGATATTCCGTCAAAAACCATTCGTTGTCGGCTGATTTTTCTGACTTAGATGGATTTTCGGTGCCGTTTTCGTCAATTTCAGGCGTGTTTTTTTCACTTCCATCAGAATTGGTCAGGGCCTGACCTTTTTGGGCGAAATGGGTGTAAATCAGGGCTCGGGTTTCCTTGCTCAATAGCTTCATCATGGAGATAGCCTGTTTTCCCCAAGTCTTGGACTTGCCCAGAAACACCCCGAGCGCCGCATTACTCTTTATTTCAGTGTGAGCATCTTTCTCAAACTCAGCCCTTTCATATTCCCCGAGCCAATAGGGTTTGTTGCCCTGGTTGGTCGCCACGGCCCTGCGCCTAGCTTCCTCAAAGCTGCAATCTATGAATATCCCCTCGATGGCTGTCCGGCCAAGCCGCCGATAGGCCAATCGGCGCCTTTTACCGGCAATTACCAGGTGGGGTTTCTTCCCATCCCCTACCCAAATCTCAATGGGGGGCACTTTGCCGCCGCTTTGGAGGTAATCCACCAAATCTTGGAGGGGAGCCTCTTCCACAATGGGCCGAGGGTTCCATTCGGGATCTTCCAGGTCATCAATAGGGACCATTACGATTTGATTAAGGGGATAGGGAAAGCCGTCGGGAACCATAAGAACCTCCATAAGTTCAACTTGATAGATTCGCAAAAAGACGCTCAATTTGGCGCCAATAATAATTTATTTAAAATTGGAATTTTGGCAATCGACTAGGAGGTTGGAAATGAAATTTAACAAAGTGGTAACTGGAGGTTAAAGGCTAAAACGGACAGTCTTTGTGCATAATATATTTATTGATCTTTAGGAAAGACAAATTTCCCGGAGGTTTTATCAACTTGGACGTGAGCTTATGGCTAAATAGTTTGAAGTGAAAAAGTATTCATAGGCCAATGAATAATGATTGATGGGAGTCAAGCCGCCGGGGCCTAGGACAAAAATATCGAATCCCAATTTTTTGAAAAAATAGTAATAGTCTTGGAAATAGGTGCGGGTATCAATGGCGCTTCCGCCGAACTCGAATTGAACAGCTCTGATTTTCCCTTTTTGAAAACATTTAGCCGCGCCCTTTAATACCTCCAACTCATGGCCTTCTACATCTATTTTGAGAAGATCGATTTTTTTGAGTTTCTGTTCCGAAAAGACGATGTCCACAGTCTTCACTGGAACCTTTTCCCGAAGTTTCATTTCAATTTTAAAGTGATCCAGACGCCGTTTTGAAAAAGAAGATAATGGCGATAAATCCCTGTCGGAATGAAGGGTAGCGACTCCCTTTTGTTGGCCCAGGGCGAAATTAAAAATTTTGTAATGACAGTTGGCGTATTTTCCAACGGCTAATTTATTTTTCAATTGGTCAAAGGTTTTTCGCGCTGGCTCGAATATGAATGCTTTGCAATCCATTCGAGTTTCAAACACCGCTTCGGTATATTCGCCGACATAGGCGCCGACATCGAAAACCACCGGGGAATCTTTGCAATTCCCTAAAATGACGCGGAGGCCAATATTTTCACCACTAAAAAATAGTGAAGAGCCGGAACCGAATCCTTTGGACGCCAACAGGCCACGGGTGATCTTAAAAACAAATTTTAATGGGATAAGGGAGAGAAGTCTTAACAATAGGAAAATCACAAGATTCCTCAATTTCGCCTCCGAAACTCACGAACTTAGATTTTGAAAAACCGCCAGCAAGGATTGACGATAAATGGTTAGTGAAAATCATGATTTGTTCTTAAATAGTTCTATGTAGAGAGGCTCCATTTTATTCAGACGCAAAGCCAGTGAGTGATCTTCTTTGATTTTTTCCCTGCCTTGCCTCCCCATTCTTTTCCTAAGGAAGGGTTTGGCAAGAAGGAGGCTCAATTTTTTCAAGAAAACGGTCTCTTTTTTAATGTTGAAAAGATATCCGGTGACGTCTTCCTCCACAAAATCCTGGTTTCCTGGAATATCGGAGACCAAAACAGGAACAGACGTTGCCATTGCCTCTAGAACAGCCAGGGACATTCCTTCCCAACGGGATGGAAGCACAAAGATATCCAACCCTCTTAACAAGTCATTAATATTATTTTTCCACCCCAAAATCTGGATTTCTTTCATAAAACCACTATTTTTTATTAAATTTTCAAGGTTTTGTCTTTCCTCACCATCCCCAATAAGGAAGAAACGCGATGTTTTATTTCCGGTTTGAAGAAGTTGGATGGCGGTTTTAACAAAACATTCCGGATTTTTTTGAGGCCAAAGCCGGCCCACCATGCCAATGGCAATTTCCTTATCGCCGATTCCAAAGTATTTTCGCCGAATACGCTTCCTTATTTCACGGGAAGCCGGGGAATAACGCAGGGTGTCGATACCGTTGGGGATCAAACGCAATTTGCTTTCGGGAAGGCCTAGATATTTCTTGGCAATCTCATAATCGTGCTGGTTTAGAAGAATAAGCCTATCTGTGACGCGGGCACCCACCCATTCCATGAGGAAATAGAACGCTTTTAGGAAAATGTTCTTAGCCTCGGGAAAGGCGAAACCATGAACCGTATGCATCACTACTGGAACCCCGGCCAACTTTCCCGCCATGCGGCCTAGAATTCCCGTTTTGGAGGAGTGGGTATGAAGGATATCGAATTTTTCTTTTTGAAAAAGGCGAACCAGTTTCCAAAAGGCCTGAAAATCCTCAATAGTCGATATTTCCCGAACCAATTCGGGAAGGCAAAAAAAGGGAATTTCTGCCTTTTCAAGGGCTTGGGTCAAGGGGCCCGCCTCCTTGCAGATGACATAGAGGTCAAAAAGGGATCGATTCAAATGGGTCACCTCGTCGAGGGTGACCCTCTGGACGCCCGATAGAAGTGGCAGCAATTGCAAATGGGCGATTTTTATCTTCTTTTTATTCGGCATGGATCATTTCCACGCAGTGCCGCAGAACCTTTGCCATTTGAATGGGCCTGTTGAATCTATTTTCGATCCTTTGTTTGCCCGCCTTGCCCATGTGTTCTCGTAAATCCCGCGAACAAGCCAACCGATCAATGGCGGAGGCCCATTCCCCCGAATCGTCACCTTCCACCAATATCCCCGTCTCCCCATCCACGATCACCTCGGGGATTCCCCCTGTTTTAGATCCGATAACCGGAAGGGAAGCTGCCATCGCCTCGACGATGACGAGGCCAAAACCCTCATGGCGGGAGGGCACCAGCAATATATCAATCGATCGCATTAAATTCGGGATATCCTCGCGCATTCCTAAGAATTGTATTTTCGCGTCATTCTTGTTGGGAAGTGACTCAATATACCGTTCATCCTCTTTTGTCCCGGAAGTTGAGCCGATGATTGCCAGATGAAGATTTGGGTTCTTTTGGACCAATTCCGGCCAAATGGATAGGATACGGTCTTGCCCTTTTCGTAAAGTGATCGAGCCCGCTATGGCCAATACGATGTCCTTATCCGTATAACCCAAAAGTGGGCGAATGGATTTGGCTTGGTCGAATATTTCTATATTGGCGCCTTCGTAAACCAGTTCGATTTTGTTTTTCATAATGGCTTTTTGCCAAGAGGGATACTTTTGAGTGACTGCGTTTGAAATGATGAGGTTTTTTTGGACCAGCGGTAATTGGAACCAGTCCATCCAACCGTGGGGTTTATCTAATTTGTCCCAGATTAATAGGGGCAAACCCAGGGAACGGGCGGCGATACCCGCCGTTAATAAACCGCGCATATCATTGCAATAAACTCCGTCCAACCCCAGGGGTTTCAATTGGGAGCGAATTTTCAACACATAACCCAATAATTGCGAAAACATCTTCAAAAACCGAAAGCCCTTTATCTTATAGATGGCGCCGCCGTAGGAGGATAAGAGTTCAGGGTAGGGGAATGGAATCACTGGAATAGAACGCTTCTTCACTTCGTCCACAAAAGGGCCATCCCCTGTAACTGCTACAACAGGTTCTATTCCGGCTTTAGGACAGTACCCTAAAAGGGACAAAAGTATCCGTTGTTGGCCGAACATCACCTGGGGATAGCTCTCGACGAAGAGGATTTTTTTCAATGGTTCCACCCGGTGGTGATTTGTAAGTATGAATAGGATACTGATTTTACAGGCAGGCCAAACCCTAAGCACCTTAAACCTTAGGGCCTAGACTGAAGAGACGGCCGCGAAGTCTTGGCCGGGGGATGGGATCACCATGCGTGTGGACATCATCCGTACGATGAGGTATGCTTCTTTTATAGGAATCAGGAGGGCTTTATGCCAACGGCGACACAATCTAGGGAACAACGAATCGAAATTCGAATCCGCCCGAAAGACAAGGCCATGCTTGAAAAGGCCGCCTCGATTTTTGGCCTTAGCCTCAGTGCTTTCATGCTTTCAAATTCCTTGAAGGCCGCCCAGGAGGGGCTTACGACCCAAAGCCGCATCACCCTTTCCGAAAGTGAGTGGAATTCATTTATGAAAGTCCTGGAAAATCCGCCCCGTCCCAATAAGGCTTTGTCAGCGGCAATCAAGAAATATAGCCGCCCTTGAACCCCGCGGGGAATCCTTTAGCATTTGAGATTCATGCCATTACCCGCCATTTGGATTTGGATTCCTTTGATTGCGGGGTATTCGAGCTCAATGAATATTTGCGGAAATACGCCCGGCAAAACCATGAACGAAACATCGGCAAAACATTTGTTGCGCAGATGAAGAGTGACGCCGGTTCCCCCATGGAACCGGCACAACCCAAGCGGGTGCCTCCCCTTTCGGGGACAGGCCGGTTTGGGGCCTCGGTACGGGCGGCTGGGAAGGTTTTGGGCTTTTACACCGCCGTGTCTTCAGAAATCGACTCTCAAATGTTGCCGCACCCCCATTCAAAAGGCCTCCCCCGTTATCCCGCTCCCGCCGTTAGGGTCGGGAGATTGGCGGTGGACAAGCGGCACCAAGGCCGGGGAATCGGTGTCGCGCTCTTGGTGGATGCCCTACAGAGAGCTGAGCGTTTATCAAACGAAGTTGGAATTTACGGAGTTGTCGTGGACGCCAAGGATGACCAGGCTGTCCGGTTTTATCAAAAATACGGTTTCCATCCCTTGTCAAACAAACCCCAAACGCTATTTCTGGCGATCAAGACCATCCAAGGGAAATTCCCGAATCGCTAAACTGTTTGGTGCTGGAAACTCGAAAACGGGATTTGATTCATTTTTTCTTATCCACGAAGGGGACCCGCATCGGACAAGAAAAAGGATGGGATCCTCGATCTGATTTATTAGAAAAGGATGTTATAATTCGGAACTCATGGACCCCATTGAACTGATCACCGCCCCTATCACAATCCAACGCTTGAAAGAAATCGCCGAAAAGCGTTTTGGCGATATGGTCAAAGGCGTGGTGGATGTTGAAAAAGAAATCATGGCCCTGGGCGGGGAATTGCACGCCGACGAAGAGGCCTTTTTATTGGAAAACGGCTCTCAACAGCGGAATCTCTGGGGCATCAATCTTTATCCGGAGTTGGGAGGGACTGATTTCCTTGAGTTCGATTCCATGATCAATATCCGGCCCAGCCAAAACAACCGGTCCCGCGGAGTGGAAGACCACGCGATCCGCCTCAAAATTGAATCGATCATCCGGAAACTGGTGCCATGACCCCCGAAACCTCCCATCCCGGCTTATCCTCGGGCCGTTGGTCCACCCTCACCCTTCCGGAGCAGTTGGGCAATGTGGGAAGCGAGTATGAACGGGCCTTGAACTGGAAAAATAAAAAAAATCCGGAACAATCGCAAAAGGCCTTTGACCGGATGTTGGAGCTTTTGGACTTGACCCTCGCGGACCCGAGGTGGAAACACCGCCTCAAGGAAATAGCCCGATTAAGGGAGGAAGCCTGCCGCCTCCTGGAGGGTGCCCCCCCCTCCCCCGACCTCAGGAAGTATTTTTATCAGTTTTCCGCTTTCGCCCGTCGTCACAAATAGGCTTCGCCTAAACCCCAAAGCTAAGGCAATTTTCACCACCAAGACACTAAGCCGCCAAGAAAAGCTAAAAGAGATTCGGATTTATATCGTTTTTCAAATCTTTTCTAATGTAGTTCTTCGTGTCTTGCCATTCGATAAACTCATGGCACTGAGTCAGTCGAAGGGGCGGTGAATCTTTAGTGTTGATTTTTGTTTTACCCCCAAAAGGTGTTCTTAGTGTCTCCCGCCTCATTCGTATTTAACTTGGTATCGCGGGATCCCCCTGGGGATTTGAGTCTTCTCCCCTAAAAAGACGGGGATCAAAATATCCCCTTCGGGGAGTGGTGGATGGGGTGTTTATTCCTTCGGTTTTTTTGCTTTAAACCCCAATATTTGTTTGGCTTTTTTTGGTGTCTTGCACCTGGCCCGAAGCCACAAGCTGAGGGCTGTGGTTTGGTTGTGCCGGTTCCATAGAGGAACCGGCAGTGTTTCTTCGCGGTGAATCCTTTTATTCCTTCGACTCGTGGTTTTTCTTTGAGGGCTTTTCTTCGGCGGGCTGTTTATCCCAAACTTTTTTGAGGTGTTCTTAGCGTCTTTGAGTCTTTGTGGTGGACTGGGTGTTTATTCCTTCGGTTTTATTGTTTTAAACCCCAATCTTTGCTTTGTCGTTCTTGGTGTCTTGGAGTCTTGGTGGTGGAAGGGGTACTTATTCCTTCGACTCGTGGTAGGTCTCTTCGGTGTTGACCGCCCATAAATTAGTTTTTTCCTTCAAACCCGCAACGATATTATCCACCGCCACCATGGCAGTAAGCATGGAATGGTCCTGGTTGTTGTACTTATGCATGCCGTTGCGGCCGATAGGGAAGAGGTTCGGGAAGGTTTCCAGATAGTCGATGATTTCCTGGAAACGGTGGTAGGATCCGAAATAGGCGGGGTAGGTTTTTTCCACCCGAACCACCATGTGTTCCAAAACGTCGCCTTCCTCGATTAATCCCAGCTTCACCATCTCCCGGATTCCCAGCTTGGCGGTTTCCTCATCTGTCTTTTGCCAGAGGGGATCGGTTTTGTAACAGTAATATTCCAGGCCTACCCACACCGTTTCCTTGTCCTTCACCATATAGGGGCTCATATTGTTGGCGATCTGAAGACGGCCCATCATCACGTCGTGTTCCTGGATATAGATCCAATTGTCTTCCACCAGGCCCTTGATGCCTTGGTCGTCATGCAGGCGGAAATGTTTCAAGAGTAGGGAAACCATGATCATGTCCCGGTATTGGAGGCCCTGGCTTACTTCTTTGACGTTATCGGGGACGGGGCCGTCCAGTTTGGCGATCAGTTCTTGGATAGGCATGGTGGAAAAGAAATAGTCACCTTCGAAGGTTTGAACTTTACCGGTTTGGCCATCTCGGGCAGTTAGGCTCTTGATGCCTGCTTCCTCGGGTATAAGACCCGCCACTTCCCATTGGGTTCGGATTTCACCCCCCAAGGCGGTGACCTTGGAGGCTACCTCGTCCCACATTTGGCCTGCCCCCAGCTTGGGGTAGAGAAACTGTTCCACCAGCGAGGTTTCCGTCCCCTTCTGGCTCAGATCCCCAGGGGTCTGTTTGAACTTGGAGAAGAAATGCTGGAGTGTCTTGATGATCGAAAGGCCCTTGATGCGCTGGGCGCCCCAGGAGGCGTCGATGTCATGGCAGGGAACCCCCCAGACCTTTTCGGTGTAGGACTTGAAGAAAGTCAAATAAAGCTCCCGCCCGAAACGGTTGATGAAAAACTGTTCCAGATTCTTTTCGTTTCGTATGGGAAAGATGAGGCTTCGAAGGTAACTCACGCCGATTCGAAACACCCGCATGAGGCCCAGTTTCAAAAGGGTATTCTTGGTCATTTGAATGGGGTAATCGAAAAGTTTTCTCAAAAAATAAATACGGGTCTTGCGGGGGCGGATTAAAAGCACCTTGTCGGTCTTTTCGGGGTCGGCGGCCTGGGCCCCGGCTTTTACTTCCCGTGTCTGTTGGTGATAAGCCACCGTGGCGGTTCCGCCATCACCGCTCGATTGCAGGGGAAGCATCTCAGCCCAGCGGTCCATCACCCGGTCGGATTTGGAAAAGAAACGATGGGGCCCGATATCCATGCGGTTGCCCTTGTGGTTCATGGTGCGGGCTAAACCGCCAATATAGGGGCTTTTTTCAAGAATAATGGGCTTGATGTCGGTACGTGTGAGGAGTTCATAGGCGGCCGTGAGTCCCGCGGGACCGGCGCCGATGATGATGGCAGTTCTAGGCATTGAAGAAGTATATCCCCTTGAGATACCCCTTTTTAACAGAATGTGAAAAAAATTCCGAAGAACGAATTTTTTGTATCTAGGCCGCGAATCACCCCTTGGAAAACAAGGGGGTTCAGTTCGATTCGCTCCAAACCCGTGGCTGTTAGACAGGGTATAAAGCAATTTTGGTGCAAAATCAGCACGGCTACGCTAGCACCCTGCAACAGAAAGCGACGCATTTGTTCATTAAATTATATGATGAACCATCATTCACGGGGATCACCTTGGATTTGAAGGCCATGGCCCAAGGATTTTTTAGATCAAGCCCAACCGTGTTAGTTTCAGCCCGGGATGATGTTAAAGTTTTCTCATCAGATGACGTTTTACCGTTCTGCTGGCGACGGCCCAATTCAACCGCCGTTTATATTCTTCGAAGGCATGTAGAGACATAGAAAGAAGCTTTTTTTCAGAAGACCAAATTTTCAGCATGTATTCCGCGTATCTTTCAGGGGGATCCTGCATCCCAAATAAGAAACCATTCCTATTGTTTTTAATGATTTCGGATACACCGCCTGTATTTGTGCCGATAGACGGCAGGCCATAGGCGCAAGCTTCGGCGAAAACGAGCCCGAAGGCGTCCGCGCGGGTAGGAACGATTAAAAAATGGGAAGCGAGATAAAGATTATCCAATGTTTTTCGGCCATCCGGTGTTCTTTTGGAGATGAAACCATGAACCTTGACCCAGTCCGGCAAAGGAACCGGGGGGCGGCACCCCACCACGTGCAATTCCACCTGGATATTTCTTTTTTGAATGAGTCTTGAGGCCTCATAAGCGATATTCCCGCCCTTTTCGGTCCAATAGGTGCCGATAAACAGGAGCCTCATCAATTTTTTGTTTTTGCGTCCCTGGTTGGCGGTTATCTTTCGCAAATCAAGCCTGCTGTCCATGTTCGCCCCGAAAGGAACCTTAACCAGTTTGTTTTTGTCCACATGATAGTTATCCAACGCCGAATTGACGGCCCACTCGGAAGTTAAAAAGATCAGCCGGGCTTTATCAAAAGCCATTTGTTCGGTTATGTGATTGTCCTGGCAGGTTTCCCGGCATAAATTTCGCAAGAAAGGATGATATTCGGCCAAACCGGCAAAAGTCGCGTCGTTCCAGATCACAATGGGAATTTTCGTATTTAAGTACGCGACGAGTCCCGTGTTGGGACTGAAAATCACGTCAAAGTTAGAATGGCTGATCCGGGATTCGATTTGTCGAGCGTATGATTTCAATACCCTGGGATCACGGCTGGATGAATAGGTTTTACCCAAAAGATATTTGTAGGCGATCCTTTTACCATAAAAATAGGGATTTTTTTTACTGAGGGTTTTGAGCTTATCAACGGGGGTCACATGAAAGCCGGATTCTTTGAGGGATTTATAGATGTGATGGATTGAACCGGACCAGGAGTGAATGTCGGAGACGTCGGAATCTGTCACATAGGCGATTTTCACGGGGTTATCTCGATGAAAGAACTGGTGTGAACGGTCGAAGGGCCTGTTTCACGGGTCGGGATGGGAATGACGGCTCGTGAATTTTCATGGTTTGCGCCGAACTGCCGTTAAAGAGCGGATGGTAGTGAAAAACCAGATGAATAAAAGAGTCGTTGAAAAAGTGAAATAACGGAATTCAAATTTTGGGAAATAAAGCAGGTGAACCGCGATGTAGCAAAGGGGAATCCATAGGTAAACATAATCATCACCCGTGATTATTTTGTGAGCCTTGTGTTTAAGGTGGAGATAGAAAACAAGGATATAGATAAGAAGGCTTCCCTGGCTGGCGATGTTGTAGTACTGGATCGCGTAGGCCCTCAAAAACGAGAGAAAATGACCCGGGTCCAACAAGCTCTCCGCCGGGTTAATGTTGTGCGAAACGAAGGCGAAGTCGATCAGTGTGGCCCAACCGTAATTCCCGGAAAATTTTATGACACACATATAAACGCCCATGGAAAGAACGGCGCCAAGAATCGAAGAAAATTTGTTGCCCTTGGAGTATTGGTAGGCCATCAGCATAAGTGAGATGACGATTAAATCCGGCCTGAATAAAGGTTGCGCGATGGAACAGAGGGTGGCTATGTTTTTGTTTTTATCAATGAAATAGGTGCCTGTGAGGGCAAAAAAGCATGCGGCGGAATCGGGCGTGGCGAGGGAAGCCAAGTCCAGGTAACCGATCAATAAAACCCCGAGGGGTAAGAGGTAGGCGCTGATACCGTTTTTTATAAGCAAAAGGCCGAAAATGTAGGCGGAGAGACCCGCGAATATCGCGCTGATGAAAATGGCCGCTCGAATGTAATCGCAGTTGAATAAGAGGCCGGACCAATAGATTAAATAAACATAGCCGATTTTCACCGAGAAAAAGGGGATAAGTTTTATTAGGTAGGAAGGATCATGAAACGCGTTCTTTCGGATGTCGCTTGATTCGGTCAATTCGTCGAATTGTTTAGGACGGACGTTGATTTTCAGGGTTTCGAAAGTCTTTTCGCTCAATTCTTGCGGATCGGTGACGCCGGACCGCTGGTAAGCGGCGGCGACATATTGGATCAGATCGGGATTATAAAAAGGGCGGAACAATCCGACGCTTAATGTCACGATCGCGGTCAATAAGATGACGGTGTATTTCATAAAACCCCTGATTAGTGATTCTTCCATTTTCCAAACTTGCCTCTCAAGGCGTCCAAGTGGGCGGTGAGGGCGATTTTGAGAAACGGGGCCATTTTAAACCCTTCTCGAAAAAAACGGCGAGTGTAAACGAGGGAGAGAAGCAGAACACGGTAGATGACATAAAGGGCGTATAGGGGCGCCGGCATCCATTTTCGAAAAAGCCGTATGGCGTTTCGATAGGAGTAATACAAGGCCCTCAGCTGGCCATGGGGGCTTTTTTGCGTTTCGTGAAGAACCACGACATCCCGGGCGACCACGCAGGTTTTATCCACCGATTTGGCGTATAGGCATAGATCAATATCCTCGCAATACATAAAGAAAGAGGGGTCCAGATAATAGCCCTCGTCTATAAAGCGTTGTTTTAAAAGTCCGCTATCGATGAGCATCGCGCAACCCGTGATAGAATCCGATCGCCAGTACTCGTTCTCGGTATCGGCGCGGGATGGCCGGTCTTGATGAAGAATGTTTTTAAATAACAATTGCGGCCAGAGGCGCTTTGAAAAAGTGATGGCTTTGGTTTTTAAATCCGCGATTTGGGCCCCCACGATCGAAGAGTCTGAATTTTTCATCACGTCCTTCAGCAAGAGGACGGATGGGGTCTCCATCGTGGCGTCGTTGTTTAAAAGTAACAAGGTTTTGGTTTTTTGTTCGAGGGCGAAATGAATTCCGGCGTTACACCCCCCCGTGAAACCATAATTGGAATCGCAACACATCAATGTGTTGCGGCCTATGGTTTCAAAGGTCCCCTTGGTGATGACATCCTTGAATTGGTACTGAAATGGGATGGGGCCGGGTTTAGCGGAAGGGGCCGATTTTAAACGGGCGAGGTATCTTCTCAGCCGAGGCGCCGACTGATCCGTTGATCCGTTATCGATCACAAGGATATCGAAGTGGGTTTGTCTGGAATGGGTCAAAGAGTCCAAGCAACGGATCGTGGTTTTCCAAGCGTTCCAATTTAATACCACGACGGTAAAGTTGCTTTTGTGGGAAGGTTTGGTTTTCATGCCGCTTCTATAGGGATTAGGAAATAGACTTTCATAATTCACGGGACCCTATCCTTTGGTTCATTTGCCCCGTTCGCCTTGGAATGAAACTATCGCTTGCCACCAACAGTCCTGCTAATAACCAGATATTTCTTTGCCTCAAACCAAACATGGTCATGCTGTATAACAACAAAAGAATCATTCCCACCACCATGGATATAACCATCAAGCGTTGATGAGGTATTTGGATTCTTTTGCTGGCCAACCAGCCGGTATGGACAACGATGAACAGCCAAGTTAAAAAAAGAAACAGGCCTGGTACGCCCATTTGAAAAAGAACGCCCGCGTAGGTGTTATGGATTTCCTGGACATCGTATTCTTCACCATAATTTTTAGGGCCTGACCCTAATACCAGGTTGTCATTGATGTTTTCAGAAACAAACTTAAGTTGTTCTGTTCGGTTATCGTCCAAATCAGCTTTACCGCGAACCCAATCATATAGCGTCACGACGGGCCTCTGCCAAGACGGGGTACGCCCCAAGGCATAGTCGTCCTGATAATTCACCAAAGCGAGGAAGATGTAAAAAAGGAATCCGATAAAAAGGAAAAACGAGATTTTGACAAAACGTTTTGTGGAGAAAGCCTTGTATTGTGAATCGCGAAATGCGACATACAAAATCCCGATGATAGTGACGATAAGCATCAGGAACGCGGTTCGACTTCCGGAACCAATGGATGTTAAAAAGACACAAATTAAAAGTGCTGTTAAGAACCATTTTTCAAAAGGTTTTCTTTCCCTTTCAACAATCATGAAAACCAGAACTGTAAAAGTTGGTAAAAGAAATGAAGGAACTTGATTATCCGTGCGTAAGGTTGAGCAAATTCTGTGTGAAAATTCATCATAGGACCATTTCGGACCGTGGCCGGATAAGGCCAATACGCCGAAAAAGCTAACCACCACGGCTCCCCAAAGCCAACCCTTCAGGCAGTTTTCCCAACGCCCCCAATCCCGTGCCATCAAAATGACGGTTACGAACATCAAATATCCATAAACAAAATTGATGGTTTCAACAATACTGCCGATAAATGTTTCCGGATGGTAAATGCCATTGATCGAAAAAGAAAGGATGGTCCAAGTAATGAAAAGGCCGCCCCAAAATAAAGCGTTGGTTTGGACTTTTGTGAGGGGCGGGGATTTGCGGGCTTCATGGGGACGGGACAATAATGCGAGCCAGGTCAAGCCCATGATGATTTCAACTGCTGTGAATTTATTCCGCAGGATGGGAAGGTGGGGTGTAATCAGGATGCCCGTGGCGAAAAAAGTTAGGTAGAGCCCCCTTTCGGGGATGCTAAATATTTGAATGATCAATAATAATAAAACAGGGCCAGCAGCCAGAAACACCCAAGCGATATTGTCATGGAATATATTAAACACCGGATTCCCTTAACCCTTGGTGATTGCGGATCCAACGCTTCAGTCGGTTTGACATGAGGGGATATAACAGACGCGCCAGGGGGTAGATATAGAAATGAATGGGCAGGTGTAAACGGCCCACGGAGGTCGCGCAGAGCCATGCCAGTCTTCTGTTTTGGCGGGAGGTCTTGAAGGTGCGCTGGAAATAGCTTTCCCCGCTTACGTAGCGTTTCACCAGTATTTCTGGAAGGTTAGCCACTTTATTCCGTGAAGCGACTCTCAGGAAAAACTCAAAATCAATCAGGAAGGGTTGTGAAGGGTCGTAATTGATGCCTTCGCTTATGAGACTCTTTCGAAACATGATGGAACTATGGCAATAGGGGATACATTTGGCGGATTGACGCCGGATTTCATCGTTTTCCAAAGGGTAAGTGCGCCGAAGGTGCTCATTCCGCCGGTCATCCTCTTGTTCTTCGCCGGTTCCTACCCAGGCATAATCCGGGTGGGCGTCGAGAAAGGCGGTTTGTTTTTCCAGCCTTTCGGGATGGCTGAAATCATCCGCGTCGAGGTTGGCGATATAAAGCCCCTTGGCTTCCCGGCAGGCGCGGGCCAGGGCGCCCGCCCGCCCGGTTCGGGGAAGGCCCATGACCCTCAGCCGGAGGTCCGTGAAACCTTGAAGGATGTTACCGGTTCCGTCGGTGGAGCCGTCGTTGACCACCAGAACCTCAATGTTCTTTTCGGTCTGGCTTAAAAGGCTTTGGACCGCCCTATTGATCGTTTTTTCACCGTTGTAAACGGTGATGATGGAGGTGATTTTGGGATGCGTCATAGGGAGGGGCCTTGACTATTCATTTTCGAGTTGATCATACCTTCACTTGGGGGCTAATTCACGGTACAGGCGCAAATAACCCTCCGCCATGGATTCGGACGAAAGCCGTGATTCCTCTTCCGCGGTTAAGGGCTTTAGGGGGAAATCCAACGGGTTTTTTCCTGAAAAAATTTCTTTCAAGGCCCCGGCCAGTGCCGTCGGATCGCCTTCCTTGAAAAAAAGTCCACGCCCTTGAAATGGGTCCAGAACCTCGTGGAAGACGGGGATGTCACTCACCAAAAAAGCGGTTCCGCAAAGAACCGCCTCGGCGACCACGAGACCGAAGCCTTCGTGAAGGGTTATGCCGGGAAGGTTCATGCTGGGTACGACCACCAATTCCGCCGATGCCATCTCACGGAGCACCTGGTCGTAGTGGGGGAGCCAGCCCGTGAATTCAACATGGCTTTCGAGACCCAGTTTCATGGCTAATTCCCGCAGGCGTTTTTCCTCGGGCCCGCCGCCGATGAGCGACAGCTTTAGGTCGGGAAAAACAGGCACCACCAGATGAATCGCCCTTAATAACACGTCCTGCCCCTTGATGGGAACCATCCGGCCCGCGCAAACGAGCTTTCTCTTCATCCTGGGGGAGGCGTCGGCGACGGCTTTTCGAAGGTCTTTTACGTCAATACCGTTGGGGATCACCGCGTGGATGGGGCGCCTTTTGAAATCCGTGTTTTGCATTGTCCCGGCTTTTCGCCCAAAACTCCGCGCGACCGTGTGGGAAACGTAGACCATGGCGGAGCAGAGGTGTTCGGTCGCCCGCAGACCCCAACGGTAATGGAAACTCATGGAACCATAGGTTTCGTGCTGGGTCGAGACGACCCAGGGCACCTTTTCTTTTGCCGCAACCCACCGCGCCGCGATGGCCGGTACCGCGAAATTCGTATGAACAAAGTCGGGTTTTAACCTTCGCAACAGGGAGCGGAACTCCCGAATAAAGGCCAAGTGCTGGGGGATCAAGTCGCCGACCCACTTTTTGGGCCGGACTTTAACCGTAAAAAAATCAACGCCTTCCGGGACCTCTTGGGTATAGGCCTGATTACCATCGTCGAAATTAACGTAAATGACCGAATGGCCATCCTGAATCAGTCGGACGGCGATGTGCCCGATGATCGACCAAATGGATTTGGCTCCCACCCTGTCCACGAATAGAAATTTCATAGGTTCAGGAACCTCGGTTGGGGCGGCGGTTTCGTTCCCTGGAAAGGGAACGCCACAAACGGTCGAGTTCTTCCTTCATCTTCTCGATTTTGCCCTCGGGTTTTTTTTTGCAAAAAGCCGTCAGTTCCGGGAGGGTCTCGTTTCCGGTTAGAACTAAAGGTTTTTCTCGCAGGGAAAGGGAGGAATAGTAATCATCAAATTTAAAACGCCCCCCCAAAAGATTTTGAGAGCCTACCCACCGGGAAGGTATGTGCAGGGAATCGGCCGCGATCAACCCGTGAAGGGAGGAGGACAGGATGGTTTGGCATTGAGCGATCAGCGTCAGGACCCGTTGGGGCTCTTGTTGAACATCGATGATTTTTATTTGTTTCTCAAGGGATTGGGAAAGTCGCAGGTATTTCGGATCTTTTTTTTCAGCGTAATGGGGAAGGATGCCCACCTTGAAGATCTTCCCCTCTTTTTTCGGCAATAGGGTGGAAATGAGCAAGCCCGGATCACCCAGCTTGACTTCTTTCCCCCGCTTCAATTTTTTTCGGGTCAGCAAGCCCCGGACAGCCAAGATGGAAGCCTGGGGAAATAAGCGGTCGGAATTTTCGTCAATAAATCCTGAGCCTAAAATCAGGCCCTGAAAGTCATTCGGGAAAATATCCAGGTTGCTTCCGGTTGATACGAACGATGCTTTTGAGGGCGAGGAGAAGACGGGTTCGTAGCCGTAATGCTTCAATAGGAACGGAGTTAACAGGTCCCCGAAATTTTTGATGTCCCGATACCAATAGGCCCTTATCCCATTTTTGGAAAACCCGGCCTTGGCCGGGGCTAGTTGGTCATCCAAACCATCCCTGAAATGCTTCCATTTCCACCAGGCGTAGTTGAGTGCCCGGTCCTGGAAGGACATTTTTTTGGCTGTCCGCGAGGTATAGGCGATTATTTTGTCTTGAAAACTCATTCGGATCTTTTCCTTCAATGGGAAACCTTTAAACCGATCGATCAAACACATTGTCGGTGAAGCAATTGAAGCAACCAGTGAGGATACATAGCTTAATTCTCAGCGGTTGAATTCCTTGATTAAATCACGAACCCATTTCCTGCTGAGAATCAGTTTAATCGCTCGGTGTATTCGTTGAAAGAAGACAAAGACAATCTTTCGTAATAGGTTGGGTTTGACAACAGATCTAAAATGGTTTGGCAATAGGTTTGGGGATCATCCCTCTGTAAAAAAGTGTTTCCGTTCCGATTGATTTAATACAATCAATGGTTTTCTCCCGGCTGTTCCAATTTAGAACGACAATGGAAACTTCTTCTTTGAAAGTGGATTTTATTTTCACAGTAGTATTCTAAATAGAATGAAATGGGTATTTTGAGGATCTTTAATTGATCGACAAAGCGGTCAGACAAACAAAAACTCATTAAAATTATATTCTGAAAAGGGTGATGAATTTGCAGATAAATCTCTTAATGTTTGAAGATTTGTCTGATTAACCTAAAAATTAAGTTAATGGTATTAAAAGGGAATGAAAAATAAAATGCTTTTAACAAATTTAAATAGGATTTGAATAGGAAGCCCCTTTTCAACCCTTGGTTGTATAAGTTGAAATATATATTGGAAAGGCCTATTGAATAAAAGGGGAATTGCTGCAACGAGATTTGCGGTCGGAATAATCGGTATAATTCGGAAAAGATGACTAATCGTTCATAAGTATTCGTGCTTGACCATAGTCCATTGGAATGAATCCGGTAAGTTGACATCGGTTCGTTTAAAAATTTCAGTTTCCCTTTTTGCGCGATTCTCAAGGATAGGATAAAATCACCGATTTTAGCCTGATAAAACCATTCTGGAAAACTGTTGAAACCCTCCCAAGTCCTAAAAACAACACTGCTGGTGGGTATAAAATTTGTGTAACGCAGAAGGTCATTCAGTGTATAAGCCGTTTTAATGATTTTAGGGCCAAGAAATTTAGGCCCGGCCTCGGGAACTGCGGGGGTTCCTTCGAAAAAAATACTTGCAGGATGAAAACAAAGTGAATAAGCGGGATTTGTTTCCAAAAAAGCGATTTGCTTATGTAATTTAAGCGGATCCGTCCAAAAATCATCCCCCTCGCATAACGCGACATATTTTCCACGGGCTTTATTGAAGGTTATGCCTACCATTGAATTTGGGCATTTCGAAAATTGGTTCTCCTTTTGGAAAATACATCTGAAAATATCGGGATATCTTTTTTCATAACCGTGAATGATTTCGGCAGTTCTATCGACTGACGCGTCGTCATGAACGATGATTTCTATTTTAAAGTCTGTTTTTTGGGATAAAAAACCCTCAATGGTTTGGACGATATATTTTTCGTGGTTATAAGCGAAACAGATAATACTGACCATGATTTCATGCGCGCGCTTTTTGGAAAAATCATTTTGTATTAGCGATGACTTAATCATTTTGGACCGAATGGAAATTTGTCTTGAAAGCGGGACCCTAAAATATTGAGTGCCTCGGTAAAGGCCGCAAGCTTAAGAAAATAACAAAAAATAAAGTAAACAATCCCTCCTGTAAAAACCTGAATAGTCAGGAGAACAAAAGGAATATGAATGGAAAGCAAACCTGCACCCCAAACACATACCGCCATTACCAATCCCGCCAAAAAATAGGGAATCAAATCAGTGATTTGTCGAAGAGAACCATAGCCGAGAAATAAACCGCTGTAATGGGTATTGATGCCAAAACCGATGACGCTTGTTAAAACGATACTCCATGCCATTGCAATGATGCCAAAAAAACACGCAATACAAAGAAATGTTATACCGATTATTTTTTTAATTACTTCCAACTTGAAAAAAAGGTTTGAATGTCCTTGGGCGACGAGAATGTTAAGGTTCAGGACGTGAATGGGCCACAAGAGACCGCCTAGGCAAAGGATACGCAAGTAAGGCACGCATGGAAGCCATTTATCGCCAAAAAGGACCAGGACCACCAATTTAGAGGTGATAGCCAAACCCAACATGACAGGGATATTGACTAACATTACGAGTCCAATGGCTTTTCGCAGGCCGGACTGAAGATGATTCTTCTCCTGATGAATCGAAGAAAATATAGGAAAAGCCACTCGGTTAATGACCCCTGTCAACAGGGTTGCCGGAAGTTGTTGGGTGCCGTCGGCCCGTGAGTAAAATCCGAGATCTTTAGGGGAATAGAATTTACCTATGACCAATGTGTTTAATCGGGTATAGAGCATATCGGACAAATTGCTCACAAGGATGAAACTACCAAATTTAAATAGAGAACGAATCGCTGTTATCGAAAAGACAAAATGCGGCCGCCAAGAATTGATAAACCAAAGAAGACAGGTTGTCGCAAAGGTAGCGAAAAGATTGGATAACACTAAACTCCATACACCGTAATTATGAAAAGCTAAATAAATGGCAATGGTGCCGGATGAAACTACGGACGTGAGCGACACGATGCATTGTTTTCGAAAATCAAGGGACTTTGTCATGAGGGTGGTTTGTACGGTCCCAAAAGCCCCAATGAAAAGGGAAAGAGCTAATAGGCGGGTGAGAGGGGTCAGGACAGGGAGCCCATAAAAAACGGCAATCCAAGGAGCTAAAACGCATAAAAGAACACTTAAGAAGAAGGATATGCCTATATTGAAGTAAAAGACGGAGGAAAGATCGACATCGTTTATTTCCTTGCGTTGGATTAAAGCTGAGGTAAACCCCGCGTTGATGAAAACACCCGCAAGGCCAATGAAAATGGAGAGAAGTCCCACGGTACCATAATCGGTGGGGGTCAGCAGACGCGCCAAAATGAGCGTGATTATGAATTGGACACCCTGACGGGCAAAGATATCTATTGCACTCCATATTGAGGCACTAACCGCTTTATTTTTTAGCGTTTGTGTCATGAATACTTAACGAAATTTTATTAATAATCGATCGAAACTTTTCGGAAAAACACAAAACGGAAATAATTATTGTATTATTCTTATAGGCCATTTGAGTCACAATATTTCCTTAGAAATTTATTTAATAGCTTCTAGGATAATTTCGCCGTGAAATGGTCGGCATTCCAGGTCTTTAAGTGCTTGATAAGAACTTTCGTGCCATTTTTGTTCGATTATTTTTCGAAACCCAATTTTTGTAAGCATTTGTTTCAATTCCGGAAGATCGTAAACGAATTGGTGGCCCCAAAGTCTCATGCCTTCGTTGATTAATTGACATGGAGTCTTTGGGTTCCATCCTACATCGAGAAATTTACCGGTTTTGAAAGAAAAATAGTCACCGATCAATATATGCAAGTTAGGGGTGCTTATTCTAATTACGCCTCCAATTCGTAAGGCTTCGTAACACTCAGTTAACAACCTTCTTCCCTGTGATAAAGTTATATGCTCAATAAAATGTTCGGAATAGATAAATTCGATTGTACCTGGAAGTATTGGGAGACGATTTGTAAGATCCCACTCGACTACTTGATTTATACCATTAAGATCAATATTCGCCCAGCCTTCCATTATATGGTTGCCACAAGCCAGATGAAGTTTCGTATGGGAAGAAAGCTTCCTTTTCACAAAAGGTTTTCTAACAACATTGTTTACTTTTCGATAAGTTGATAAACAAACAGGAGAAACAATTATTTTTGTTATTTTTAAAAAAACACTTCTAATTCCAATTTTCACTTTCGCGCTCTCTCTTAAATCAAGAATATATCTATTACAACTAAGGTCTGGATATTCCTGAGGCCTTTTTAAAATTTAACCCAATTTCGCTTGTGTTAGGTTACGAGAAAAACTCAAGACTTAATTTCATGTAAACTGAATTGAAGGAAGATTTTTCAACTTCAGTGAAACCTAATCCCGTGTATAAAATTTTTGCTTCGGTGTTTGCGCTGAGGACTTCTAATTTTATTTCGCGCATTCCGGCTTGTTTTGCTTTTTTAAACGTGTCTAATAATAAACGTTTTGCGATACCTTTCTTCCTGTAGTCGGATTTGACGTAGACATAAGAGATATAAGCCACTTTAGTTTTAAAATCATTTAAGTAGGTCGCAACGATCGCTACCAAATTGCCGTTTTCCCGTTTGTGGAAAAAGGTTGCGTTGAGGAAAAGTTTATCGACGTATTTTTCTAAACTGCCAATGCGGCTTGACAAGGGAGGTTCGAAGTTGAGGTCATTTTCTGTTATGAACGAAAGTACCTCGTTGAATGATAAGTCGGTCTGGCGAAGAGGCGGATTCTGGGGGTTTTTCTCAAGAGGCATTTTTAAAGTTTCTTTTTTCGCGAATTTAAGTAATCTTTAATTTCTTCTTTGGTATTCCACATTAAAGCGTCAATTATGGAAAGGTTTGGTTCAAAAGCATATCCCTTGCAGGAATAAACGAAATCGGCTTGTTCTTGAATTATTAATTTGATCCCGCAGGAATTAAAACGTTCCGGGTCATAGAGATTTATTCCATTTGGTGGATTAATGTATTCCTTGGCGCCTAAAGTTTCGCAAAGGCGAAGGGCCCAATCGCCGGATTCTTCGATATTTTTTAATGATAGGTTCATCTGTGAGAAAATTGAATAATTGAAAGTTATGTCTAAGTAATGACAGACAGTATCGAGAATATGAACGTTCAGTTTTGAAAGGTTATTTTCTTCAATGCCCAAGCAGTTCTTAACTAAATTGATTGTTTCATCGTAGTGGGGGGCTCTTTTTCTATAATGCTCAAGTTGTCCTGTAATCAAGGAACGCCATTCAGCAGGGTTTTTTGTTTCAACCTCGAGTATAGGCACGTTGTGGGGGCCGTTTTTAATTGGAATCGTAATATATTGCCAACCGGTTTTGGGGTGAAGGATACGGTTTCGATTGATCCAGCCTTGCTTGATAAATTGGACTGTATCAAAAACAATCCACCGATCTGAACAGTTTATAAGATCAAAATATCCAATATAGGGGAAAAAATATGGCTGCATAAATCCCAAACGCATCGTTGTCTTCTCCCGAAAAAATAAAACTAAGTGGTTATGCCGTTAAGGATCGAATGGATTACATGATTTACCTCGGAGTTTTTCATTTTTGGGTAAATCGGCAAGCAGATAATTTGTTTGGATATTTTATTCGCAACCGGTAAGTTGTTTTGCGCGGATGATGCCAAGGAACGGTACATTTCCATATTGCTAATCAGAGGGTAAAAGTAGCGGCGGACAAAAATATTTTTATGTTTCAAAAAGGCATAAAGCCCATCTCTTTTCATCGGGTAGGCGCCGCTAATTAGAATGGGGAAGTAGCCCATGTTGGTGGTTACATTGGGCTGTGGTTCAAGAATGCAAATGCCATTTATGTTTTTTAAACCTGCACGGTATTGGGCATCGATGGCCATTCGTTTTGACATCACTTCGCCCATATGTTTGAGTTGAACCAAACCGAAGGCCGCTTGAATCTCATTCATCTTCCCGTTGATGCCAACTTCAGTGACGTTAAGCTCGTTCTCAAAACCGAAGTTCTTGAGATAGTCGATCTTTTGTTTGGTTTTGACGTTTGGACTTACGATGGCTCCACCTTCAAACGTATTGAAAACCTTGGTGGCATGAAAACTGAGAACTGAAAGGTCGCCATGTCGAAGGATGCTTCCCACGCCATCGTTCACTCCAAAGGCATGAGCTGCGTCGTAAATTAATTTCAAATGATATTTTTTTGCTATTCTTTTGAATCGATCGATGTCGCAAACTCTTCCGTAACAATGAACGGGAAGGATGGCCTGTGTTTTTGGAGTAATCGCGGCCTCAACCTTTACCGGATCAAGATTCATGGTTTGGGGGTCTATATCTGCAAAGACAGGAGTGAGGTTGTTCCACTTGAGGGCATGGGCGGTAGCGACGAATGAATAGGGAGTTGTGATGACTTCTCCCGTGATGCCGAGGGCCTGCAGAGCTGTAACTAGAGCGATGGTTCCGTTTGTGAAAAGGGAAATGTGCTGAACGCCCAAGTAAGTTGCCAATTCTTTTTCTAATTGTTGATGGAATGGGCCGTTGTTTGTTAACCATTGGGTTTCCCAAATCTTACGAAGGTAGGGGACGAATTCCTTCAACGGTGGAAGGAAAGGGCGGGTAACCGGGATAATAGCCTTATCTAATTCGGGAATACCAAAGGAGGGATTTTTGGAACGGTGTTTTTTTTTCTGCATTGAAGGAGGCCTCAATTCAATGACCCTGGACGTTGGTTGAGTTACCGATTTTCGATTGATGCCCGGAATACTTGGGAAAGCTTATGCCTTTTTGGGGTTTTTAACGTCTGATTTCGAACCATTGTTTTTTTTCCCGTAACCATAGCCATATCCATAGCTGTAGCCATAGTAACCGTACATGCCACGATGTACTTCAATGGAATTTAAGATACTTCCCAGAATCTTTACGTTTACTGACCGCAATTGCTGGTAGGCACGGCGGAATTCGGATCGTCTTGTCTGGTCCCAACGGCCAAGCAGGATGACGCCATCCAATTGAGCGGCCATGGCCACCGAGTCGGTGACCGGTAAAACGGGCGCCCCGTCGAAAATAACGTAATCAAATTCGGTTTTCATCTCATCCACGATTTTCCTAAAGGAATCCGAAGCCAAAAGCTCGGCGGGGTTTGGCGGGGCAGTACTGTTAGGAAGGAGGGTCAGGTTTTCAAAACCCGATTCAACCAGCATATCCGCCAATTTACCCTTCCCCGCGAGTAGCAGTGGAAGCCCGATGTTCTCATTAACCTCGGCTCCGAAAAGCACATTGACAGTAGGTTTTCTAAGGTCCGCATCAACTAGCAAAACCTTTTTGCCCATTTCGGCCAGGGCTAGAGCCAAGTCCGCATTCACCAAGGTTTTTCCCTCATTGGAACTGGGGGATAAAACCACCAAGGTTTTCGCTTTTAAGTCGATATTGGAAAAAGTGAGGTTAGTCCGCAAAACCTTGAAACTCTCCCGGTAGGAGGAGAATTGAAAACGGTCGTCGCTGATGAGGTGCTTTCTTGAGAAAAGGTCGGATGTGGCGAAAATAAGTTTGCCGCGTTCACGCCGGAAGTTGGGAACCTGGGCCAATTGGATAAGGCCGGTCGCTCTTTTCATGTCATCATCTGACTTGATGCGGTCCTGAAATTTATCGAAGAAAAAGGCGCCTTGGATACCGACTGCTAGGCCCAAAAACAAACCCAAAATGGCGCAAACGATCAGGTTGGGCCAAACATGGCCTTGGGGCACCTGAGCACGGTCAATAACCACGATGCCTGAGGTGTCCGCATTGGCCTGGATTTGGCTCTGCTGATCCTGTTGGAGAAGCATACTATAAATGACCTCATCCGATTGGGCTTCATTGGAGGGGTTCAGGTAATTATTTCGGATCTGCCGGTCCCTTTCCAGCTTGTCCTTCATAACCGCCAACTGGTTATGGACGAATTCATATTCTTTCTTGGCGCTGTCCTGGCTAATGGCGAGGTTAACCTGGATAAAGGCATCCGCCCAGGCATTGGCAATTTCAGCGGCTAGTTGGGGGTCGTTTGGAATGGAGGCCTGGATGCGCATTATGTCGGATGCTTTGGTACCCCCGATCAAGATGACTTTTCCAATCAAATAACTTTCCAAACCCTGTTCGGAAGGTTTGGACCACTTTTGTTTTTTCCACGAATAATTCTCAAAATGCGCATTGTTCAATAGATCTAGTTTTTGAATGACGTAGGAAGCCACGGTAACGGATTGGGCGATGTCAACGTAGGTTTGGATGGGGTCGCCAGTGGTGGGCAGGGAAGCCAGGGAACGGATAGCCGAATTGGTGGTTTGGGCGTTATTGGTGGGCAGTTCCACCGTGCTATGGGACACAAAGGTTTTGGGGGCGTAATGGTTATAAAACCCGCCCAGACCCAGGCAAAAGAACACCGACCAAAAGATGAACCACCGGTGGTGGACAAGAGTCTTGAAGATATCCTTAATGTCCCAGGTTTCGGCATCGTATAAGTCGTCCTGCAGGAGGGAAAATTCCTCCCTTCTTTCAGGTGTTGGTGGGTTTGTTTGCAAGGGCTCTCCGATTGATTAATGGAAACAACTAATATTTCACCACCAAGCCACTAAGACACCAAGAAAAACTTATTTTTGACATCGGCAAAGCCGATAGGATGGTTTAAAAACGGCCTAATGTTTAGACAAATCGTTCGTGACGACGATCGCGGTAACGAGAATTCCCAGAAATGCACCCACCTCAGTAATAGTGGGCCAGATGTTTTGTGGAACGTAAATGATATCTCCGGGATAAACCGTAGGCGCCGCTTCGTGATAATCCTTGTCGGTCAATAATTTCCCCAAATCAACATGCAATTTTGTAGTACCGCGCGTCAACAAAACGCCCCCCAAATCCGAGTTGGGGGCGGGACCGCCCGCCTGAGAAAGAATGGAAAGCAGGTCCGGTTTGCCGCGGATCATGAATTGGCCCGGTTTGCCAACGTTTCCAATCACCGAGACGTTATAGGTGTTGGAAGATTGGATTAGGACTGTCACCTGGGGGAACTTGAGATAGCCTTTCAGCTTCTTCATCAAGAGCAAGCTGGCGTCGATTTGGCTGAGGCCCTTTAAATCCACTTCGCCCAAGAAAGGGTAAAAGATCTCGCCGTTGGAATCCACCAGGTAGGTATCAGGTAATCCCGACCCGCTGGAACCGCCCGAACTTCCGGTTGAAACCATTCCGCCGATACTGCGGTCGAAGCCGACCACATCTATAGTAAGAAGATCACCGGGACCGATGAGGAGGGGTGGGTAGGAATCGGCGGGAGGGTCGGTTGGGACTGATTTTTTAGTGTGCGAATGGGTTTTATGGCTATTCCCGGAGATTTGGGCGAAGGCGCCCGGGGCAATCATCAAGGCCGAAAGAAAAAGGGCCATCAATTGAATGAGGTGTCGGTGTCGGGAGGATTGGAAAGTCATGATTCCTTCTTGAATTTACTAAGAGACACGATAAACCCTTGCGAAGGGCAAAAGTATAACATATTCCTGATAGCCGGTCTCAATTTGCGGGTATCGGGGGTCTAAAGTCTCTTATATATGTCTTCCAAGGGAATGGATTTGAAATGAAGAAGAAATGGTTACTACTTTTCGGCCTTTTGGTTTTGTTTTCCTTCGGCGGTGAATGGCTTTATTTCCAAACCATCTATCGGACATCAACAACTGACCCTTCTTCTGGGGATGTGGTTTTAGTTTATGGGGGTAAGCTTGGCCGAAGCGAGGCGGGGTTGGCCTTGGCCAATCGGTACCATTTGCCATTGTTTGTATCCGACACTTACGGCGGCCCGAAGGATTTTGAACAGAAGATAGGAGTGTCTTGGGGTTCGGTAGTCGTGGACCATTACGCCCGAACCACCGATCAAAACGCCCGCAATGCCGTGCGGTTTCTCAAACAAGGGGGATACCGAAAAGGCCTATTGGTGACCAGCTGGTACCACATGCCCCGGGCCCTTTTTTTAACCCGCTATTACCTAATGGGGACATCCATTCATGTTGAGCCCTATTATTTTGATATGACAGAAAGTTTTGTGAACCAGCCCGATTTTTGGGCGGAGATCTTCCGCTTTTGGGGAAGCTTGGGGCGTGTGGCCCTGGCATTGGGAGGGTTTGAGAAGCCGGTGTTTCATTACTTCGATTAGCTAAACCTTGGGATGTATCATTTCGATATGGAATTTTGCCTGTTAAACTATTGATGTTGATGACGGCGGTCATGGTTCAACCCGCCCTTTAGACGCAAAATAAAGGCATATCGTAAAGCGGACAACAAAAGCCCCCACCTGCAAGTCTCGGCTCTCCATCTCCAAAATACATCCTAAATAGGTGTTGGTCCCGGTTGAAACCGCGGCACTGATCCCCCCGAGTCAAATTACTTTTGAGGGTTTGAATGGCTTTTTTTGATTTAAAATTTATTCTCAAGGTTTTTCGCGTTCTGCGGAAGCTGAAACTCTTTTGGGCGCTTCCGCTCTTTTTCGTTTGGGGTTTTATCCCCCAATCCGCCCAGGGCGCGGCCTCCAACCCCTGCTACGTCGGCACGGTGGCTTCGGGCACCGTCACCTACACTTCATTACTCGCCGCCATTACCGCAAGCGCCGGAAATACCAACCAAGTCATCATCCTCACCAAGAACGACACCAGCGGGGTGGTTTTTCCGGCTAATTGGAGCACGAAATTAACCATCGAATCCTCCGGAACCACCGGTTTCACCCAGACCTCAACGGCGAGGGCCTACACCATTACCTACACGGGCGCGGGCGTTGGCGCCTTGTTTCAAACGGCGGGCATCAATTCGGGGTCGGCGGCCCTGACTTTCGTCAACGTGTCCTTTGACAACCAGACCACCGGGGCCTCGGGCGGACTGCTGTTCGACGGGGCCTGGTCGAACCTGACGAATACCGGAAACTTTGTTTTCATCAATTGCGGTTTCAAACGAAGCACCTCGACCGCCGGGAACGGGGGGATGTTTCTTTTCGGCAATCAAAAACTCGGCACCAACGGCATCCAATTCATCCGCTGTGATTTCACGGGCAATAGCACGAGCAACAATACCACCTATGCCTTCGGGGATTCGGTGGGCGGGGAAGCCAAGCCCTCGTTTTATTTTGAAAACTGCCAATTCAACGACTTCACGACGGCGGGCGTGAACCTGACCAACAGCGACGCGTGGGGAACCGCCCTTTTCAACAACGACACCTTTTTCAACTGCAAAACCGGCATTTTGGCGGCCACCACGGGGGTCACGGTGGTCAATTCGGTTTTCGCTGATAACGCCACGACCGATATCAACAGCAACACCAAATTCAGCCAATTTCAAAACGATGTTTTTTACAATACCAACATTACCCAGACGGCCACCCCGGCCTTCACGGCCTGCAGTACCAATACGCCGTCCTTTTATCCGACCGAATTCATCAACTCCACCGTCGGGTCGGAAGACCTCCATTTAGCTTCCACCACCGCCATGTCCTACAATTTCGGAAAGACCCTCGCCTCGGTTCCCGCCAGCGGGATCTTCGCTGCCGGCCTCATCGACCATGACGATGTGACCCGCCCCAACCCGCCGGCCTCCAATTGGGCCTCGGGCGCCTATGAATATGTTTCCACCGGGCCCACCAACACGCCGACCCCTTCCGCCACCCCCACCAATACCCCCACCGACACGCCCACCAATACGGTCTGCACCGACGGGTTGGGAAACACCTGCACCTTTACGCCCTCCTGGACTTCTTCCTATACCTCAACCCCTACCCCGACCTACACCATCACCCTTACCCCGACGATTACCCTGTCACCCACCGTTACCAACACCCCCAGCGGACCCCCGGTGACGATTTTGGGAACGGGCAACAGCTACGCGACTTTGCAATTAGCCGTGGCGGCGGTCTTAACGGGACAAACCATCCAGGTCAACGGCCCCACGACCGAAACCACCGCCTTCGGAGCGGCCGGAAAATCCTTCACGGTGCAAAGCGCCGGGTTGCCCCAGACAGTCAACCTCAACGCCAACATCACGGAGGATACCCAGGGCGGCACGATCACTTTCAATAACATTGTCTTCAACCACCTGGTGGCCGTCACCACCCTCTTCACGAACAGCTGGGGGGCGGCGCCGGTGACCTTTCTCCATTGCCAATTCACTTCTGCCCAAACGGACGACGTGCTGCCGGTTTCAGGCTATGGCTACAACCTCGTCGGGTGCCAAATCACCGGCAACATCAATTCCACCTCGGGCATCAATTTAAAATCCGCCAATGATTACCTTTATATAGTGGATACGGTCATCAAGGATGTCGGCAACGGCTGGGCCATCACCGAAAGCGGGGGCGGGAACAACACCAAAAACCTGTTTTATTACGACGATTTCGTGAACAACAAAAACGGAATCAGCATCCCGACCGGAAACGATTCCTGCGGGGTCACCGATTGTATTTTTACCTCTACCGGCGCCTCGGAAGTCGGCTACACCACCGGCGGCGGACCCATCAATTTCGATTACTGCACCTTTAAGACCCTGCCGACCGTTACGGGAAGCCTGACCTTGGGGACCCATAATAAAATCTCCACCGCGGCGGTGGAATTTACCAATTCCACGGCGGGGAGCGAAAACCTGGAGCTGATATCCAGTTCCCAGTCCATCGGCGATGGGATCGCGGTTTCGGGCATCACTGCCGATATCCTCGGCACGACCCTCAACAGCCCCCCAGATTTCGGCGCCTATGCTTATATCGCCCCCACCGCGACCCCCACCCCCACGGCCACCTCTTCTGATACCTTCACCATCACCCCCAGTTATACCCAAACCCTTTCGCCCACGGAAACGCCCACCCCAACCGATAGCCCGACTATTACCGATACGGAAACCGAAACTTCGACCCCTACCGACAGCCCCACTTCGACCGCGACCCATACCGAAACCGCCACGCCGACGGAAACCTTGACGGAAACGGTGACGGATACACCCACCGACAGCCCGACCCTGACGGATACCGAAACAACCACCGATTCCCCCACTGAAACAGAAACTTTTACCGATACCGAGACCCCAACGGATAGCCCAACCGTTACCTCGACGGATACTCCCACTGACAGTCCCACCGATTCACCCACCTCAACCGAAACCTTTACGGCAACCGAAACACCGACGGACAGCCCGACCTATACCGAAACGGAAACAACCACCGAAACCCCCACTGAAACAGAAACCTTTACCGTGACCGATACGCCTACGGACAGCCCCACCAACACCTCAACCCCGACGGAAACCGAAACGGATTCGACGACGCCTACGGCCTCCCCCACCGCTACGTCTACGGAAACGCCTACCGAGACTGAAACCAGCACGGTGACGGATACGCCCACCGACAGCCCGACCTATACCGAAACCGAAACAACCACCGAAACCCCCACTGAAACAGAAACCTTTACCGTGACGGATACGCCTACCGACAGCCCGACCTTCACTGAAACCGCAACTCCCACCGACAGCCCAACTTCGACTTCCACCTTTACGGTGACGGATACGCCTACCGACAGCCCGACCTTTACTGAAACCGCCACGCCCACGGACAGCCCAACTTCGACTTCTACCTTTACGGTGACGAATACCCCGACCCAAACTCAAACTTTCACGTCCACTTCGACTGTGACCAACACGGGGACCTTTACTCAAACCGCCACAACCACCGCAACCCCGACGGCAACCCCCACCTTTACGGCGACTTTCACAACCACCAACAGCCCCACCCAGACCGCCACCCGGACAACCACTGCCACTCCCACTGCCACTCCCACTTCTACCCCCACGGCCACCCTTACCGCGACCCTAACTTCCTCCCCCACGAACAGCCAGACGGCGACCGCCACGACGACCCGCACCAACACCTCTACGGCCACCCCAACCGTTTCAAGCACGGCTTCGGCCACCCCCACCGCCACACAATCCCCGACGCCTTCCCCAACCCCTACGAATCTTCCTACGAACAGCCCCACGCCGATTCCGACACCCTTCGCGCCGCCTGAGCTTATTTCCTACCCGAACCCGGCGGAGGCAAGCCAGGTGACCGTTACCGTGCAACTCGATTCGGCCCTCACGTCAGCCCATTTGAAGGTCTTTACTTTGGTGTTCCGCAAAGTCAGGGACATCAATCTAGGAAACCTTGCAGTTGGCCTCTGGAGCTACACCTTGGATCTGCGGGACGACCGGGGCGGGACCCTGGCGAACGGACTTTATTACCTGGTCTTGGACTGGCCCCAGGGCCGTCAGGTCTCGAAACTGCTCGTGTTGCGTTAAGAATCAGCCCTTTTTCAGCGAGTCCCTTACGCCTGAATAGATGAATTTTGCTTTTCCCCCCGTATAATTCGATTCCGTTACACCCTATTTCCGAAATACCTATGGAGGTTGTTCCGTGAAAAGATCCCGTCCTATCCTGGCCTTCCTGATTCTGTCTCTCGTACCCCTGGCCCTTCACGCCTCCGTGACGGCCCCCGTGACCATCAACGACGATCTTTTATTGGGGAGTGAGGATTGGGGCTCTGCGGTATTTGCCATGAACAACAATTCAGGGACTAACACGATTGATTTCCAGCTTACCAGCGGGGCCCAAACCCTCACCTTGGGTTCGGTTGGGGGCGGCCTAGCTTCCATCACCCTGACGGGCTCCGCGATATTCACTTATCTCTCCGGCGCCCAGCCGGTCGTTAACGCCATCGACAGCACCACCGTAAACCCCTTTTTCAGCCCCACCTCGGGCATGAGCGTAACCCTGTCGGAAACCCATTCCTTGCAATTGGAGAATTCGGGCCTTCAACTCACCCTCCTGGGCGGAAACGGCGGGGGAGTGACCATCGACAACAACGGCTACACGGACTCCGCTTCGGGGGCTTCGGGAGGCGACGCTTCGGTTTCCGTGGCTGGAACCCTTTCGATGGGCACGGACTCCGCCTTGACCCTGACCGGTGGAACCGGGGGCGCGGTGAGCCTTTTCGCGGACGGCAATAACGGCATTACCTGTGTCTCCTCCGTCAATGTGCTGGGCGGAACCGGCGGCAACTCGGCTGTGACGGCGGGAACCATGACCCTTTCTACCGCTTCGTTAAGCCTTACGGGCGGAACGGGCGGGGCGGTAAGTATCGGCGCGGTGAACACCGCAAACGGCATCGTGAACCTGACCGCGGGCAATGACGTGGGGGTCTCGGGGGGGAACGGCGGAAACGCCCTCGTCACCACCGGGCCGGTCTCCTTCTCTTCTTCTAACTTTTCACTCACGGGCGGAACGGGCGGGAGCGTGAGCATTGAAGCCGACAGCGGGGCCAACGGCATCTATAGTTTTGGGCCCATGACCGTCACGGGCGGAACAGGCGGAAACGCGTCCGTGACCGCTTCCTCGGTGACGCTGGCCGCTTCCAACCTGACCGTTTCGGGCGGGACTGGCGGAAATTTGAACATCAATACCAACGGCGGAATCGGCACGGCGGGTTTTTCCTCCGTGAGCATTACGGGCGGCGACGGCGGCAACGCTGGCGTTTCTTTGGGAACCTTGGTCTTGGATAACAGCTCCACCCTGTCGGTTCAGGGCGGAACGGGCGGTCAATCTTCCCTCAGCGTGGGAACCTTCAGCCCCGCCGGGTCGGCTTATGCCACGGTGGGCAGTTTGAACGGATCGGGCACGGTGACCATGAGCGGTTTGAACCCCGTTTTGCAGGTGGCATCGGGCAATTTCAGCGGTCTGATTTCAGGTAATGAAAGCCTTTTGGTTTCGGGCGGAGCTTTGACCCTGACCGGCGCCAATAACTACACGGGCGGGACTACGGTGAGCGCCGCCAGCACCCTTCAAATCCAAAACAATGGAAACGTTGGCAACAACGGCCTGGCGCTGGACGGAGGGACCCTGCAGTCGAGAGGAACCGGGCTGAACCTTTCCGAAAACGTAACCCTTACCTCCAATGGTGGGGCCTTCGATTGCAAGGGCGGAAATTCGTTTCTGACGGGCTTGATCAGCGGATCGGGGGGCCTCACCGTCACGAACAGTATCGGCGCAGGAGGGGTGGAGCTTTCCGGGGCCAACAGCTACACCGGCGGAACGGCCCTTAACGCGGGCCTCCTAATGACGGACAACCTCAGCGCCTTAGGCGCGGGAAACGTGGCGGTCAACGGAGGGACCCTGGCTCTGGTCGCTCCCTTGAGCATTGTGGGAAATTACACCCAAAATTCCGGCGGTACCCTGGATTTGAGCCTGGGCGCCGGAACGGTGAACCCGCTGAATATCGCGGGGGCGGCCACCTTGGACGGGACCTTGGCCTTGAACCCTATCGGAAATTTCCAATTCCATATTCATGACACTGAAACCATCGACCTCTTGAACGCGGGAAGCGTGACGGGAACCTACGGGACCTTTACGGACAACATTCCGGGCGACCCGGCAACTTTAGTTTACGATTCCGCCAGTGTTCTTTTGGAAGTAACGGGTCCCAGTTTCGCCTCGCTGGCCCTGACTTATAACCAAAAACAGGTCGCGGGCGTCCTGGACGGGCTGGTGGGCACAGCGGGGACTACAACCTTGTTCGCTTACCTGAACTCGCAGACCGACTCCGCCCTGCCGGGCTATTACGATCAAATCTCTCCGGCGAATTTGACGCCCATGTTCCATATGGAATTCAGTTTGGCCGAGGCCGAGGCGGGAATGATCGGCGGACGGCTTGCCAATCTGTTGAATGAGAATAGGTCGAACGACCTAGCTTGGAATGGGGAAGGGCCCCGGTTCGCGGGCAACCTGCCAGCTTCGCAGGAGGCGGGCATGGCGAAAAACTTAACGCCGGAACGCTGGGGCGTTTTCGCTTCAGGCTTGGGCGACTTCGGTACCGTGACTTCCGACGGCAATGGGCCAGGCTATCAATATTCCACCGGGGGCATGGTGGCGGGGATGGACTACCGCTTCTCGAAAGAATTCGCGGGCGGGTTGATGCTCGGCTACTCCTCTTCCGGTAACAGCCAGTCCACCGCGTCGGTCAACGCTACCGGCGGGCAGTTGGGCCTCTACGGTGGGTTGGAGGAGGAAGGGTTCCATATGAACGCCCTGGCTGAGGCGGGCATCAACAATTACACGACCCAACGCCCCACGGTGGGTGGAACCGCGTCCGGAAGCACCCAGGGCTGGTTGGTTTCGGAGGAACTTGGTCTTGGTTACGATTTCAATGTGGACGAGGCCGAGGTGGGGCCTTATCTGTCGGAGCAATATTCGAGCGCGTCGATTGACCACTTTGTCGAGACGGGCTCGCTGGCGCCCCTGACCTACAATCCCCAAAGCGGGAATAGCATGAACAGCGACTTGGGGGTTTCAGCTTCTCGTGCGTGGGACCTAGGCGGGGGAGCGGTTTTGACGCCATCCTTGAGCGCGGCTTGGGAGCATCTCTTTCAGGGAAACGAGGATAGTTTGACTGCCAGAATCGGAGCGGGCGGAAACTTTACGGTCAACGGCCCGGTCATGGGAACCGACGCGGCGGTTATCGCTGCGGGCCTGAACGCCCAGTTGGACAAGGGGTTCAATGTCTATGCCTCTTACCAGGGGAAGATTGGCCAGACGAATTACACTGAGGGGAACGTAAGCGGGGGAGTGAATTTTGGGTTTTAAAATTCGCGCCTTCAACATTTGATTCGGAAAATGAATAACGTTTAACCTTGATCTCGAGCCGACCGGATCGCCGCTTTGTAACGCAGGTTTTATATTTGGCGGAATCAATACCTGATAACTTTTGTCGAACGTTCATGCTTTTATTGAAAGCATCCTCGGGGGAGGGGCGTATCCACCGGAGGTCTTTCTATGAAACATCATGGCTTATCATCCGCTTATTTCTATGGTTTGATCCTTTTAGGGTTGGGTTGGTTTTTGGGCGGCTGCGGTTCCTCGAATAGCCCTTCTACTCCCGCTTCCTCCGGTTCCTCCGAACCGAACTATTCCACCACGGCGGTGACGGTGGTGGCCGGAACGAGCTTGTTTGGTCCCTTTGGCATTGGCTATAGCCCCTCCAACGGCAACTTATGGTTCGCGAACGCGATTGAAGAGTATTTGGACGAATACACCACGGCGGGCGCCTCAGTGACCTATATCAGCACCTTCAACGGTTCCACAAGTTTTAACCAGCTTTCCGACGTAAAAGTCGGGCCGGACGGGACCGTTTATGCCTCAGACTATAACGTTGGCGTCTATGTCTTTTCCCCTGGTGGAACTTACCAAACATCAATCACGGGTTTGACCACCGTGGAGTCGGCGGCGACCAATTCGGCCGGAACTACCCTCTATGTGGTCGAAGCCAGTCCGAAGGCGATCCTCTTCTATTTGATCAACAGTTCCACAAGCCCCAAAACTTTCACCTTCGAGGGTATGTTCGGCTCTACCAGCTCGGGCGTGGGGGCCCTGTCGAGCCCCGGGTTTATGGCCTTGGATTCCAACAACCATGTTTTTGTGGCCAATTACGGTCTTGGAAATATCATCCGTTACAATTCGGACGGCACGGGCCCGGTCTCCTTTGGTTCTGACCTCTTGACCAAACCGCTTGGAATCGCGGTAGACGGCGCCGGGAACGTACTGGTCTCACAAAACGCGAACCCTGGCTTTATCCAAGAATTTAACCCCTCGGGAAACTCTTATACCGCCGGGGTGATTTTGGGCAGCGCCAGTTACTTGGATTACCCTTCCGGCCTCACCCTGGACGGCTCCGGAAACCTTTATGTGTCCAATAGCCTTTATCAAATCCTGGAATTCAAAAAGACCAATTAAGGATGAAGCGCTGGTGCCCCGGGTATGAAGCCAGGGGTTCTAAGGGCAGTGAAAAAATTTAAAACCCCGTGAAGGCGATTCGGTCCTTCCGGGGTTTTTTTATGACCTTTAATCCTCGTCGCGGTTTAACAACATGTTCATGAACTTGGGAATCCAGGTCAATTCCACCCGGGCCAAACCGCCGATGCGGTAGATGGTGACGAGCTTTTTCTTGCCCTTAAGGGCCACCCGGCCTACGGGAAAACAATCCCTCTTGTTCTTCATCAGGTCGTAGGCGGCTTGGGTGATAAGGATTTCGCCCGGTTCCGCCTCGGTCTGGACCCTGGCGGCCGTGTTGACCACATCCCCGATGACGGTGAGCTCCTTGCGGTGAAGGGAGCCGATTTCGCCCCGGATGAGGGGGCCGGTGTTGATGCCGATGCGGACCTGGATGGGTTTCTTCCCCTTTTTTTCCCGATGGTCATTCAGATCGAAGAGCCCATTTCGGATTTGAAGCGCCGCCTGGACCGCTTTGTCCGGATTTCCGAAAACGGCCACCAGGGAGTCGCCGATAAACTTGTCGATGTCCCCTTTGCATTCCCGCACCGCCTCCCCCGCCAGGCTCAAAAGGTCGTTGAGGGTGCGGATCACCCGGGAGGGCGTGGTTTGTTCGGCATAGGCCGTGAAACCGACCATGTCCATGAAGAGGATGGTGCGTTCAATCACTTCCGGCTCGGTTTGCTTGTTGGAGACGGCTTTGAACAGGGCCTCGCGGTAAGTGGCGTTGGAAACGTACTGCTTGAGGGAGTTGTTCACGATTTTTTGGGTCCAAATCGTGTCCTCGTCCTTGCTGATGTCGTGGAAGACGACCATGCCCGCTTGGACCTTCCCTTGGCGGTTCTTGATGGGATGGAAATGGACCAGAGCCAAGAGGCGGTGGCCGGCCTTGGTTTTTATCTGAATTTTTTGACGGCGTTCCTTGCCGCTTTCCATGCACTTGAGAAAGGGGTCGTTTTTACCGATCAGTTCCGCGCCCATGGAATCAGCGAACTGGAGCCATCCTCCGGAACGGCCGACGCTTTCCTGGGGGGAAAAGCCAGTCAAACTTTCCGCACCCCGGTTCCAAAAAAGAATTTTTCCTTGGGGATCACAGATATAGATGCCGTAAAAGGAAATATCCTGAAGGACCTCCTCCAAGGGAATCGCCCATTCCTTGGAGCCCGCGTTAAAAGGTATCGGCTTGGACTTTTTATTCTTCATAGGAGCCTTCTATTTTTCAGCAAAGAGATGGAGACTTTTCGACGGAGAGAGTCTTACGGATGGTTCATTATCGAGGGTGGGGCGCACTTAGGAAATGGGAAAAGGCTCTTACGGCTCGGGATTTATGACAAGGTTTTTTCGACACCGTTTCATTTAAATTTATAGGGCTCGGCGCCGACGCAGTGAGTTTCGGGTTCTAGCAAGAAATTAGGTGAACCTAAAAAGCCCCTCAGCCAATAGCCTTGGGCTTTTGACGTTTTTGGGGTGTTTGAAGGGCATTTGTTGAGTGTTTTGCCTTTTCTAAAGCGTTTGAGAGGGAGGGGATTGGGGTAAACTAACTATCCCGAAAGGGACGATATATAAAACCATGAGACGCTGGTATGGAATGAACCCTTTTCGAAAAACGATCCTTCTCCCCGCGATCTATTTCCTCTTCCTTATTCTCATTCCTGGGGCAGATCTCTGGGCCTTTTCCCTGGACCAGCCCGCTCAATGGCTGATCGGTTTCAAGACCTTCACCCAACACAATGGCCTCGCTTCCGACGCGCTGGGCAATACCTACTATCAACCCTATCGCATCTTTAGTGACGGGACACGGCTTTACGTGGCGGATCGTTTCAATGCCCGAGTCTTAATCTACAACACCATCCCCACGACTGACGACGCATCCGCCGATGTGGTGATCGGCCAATGCGACGTCAATACGGGCGGGGGTCCCAATGAGGGGGTTACGGCGGGCGGGCATCCCAGCGCCTATACCTTGCAATCCCCCCAGGATGTTTTCAGCGACGGGACCCATTTGTTCATCGCCGACTCGGGAAACCATCGGGTGTTGATCTATAACACCATCCCCACGACCAACAACCCGCCCGCGGACGTGGAGATCGGCCAAGCCGATTTCACCACCAATACCGCGCCCGCGCCGACCTCCTTTACCATGAACACCCCCACCGGGGTATGGAGCGACGGGACCCGGCTTTATGTTGCGGATTCGTCCAACAACCGGGTCCTCATGTACACCAGCATTCCAACGGTCAATCACACCGCGGCCAATTTCGTGCTGGGCCAGGGCACCATGACCGTGAAGCTTGCCCCTTCCCCGCCCACCAGCCAATCCATGACCCGTCCCCAGGATGTCTATGGCAATGGGACAACCCTCCTGGTGGGGGACCGGGGAAACAACCGGATCCTCATTTTCAACACGATCCCTTCCGGGAACGACCCGGTGGCGGATACCGTCCTGGGCCAGGCCGGTATGACCATCGGCACGGCCAACCAGGGGGGAGCCAACCCGACGGCGAACAGCCTGGCCAGCCCCGCCCAGATGTGCTTCCAGGGCGTGAACCTCTATGTCGCGGATTCGGCGAATCACCGGGCCTTGATCTACAACGGCATCCCCGTGACCAACAACGCGCCCGCCAGCCTCGTGCTGGGACAAACCGATTTTGTGAGCGCGACCGTCAACTCGGGCGGGATCGGGCCCCAAAGTCTCAACAACCCGGATGGGATCTATTGCGACAATTCCAATCTTTATATTGCCGATACGGTGAACAACCGGGTCCTGGTCTTCAACGGCATCCCGGCCGGGGACGACCCTTCCGCCAATGTGGAGATCGGACAGGTTGATTTCACGGGGAGCGACTTTAATCAAGACGGCGGGACCGGCCGGGGATTCAATATCCCATCCGGCAGTGTTTACGACGGGAATAAGTTTTTCGTTTGCGCCCAAAGCTTTGTCCAGATCTACAACAGCGCGCCAGCCACCAATTTCGCGGCCCCGGATGTGATCGTGGGTACGGGAAGCACCACTCCCTCGGCCAGCGCCTTGGGGAACGCCGAGGGGGTGTTTAGCGACGGGACGAGTTTGTTCATCGCGGATTACAACTACAGCCGGGTGCTGATCTTCAACAGCATCCCCGTCACGAACTCCGCCAATGCGGATGGAGTCATCGGACAGAACAGCATGGCCACGACCCTCATGAACCAGGGGGGGACCCCCGCCGCCAATACCCTCCGAAACCCCTATGGGGTTTATAAAAAAGGGAGCCAATTGTTCGTCGCCGACTCGGGTAACAACCGGGTCTTGATCTATAACAGCGTGCCCGCCACCTTCAACGCCCCGGCGGATGTCGAGATCGGCCAGCCGGATATGGCTTCCACGTTGGTCAATCAGGGCGGGGCGCCTTCCTCCCTGACTTTGAATGTTCCAACGGGCGTCGCCAGTGACGGCACCCGCTTGTTCATCTCGGACGGGAACAACAGCCGGGTCTTGATCTATAACAGCATCCCCGCCTCCAATGGGGCGGCGGCCAATGTGGTGATCGGCCAGCCGGACATGGCGACGACCCTCATCAACCAGGGCGGGAGCCCGGCCGCCAATACCCTGTACGCGCCCGCGGCGATCTGGTGCGATGGGACCCGGCTTTTCATCTCAGACACGGCCAATCAACGGGTCTTGATCTACAACAGTATTCCGGTCACCAATAACGCCCCTGCCGACCAGGTTTTGGGACAAACGAGCTTTTCCAACAATACCTACAATCAGGGGGGCTGTGTAGGCGCCAATACCCTGGCCTATCCCTGGGGCATTTGTTTCGGGAACCAAAAGTTGTTCGTGACGGACGAATTCAACGCCCGCGTTTTGATTTTCCAGGACACCCCCCTGCCGACTTTCACATCGACCCCCAGTTGGACACCCTCCTTAACCCCTTCGCCCACCGCCACCTTGACCGACACTTCCACCGAAACCCTGACTAATACGGAAACCACTACTCCCACTTCAAGCGAAACTGAGACCACGACCGCTTCTCCCACCTTGACCACAACATCAACGGATACCCAAACACAAACCGAAACGCCCACGGACACTCTAACCGCCACTCCAACAGCTACGCCCACGAGTACTCCCTCTTTGACCGATACGGCCACCTTGACGGAGACGCCAACCGTGACCCTAACCGATTCGCCTACCCAGACCCCTACGATCACCCCCACCGAAACGCCGACCGATTCAAGCACGCAGACTCCCACATTTAGTACTACACCGACCCCGACCGATTCCCCCACGCCCACCCTCACGCCGGTGTTCAGCTATACATCCACTGGGACCTTTACGCCGACCGCTACGCTGACTGAAACCCCGTCCTTTACTTCGACCTCTACCGCCACCGATACCCTAACGGAAACCCAAACCTTCACGGCCACGAACACATCCACCCAGACACCCACATCCACCGAGACCTACTCCCCGACCGACACGGAAACGGCCACGCCCACCGAGACCATCACGAACACGCCCACGGAAACCCCCAGCGAAACGACGACGGCAACGCTTACCGATTCCCCGACGGTTACGGCGACCCCGACGGAAACCCAAACCCCAACCATGACCCCAACCGACACGGTTACCGAAAGCCCCACCGAAACACAGACGTTCACGATGACGAATACGGCAACGGACACCCCGACCAACACCGCCACTCATACCGTCACGAATACGTCCACGGAGACCCCGAGCGACACGATGACGGCAACGGCTACCGATTCACCGACGGTTACGGATACCCCGACAGAAACGCAAACCTTGACCGCGACCCAAACCGAAACGGTCACCGATAGTCCCACCTCAACCGCAACCTTCACCCAAACCCAAACACCCACCGATTCGCTCATCTCCACCGATACATTGACCGCGACGGATACGGCTACCCCCAGTCCCACCCCAACCGAGACCTCGACGGAAACCGATACGCCGACCCACACGCCGACGGTCCTCACTAATACGCCCACGGTAACTTCGACCGATACACCCACCGCGAGCTCCACCGACACTCCCACTTCCACACCCACTTTCACCCAAACCGAAACCCCGACTGACAGCCCCACTTACACCGAAACCGCGACCGTGACGGACACGCCCACCGACAGCCCAACCTTTACTGAAACCGCCACGCCTACATACAGCCCAACTTCCACTTCCACCTTTACGGTCACGGATACGCCTACCGACAGCCCGACCTTCACATCGACTGCCACGCCGACGGATACGCCTACCGTCACCATGACAACGACCGAAACCCAAACCTCGACGGTCACTCAAACCGCCACCGTCCCCGACACACCCACCGTCACCCTGACCTTTACGACGACGGCAACGCCTACCGATTCATCGACTGTTACCGCGACCCCGACGGAAACCCAAACCCCGACCGTGACCCCAACCGACACGGTTACCGACAGCCCCACGGAAACGGGGACCTACACGACCATCCCCAGCCCGACCGAGACACCCACGGTTACCGCTACCTTGACGGTCACGGACACCCCCACGGTTAGCCCGACCTTTACCTCTTCGGCGACGCCCACGGCGACGAGTTCCGTGACCCCGACTTCGACCCTCACCAACACACCCACGGATACACCGACCCAAACAGCCCTTTTCACGGCGACAGTAACCATAACCCCTTCGGACACCGGGACACCGACGCCCACCCCGTCCTTCACGATCACGCCGACCGCCACCATCACCTTGTCCCCCACGATCACCCTTTCGCCTACGGCCACCCCGACAACGGTTTTTGGATATCCGCTGGTCTTGAGCGCGAACGTTTTCAACGATGCTTCCGACCCGCCTCTTCGGGTAGATTACTGGGTAATCAACGCCGGTGACGTGCAGGTGCGGATTTACAATGCGGCCGGTTCCACCATCCGCCACCTGGCCTCGGGCGCGCAGGCCCCCGGCGGTTACAGCCTTTTCTGGAATGGGCTGGACGACAACGGACAACAAGCCTCCACAGGCCTGTATCTCATCGCCCTCATCCAACCGGGCCGGGTGGACATCAAAAAAGCCGCGGTGTTGAAGCAATGAACAAGACCCTCCTCCTGATCCTGGCCCTTCTGTTGGGGGGGCTGCCCCGAAGCGCCCGGGGGGCCCAATCGCTGACGACGGGAGCGGATTTCCTCCTCATGACCACCGGCGCCCGGCCCGACGGCATGGGGCAGGCCTTTAGTGCCGTGGCGGACGACATTAACACGCTGTCCTTCAACCCTGCGGGCCTGGGGAATATCCGCCTGCCCGAGATCGGATACGGCCATGAGATTTTCTTCTCCGATCTCACCTACGACTTCCTGGGGGCGGCGATCCCGGCCGGCGATTTCGGCGTCTTCGGGTTCGGCTACCTGGGGCTGGGAACTCCGCCTTTCAACAGCACCTCCGATCCGAACGCGCCGTCCGTGTCGGTGATGGATCAGGCTCTGATCGGGGGCTGGGGAAAGTCTTTCTATGACTTTCATCTGGGAGCCTCGGTGAAATACATTACGGAAAAGGTGACTTCCCTTCAGGGCACGGGTTTTGCCGCCGATTTTGGGTTCCGGGTCCGCCTCCTGCCCCAATGGACACTGGCGGGCGCGGTCTTGAACATGGGCCCCGGTATTCAGTTCGCGAGCCTGGAACCCCTGCCCCTCGTCGCCAACGGCGGCCTGGCTTGGACCGCGATCGAGGACCCCGACCATACCTTGAACCTCGCGGCGGACGTTTCCTATAACACGGTCGCCAACACCCAGCGTTTCGGTTTCGGGATGGAATACTGGTTCCAAAACCTTGTGGCCCTTCGGGCCGGGTACCTGGCCAACTCGGAGGATGAGGGGTTTTCGGTCGGGGCTGGTTTCCAATTCCAGTTTTTCCAGCTCGATTACGCTTTCGAACCCTATAACCAGCTGGGGTCGGTGCACCGCTTTTCGGGCATCCTTCGATGGGACGGGCCCTGGGTCTCGGGCGGTGAGCCGAACGCCCCCCGCTACGTGACGGTCCAGGCGAAAGGGAAGAGGCTGGAAATCCGCTGGGATAAATCGGTCGGCCCAGTCGAGAAATATGAGGTCTTGATCCAACCCCTGGACGGACGGGAAGTCTTGATTTCCCCCCGGTTGTCCAACCCCTTCTATGTGTTCAATAACTGCGAGCCCTATACCCTCTATAAGGTCTCAGTTCGTGCCATCGGCTATGGGGGGACACCCAGTTTTCCCTCAAAGGCCGCCTATGTCCGCACCGCGGATCAGGAAACCACGGACAACGTTTCAGGGGGAGCCGCGTCCTCCCTCGCCCTGGGGCTCGCGGGGAAGGTCGACGGGATCGGACTACGTCTGAACTGGAACACTCCCTCGAGCTGTGTCTTCGTCGGTTATAACCTTTACCGGCAGTCGCCCTCGGGCCGGGTGGAAAAGGTGACCCAGGAGCTCAAGCATCACACCACTCTTTGGGTGATGGACACCTCGGGGGTGGAGGGATGGACCTGGTATGTAACGGGTGTATCGGCAAACGAACGGGAAACGACCCTGGGGGCCTACTGTTGGTTCCCCTCGCCCCAGGAAACGGAGGCCTTGTCGGCCCCGGCGACCCTGAGGATCAACGCGAGCCCCCAGCCCCACCGGAGGGTTTACCTGGACTGGGACCCAGATCGAAGCGCCGCCGGTTATTCCCTGTTCATCAGCTGGGCGGGGGACGGGGTCTACGAGCGTTTCAAGGATGTGGAAGGCCTCCGTCCCGAATTGCTCATGTCCATCGGGGGACAACGAAGCACCTGCTTTTTCATGGTCGGGACGCGGGACGCCTCGGGCGGTTGGTTGAAACACACGAAGGAAGTGAAAGCCGAATTATTTAACAGTATCCCTTCGGAATAAGAGGGCATCTCGAAAATTTTTACCATTCGATTCAGGGCGTTTTGGGGCCATCACAGGATGCGATCTTTTGTGGGGACCCTGGCCCGGTTGGGGCTTGGCGGTAGTGCCTTAGGTAAGGGTCTTTCGTCCGGGACAATCCCATACTTTCTCTTCGTGGCCATGATCCTCTCGTAGGCCTGGTCGATGGAACCCCGGTCGATCTTGCCCGACCGCACGGCCTTGACCAGCGCGTCCATGACGCGTTTTTCCAAATTGTCGGTCACCAACAGCACATCCACCCCCGCGTTCACCGCCTGCACCACCGATTTTTCAAGCGGGTAGCGGCGCTTGATGGCCACCATGCGCATATCGTCCGAAAAGACCAATCCCTGAAAGCCCATCTGGCGGCGGAGGATATTTTGAATCCATTCCTTCGAAAGGGAAGCGGGGTAAACGGGATCGACGCTGGGGTAAAGCACGTGGGACAACATGACCGCGTCCAGGTCCCGGCTTTGGATCAGGTCTTGATAGGGCACTAGGTCTGATTTTTCCAATTCGGCGAGGCCGCTGTCCGCTTCCGAAAGCATCCAATGGGGGTTGTTGACCGCGAGGGACTGGGTGGGGAAATGCTTGGCCGTGGCGAGGATTCCTTCCGACTTCATGCCTTGAATCATCTTTTGCGCCATCATTGAAACCAACTGAGGGTCCGCCCCCAGGGAACGGTGATTTTTAGAGATGACTTGGTCGATGCCGTGGTCCAGGTCAACCACAGGCGCCAGGTTCAGGTTGGCCCCGATTTCCTTTAACTGATAGCCGCTGAGGCGCCCGAAACGATAGGCCAGGTCCGGGTTCTTGGTTTGGCCCAGAGCCTCCTCCGAGGGAAGGGTTTGAAAGCCCAGAGGTTCCCGTAAACGGCGCACCGCACCGCCTTCCTGGTCCACCGCGATAAAGAGGGGCGTGGGCGAGGTGGCTTGCAGTTCCTCCACATAGGCGGTGACCTGTTTTTTCGAGGCGATGTTTTGGTTGAAGAGAATGACCCCGCCGATCCAGCCTTCCTTCAAGAAAATCCTCTTCGCACCGGTCAAGCGGACGCCGGGAACGGACACCATGATCATCTGGCCGATCTTTCGCTGGAGGGAATCCAACTGCGACGGGTTCATGACCGTTTGTTGGGCGGAGGAACCGTTTGCTTTAAGCTCGTTCAAAAAAGGAGGCAGGGGGGCAGCCTGGGGGTTGAGGGAAAGGGCCAGGCTGTAGCGTTCCAACGCGGCGGAATCCTGTCCCATCTCGTAAAAGCAATTGCCTTGTAAAAGGGGCGGGCCGGAGGCGTTCGGATTGTTGATGGCGGCCAGGCCGCAAAAGCGAAGGCAGGAATAATAATCCTGATGGCTGAAGGCGGCCCGGGCGGCCTCGAACTCCATGACGGCTAAATCATCCCGGTCATCGGAAAGGAGAAGGGTGAAACCAAAATACAGCATGGCAAGAAGGGGAAGAAAAAGGATGGGACGCAAAATCATATATGGATTCTAACCTTCTTTTGGATCAGCTCAACACTCTTTGAAGCGTTTTCACCTTCAAATTCCCCCAACCGATTTGGATTCATTCGGCGCATGTTTGAACGCCGAGAAATAAAACCGCTTCCATAGTTCATAGATTCAATGGGCCGAGAACGAAAATGTGGTAAATTTTATGGGCCTGTTTGATTCTTCCCCCTTCGCCTTGAAAGGTATGAAGTGTTTTTTTATCGACGCCCATCGGCTTTTATAAAATCGATCTTAAAACGATCTCATCTTTTTTTCTTCTTCCTTTTAACCGTTTCCCAGGCTGGAGCCTTTACCAATATCCCTCCGCAGGCCTGGAGCCGAGATATCAACGCGGGCGGCTATACGGACGGGGCGCCTTCGGGCGGTTTCGGCGCGGGGAGCTATACCTGGGACTTTTCGGGGAATTTCTTTTTAAGCCGCCTGAACATCGCCGCCGGCCCCGCCACCTGGACCACCAATAACCCCTATACCACGGACGCCAACTGTCACTTCTATATGTATCAGAAGCCCTCGGGCTCAGCCGCCGTGACTTACCGGTTGAACGCCGCCGCGCTGGGAACGGGCCAGGCCACCTACTACTCCCTTTTCCCCAAATCGTGGGTGGATTATTACGGAACCAATTTTCCCTGCAAGGCCCGGGTGACCCAGTTCACGCCTTTGATCCCTGGGGACTACACACGAAGCTCTTTCCCCGAAGCCATCTACGAGTGGGACCTTTCCAACAACACCTGCGTTTCCACGGACGTGGCCATCATGCTGACCTGGGACAACACCTTCAGCGGGTCGAGCGCGGCGGTCAGCGTTTCGGGAAGCAATACCGGCATCCGGTTAACCCGCGCGGGGAACGCCACCTCCAAGACCCAAGGTGAATTCACGCTCGGTTGCGCCGCAAGCGCCGGGGTGACGGTAACCTATGAATCGGCCGCCAGCCTGGCCAACCTGGAAACGGCCTTTGACGCCGCCGGGACCCTGACCAACGGCGTGGGAGCCAATACCCTCGGGGGCATCGCCTTCAAGGTGACCCTGGCCCCGGGCCAGTCCATCAAGGTTCCCATCGTGGTGGCTTGGGATATTCCCTTAGCCCAGCCGGGCTCGGGCGTCCAGTGGTACAGGGAATATACCCGCACCTACGGCAAGACGGGGCTGAACTCCTTTTCCGTCGCTAACGACGCGCTGAACAACTACAGCGCCTGGGAAGCTTCCATCGACAGCTGGCAGGGAGGAATCCTGGGTGGGCCCTATCCGGACTGGTTCAAGCAGATGCTCTTCAATGAGCTTTATTATTACGTCATCGGCGGAACCCTCTGGGAGGCGGGTCAATACGGCTCCACTCAGTTCGATTCGGGACCCGATATGTTCAGCAGTTTGGAATCCTACATCTATCCCTTCTACGGCACCTCGGACGTGCGTTTTTACAGCTCCTGGGCCTTGGCCCAGAACTGGCCCAACATCGACAAGCAGGAAGTGGAACAATTCTGCGACAGCGTGACAGTGGTGGGCGACCCCGCCAATGCCCCGGCCCGCGGCCCTGGGTACCTGCGCCCACGATATCGGCAGTTTGAACGACGTCTTCACGGCCTGGAACGACTATACCTACCGGGATTCCACCACCTGGAAGGACCTGAATTCCAAGCTGGTGCTAATGGTTTACCGCGACTGGGAACTGACAGGGAAAACCGACAGCACCTTCCTCAATTACTGCTGGCCCGCCATCCAGACGGCCATGACCAAGGTGCACAGCCAGTGCGTATCGGGAGGGGTGACCTACCACCTGCCCATTTCCAGCGGAATCGACCAGACCTATGACGATCTGGGGCTGACGGGCGAGACATCCTATTGCGGGAGCCTTTACCTGGCCGCCTGCGAGGCAGCCCAGGCCCTAGCCACGCAGCAGGGCAATGCGGCCTTGGCCACCACCTACAATTCCTGGCTGACCCTGGGCCAAGCCGACTTTGAGACTAACCTTTGGAACTCCACCGGCAATTATTACAACATCGATACCGGAAGCGGATCGGGCGGCGTGACGGGCGTGGCCCGCATCATGACCGATCAGTTGTGCGGTCAATGGTACGCCAAGGCCTGCGGCCTGGCCGACATCGTGCCCACGGCCCACGCGGTGAGCGCCTGGCAGGCGGTGCACGACAACAACTGGGCCAAGTTTAACCCTGGAACTTACGGGGCGGTCAATGTGATGACTTCGGCGGGAAATATCGACACCGGCACATCCCAGAGCCAGGAGGCCTGGGTGGGTACGACCTGGGGCGCGGTGTCGGGAATGATCCAACAGGGCATGTTCACCCAGGCGGTCTCCATTGGGAACAGTCTTTATAACGCCATTTGGAACACGGGCCAGATGTGGTTTAGAACCCCTGAGGCTTGGACTTCCAACCTCGGGAATATACGCGCCCCCTATTACATGAGGGCCAACGCCATCTGGGGGGCCAAGCACGCCTATGATGTCACCTCTCCCTGCGGGGGCGTCGCCTGCACGCCCATTCCCACCGCCACTCCCGACCCGACCCCGACCTATGGCTGCGTGCCTTCCGCGACCCCGACCCTAACGGCCACCCAATCCCCCACGGCCACCGTCAACCCCTGCGCCTATGTATATGAGGCTATCAATTGCGGAGGGCCGCAAACGGTGATCGGGGGGATCACTTGGTCGGCGGACCAGGCCTATACGGCGGGCGGCTTCGGCTATGTGACCGCCGGTACGACGGGCAATACCGCCAACACCATCGCCAACTCGGGCGTCCAGCAGGTTCTCTATCAAACCGAACGTTATGCCACGACGATGCAATATCAGTTTACGGTCCCCAACGGAAACTACCTGGTCACTCTGAAAAACGTGGATTTCTACTGTACCACCACCGGATGCCGGGTTTTCAACGTGACGATCAACGGGGTAACCGTGCTGGCGAACATGGATATTTTTTCCCAGGTGGGGGAAAACGCCATTGATGACCATACCTTCCCGGTGGCGGTGGCGGGGGGCGCCATCACCCTCATCGGCACCGCCTCGGCGAATAACGCCGAGTTCACCGCCATCGAGATTACGAGCGAGGCCGCCTGCTCACCCACCAACACGCCCACCAGCCCGGCGGGTACGGCCACCTCTACCCCATCTCCCACGGTGACTCGAAGTCCTACCTCCGTACCGAGTCCGACCCCAACCGTTTCGATGACGCCTACGGCGTCCCTTACCGCTTCGCCTTCGGCTACGCCCACTAAAACATCCACGGCTACCCTCACCCCCACCTCGACCCTGACGGCCACGCTGACCGCAACCTTGACCGCCACGCTAACCTCTTCCACAACCTCGACCCCTACCAAAACACCTACCGCTACCCTTACCAGCGACCCCAACCATTACCGGGACCCCCACGGCGACCGGTGTGATTACCTCTACCGTCACACTTTCCCCTACGGTGACCCCCACCGTTACGCCTTCAGCTTCACTCACAAAGACAACTGCTTTCACTGCCACATCCACCATGTCCTTCACCGCAACCCATAGCCTAACCTTTACAACGACCACGACGCCTACCGCGACCCTCACCGCCACTTTGACGGCCACTCCCACCGCCACATTCAGCTCGACCTACACGGCAACGAAAACGCCGACTCCCACCGCGTCAAACACGCCCAGTTGGACGCCTTCGCCGACCCCGACGGGAAGCCAGACACCCACGCCGACACTTACGGGGACATCCACCCCCTCGCCCACGGCGACCCTTACGCCCACGAAAACCAATAGTCCGACCCCGACAGGCACTCCCACCGCAACCCCCACGGCCACAACAACCGGTAGCTGGACGGCTACGTCCACTTTGACCGGAACACCCACCTGGACCCCAACCCCTACCACCACACCTTCATGGACCGCTTCACCCACGCCCATTCCCTCCGCCACTGCGACCGCGACTCTTTCCGTCACGGCGGTGCCGGTTGGAACGACACTGGTGCTCTATCCCAATCCCACCCATGGACAACCGGTGACCATCGTTATTCCCGGGTTGACGGCCAGCGCGCAAATCAAGGCGCAGGTCTTTACCCTGGCTTTCCGGAAGGTTCAGGAAGAAACCCAAACCGCTTCATCCGCCGTGCCATGGATTGTCATCCTTCCAACGGACAGGGCGAACAACCCGCTATCGAACGGGCTCTATTACATAGTGGTGACTACGCCTAATAAAAGATACGTCCTGAAGATGTTGGTTTTACGCTGATCTAGACTTTTCCCCTTAAGCTTTCTTGGTTGCATCCACCCGAAACCAACACTATTCTTTTTAAAATCCTTCATGAAGGACGTCTTTTGTACCCACTCCTGAGGCCCCTGCTTTTCAAACTCAATCCCGAATCGGCCCATCACCTATCCTTTACCGCTTTAGGCGCGGCCAAACCCCTTAAGTCCCTTTTCAAACATTTGTTTCAGTACCAAGATCCCCGTTTGGAAAGAACCTTCTTCGGCTTGAAATTTCCAAACCCCATCGGCTTGGCGGCGGGACTGGATAAAGAAGGGGAATTAACGGAGATGTGGGAGTGCCTGGGGTTCGGGCATGCCGAAATAGGCACCTTTACAGCCATGGCCCAACCCGGCAATCCCAAACCGAGGGTCAAGCGACTGGTTTCTGAAAGGGCCCTGATCAACAGCATGGGTTTTCCCAATAGCGGGGCGGAAGCGGCCGCCCTTCGACTGAAGAACCTGAAAGAAAATGGAAATTGGCCAAAAGCTCCGGTGGGAATCAACATCGGCAAGAGCAAAGCGGCTCCCTTGGAAGAGGCGGAGGAGGATTACTTAAAATCGGTGTCTCTTTTGGCATCTCTGGCCGATTTTTTGGTCATCAATGTCAGTTCACCCAACACCCCGGGTCTGCGCAAGCTTCAAGAAACCAAACCCCTTAAAAAACTGCTGGGGGCGGTGGTGAAGGGAGCGAAAAAAAAGCCGGTTTTGCTGAAACTTTCCCCTGATATGGATGAGAAGGGCTACAGGGGAGCTGCCGAAACGGCCTTGAGCCAGGGATGCAAGGGCCTGGTGGTGACCAACACCACCCTTTCCAGGGAAGGACTGCCGCCGGGGGATTACCCAAGCGGGGGTTTGTCGGGATTGCCGTTGAAAAACAAGGCCTTAAAGGTTTTGAAAAACCTATCCCGATTTACCAAGGGGACCGGTGGCGCCGAGCCCCATCAGTGACGTGCATATCGGCGGCGCGGTGATGGTGGGGCGGTGGGCGGCGCCGACGTCGCCGCGCTCGTGATGGCGGCGTTCTTCGCCTGGAGCCGGGAAGCGTGGCGACGGGGCCGGGGTTGGCCCGAGTCCGCGCGCCGCTCGAACTTCGCCGCGCTGGTCAGCGCGCACCAGGACGCGGCCGCCGGACATGGCGGGCCGCCGTCCGCGACCCTGGCGATGGACCGGGCCAGCGATAGGGTTAGTGATAGGGCCAGCGATAGGGAGAGCGTCGACGCCGACGAGCACCTAGCCGCCTACAACGCCTTCCTGGCCCGCATCAACAAGCCCCAGGACCGGCGGCCCCGGGCCCGGCCCGCGACACGCCGGTAGGGCTTTCTAAGCAAATCTAGGGTCCGGGCTAGATCTGGCCATAGAGTCCAATGTCATGGATCCGGTGCGCAATCCGTACGCCCCCGGCGCGGGGCAGCGACCGCCCGAGCTCACCGGGCGCGACCGGGAAATTGGCCAGTTCGAGGTGGTG
>CAVTWJ010000021.1:0-105297 GCA_963738405.1 candidate division FCPU426 bacterium | reverse complement strand
GGCAAGAACCAGGCCAGACAAGGCGTTGCCGGCAATCGAGAGGACTGGCGTTTGCCGCATGATGCTTGAATAGGTAGAAAGCGCAGTGTTTGAGACAACCATCATCCACTCGGCCCAGAGCCAATTGGAGGAATGCACACTGGAAGCGATGCGGGCTTCGTCCATCGAGCCATGGAAGTAGAAGCTGGAATTGGTGAAGCGCCCCAGGTTGACGTCCTGCTGGTTGGCGAAGGCGGGGACGACCGCGCCGGACTGGAGCCACGCGCCGTCCATGTTAGTTTTACGAACAGATTCAGATTCTTGAAAGAGCCATTCACGAAGCTAAGGAAGCGGGCTATCTGGGAAAGAACATCCAAGGTTCGGGTTTTGACCTGGAGGTTTATGTTCACCGGGGAGCGGGCGCCTATATTTGCGGTGAAGAAACAGGGTTGATCGAGTCTCTTGAAGGCAAAAAAGGTATGCCCCGTATCAAACCCCCCTTTCCCGCGGTTCAAGGCTTATTCAATTGCCCCACGATCGTCAATAACGTAAAGACCCTGGCTTCAGTGCCCTGGATTATCGAAAACGGGGCGGCCGCCTATGCCGCCATCGGCACCAAAGAATCGGCCGGCACCCATCTCTTCGGCCTCTCGGGCCATGTGAATCAAACAGGTTATTGGGAACTGCCCTACGGGCTGCCGATGATGGAATTCCTCCAAACCTACGGGAAGGGCATGAAGGGCGGGACCTTGAAGGCCTTGATCCCCGGCGGATCCTCTTGCCCGGTTTTGACGGCCAAGGAATGCGAGGACTTGACCCTCACTTATGAAAGCATGAAAACACACGGCACCATGTTCGGCACGGGCTGTGTGACGGCCATGAACGAGCATACCGACATGGTGAAGGTTTTGAAGAATCTGACCCAGTTTTACGCTCACGAGTCCTGCGGGCAATGCACGCCCTGCCGAGAGGGTACGGCCTGGGAAGACCGGCTGTTGAAAAAAATCCTCTCCGGAGAAGCCACCACCAAGGAACTGAACTTGATGCTGGAAGTGGCCGACAACATGGAGGGAAAGACCATCTGCGTGCTTTCCGCCGCCTGCGCCATGCCGGTAAGAAGTTTTATCCAAAAATTCCGCGCTGAGTTTGAAAAATACTGCAAACCCGCCCTGACTCCCGTCACGGCTGATCTAAGGGGTTGAACTTGGTCAAGATCACCGTCAACGGAAAACCCATGGAGGTGCCCGAAGGCACCAACGTGCTGGACGCCGCCTTAACCAACGGTATTCATGTGGAACATTTTTGCTACCACCGCTACCTGCCGGTTGCTGGCAACTGCCGTACCTGCATGGTGGAACTGGAAACCCCCCGGGGACGCCAGCTCACCATCGGCTGCAACACCAAGGTGGCCGAGGGGATGGTAATCCATACCCAATCCGACGCCGCGAAAAAGGCGCAGAAGACCGCCCTGGAAATGCTGCTATTAGACCACCCGCTGGATTGCCCCATTTGCGACAAGGCCGGAGAGTGCAAACTCCAAGATCAATATATGGAAGACGGTCAGTACGATTTCCGTCGGTCCGTGCCACGCTATTTCAAAGGCGGCAAGGCTGAGGATATCGGACAACACATCGTTTTGGACCAGGAACGCTGCATCCTTTGCACCCGCTGTATCCGCTTCGTGGATGAGGTGCCCAAAACCTCCGAGCTTTGCATCGTCAACCGGGGCCATGAGGCTAAACTCACGATCTTTCCCGGACACCGCCTTGACAACCCCTACTCGGGCAACGTAACCGATATCTGCCCCGTGGGCGCCCTGACCCTAAAAGAATTCCGTTTCAAACAAAGGGTTTGGTTTCTCAAGAAAACCGAATCCGTTTGTCCCGGCTGCGCGCGCGGGTGCAATATCACCGTTGAGCAAAACCATGGCCATATCTACCGCTTCATGCCCCGGGAAAACGCTGAGGTCAACAAAACCTGGATTTGCGATGAGGGCCGTTTTTCTTTCGCCCATTATCAGGAGAATCGGCTAGAAGAAATCCGGCTGGGACATAAAACCACTACGCTTAAAGAAGGAATCGCCCAGTTGGCCGAAATCCTCGGCGGGATGGACAAGGATGAGGTAGCGGGGATTGCTTCCCCCTATGCGGCGCTGGAAGACAATTATCTGCTCAAGAAACTATTCGAGAAAAAATTCAATCCCGCCAACCTGGCTGCGCCCCTTTGGGCTGAAAAGGGAGAGGCGGACAAAATTTTAAAGCTGGCTGAAAAATACCCTAACGAACAGGGGTTGAACCTTCTTGGCATCCCCGCCAAGACGGAAGCCCTTTTGGAAAGAATCGAAAAAGGCGTATTTAAAGCCGTGATTCTCATGAATCAAAACCCTTTCGGTCAGGATCCCGCCAGAGCCCTGAAGGTTTTCGGCAAGGTGAAGGCCCTGATAGTTCTATCCGTTCACCAGACCGAGACGTCGAAACAGGCCGCCATGGCCTTTCCGGTCAGGCCCTTTACCGAAAAGGCGGGCACCTTTGTGAACGCTCTCGGACGGCTCCAGCGCTTCAAGCTGGCGGTGGAACCCGCGAACCCCGATATTGTGGAAGCTTCCCTTTGGATTTCCAGGCTGGCGAAGGCCATGAATTTAGAAGGATTCCATTTTGAAGATACCCCCTCCGTCTTTAATGCCATGGCGAAGGAAATCGAAATGCTTTCAGGGTTAACCTTTGACGGAATTTCTTCTGGGGGCGAACAGCTTTCCTTAAAGCCTATCGCTTCCGAACCCTTTCAAGGTGTGGCGGCCCAGCCGAACGTTTTTGAGGCGAAGGCATGAGCCCGGAACTATTCGCCCTGGCCAACACCGCCGCCATGACGGTCGTCGCTTGGCTGATTCCCCTATCCTTTATTCCCTTCTTCATTTGGCTGGAACGAAAGGGAAGCGCCATCATCCAGGACCGGGTGGGCCCCGACCGTACCAATCTTTTGGGTTTCCGCCTGCTGGGGTTCATTCAAAATTTCGCCGACACCCTAAAGCTGGTGTTGAAAGAAAACCTCACTCCCGCCAAGTCTTATGGTTTTTATTTTCTATTGGCTCCCTTTTGGTCCATGACGATAGCCCTATTGCCCCTCCTGGTGATTCCCTTCGCGGCACCCATGGATTTGCTGGGTCGAACGGTTCATTTCCAGGCCGCCAATTTCGACGTGGGCGTCCTTTATATATTCGCCATCACGAGTATGGGGGTCTTTGGCGTCATCCTTGCCGGATGGTCTTCGAATAATAAGTTTGCGCTGCTGGGGGGCTTAAGATCCTCGGCTCAGATGATTTCCTACGAGCTTTCGATGGGTCTGGCCCTGGTGAGCCTTTTAATGGTCTATCAGGGCGTGCGCATGGACGGGATCGTGGAAACTCAGGGAAAGGCCTTGACCCTCTTCGGTTATGCGATGCCCCTGCCCGGTTGGGGAATTTTTCTCCAGCCTGTTTCTTTTCTTTTGTTTCTGGTTTCGGGTTTCGCCGAAACGAATCGAAACCCTTTTGACCTGGCCGAGGGAGAAAGCGAACTGGTGGCGGGATACCATGTGGAATATTCCAGCGTAAAGTTTGCCCTCTTTTTCATGGCCGAATACGTCAACATGGCGGTGGTGGCCTTTATTCTTTCCACCCTTTTCCTCGGGGGCTATCAGGTTCCCTTCGTTTCTACCCAGGGTCTTCAAGCCAACCCGCAACTCGCCCTCGGAATCTGGGGCACGCTCCTTTTAGTGGGCGGGGGAATTTTCGGGGGTTTTCTGTACCTGCAGGCTGAGGCGCAAAAGCACAGGTATCAAGGCGTTAAGAAATGGGAACCCTATCTGCTGTCCTTGGCTGGAATCGGAAAGGCTTGTTTGGGACTAGCTGCCATTCTCTGGAGTCTTTTAGGAGGACCGTTGCCTTCTTCTGTGGCCGCCATCATCGTGCCCATTTTGCAGGTGACCTGCCTGATCCTCAAAGTTTTGTTTTTTTGCTGGCTCTTTGTGTGGGTCCGGTGGACCCTTCCCCGATTCCGTTACGACCAACTGATGCGGATGGGATGGAAGCTGATGCTGCCCCTGGCTATGGCGAACCTGCTGGTGACGGGCGTTTTAATCCTGATTCAAAAGTAGAAGGGGTTTTATAAATGAGGATCGTTCCCCGGCCCGGGGTGAAGGGCCTCCAGAAAATCTATGTGATTCAGGTACTCCAAGGCCTGATGGTGACTCTTCGTCATGTGGTCCGCAATCTTTTTCATCCCGGAAAACTGCCGGTGATTTATTACCCCGAGGAAAGAAAACACCTGCCTCCGGCCATGAGGGGAAGGCATAGGCTCATGAAACGCGAGGACGAGGCGCCCCGCTGCACCGCCTGCATGCTCTGCGCCACCGCCTGTCCGGCGGAATGTATCCACATCCTCGCGGCCCCAGTGCCCGACAAGGAGATCGAAAAGTATCCTGAAAAATTTGATATCGACCTGCTGCGGTGCGTTTTTTGCGGATTTTGCGTGGAAGCCTGCCCCCTGGACGCCATCCGCATGGATGTGCCGGAGATCGCATTGACCGACTACACCCGTGAGAGCCTGGTGTTTCATAAGGAATTTCTGTTGGACCACCATAACGAAGAATACGCGCCGGGTTATAATCCCCCCCGGCCCGTGAAGTGGACCCACGGCGATCACGCTAGGCCGTAATTAAATATTTCTTAAAGAGGATTTGAATGGTTGAGGCGGTTTTATTTTATTTTCTGGGCGCCGTTTTATTGGGATTGGGACTGATCGTTATTACCCGCACCAACCCGATCGCCTCCGCTTTAGCCTTGGTGGGCGCCTTTGCCGCCTTGTCAGGTCTCTATGCCATGCAATCCGCCAAGCTGGCGGCGGTTCTTCAGATTCTCGTTTATGCCGGAGGCATCATGGTGTTGATGCTTTTTGTGATTATGCTTTTAAACCTGCCCGCCCAGGCCCTGGAACCCTTAAAGGCCAAGGGGGGCATGGTCGCTCTGGCACTTCTTGCCGTCGCGGCGCTTTTTGGGGCGCCGATCGCGGGTGTGCTTTTTACGGGAGGATTGGGGGTTTCCCCCGTATCGGGCGAGGATTTCGGGGGAGTGGCGGGGGTTGGAACCAAACTTTTCGCCGACTACCTTTTTCCTTTCGAGGCCCTTTCGCTTTTACTTTTAGCCGCTGTTGTGGGAGCTTTGGTTTTAGTGAAAAAGAAGCTCTGAGTTCGGCCTTCTTTTCGAAGATGGTCTTGATTAAAAGGGCCCGAATGGGCCGAGGTTATTTATGGAATTATTTTATCCGATCACGCCAGCCCATTATTTGGTCCTTTCCGCCGCTCTCTTCACCTTGGGGGTCGCGGGAGCCCTTTCTCGTCGCAACCTTTTTGTGGTTTTAATGTCGCTGGAACTAATGCTCAACGCGGTCAATTTGTCTTTTGTTACTTTTTCCCGTGTGAACGGCGAGATGTCGGGTCAGGTCGCGGTTTTGTTCGTGGTAGCGGTGGCCGCAGCGGAAGCCTGCGTGGGGCTAGCTTTGGTTTTGGCCTTCTACCGGTTGAAGGAATCGGTGGACATCGATCTCTTGAAAACGCTTAAAGGATGACGCCTTGCTGAACATGGAACATCTGCAGGCCATTTCGATGGTGCCCTATGGGTGGCTCTGGTTGATTCCGGCCCTGCCCCTCTTTGGTTTTGTTTTGAACGGCCTGCTCACCCTCTTGACCCGCAACAAGCCCGGTCTTATTCCGGAATGGCTCTATAGCCTCATTGGCTGCGCGGGTGCCTTTGGGTCTTTTCTCGCGGCCTGGACCGCCTTTACCCAATTCCGGTCCCTTCCCGAAAGCAGCGTGTTTGCCCAGGACCTGGGCACTTGGATGGATACTCCGGTTTTTCAGGCCCGTTTTTCGCTTCAACTGGACGCCCTTTCGATGGTCATGGTGGTCTTTGTCACCTTTGTTTCCAGTCTGATCCATCTTTACTCGGCCGGCTACATGAAGGGAGACCGGGGATTCGGCCGGTTCTTCACCTATATGAATCTCTTTCTCTTTTCCATGCTGGTACTGGTGATGGCGGATAATCTCCTTCTTCTTTTCATGGGCTGGGAGGGCGTGGGCTTTTGCTCCTACCTTTTGATCAGTTTCTGGTTTACCGACGAAGCCAAGGCTGCGGCGGGGAAAAAAGCCATCATCGTCAACCGCATCGGCGACGCGGGTTTCTTAGCTGGATTGTTGGTGGTTTTTTCCTTGGCGGGTACGCTCAATTTCGAGGCATTGCAGGAACACAAGCTGGTTTTTAGCGAGGCCGCGGCCACCCTGGCCTGCCTGTGCTTTTTCTTTGGAGCCGCTGGGAAATCAGCCCAGATCCCCCTATATGTTTGGTTGCCGGACGCCATGGCGGGCCCCACTCCCGTTTCCGCCCTGATTCACGCGGCCACCATGGTGACGGCGGGTGTTTATCTGATCGCCCGGCTTCATTTTCTTTATGTCTTGGCTCCCTGGGCCTCTTTAGTGGTGGCGGTTCTGGGGGCCTTGACGGCCCTTTTGGCGGCCTCCATCGCCTTGGCCCAAAACGACATTAAAAAGGTATTGGCTTATTCCACTATTTCACAATTGGGATACATGTTTATGGGAGTGGGAGTGGGCGCATATGGGGCCGGGATATTTCATCTGATAACCCACGGATTCTTCAAGGCCGCCCTTTTTCTGGGGGCGGGCTCAGTGATCCACGCCATGGGCGGGGAACAGGACATGCGCAAGATGGGCGGGCTCTTAAAGCACCTGCCCTTGACCAGTCTGGCCTTTTTGCTTTCGTGGCTCGCTTTGACGGGTGTCATTCCTTTTTGCGGGAGCTTCTTTAGCAAGGATGAAATTCTTTGGCGCACCCTGGCCACCCTGAATCCCCTCTTTTCGCCCCTTCCGGAGATTCTTTACTTCATAGGGCTTTTTACAGCCTTTCTCACTGGCTTTTACATGACGCGTTTGGTCGCGATGGTCTTTTTTGGCGAGTATAAAGGAGGACCGGAAGCCTTGCGTCATTTGCATGAATCACCCCGCGTCATGACTTGGCCCCTTCTTCTTTTGGCGGTGCTTTCCCTGCCAGTCGGATGGATCGGAACACCCGAGGCCATCGGCGGCGGAAACAGCCTGGGCAAGTTTCTGGAGCCTCTTTTCCGGTTGTCCTCCCTGGAGCCTAACGCCTTGAGTCCGCGCATGGAACCCATCCTGATGTTTCTTTCCCTCCTGGTGGCTTTTTTGGGGGTGGGATCGGCCTGGTATGTTTACGGCTGGAAACACGTTTTGAGCCCGAAACTTTTGAAGCTCATACCCGGCGGGCCCAAGGCGCTCGAACAAAAATACTACGTGGATGAGATTTACGAAACGACCGTGGTGAGGTGGGTGAAATGGTTCGCCGGAGCAGTTTCCAACTATCTGGTGGAAAACCTGCTGGTGAACCGCCTGCTGGATGCCGTGGCCCGGTTGGGTGCCTGGATTGGCAGGAATATCCAAAAAACCCAAGTGGGGTTAGTACGGGTTTACCTGGCCTATGTGGCTCTGGGCGCGGCCCTGCTGGTTTATCTGGTCCTTCGTTAGATAGGCCGATTGTTTTGAATTTAATTTAAAAGAGGATTTTTTGACTCTAACGCTCATGATTTTCATACCGGCCCTGGCCGCTTTTTTCTCCGCCCTATCGCCGGTGCCAAAGGGATCCAAAGTGCTGGCCCTTTTGGCCTCGCTGGCCGTTTCGGCACTCTCCTACCCTCTTCTGACCGGGTTTGACATTTCTAACGGAGGTTTTCAATTCAAAGAAGACTTTTCCCTTCTTCCTTCCTTGGGGATTCATTACAGCCTGGGGTTGGATGGATTATCCCTTTGGTTCGTGCTTTTAACCGTTCTGGTGACCCCCCTGGTGGTCTTGGGGAGTTTCTCGAGCATCCAAAAAAACGTGAGGGGTTATTTCGCCTGTCTTCTTCTTTTGGAATCCGCCATGCTGGGAACCTTGGCCGCGCGGGACATTTTCCTCTTTTATCTTTTCTGGGAACTTATGTTGATTCCCGTTTTCTTCCTGATCGGGGTTTGGGGCGGTCCTGGCAGGGTGAAAGCCACCGTGAAGTTTGTGCTATTCACTCTCTTCGGATCCCTTCTAATGCTGGTAGCCCTTCTCTATATCACCCATGAGGCCCATAGTTTTGATTTTGGTGTTCTCATGGACCATCACTTTTCCGAGGATATCCAATTCTGGTGCTTTCTGGGGTTCGCCCTGGCCTTTCTCATCAAGGTTCCCCTATTTCCCCTGCATGGATGGCTTCCCGATGCCTATGCGGAGGCGCCCGCCGGTACGACCGTGATGCTTTCGGCTTTGATGGTTAAACTGGGCGCCTATGGGTTCCTCCGATTCTGCCCCACCTTTTTTCCAGCCGCCACGAAGGCTTTCGCGCCCTGGCTAATGGTATTAGCCTTGGCTGGTTTGCTGCATGGAGCCCTGATGGCCACCATCCAAACCGATTTCAAGCGTTTAGCCGCCTATTCGTCCCTATCCCATATGGGAATGGCCTTTCTGGGGCTTCTAACCTTTACCCCGGCGGGATTACAGGCCGGGATTTTTCTCCTAGTGGCCCATGGGATTTACATGGCCGGGCTTTTCCTTTTGTTGGGATACGTGGAAGATCGGCGGGGTACCAGGGAGATGGCTGAATTCGGGGGGATGGCCCAAAGCTCACCCCTCTTGGCGGTTTTCTTTCTTTGGATGATGGCGGCGGCGGTTGGGCTGCCGGGTCTGGCGGGTTTTGTGGGGGAAATTTTGGTGCTGGTTTCGCTTTTCAAGGCCAACGCTCTTTTTGCCGCCGCAGCCCTCGCCGGGTTTATCCTTTCCGCGTGGTACTTTTTCAACCTTTTCGGCCGGTTGTTTTTTGGGCAGCCCAAGAACCCCAAGCTTGCGCCAGCGCCTGATTTGAGCTTCGAAGAAACCCTGTCCTTAATTCCTCTGGCCCTACTGGTTTTGGGACTGGGCCTGTTCCCCAACAACATTCTTCGGCCCATCGAGAAATCGCTGCAAATGAACGTGGTGGAAAGGCTTAAGCCCCCTCCGGAAATGACGGATTTCGCCGCCCGCCAGCGTTTTGAACAGGAAGTCAAACAAAACTCGCAAGGGAACGGGAAATGAGTATTTCCTACTTGGACTTGGCGGGTTTGGCTCCCCTTTGGATTATTTCCCTTGGCGCCATGTTGTTGCTTCTGTTGGAAGCCTTAGGGAAAGAAGCTGGCCGTCGTTCGTCACCCGTTTTGGCTGGGGCTTTCTTGGTGGCCGCCATTGCCTCGGTTTTCCATTTGATATCGCAAAGACCTCTTCCCGGTCTTTTGTTCAACGGCTGCGCGGTGGTGGATATCTATTCCTCGACCCTTACCGGAGCCTGTCTGGTCTCAGGGCTGCTTTGCTGCCTTTTTTCGGTTTCCTATCTTGAGAGGGAAAGGGCCGTGACGGGTGAATATTATGCCCTTCTTCTTTTGGCCGTTTCCGGAATGATCGTGTTGGCGGTTTCGGCGGACTTTTTAACCCTCTTTGTGGGTCTGGAATTGATGTCCCTTTCCTCCTATGCGCTGGCGGGCTATCTGCGCAATCGGCCCCGTTCGGTGGAGGCGGCTCTTAAATATTTTTTAAGCGGGGTTTTTGCCTCTGGTTTTCTGTTGTACGGAGTCGCACTCTTTTACGGGGCTTCAGGCTCCTTGCGGTTTGTGGATCTTCGACACGCGTTGGAATTGGGGAAATCCCCCCTTCTCATGGCTTTGGGAGCGGGACTAGTTCTTGTTGGGTTTGGGTTCAAGATCGCGGCGGTACCTTTTCACGCCTGGGCCCCCGACGTTTATGATGGCGCGCCGGCCCCGGTTTCAGCCTTGCTTTCAACAGGTGTGAAAACGGCCTCGGTGGGAATTCTCGCCCGCATTTTTGTGGAGGCGATGGGCCTGCAGGGGCCGTGGGCGTCCGTTCTTGGGGTTTTAGCGGTTTTGACTATGACGGTGGGGAACCTGGGAGCGCTGCACCAGACCAACCTCAAACGCCTGTTGGGATTTTCCAGCGTGGCCCATGCGGGTTACCTTTTGGTGGGTTTGTCGGTGGCGGCTTCAGCGCCTTCCGATCAAGTTGAAAGGGCAGTGGCTTTTTATCTTTTGGCCTATACCTTCATGACGGCAGGGGCCTTTGGGATTATCGCTTGGGCGGTTCCCAAGGGCGCCTGGTCCGCCGGAGGGGAAAGGTTGGAAATCAGCGATTACCGGGGTTTTGGACTCCACTATCCCTGGGTGGGCGGGGCATTGGCCCTTTTCCTCTTTTCCCTCGCGGGCATGACCCCCACGGCGGGGTTTTTCGGGAAATACTATCTTTTTAAACTGGCGGTCGATGAGGGCCAGGTGGGTCTGGTGATCGTGGCGGTCTTAAACAGTTTTCTCTCGGCTTTTTATTACTTAAGAGTGGGAGCGGCCATTTACCAAAAACCGGAAGGGGCAGAGGATCGAGCGTTCCTGAGCTCAGGAGTTGCTGCGGCGGTTTTTCTCTGCGCCCTCGGAACCCTCCTCTTGGGCTTTCTTAAATTTCCTTTTTAAAATCACCACTCAAAACCCGATTTTTCTCCGGACCTTTTATCCTACCCAATAATTCAATGAATGAAGGGTCAATAAAACGAATTGCAGCAACCAACAGCTAAGGAAAATAAATTTTGCGTAGGGGCGCTCGTGGAAATTGATCGCTGCCAAAATAAATAGGGGAAAAAGAACGTACGCATAACGGATGTAGCTCATTAAATCGCTTAATAGGGCCGGCACTAAACCCAACACCAGGGTGTAAATAAAAAAATTCCTTCCGATGTGCCGATAAATAAAGGGCAGGGTCGATAAAACTCCCAAGAAGACCGCCCGGTTAAAGAAGCTGGTTTGAGGCCCATTCCAGGTGTACCTGTTTTTGATAAAGTTTTCGATAAACCAATTCCAAGGGTTTAAAAAGTTCAAAAACTGGTTGTGGGAAATAAAAAAGCGCTGGGCTGAAAATCCGGAAAAGAAATCCCCGGTCCAAAAATACATGAGACATAAGTAAGAGGCAAACCCGAGAAGATAAGCGAGAATGGTTAATAACCTATTGAGATAGGGTTTCTCGGAATATCCCTGTTTTGTTTTGTGGCCTGCCAAAAGAGTTAGAGCCACCAGAACCCCTGTAGGACGGGACAGGGAAAGCAAAAAAGCGCAGGAAAGGGTCGGAAGCCGTAAATCCCTTTGGGAAAAATAATAGAAAGCTGTCACAAGGCATAGAAAAAGAGATTCGGTGTAAATGAGGCCGCAGTAAAAAGCGGTGGGGAATGCCAGTAACCAAATGCAGGCACGGAATGCGGTTTTTTCATCTTTGAGATCCTTGACCAACAGAAACAAAAATGCCGAGGCGAGAAGGGCCAACAGGTTGGACAAAAGGAGTCCTCCTATCCATGGTTTTAGCCCTGTGATGTAAGTGAGGAAATGAATTAGGTAGGGGAAAAGCGGATAAAAAGCATCGCTGGGAGCATTAGGCCGATAACCATTTATAGCTAAGTTAAGGTAGTGTTGTGCGTCCCAGGTTTGATAGGCCGTTAGGAGGTTGGGCGTAACCTGGCTTGGATTGTGAAAATTGGCCAGATAGTTCCCGGTTTGAAACGAAAACAGGTGGTATCCAAGGAAAATAATCCCCAACAGAGAAAGTTTGACGAGAAGAGTAATTCCGAGAACCCTCTTTAGGGTTTTATTCATAACGAGATATCACTTCCCGGCGATCGCCGAAGGGTTGATTCCTGATTCAAAGGTTGGTAAACCATCCTTTCCAGGAGATTATCGGTTAAAAGAGGAGGTTTGACATGCGCGTGATCGCGGATTTATGCGTGGTTCCTTTAGGAGTAGGGGTTTCAGTCTCTGAATATGTGGCCTTATGCGAGAAAGTATTGAAAGAAACCGGATTGAAAACCCATCTGCATGCCTATGGAACCAACATCGAGGGAGAATGGGACGAGGTATTTGGCGCCATCAAACGCTGCCACGAAGAAGTTCATAAAATGGGAGCCCCTCGAATTACCACCACGCTAAAATTTGGCACAAGAACCGATAAATCCCAGACCATAGAAGATAAGGTCAAAAGCGTTGAAAACCGATTGAAAGGTTAATAACAACCTGAAATTCATCCTCTGATAGCCCAAATTCGGCCACAATTAAGCTAAAATAGGGGTCGGGTCAGCTTCATTGTCTTGCGGAAGTTAGAAGGCTTTTAGGGGGTAAGGGTATGAGGATTTCCAACCGGAAAGCCGGTGGATTTACTTTGATCGAATTAATGATCGTGGTGGCGATCATTGGAATTTTAGCCGCGATCGCCATTCCTAAATTCGCGCAGATGTTGGAAAAATCACGCGAAGGGGCCACGAAAGGTACGCTAGGAAGCCTCAAAGCATCGGCTTGCATGTACTACGGGGATCAACAAGGTGTTTGGCCAAGCACTTTGAACACTTCTCAGGTCTATTCCTTCAGCAAATATATGGATTCCATATCAGCGGTACACACCACGGGTTTTTTTGTATCTGGCTCACCTTCTCCAGTTGGGAATAAGGTGACCATGACGTCCCAAGCCCAGGTTCCAACGGGCGGCGGCGTTGGCTGGTTATACGATAGCACCAATGGAATTGTTTACGTTAACAGCACCGTGCAAGATTCTAAAAATGTGCCCTATTCATTTTATGGATTTGATTAACCCGTCTATTTGTCTTCCCCTAAAATTGGATTGATCTCTTTAGGTGAAATCAGGTTTTTTAGAAAACGATGGGAAGGCCAGGCGAAAAAATGAAATGGGCTAATCATATTATTTTTATCCTTGTGGGTTTAAACGTGGCGGGTTTTGCTTGGGCCGACCCGGAGCCTCCGGTCCCCATCATTCCCACCGAAGTTTCTGAGGTTATGCCTCCTCCGGACACAGGAACCCCCGTTCCAATACCCTCCGATGAGGAATTGAGGAGATCCCTCGGGGAAAAATCCACGGATCAAGGAAACCCTCCGACCCCGACAGATATTCCCATTCCCATAGCGCCTACCGCGACACCTAATGCCCCCCTTGTGTTGCCGCCAACGTTTACGGATACGCCTCTTCCTTTAGAACCGACCTCAACGCCGAGCCCATTCGTTAACGCCTTACCCTCGCCCTCTCCATCACCTTATTCAACCCCATTGGAGACTCCGCACGCGACCCTTATTCCAACTCATCAGGTTGCGCCGGGGGTGGCAGTTCCAAGGGGAGGACTTTATGATTATTTTCCCGTGAACCCAGGCCAAACGATGGAGTTCGTCTACTTAAAGGCCGAAAAGAATGAAACCGCGCCCCGCCACTTTAGGGTCAAGTGCGTGGATTTTAAAGAGAACGTGGATGGATCGACGCGTGTTACGTTTGAAAATACCGAGTCCGGGTCTCCCATTCTTAACCAATTGGTTATGACGGAGGATGGAATTGAACGCGGCTCGGCTGTTGATCAACAAAAGTCAGGCGATTTCATCTTGAAGATGCCCGTTTCGACCCAACCGACGATTTGGAAACAAACCGATGGGGAGTTATTGCGAATTTTTAAAGCCACCCTTGGCCCGGCGAAGGTCCTTAAAAAATCCTATTCCGATTGCGTGATTGTGGAAGAAAAAGACATGAAGGACAGTAAGAAAGTTGGTTCTTTTTACCGATATTATGCCAAGGGGATCGGCCTGCTTTCCCTTGAATCTTATTCCGCTGATTTAAAATTGATTCCGACCCAATCCTTTGTCTTGATGGGAAAAGTTTCTTCCGTGGAGAAGTAATTTTTCCGACAGGATTGCGTGGGGTTCTTTAATCAATCGGCTACCAAATCTTGTATTCCCTGACCGGCGTTGAAAGTGCCCTTTGTTTTGCTGGGTATTGCGAATATTTAAGATAAAAGGGTAATATGCTCCCCCTAGTTTGTTTCCAGGTGTCCGCCGTGCCCTTTTGCCGCGGACCTGGGGTGAAGGTTTGAAGAAAATCCTTCTAATATAATCATCGAAAGATCAATTTTCAGGGGAGGAATCTGTTAATGGAAAATGAAATCGTTATAGGAATCGGTGGTGCGGCCGGAGACGGGGGCGCTTCCACCGGGGACAACTTGGCTTTGACTTCCGCCCGGCAAGGACTTTTCGTTTACGTTTATACGAGCTACCAATCCCTGATCCGAGGCGGCCATTCCTGGATACGTCTTCGGATTTCAACCAAGAACGTCACCAACGTCGGTGACCAAGTGGGCGCGATGATCGCCCTGAACCAAGATTCAATGGACCGCCACCTGCAGGAACTCAAGTCCGGCGGCATCTGCGTCTACAACGGCGACAAGGTAAAGCCTGGAAAGGCCCCTGAGGGAGTTCAACTCTGCCCTCTCCCGGTTTTCGAGCTGGCGGGGAAGGACGCCCTTCCGATCATGCAGAACACTGTGTCTCTCGGAGCTCTCACCGGACTTTTGGGGCTGGAGTTTGAATCCCTCTCTTCCGTCTTCGAACATACCTTTAAAAAGAAACCTCAGGTCGTCAAGGCCAACATTGATGCCGCCAAGGCCGGCTACGATTTTGCGGTGAAGACCTACAAGAAAATCGCCAACCCCCTCGGTAAAACTCCGGCCAAGTTGGCCATGGTTCACGGCAACAATATGCTGGCCCTCGGCGCGGCCAACGCCGGCTGCAAAGTTTATTGCGCCTATCCGATGAGCCCGGCCACCGGAGTCCTTCATTGGATGGCGGGACACGGCAAGGACCTGGGTATCTGCGTCCGCCAAGTGGAAGATGAAATCGGCGTTGCTAACATGACCATCGGAGCGGGCCAAATGGGCGTGCGCGCCATGTGCGCCACCTCGGGCGGTGGATTCGCCCTCATGACCGAAGCTATCGGCATGGCCTCTATCATGGAAATCCCGGTCGTGATGATCAATGTCATGCGCGGCGGGCCCTCCACGGGTCTTCCGACCAAGCAAGAACAGGGCGACCTGAACCAGGCAATCGGGGCCTCCCAGGGTGACTTCCAGCGCGTGATCATCGCGCCTACTTCTATCGCCGATTGTTACACCACCATGGAAGAAGCCTTCAACTACGCCGAAAAATTCCAGATGCCGGTTCTCATCCTGTCCGACCTGCTGATGAGCGAGGGCCATATGACCCTGGAAACCTCATTTCTCGATCGCGAGTTCAAGATCGACCGCGGTGAGATGATCTTCGAGGATGACGGAAAGCCCAAAACCTACCTTCGTTATAAGGACACCCCCTCGGGTGTGTCGCCCCGGGCCATCCCAGGACTCCCGAACCACCTGTACGTTTCCGCCACCGACGAGCATGACGAGGACGGAGTCACCATCTCTGACGTCTATACCGACCCCGTTACTCGCAAGAAGGTTGTGGATAAGCGCGAGCGTAAAATGCAGTCGGTTTTGGCCGCTTTGCCCAAACCCAAACTGGAAGGTCCCGCGGACGCTGATACCACGATCGTAACTTACGGTTCAACCCATGGAGCGGCAAGTGAGGCCGTCGAGCGGTTGAATAAAGAGGGAATCAAGGTTAACCATCTATCGGTCAAGTACCTGGTGCCTTTCCAGGAAAAGGAAATCACCGAGATCTTGAAGCATAAGAAAAATATCATCGTCGTGGAAATGAACAAGTCGGGCCAATTTGCCCGCCATTTGCGGGCTGAAACAGGCATCACGGCCACTGCCAATGTCCGAAAGTACGACGGCGAGCCTTTCGAGCCCAAGCATATCGTTGCGGGAATCAAGGATGTCTTGAAGGGCAAAAAGCTCGTTGAATCCGAGTCGTTAGAACCTGGCTGGCGCACGCCACACCCTCCGGGTCCTGGGGTCATGGCCACTTCGTCGACGCACTAAATTTTATTCAACCTTTCCCCGAAAGGGGAGGCAATTTTCCAGGAGGAAATTATGGCGACAGCAGTCGTAGCAGCACCGAGGGACGCGAAACTTTATAAACCGGAAATCCCGCCGGATTGGTGTCCAGGTTGCGGGGACTACGGGGTCTTGACCGTTCTCCAGCGCGCCTGTGGCGAACTGGGAATCCCCAACGAGCAATTGATGGTGGTTTCGGGAATCGGATGTTCGTCCAACCTGCCCGGCTTTTTCCGGTCTTATGGCATGCATTCCCTGCACGGTCGTTCCCTGCCGGTAGCCACTGGCGCCAAGATGGGCAACCATGAGATGACCGTTATCGCCTGCGGCGGCGACGGGGACGGCTACGGAATCGGCCAAGGCCATTTCATCCATTCTATGCGCCGCAACGTCAATATGACCTATATCGTCATGGACAACGAGATCTACGGCCTGACCACCGGCCAGACTTCGCCCACTTCCGAGTCCGGGATGAAGACCAAGTCCACCCCCAACGGAAATCCCGAGGGACAGTTGAACCCCATCGCACTGGCGCTGGCGGCCGGATGCGGTTTTGTGGCGCGCGGGTTCTCCGGCGATATCAATCACTTAAAGAGCCTCTATACCCAGGCCATCCAGTATCCGGGTTTTGCCCTGATCGACGTCTTCAGCCCCTGCGTCACCTTTAACAAGCAAAATACCTTCGGATGGTTCAAGGAACGTGTCTATAAGCTGGAAGATAAGGGCCACAACCCCACCGACTGGGCTTCCGGAATGGAACGTTCCAAAGAGTGGGGAGCGCAGATCCCCATAGGGGTTTTCTACAAAAACCCGAATCCCCAGCCTTCCCTCGACGCGGCGGACCCGGCCCTGCAGGGCGCGGGCTTGGCCAAGACAAAGAAGTTGGGTTTAACATCGGAACAACGCAAAAAATTGATTGAAGAGTACGTTTAAATTTAAAACAACAAGGACGACAAAAGGCCCTTCTCTTTCAGAAGGGCCTTTTATTTTTCTGGGCCTTTTGATTAAATATTCCTACTTAAAGCTGTCAGGTTTCTTGCCTTGAAATTAGGGGAGCGCTTATGCCGCACGTCATTCTAGACAATTGCATCGGCTGCACTCTCTGCGCGGTTAAATGCCCCACTGAAGCCATCGCGGGCGATAAGAAAAACCTTCACCACATTGATCCAGCCCTCTGCATCGACTGCGGTGTTTGCGGCATCCATTGCCCTGTCGAAGCCATCATTGACCCCCTGGGTGATATCGTTAAAAAAATAAAACCTCTCGCCATCCCCAAGGCGAAAGTGGATCCTGAAACCTGCACGGCCTGCGAATTTTGTGTCGACATCTGTCCCTTTGACTGTATTTCCATGCAGCCACGGCACGATCACCCTGAATTTTTCAAAATAGCGGTCGTAGACGAGAAAAAATGCGTCAGTTGCAAACTTTGCGAAACCGTTTGCATTAAGGAAAGCATCGCGGTTGAACGTCCCGCGCCTAATCTGTCTTATACGCCGCACCGTTAGAAATTATTCACCTGATCGTGATCTTAAAATCGGCAATAAAGTTTAGTATTTAAATAAAGCAGTCTATAAAAAACGCTCAAATCACATTCGTTCCAAAAACCAAGCGAGGGGGAAACCCATGGCCGAGGAAATATTCGACATCATCATTGTGGGGGCCGGACCTGCCGGTATGTTCGGCGGGTTTTACGCAGGCCTTCGCGGTATGAAAACCAAAATTATTGATTCCCTGGAACAACTGGGCGGACAAGTGGCGGCCATGTACCCGGAAAAAGATATATACGATGTGGCGGGGTTTCCCCGCGTATCCGGCAAACAGCTGGTAAAAGACATGGAAGAACAGCTAATGCGGTTTAAACCCACAATCGTTTTAGGGGAAAGGGTGAGCCATCTCGTTAAGCGCCCTGACAACGTGTTTGAACTGACGACAGAAAAGGGAGTTCTTCACCATAGTAAGGCGGTCGTTTTAACCCTGGGCATGGGATCTTTTACGCCCAAAAAACATCCCAACGCCGAACTGGTTCCCTATGAGGACAAGGGTGTGCAATATGGAATTCTTTCCTTGGAACCCTTTAAGGGGAAAAGAGCCCTGGTAGTAGGAGGCGGGGACTCCGCCCTGGATTGGGCTTTGATGCTGGAACCCATCTGTTCCAAAGTGACCCTGGTCCACCGCCGGGATGAATTTAGGGCCCATGAGGAATCTGTCCGAAAACTGAAGGCCTCCTCCGTCGAAGTTAAACTGTGGTACGAGCTCCGCACTGTCAAGGGAAACGGTAAGGTGGAGGAAGCGGTCATTTACGAAAACCACACCAACCAGGACGAAACTCTTCCTATGGATTTCGTGGTTCTCAATTTCGGCTTCCAGGCTTCCCTCTCCTTCCTGAAGGATTGGGGATTGGTGCTTGAGAAAAACAAGATTCCGGTGAATCAAAGGATGGAAACGAATATTCCCGGCATTTACGCGGCGGGTGATATCGTGACCCATCCCGGCAAGCTGGATTTGATCGCAACCGGTTATTCGGAAGGTGCAACGGCTGTTAATTTCGCCAAGACCTATATCAACCCGAATGAAAAAGCCACCCCAGGCCATAGTTCCAACCTGAAATTGTAGAAAAATGCGTTCAAATCCTCGAACGGTTATTGTGAATAAAAGGTTTGAGGGGTAAAAAATTATTTTTTTAGGAGATAAGTATGTCGATTGACGTTAGAACCCAAAAGGGCGCGGGTGTAACCCTACGGCAGGACGAATGGTGGCGGGAGTCGCTGGTCATTGGGTTGGGTCTTCTTGCCTTTATCGTTTACATGACCTGGGCCGCTTTTACTCCTTACGGTCCGAACGGCGAGGTTTATTACCAATGGGGTTCCTATGTTTCGCCGGCTTTTTCGCCCTTTCTCAGCCCCTCCTGGTTTAAATGGTCCCCGGCCATCCTGATTCTTTGGGCCCCTGCGGGATTCCGGGGCACCTGTTATTACTTCCGCAAGGCCTATTACCGCGCTTTGTTTCAAGACCCGCCCGCCTGTGCGGTGGGGGAAGAACCCCGGGAATACAAAGGCGAGCAGGGTTTTCCCTTTATCCTGCAAAACATTCATCGCTATTTTCTATATTTGGCCGTGCTTCTCGTTATTAACCATTGGATTGATCTCATCAAGGCTTTCACGATCGAAGGTCCGAAAACCTATTACGTGGGGATGGGTACGGTTGTGTTGTTGGCGGATACAATTTTATTAACACTCTATGTTTTCAGTTGTCACGCCTGGCGGCATCTGGTGGGAGGAAAACTGGATTGTTTCTCCAATTGCCCCACCAATGATTTTCGATACAAGGCTTGGTGCAGGGTCAGCAAACTCAATGAGGATCACCCCCTTTGGGGCTGGCTTTCACTTTTTACGGTTGGGTTCGCGGACCTTTATGTCCGCCTTGTCGCGATGGGTATTTGGACCGATCTCAAAATCTTTTAATGAAGTGAATCTAGAGGATAGGAGTGTTTTGAAATCATGAGCGACAGCTATCAATCATACGAATACGACGTGCTGGTGATCGGAGCGGGTGGAGCGGGATTAAGGGCCGCCATTGAGGCCTCTGCCGCGGGTTGCAAAACCGGGCTTGTCTGCAAATCCCTTTTGGGTAAGGCCCACACGGTCATGGCCGAGGGCGGCATCGCCGCAGCTTTGGCCACGGTGGATTCCCGGGATTCCTGGCGCCAGCATTTTTGCGACACCCTTCTCGGCGGCAACTTCGCCAACCACTGGCGTATGGCCCAGATCCACGCCCAACAGGCACCCGACCGGGTAAGGGAGCTGGAAAAATGGGGGGCGGTGTTTGACCGTACTACCGACGGCAAGGGCAACATCAACGTCCGCCATTTCGGGGGCCATACCTACAAGCGCCTCGCCCATGTCGGCGACCGGACCGGGTTGGAACTCATTCGTACCCTTCAGGACAAGGGAGTGCATTCGGGCATTGAGGTGCATATGGAATGCACCATTTATGCCCTCCTCAAAGACGGGGACCGTATCGCCGGAGCCTACGGCTATTTCCGCGAAACGGGCCGCCCCGTTCTCTTTAAGGCCAAGTCGATTATTCTTTCAACTGGCGGTATCGGCAAACTTTACCGGGTAAATTCCAACTCCTGGGAATGCACCGGCGACGGATTCGCCCTGGCTTACCTGGCGGGAGCCGAATTAGCCGACATGGAATATGTCCAGTTTCACCCCACTGGAATGGTTTGGCCTCCTTCCGTAAGGGGACTCTTGATCACCGAAGGCGTCCGCGGCGAGGGAGGGGTTTTGAAAAACAACAAGGGCGAAAGGTTTATGTTCAAGTACATCCCGCCCAAGTACCAGGGAAAATACGCCGATACGGAAGAAGAAGCCAACACTTGGTTTAAAAAGGTCGTGGTGGAGGGACAAAAAGAGGAAACGGTGAAGGAACGAAAGCCTCCCGAACTCATGAGCCGAGATGTGACAGCCCGGGCCCTTTGGAACGAGATTCATGAGGGGCGCGGCAGCGAACATGGCGGCGTCTATCTCGACATCGCCTCCCGTCGCAGTCCGGAGGACATCAAGAAAAAACTTCCCTCCATGTACCACCAGTTCAAACAATTGGCGGATGTGGATATCACTCAGGTTCCCATGGAAATTGCCCCAACCTGCCATTACATGATGGGAGGGGTCAAGGTCGACCCCGAAACCCAAATGTCCACGGTGCCGGGCCTTTTCGCAGCGGGTGAATGCTCGGCCGGGATGCACGGCTCCAACCGCCTTGGGGGCAACTCCCTTTCCGATTTGGTGGTATTCGGCAAACTGGCCGGCGAACACGCCGCGGCATTCGCCAAGAAAAATGGAACGCCTAAGATAAATGAGGACAGCCTTTCCGAACTCAACCGTCAAATGGACCAGCCCTTTGCAAACCCTCCGGGAGAAGTTTCCTATGCCATTCTGGCCGACCTGCAGACGGCGATGGAAAAGGGAGCGGGTATGTACCGTGAAGAGAAACTATTGGACCAGGGTTTAAAAGACTTGGCGATCCTTCAGGATCGTTTGCAAAAGGTGTCGGCGGAGGGAAATAGACTTTTCAACCCTGGCTGGCACGTGGCCCTTGATCTTCGAAATATGCTCATTGTTGGCGAGGCGATAACCCGGGCGGCCAAAGAACGGAAGGAATCCCGGGGAGGACATACGCGCACCGACTGCCCGGATTACTCAAAAGAGTTTGCTAAAAAGCGGATTGTGGTTCGGCATAAAAACGGAACCATGGAAGTGGCCCAGGAAGCCCTGCCGCAAATTCCCTCCGAGTTGGAAAATGAATTGGTGAACGAGCATTTATTAAAACCGGAAATCTTAAAACAAATCCGCGGGGAAGCGCCCGCGGCTTCTTAAGCTAAAGATGTAATGAGGAGGACGGAATGTCGATGGTTCACATGAAGGTTTACCGGGGTAACTCCGAAGGCGGGGAGCTTAAAGATTACGATGTGGAGGTGGAGGAGGGGATGGTGGTGTTGGACGCCATCCACCGCCTCCAAGCGACTCAAACCCCCGACCTGGCCTGCCGTTGGAATTGCAAGGCGGGTAAATGCGGCTCCTGCTCGGCTGAAGTGAACGGAAAACCTCGGCTGATGTGCATGACCCGCCTGAACGAGTTTGAGGAAGGTCAAACCATTACCGTCACCCCGATGAAAGCCTTCCCGCTCATGAAAGATCTGGCAACTGACGTTTCCTATAACTATGAAGTTAATAAAAAGATTCCGCCCTTTACCCCGAAGGATGGGGCTGTGTGGCAATGGGAGCAAAGGGACGTGGATCGAGTGCAGGAATTCCGAAAATGCATCGAATGCTTCCTCTGCCAAAACACTTGTCATGTTTTGCGTGAACACAATATGCAGGGTCAATTCGCGGGTCCCCGCTTTTTCGCGCGTATCGCCTCTCTCGAAATGCATCCTATCGATAAGTTAGACCGAACCGGCCTTCTCAAGGACCAACATGGTCTGGGTCTATGTAATATCACCAAATGCTGTACTGAGGTTTGTCCCGAGGATATCCACATTACGGACAACGCCATTATTCCGCTTAAGGAGAGGGTTGTGGATAAGTATTATGATCCCTTGCGGATTCTTTGGAACAAAGTGTTTGGTTGATATTCTTATTTTTGTATTCGGTTGCTTAAGAACGTAATGTTTTTTTTCAAAGCGTATAAATCAAGGACTATCAATATTTTTCAATGGGAAGGGTGCGAATTTACCAAGGAAATGTTTGATATCGTCCACGGTTCCAAAATCGGTTTAAAAACCCAATAAACCAGGCATTCAAGAATAACTAAAGACGTTGATAAACGCCCATAAATTAAATTTCAATAAATTTTTCCAATTTGATCTTCCATTCGACGCATTGATACTTTTTATGATTTGGTTTCACTAAATGTTTTTTAGAGGGATTAAAAATGGGAATTTCAGGAGTCGCCTAAAAACTTTGGGGCTCTTACTAGAGCTTAAAATGAAAAAAGCCCGTCCCCGAATGGGGACGGGCTTGCAAACAAAACAGTCATGAAGAATTTACTTCTTCTTTTTCTTCGCGGGTTTCTTCTTAGCAACTTTCTTCGCCACGGGTCCCTCCTTCTTAGCGAATTTACGACATTTTAACACGAAACAAAAAAAATGCGAGTGTTACGTAACAAAATATATTATTTTTTTATTTTGGCGTGAGTCTGTGAGTCGGGAATGGAAAAGGATGAAGGACTAAAGCGAGAATACTCCTGAAACAGTTTTTTTATTTTTTTGCCGCTTTCGGTCGCAGGGAATCGCCGCACCACAAGCGAGAGGCGCTCGAAAGACCTTTCTAAGTCCCGGAATGTAAGGAAATTAAGGGGATGGAATGGGGGGACCACAAGGCGAGAGGAAAATCAAAGATTCAGTCTTTCAGCAAAGGATCAGGTACGGAGGGATTTTCTTCCGGTGTTCGATGGGTTTCCTGGAGCACAAACAAGGTTCCCCAAACCTTTCCGTTAGGTCCGGCGGCACCGGTGGCGCTGTCCAATCGGAACCTCTTGGGGACGCCTTTCCACTCGATATCCAGATATTCTCTTTTCAATTCATGCCGATCCTTGATGGCTTTGGCCATCAGGACGCCAATTTCGCCTAAGGGAGTGGTCTTTTCGGGCAGGTAAAGGTTAATGAGGGACCGGGGATTCAAATCCAATATTTTTCCAACACGGCTGTTAACGAAAAGAATCGTTTGTTGGGTTGAAACGGCGATGGCCCCGACGGGCAAGGCGTCCAGAACATTTTTGAGGGTGGAGGCGTATTCCAAGGCGGCCTGATCCCCTTCTCGTACCTTTTCGGCTAAGAGATTTGCCTTCTTAGCCAATTCGATTATTTCTTTCTCTTGTTGAACCGTTCGGTAGGCGAGATAACCGGCATGGATGGCCACAACCAAAAGTAAAGCGCAGGAAAGAAAGAGCACCGGATCCATGACGTTAAATACGTCGCTTTTCATATAGTTGAGGTAAACGTAAAGGGCGATGACAGGAATCGATACGACAAAGCTACGGCCGGGCGACTGGCTCAAGGCGGAAATGAAAAAAGTGAAAAACAGCATGATGAGCAGGTTGGTTTCAAAGTGATCAAAGAGAAAAAGCCCACTTAAAAGAAACACGAAGTCCATGGAAAACACGACATATTGAAACCGGATCTTCTCAAATTGTTCTTCGGTCATGGAAAAGAAGGGAAAAAAGGAAGCGATTAATACGGCTGAATAAATAAGAACTAATTCTTTTTTTTCGGGATGTGGTTGAAGATAAAAGAACGCGAAACAAAGTAAAATCAAAGCCAAAATAAAACGTATTAGGAATATATTTTTTTTCGCCCGAGGGGTGATTTGCTGCATTTCCGTCATAATGAGCCCCTAGTCTTAACCAATATGATTTCATCATAATTCACGGACCTCTTCATGCCTAGACGAAACCATTCCCTGACTCCCGATGTGTGGCTGGCCCTTGGGTGCGTTTACTTGGTCTGGGGTTCGACCTACCTGGCCATCCGCATTTCGGTTTCGACTTTCCCTCCCCTTCTCATGGCGGGAAGCCGATTTCTTTTCTCGGGAATTCTTCTCTACGCGATTAACCGAATGAAAGGTGAATCTCGGCCCACATGGAATCAATGGAAGAGCGCGGCCATTGTGGGTTTTTTTACTGGTCTTCTTCTCCAATGGCGGGGTCAGTTGGGCGGAGCGTGAGGTGCCCTCGGGTGTGGCGGCTCTTTTGGTGGCGACCGTTCCCCTTTGGATGGTTTTGGTGGAATGGTTTTGGGGAAAAAAAGTAAACCCAATACTTCAATCTGGTGGGGTATCGTTTTGGGCCTTACCGGGGTCGCTTTGTTGACGATACCCGGGTTTGCAGGTTATGGGGAAAAACCCGTCGGTTGGAGAATGCTCGTTCTGATCTTAACCCCGGTTAGCTGGGCCATGGGTTCCATCTACGCCAGACAAGCTAACTTACCGGATTCGGTTTTTCTTGCCACCTCAATGGAAATGATCGCTGGAGGTGTTTTTCAGCTTTTGGGAGCGATTTTGATTGGGGAGATGACGGGGTTTCATTTAGCTCAAATCTCTTCCGGTTCATGGTGGGCCTGGGCTTATCTGGGCCTCGTCGGTTCTTTGGTGGGGTTCACGTCTTATATCTGGGTCCTTCATCGGGCCACCCCGGCGTTAGCTTCCGCCTATGCCTTCGTCAATCCAGTGATCGCGGTGTTTCTTGGATGGGCCTGGGCAGGGGAGCCCGTAACCCTCTCCGTTATATTGGCCTCGGGTTTGATCGTGGGGGCGGTTATTCTTATTATCCGGCGATGATTTAAAACCCTCTCAATAGGTTTTTTTATCCCTTTTTTCTAGCTGAAAGATCAATAACCACCCCAATGGGTGGGGTGGGGAAGGGCAAAAAGTGATATTTTGTGTGTTCAATGTGCTTCGAATGCCTTTTGCCAATTTTACGGGTTGAGAGAATAAAAGTTTGGAGCTTTGGTTTTACTGGTTATTCCGGGGCAGAACCCGGAGTATAATATCTTTAGGAAGAGTTTGGTTTAATCAAACGTTACTCCTCCAAGTGTTTTAGTTCTGCCATCGCGGTCTTTCCAGCGGTCAAAAACGGACATTTTTATTTGATGAAGTATTAGGTCAAGAAAATTGTTTTCAGATACGACTGGAGCCTGCAGATTTGGCAGGGAAATCAAAATTTAATTCATGAGGTGTTAAGGCTTATGCAAGCAGGGGAGACAACTAAAACGGGTAATTCGCCCGATACGGGGTGGCGCCGTATTCGTCACGTATACACCTTCGAAGAAAAAATCGATTGGGTCGACAGCATTCCTTTTTTCCTGGTTCATGTGGTTGGCGTTTTGGCCATTTTCACTGGGTTCAGTTGGCCTGCGATCCTAATGTGCGTTTTCATGTATTACGCCCGCATGTTCGCCATCACGGGCGCCTATCACCGGTATTTTTCACACCGGTCCTATAAGACCAGCCGAATCTTTCAATTTATTCTGGGGTTTTGGGGAGCTACCAGCGCTCAGCAGGGCCCCCTTTGGTGGGCGGCCCATCACCGGCACCACCATAAATATTCGGATACGGACCAGGATGTTCATTCGCCCCGCAGGAGGGGCCTCTGGTGGTCCCACATGGGCTGGCTTTTAAGCCGCAAGTACGCCAAAACCAACGAGGAGGCCGTGAAGGATCTCGTCAAGTTTCCTGAGCTGGTGTGGCTTAACAAGTATCACGGTTTGGCGCCTTTCGTGTTAGCGGGAGGCATCTACTTTTTTGGCGCCTTTTTGCAGCACGCCGCGCCCAGCCTGCATACGAACGGCCTGCAAATGTTGACCTGGGGATTTTTCACCTCCACGACTTTGCTTTACCATGGAACTTTCTGCATCAACTCCCTTTCCCATCTCATCGGCAAGAAGCGTTTTGAGACGGGGGATGACAGTAAGAACAGTTTTGTCCTTTCCATGGTCACCTTGGGGGAAGGCTGGCATAACAACCATCACCGTTTCCCCTTCGCTGAAAGCCAGGGAATCTATTGGTGGGAAGTCGATATTACCCATTACGTCCTGAAGACTTTTTCAATGTTCGGGTTGGTTTGGGATATTCAAAAGCACCCCAAGGAACTTATTGCGGAAGGAAGGTTGGGGATTAAAAAGGAAGTCGCGGCCTAGTTTTCATTTCTTCAAGCGGTCTTTACTAAAGGGGAGCGGCAAAACCGCCTCCCCTTTTTTATTTATTTCGGAATTTACCGCAAGACTTAACAGTCTCAAGAGTCGAATTTAATTTATGGTCCATCAAAAAAACTAAGGAAAACAAATGCCCGAAGAAATAGAAGTCCCCACCGAACATTTGCACGAGGATATGGAAGAAAGCGCGGAAAAATCAAAAGAAAATTGGATTATGGGCGTGGCTTTAAGTTCCGCCATCCTCGCAGTCTTCGCGGCGGTATCGGCCCTCTTAGCCGGTTCCCACGCCAACGAAGCCATGTTGGACCAGCTCAAGGCCTCGGATCAATGGGCCTACTACCAAGCCAAGGGCATCAAGTCCGCGATTCTTACTGCGAAAAACGAAATGTTGATCGCCTTGAAACACAAACCTTCTGAAGAGGAACTTCAAAAAGAGGAACAGTACAAACAGGAGCAGGAAAAAATAAAGGATGACGCCATCCAGCTTCAGGAGGAATCGGAAGCCCATTTAAAACATCACGAAATCCTGGCCCATTCGGTGACCTTTTTCCAGGTGGCGATCGCCACTGGGGCCATCGCCGCCTTGGCCCGAAAGAAGATGTTCTGGTTCGTCAGTATCGGCTGCGGCATGGTGGGGGTGGTCTTTTTTGTGTTGGGACTTATTTAAATCGACTTTGAAGGGCGGGAAGCGGTCGAAATATTTCTAACAGCAGCCATAATCCGGCATCTCAATCCCTTTCGAACTCGACGCCTTTAACGCTTTCGGGTTTTTCTTTAACACGAGAATTTGGTACCAGCGCCGGAATGATTCCCAAAGCACAATTAGCGCGCAGGTCATGATCACGACCGTAAGGGTCACGTTGAGATAGGCTGAGAAGGCCTTTTCAGGGTGGGCGGCCGCCAAGGGCAGGAAGTTGTTGAAAATATTCATCCAGGCCGCGGTCAGGGTTGTGGAGGCCACAAACAACATGGGGACCAAGGTCACCCAAGCGTACCTGGCCCTTCCCGAGTTGATGATGGCGCTGGTGGCCACCGCCAGGGCCACGCTGGCCAAGAGCTGGTTGGCGGTCCCGAACATGGGCCAGATGGTAGAGACGCTTCCCGCCAAGATCAAATAAACCCAAAAACCCACTACCAGGGCGGTACAAAGAACCGTTCCCGGTAGCCAGTTGGGATTTTCCAAGGGTTTCCAAAGGCGTCCGCCAAATTCCTGTAAAAGAAACCGGCCGATCCGGGTGCCCGCGTCAATGGTGGTCAGGATAAACAAGGCCTCAAACATGATCATGAAATGGTAGAAATAATTCATGAGGCTTTCCAAACCTGGAAGCCCGGAAAAGACCTGGGCGAAGCCCACCGCTAACGAAACCGCCCCGCCGGGCCGTCCCGCCACATTCTCGCCCACGGCCTGACAAAGTTCCTGCAGGTGAACGGGATTCATCCCAAGCGCGGCGAATTTATCGGGGGAAAGATTGATGGCGAAGTAATCGGCTGGAAAGAGGGAACAGGTGGCCAAAAGCGCCACCACACCCACTAAGCCTTCCACCAGCATAGCCCCGTAGCCAATCGTTCGTGCGTCCGATTCCTTGTCGAGCATCTTGGGGGTTGTGCCCGAGGATACGAGGGCGTGAAAACCCGAGATGGCCCCGCAGGCGATCGTGACAAAAACAAAGGGAAAAAGTTTGCCGGGAATGATGGGGCCGCCGCCATTCACGAAAGGGGTCAGGGCGGGCATTTTCAGATCAGGGTGAACCAGAATGATGCCCACCACTAGGGCTGTAATGGTCCCAATTTTCATGTAAGAGCTCAGGTATCCCATCGGGGTCATGAGCATCCAGACCGGCAGGACCGAGGCCATAAAACCATAAAGGCCCAAGGCGAGGATCACCCCGTTGGGTGTCCAGGTGAAAAGGGGCGCCAATCCCGAATGGGCGATGGTGTTTCCGAAAATTACCGCCGAAACCACCACCCCCACGCCGAAAACGCTGATCCCGGCGATTTTGCCCACATGAAACTTGAACATCCAGAAACCCACGATGACGGCGGTCAGGATGGTGGCGCCGATGGAAAACACGCCCCAGGGGCTGCCCTTTAGCGCGTTGACGACCGCCAAGCCCAATCCCGCCAAAGCCACCACCACAATAATCAGAATGGCCAAGGAGGCCACCGCGCCTGCCAGGGGCGTAATCTCGTGCCGGGCGATTTCAGCCAGCGACTTGCCGTTGCGACGGATGGAGGCGGATAAAATCATGAAATCGTGCACGGCCCCGGCCAGACAAACCCCGATAAGCAGCCAAAGAAACCCGGGAAGAAAACCGAATTGGGCAGCTAAAACCGGACCGATCAAGGGTCCGGAGCCCGCGATATTGGCGAAATGCTGCCCGAAGAGAACGTACTTGGGGATGGGTTTGTAATTGGTTCCATCGTTCAAGGTGTGGGCCGGGGTCACCCTGCGGTCGTCCAAGGCGACGACCTTGGCGGCCAGGAAGGCGCTGTAATAGCGGTAGGCGATGGCCATCACCAAAAGTGCGGCCAGCATCAAAGGCAAAACGTTCAAATTATTACTCTCCCTTTGAGCGATGAAATGCGGAACCTAACTTAAACCATGGGCTTTGGAGGCGTCAACGGAAGGAGAAAAAACCTTTTTTAGGATCGCCGTTTTTTCAGGCCGAAGAAATAAATAAGAAACGCCCCCACGGCGCAAAAAACCCCTCCCGCCTGCAGGGCCACTCCCGAATCGGTTCTGGAGGCCAGATAACCCATCCAAAAACTGCCGATGGGCATTCCTCCGCCAAAAACAAGGGCCCAGATGCCCATGATGCGGCCCCTCAAGGGATCGGGGGAATAGGTCTGGATCACGCTGTTGCCGGTGGAAAAGAAAAGCACAATGCCGAACCCTGCGAAAAAAACCAAGAAGGCCGCCCCCACTGGATTGTGCTGAAATCCGAATAAAAAGATAAAGAGGCTATAAACGGCAATTCCGAAAAAGAGGGTTCGTTCCTTGATCAGTTGTCGGCCTTGGCTTGCCACCAAGAGCGCCGCGGTGCAGGCCCCCAGGCCGTTCATGGCCAAAAGCCAGCCATAGCCGTCGGCTTGGAGTCCCAGGCGGTCCTGTACGAAAGCGGGAAACTGCGAAAGATAGGCCCATCCGCCGATACTTAATAAAAGCATCAGTCCCATGGTGCGGGCCAGGGTCGGGTGGTTTTTCACGTATCGGAACCCTTCCGAATAATATTTCCAGTCCGTCTTGGCTTCCTTGACATGGGTGGTTTTATCAATGCGCATAAGGTAAAGGCCTGCGAGAACGGCCGTAAAACTCAAAGCATCCAAAAGGAAGCACCATTGGGGACCGTAGTTGCTCAGTAAAATCCCGCCGATCGCAGGGCCGATGACTCGCGTAGCATTCACCATGGCGCTGTTCAAGGCGATGGCGTTGACCAGATGCTCCTTTCCCACCAATTCCACCATCAAGCTTTGCCGAGCCGGCATCTCAAAGGCCATGCAAAGACCCCAGAGGGATACAAATCCCATCAAGGTGTGGATATCCCTTTCCCCTTGGAACAAGAGAATGGAGAAAACCAGGGAGGCTGTCATGGCGGTCCAACTGGTCACCTTGAAAATGGCCAGTTTGGGTATCCGATCCGCCAGCGAACCCGCGTAAGTGGAAAACAGAAACAGGGGCAAGGCGTTGAACATGAAGGTGAGTCCCAGAAGAAGCTTTGAATGGGTCCATTGATAGGCCAGCCACCCCCAGGCTGCGCTGCGGGCCCAAGTGCCGATGAGGGATAGGGTTTGACCCATGAAAAAAAGGCGGTAATTGGGGTTTTTGAAAGCCGCGAAGGTTTTGCGCCAGCCATGGACAGGAACCTGGTCGATGGAGGGAAGAGGGGCCGGCAAGGATGGGGTTTTGGAATGGGAAGGGTTTGATCTTTTAGGCATCGCGGGGATATCTCTTTTCGGTCCAGAGATTCAAAGGCTCGGGAACCCATTTAAACATGAAACAAAGCAAACAGGGCGACGGGCGGTTCATAATTGTAACGTCCAAGGAATCAATTAAACTGATAGGGTTCAAGGGACGCGGCGCCCATCAGGAAACCCATTTGAAATCAATTCGTTCTCAAATCCAACACCTCACCCAGGACACCCGGATATCGGATTGGGGTGTTTTAATAGTGCTAATCCTTTCAAATACACTCTTATCCTATTTAAGCCTTCCCTTGGCCTCCAAATTCCTGATAGGCCTCCTTGGGGTTCTGTTGCCGATGGTTTTATTCTTCCGCCGGGATACAGCCTCTAAAACCAGCGAAAAGCCTTTTTATTTGAGGGAGTTCTTGGGAACGATTCCGGGTTGGGTGTGGGTTTTGCTGGGCGGGGCCGCTGTGGTTTTAAGGTTTTGGCGGGTTACGACCCTGGAACTATGGCCGACAGGGGATGAAGCCCTGCACGCTGAGGCGGGGTTAGCCATCGCCGATCGAGACGATTGGAGATTTTTCAACACGGCGGGCCAAGGTCCGCCCACCCTGTTTTGGATCTACGGCTTGTTTTTTACCCTCTCGCATTCGGTTAGTTTCAACCTTTGGGTTCCTCCGGCGATTATTTCCATCCTAACCGTCTTATTGGCCTATGGAACCGCGCGCCAATATTTTTCAAAATCCCTTTCTTTTCTTGTGGCGGGACTTTGGGGTTTGAGTTATTGGCCTTTGCTTTTGGGAAGGGTTTGCGAGGAGGGGATTGTCGTCCCCCTGTTCAACCTCGCTGGTTTTTATGTTTTAGGGAAATACCTCAAAGCGGTAAATCCGGAAAAAGCGGCTTGGTCGTTATTGTTGGGGACTGTCACGGGCCTTAACTGTTTTACCTTCACCGCCTGGCCGATGGTCGTTCTATGGACAGGAATCGTTGTGGTTTGGGAAACATTAACCCTCCGAAAAGGGAAAGCCCTTCATTTATATCTTTTTATATTCGGATTAGGCTTGATCATGGGTCCTTGGGCTATGGAAAGTTATCGGATGGGTTTCGGCCGGCATATATTAGACGTGGCGGCCTGGAGCCGGCCCTTTAATTTCTTGGCGCAATCATCCGTCGTATTCAGCTATGTCAGCGTGCTGTTTTGGGGAACGACGGATGGAAATCATTTATTAACCCCGGTCGAAGGCGGTTTTTTAAACCCTCTTTTAGCCGCTTTCTTTGCGCTGGGTTTGATTCGTTTTTTCGGACGAACCTCCATGCCCTTCACCCGGGCTTTGGCCTTGTCTTTCCTCTTGTTCCTTTTTCCTGGTTTTTTAACCGTCAACATGGAGGGAATGAGAATCGTACAGGTATTGGTTCCCTTGCTTTTGGTGACGGCTGTGGGAATACAAAGCTTCCTTGAGCGGATAGGATCCCGCAAGGGATGGATTCTGGTCGGGATTTTGTTATTCACGGCGTTTTTTGACGCGGACCGTCTTTGGGGACCCTGTTTAGCGGCGGCCCAAAATCCGGCGCTTCTTCAGACATTCGGCAAATCTCCCGCCCGGTTCCAGACCTATCAAATTTTGAAGACGTGGAAAAATCAATATGGGCCCGGCATTATTTTAGGCGAGTGGGATGTCCCGGCGGACCGCAGCCTGGAAGTCATGACCTATTATCTCAATATCTTGAAAGGGGATCCCTCCTCCGCCCTCCCCTCTTGGCTGGCCTTGGTGACGGACGCCCACTACCTTCCCTTCTTGAAGGCGCGGTTCCCGGATGCGGATTGGAGGGTGTTGGACGCGGAAGTTTATCCGGAAAATCCCCGCCTCTTGGGAATCCTCAAGATCAACGATTCCAACTGGGCTCAGCTCGGTCATTGGGCGAAGGCGGACCCCGGCTTTACCCTGCTTAATTGGGATTTGGATCACATTCATGACCAGGGTCTTATGGACCGATACACCCAAGATGTTCAAAGGGGAGGGGATTGGGTGAAGGATGATCCCTTGATCGCTTCCATGTACTGGGAAAAGGTGGCAGCCACTTACTATTATTTTGGCGGCCATTTTCCCGAACACCTGGCCGCCTTGGAAAATGCCGTGAAATACGGATATCCGGCTTCCCACCTCTACGGGGAACTGGCTTCGCTCTATTGGTTGGGTGGGGACAAAAAGGATGCGGAAGAAGCGGCCCTCAAGGCCAAGGAATCGGAATCCAAGTACCCCTGGCGTTAATCTGGGAACTTCCATGTGATTTTGATCCGCGTTTTATTTTAACTATTCAGGCCTCCGATTCTTCCAACGTTCCAAAAACAACACCCTTTCCGAAAAAATTTTAATGGCACCGCTTTCACGGGAACCCTTACCGCCTTGTTCGAAAATAAATCGGGTATCATCGGTGAGCCTGGCCGAATCCCATTGAGGAGAATGAAAATGAAATATCGGCTCGTATTTGTGGCGGTTCTCATGTTTCTCACGCCCGGGTCCTTCTCCAGTGTTCCGGAAGTTTTTGGAAGATTGTTTTGATAAAAGTATTTCAAACCTTCCCCGCCCACCTTCGTGTTATTTATTTCCTTGTGGCCGCGATCGCTCCCCTTGGCGCGGCAACTACGGCTGATATCCAGGTGGATCAAACCGGATATCTGACCACCGAAACCAAGCTCGCCATGGTGACGAACGCCTCGGCGGCGGGACCCTTCACGGTCCTGACCTTCCCGGGAGGCGTCACCGTTTTTTCCGGATCCTTAGGGCCTTCCTCCGCCGATGCCAATTCGGGGATAACGATTCGAACAGCTGATTTTTCGGCGGTCACGGCGCCGGGAACCTACCTCGTGAGCGCGGTGGGGCTCGGGCAAAGCTACCCCTTCGCGATAGGACCCAACGTATACGCCGGCGCTTTCTACGATGTCATAAAGTTTTTTTATGGTCAGAGGTGCGGGATGGGGGTGACCTTGACGAAGGGCGCCACCACCTGGAGCCACGGCCCCTGCCACTTGGCTGACGGCACCTTTGACCCCTCTTCCGGGAAGACGGGTTTTAAAAACGCAGCCAAAGGTTGGCATGACGCGGGAGATTACGGGAAATACGTGGTCAATTCGGGCATTTCTACCGCCGAGCTTCTCTGGACCTATGAGTGGTATTCAAACCGGATCGGGAAGCTAAACCTTCATCTTCCGGAGTCGGGAAATTCGACGCCCGACATTCTCAACGAATGCCGCTGGAACCTGGAATGGATGCTCGCCATGCAGGACAGCGACGGCGGAGTTTGGCCCAAGCTCACCACCGCCAAATTCGACCGATTCGAGATGCCGGAGGTGGATTCGGCGGGGCCCCGCCTGATCATTGGAAGCGGGTCCTCCCCCTATAAGACCACCGCGGCCACGGCGGATTTCGCGGCGGTCATGGCCATCGCCACCCGCCTATACCAACCCTATGATGCCGCCTTTTCCCGGGCTTGCCTGGAGGCCGCTGTCCGTGCCTGGGGCTGGGCTCAAACGAACCCCCTTGCCGGGTTCGACCGCAATCCGGCGGGAATTTCCACGGGTGAATATTCCGACCATGGCTTCCGGGAGAATTTTAAAAAGGATAACCAACGGCTCTGGGCGGCCGCCGAGCTATACCGCACAACAGGTGACGAAGTTTACAGCGATTTTTTCAATGCAAGTTATAAGGAATGGAACCCCACGGTATCGGGGGATGCCTACCCCCAGGACTGGGCGGACCCCCACGATTTGGCCATGTGGACTTATTATTTTTCAAAAAGATCCACGGCCGACGCGAAGGCGCTTGCCATCATCAAAGCCGATACCCTTGCCGCGGCGGACAAAGTGGTGGCCCGGCAAAAAGCTGACGGCTACCGGGTCAGCTTGAGGGCGAAAGACTATATCTGGGGTTCCAACGGCGGGGTGGCCAATTACGGAATCCTGCTCCTCATGGCCAACGCCATGACTCCGGATGCGGACTATGTCCAGGCTGTACTGGACGATATCCATTACCTGCTGGGCCGCAACGCGAACAAGATATCCTACGTGACCGGCTTGGGAACCTCCTTTGTGATGCACCCCCATCACCGTCCCAGCGCGGCGGATGGTATCCTTCTTGCCTGGCCCGGGATGCTGTCGGGAGGCCCCAATGTCGGGGGACAGGACCATATCACCCCGACAGGACTTCCGCCCGCCAGGTGTTACACCGATACCCAAGGGGCCTATGCCTCGAACGAAGTAGCCATCAACTGGAACGCGCCCCTGGTGTTCATTTTGGCCAACACGCTCCCGGATCCAGGCCCAAAAGATAAATCGGACTTAAGTTTGATAAAGGAGTCATTCGATGGTTTCGAAAAACGAAAGGCTTTCTCCCTTACGGATAACCACCCATAAGGGCTCGGTCACCCTCACCGATGGAAATAAAAGCGTCGGCAAGATCACCCCGGAAGTCTTTTCCGAGGGTTGGAGAAAAAACGTGGTGGATGAGGCGTTACAAAGCGCTTCGGTGGACGGGCTGATTCCCGCCGGAAAAAAAGGGTCCGTGGGTCTCAAAACCCAAATCACCCTTTCGGGGGAAACTTGTAACTTTAAGTTTAAACTTTGCCCCTTATCTCCCGTAGAGGTGATCCATGTCCGGATTGTTTTGAGCCTGCCTTACGGGGATTGGACCGGCGGCGAATTTCGGTTGGGTCAACAAAAGGGGATCATCAGGGCTGAAAGGAGGGCTGATCCCAAGATTTCAGAAGGGAAATCAAAAGTTTTATCCCTGGGTCCCAGCCGCCAAGAACTCCGAATCAAGTTAAGGGCGCCCGGCCTGCTCATGGTGCTTCAGGATAACCGCCAATGGACGCCTTTTCTTCAGGCTTTTGTCACGGGCAAGGAACCATCGGATAGGACTTGGAAATGGAAAAAGGGCGAGGAAAAAACCTATTCTTTCAGCCTTTGGGTGAACCATGGGGTTGTACAGCCACCCAAAGGGGTTCAAGTCCGAGGAGTCGTCGGTAAAAAAACTAAAAGGAGAAATCAAAAATGACGGTGAATATAAAAAACAAATGGGTCTTATTGACCGGCGCGAGCCGTGGCGTGGGGGTCCGGGTTACGAAAGCCCTGGCGGATCAAGGGTGTAAATTGATTTTGCAAAGCCGAAACCTGGAAGGGACCAAGAAGTTATTGGAAGACCTGAAAGCCAAGGGCATGGAAGCTCACGCGGTGGCCGCCGAACTATCCGACCTCAAACAGGTGGAACATTTAATCGCCGAGGCCAAACGGATTTCGGGGGATCACATCGACATTCTTTATAACAACGCCGCCGTCATGACGAAGTGGCGCGAAAACAAGTACGGCGCCACCGCGGAGGAATATACCCAAAGTTTCCTCGTGAATTCGACAGTGCCGGCCCTGATCTGTAACGCATTTATCTCCAAAATGGTTGAAAGAAAATGGGGCCGGGTGGTGAACGTGACTTCGGGGATCGCCGACCAGCCCGAACTAATGCCCTACAGCTGTTCCAAGGCCGCATTGGACCGTTATGTGCGCGACCTGGTCAAGACCCTCGAAGGCACAGGTGTCTTGATGAATTTAATGGATCCGGGTTGGCTTCGCACGGACCTGGGCGGACCCAACGCGCCCAACGATCCCGATAAAGTCCTGCCGGGAGCCCTTGTGCCGGTGCTTTTGGAAGAAAAAGAAGGAAGCGGCAGGCTGTACCACGCCATGGATTACGCCGGGTAACTCTTCAGATCTGGATGATCTTGTTCTTGTGATCCAGGTAATCCTTCAAAACATATTGGGTCAATTTATCGGGCGCCGGATAGATGAGGCGCCCTTGGTTGACCTTATGCATCTGCTCCAAAAAATCACCCTCCCCGAAAAAGCCCCCATCCATCTCGTTGCCCATCATGAAGGTGTTGATGGTGATCTTGTCGTCAGTCACCCGGCGTACTTCCCGCATCGTGGCCTCGTAGGTTCGTTCGTTGGGTGGGTAGGTCAGATAAAGACAGGACCCTTCGTAAAAAGCCGTGGGGGCGCCATCGGTGATCAGGAGGATGCTCTTGTTTCGGGTGTCGGAGTTCGCCAGCTTTACCCGCGCCAGTTCCAGACCCTTTTGCAAATTGGTGAAATGCTCCGGAATCATGGCCTTTTGGCGTTCGGCGCCTTCCCTAGAAAAATCAATTCTCAAATTGACCGCCCCGCCCATCATGGTCACGGGCTTGGGGGAAAGTTCGGGGATGGCGCCCACCCCGACTGGTTTGGCGAAGGTGGAAAAACAAATAAAAGACAGCTTGTCCTCCGGGTATTCGGTTCGGATCAAGGCATCCAGGGCCAGGGCCAGTTTTTTGGCGTTGAAAAAGCGCCCGAAACGGGACATGGAGCCGCTTTGGTCAATCAGCATGACAATGGCGGTGGAGGCCGCCCCCTTGGTTTCGTGTACCATAAAATCCCGGCTGTCGATGTGGATTTTTCCTGCTTCCGGAGCTAAAGGCGAACCCAACTGCCGAATGGCGGAGTTCAGGAGGCTGGAGGGAAGGTCGAGTGAGGTCAGGGAATCCCCAAACTCGAAGGGCTTGGTGGTGGTCATTTCCACATTGCCGTCGCCGGTGTAGGTGGCGTGGTGGCGGCCCACGCCGTCGGTGAAAAGCCGGGAATAAACCTCTTTCAGGGCCTTTTCGCCGATCTTGCGGGCGGCGCCGGGCGTGATTTTGTAGATATCCTCTTCCTCGTTGTAGTCCACATCGCCGGTGGACTTGAGAGCCTCGGTAAATTGCTGTTTCAGTTCGTCCCTTTTGGCCGCGAAGGCTTCGGCGGCTTCCTTGCCTAATATCTGTTCCAGGCTTTCGGCTTCCAAGTTGAAGAGGTCCCCGTATTCCAGAGCGTCCTGGAGCTTGTCCTCCAGATCCTGGAGCTGTTGGAGCTTCTCCCTTATTCTTTCGGCTTCCTGGGAGGTGGGGGTTTTCGGTCCGGTGAATTCGTATTTTTCGTAGAGTTCCCTTAGGGCTTGCAGCTGTTGGATTTTGCGAACCAGGTCTTCCAGCTGGCGGCGGGTTTCTCCTGCGTCCTTTTCACCGGACCGGGAAATCTTCCAGTCCATCCCGAAAAGGGAAGAGGGGTCGCGGCGGCCCATGGAATCCTGTAGTTGGTCCCGGAGGCTTTTGTCTTTCCACTTCGAGGATATCTGGTCGAGGGAGGTCTTGGCTCTCCGGATTTCCTCCTCCAGCCTGGTCAAAAGCTCGTCCAAACGGTATTGATCCAATAGGGCCGATTTTTGTTTTTGAAGCTCGTTCTTAAAACCTTGGATGAGCTGTTCCAGACCGCTCATTTTGAGAAATTGGTTGTAGGGAATGCCGCGTTCCTGCAGGTGGCGCAGGGCCTCGTCAAAGGTGACGTGGTACTGCATCATGAGGTCCTTCACCGCGTCCACCAGGTCCTGCATGGTGAAAGGAGGCTCGTCGGGCTCTCGCCATTCAAAATAGTCGTGGGTAATCATGAGTCCTCAAAGTTCCTAAGATCTGTCGGCTTTTTTCTTAGGGGTTGCGGTGGGCTGGTAGTCGAAAAATTCCCCCACCTTGGCTCGCGATAATTTCCCGGTAAGGTGAAGACCTTCCAGCACAAATTCCACGCAGGAAGCTTGGTACACTTCCGATTTCTTATCGGCCAGGTGATGGACCGGCTCCCAGATCTGGGGCAGCTGTGAAATGACGTCTTTGTACTGGTTGGCGGGGGTGAGGTCGGACACGCGAATATGCTTCTCGCCGCTTAAATCGGGCACGCCCGCCTCCAGATGGGCCGCATCCATATGTTCCTTGAACACCTGTGCCACCGCTTTGTCCATGAGCTTGGAGAAAACCTGGAATTCGGTGACGGTTTCCTCGCGGAAGGGGTCCAGCTCAATTTTTCCCGAGGTGGAGGTGTAAAGGTAAGCCAAGTCCGACATACGGGGGACCGCTTCCTTTTCACCCAGCACATAGGCCCGGCGCCTGGAATTGGCCACCATGGTTTCGTAATTGGCGATCGAGAGACGGGCTGACACGCCCGATTTCTGGTTCACGTAGGGGCTCTTTCGGGCTTCCAAGGTGATTTGCTCGATAATCTGGGTCATGAAATCGGGGATGGTCAGCTTGACCTCATCATCCTGGGGCAGGTGGGCTTCCTGTTCCATGATCTTGATGCCCAGTTCCCGGGTGAGGGGGTAGTGGGTCCGGATTTCGGCTCCGATGCGGTCCTTGAGCTGGGTGATGATCTTGCCCGCGCGGGTGTATTCTTCCGGATTGGCAGTGAAAAGTAAAAGCAGGTCCAGGTCGAAACGGATGGGGTAGCCCCGAACCTGGATGTCCCTTTCCTCCAAAATATTGAAGAGCGCCACCTGAACCAGGTATTCCAAGTCGGGCAGTTCGTTCACGGCGAAGATGCCCCGGTTCATGCGGGGGATCAGGCCGAAATGGATGGCTTCCTCGCTGGCCAAGGGGTTGCCCGCGGCTACCTTGGCCGGGTCCAGGTCGCCGATCAAGTCGGCGATCTTGGTGCCGGGGGAAAGGCGCTCGCCGTAGCGCGAATCCCTGCCAACCCATTCGATCTCCAGGTTGTCGCCCTTTTCCTTTTGTTTCTTCCGGCAGGCCGCGCAGATGGGGTGATAGGGATGGTCGTGAATCTCACAGCCCTTCACGACAGGGATTTCCTCATCCAAAAACTGAGTCAGGGACCGCATGAGGCGGCTTTTGGCTTGTCCTTTTTCCCCCAAAAACACCATGTCGTGATGGGACAGGATGGCGTTGATGAGCTGGGGCACCACCGTTTCCTCGTAGCCGTGAATCTCCGGAAAGAGGGGTTGTCCCGTCTTCAGATGCTTGAGCAGGTTGTGCTCCAGCTCTTCCTTGATGGATCGATCAGGATAGGAGGCCGCCCGAAGTGCGCCTAAAGTCTCTGGTTTGGAAGACATAATTATTGATGCCTTTTGAATGGATTTAAAATCATCTTAAAAGCCTTGGAACAACCGAAGCAAGAGGGCCTTTAAACCACGGCGCTTTTAATCGAGGGTTTCCCGTGGAAATTGAAAGATCCGCGCGAAGAAGAGTCCTAGAGCCGCGAGGGAAACCAAAGAAATCCATTTCCCGAGTTCGAAATAGGGAGGGATATACCTCATCAGAAAATGGTGGCGGCCCGCCGTGAGGGGAACGGCCTTGAGCGTCAGGTCTGCGGGGAGAATCCGGTATGGCTGTGGAGCGCCAGGGTCCAGGGGCTGGATCGACCATCCCTTGGAGTAACTGTCGCTCAACAAGAGGATCGAGGGATGGTCCAGGTCCGCCCATATTTCCACTTCGTCCGTTGAAAGGTCTTTCAATTCAACCCTTCCCAAATGGGCCGAAGGAATGGGCATGGGAACCGGAGGTTCCTCGAGAAGAACCTTTCGCGCGGGATCGAAACGGCTGTCCAAAAGCCCGCTGATGATTTCATTTTCTCCTTTTTTTATCTCAAACCCATCGATGAACTGGGCCCTTTTCATCAACTTTAAATGGGTAGGAATGGCCTGGATTCCCTTAAAGGAATCCTCCACCCGATAACCATATCTCAATAGTCCCAGCGGGGGACCATCCCGGTGAATCGGGTGGGCAATTGGGACATAGGCGGGCAGTCCCTGGCTGGCTCCAATGAACCGGGCGTATCGGTAAAGCACCATGTTGTTAAAGCCCCAAATCCCCTGGTCGAAAGGACCGACGGTGTCCCCAAAGGGGGCGTAGATTCGGGCATCCGCGGGAATCGAGAGGGAAAGGGTATTCAAGGCGGATTGCCGGGCCTCAAACTGGCGATAATCGAATACGGGGCGGTTATCCCTGGCGAAAAGGATGAGCTCACATAAACCGATCAGCACCAAAAGAAAAAGAAGTGAATTTCGTCCGCGTCTGGTTTTTTCAGCCGCCCAAAGGCTGGCGGCAAAAAGAAGGCTTAAGAGGCCGAATCGGATGAGACTCGACATATACAAGGCCGGGAAAAAGGGAACGGAAAGAAGGCTGATACCGCCCATCGCCCCGGCCAGAAGCGGCAAAAACCTTGGCACTTTCTCGCCTTGAAAAAGGCGGTGAAGCTGCAGCACCGCCGTGATCCCCAAAAAGAAGGGAGTGAAGAGCCCGAACCGATAGGCGGCACGGAATCCCTGGGAAAAGGGAAAGAGATCGAAGAGCCCCCGAAATAAGAAGGTTTGGGGCCCCAACGCCAACAAAAAGGCCAAAAAGGCCAGAAGGAATGGAATCCGGCTTTCCTTGGGAGAAAGAAACAGGCCTGTCAGGGACAGCCAGAAGGCCGTGACCCCCATGAAAAGGGAGGTTTCGCCGTAATCCCCCCTTCCGAAATAATCCATGGCACCGCCCCAAATTTGGGGCAGAAAAAGGGTCAGGATATTTTCTGGCGGAAGGGAAAAGGAATAGACCTCTTCCATTTGGAATCCGTGGCCCCGGAGCGTTTCAGGAAGCGAGAAAAGGGTCGGAAGCAGTTGAACCGCCACCAGGCAGGCGCTGAAAAGGTAGAAGAAAGCCAGCCCCGCCAGAAATTTCCATTTTCCTTTTGTTCCGGGAAGCAGGACCAAACCATAGGCCCCCACGGCCAGAAAAGTGTAAAAAACATATTGGGGATGGCCCGCCAGTATCTGCAGGGTGACGGAAAGGACCCCCAGGGCCAGCCATCGGGTCGTGCGGTTTTCCCTCCAGCCCTCGACGGCCAAAAGGATCAACGGAATCCAGGTCATGGTACAGAAATTGGAAAGGTGCCCCTCGGAAATTTGGAGATAGTAGGGCCCGCACAGCATGAAAACAACGCCGCCCAGCAGACAGGCGGCCGGATGCAAACGCCGGTGGGCGAACCAAAGAAACGCGAACAATCCGGCCATAAAAACATGCATGACGATACTGGTGTTGATCGCGATGCGTGTGTCCAAGAAAAGAAAAATCCAATTGGGGGGATAAAAAAGGGCGTTTTGGAAATCGATGAAATAGGGGCTCCCCGAATAGACATAGGGGTTCCAAAAGGGAATGTGGCCCTGGCGGAGCTGGGAAAAGCCAAATTCCCGGTCGGGAAGATAAAAAGGAACCAGGTCCGAACCGAAATTGGAAAAAATCAAATGGTTTCGTCCCCAGAACAGATCCCCAAAAATCGCTAGGATGATTACGCCTAGCAGGGCCGCATAGGTTCCATATCCCCCGAAACCCCGTGATGGGGGGGCCTTCCAGGGGTTGATCTGGAGGGGAGGGCTAATGGCCATCGGACTGCCCGGATGGGGTGCTTTGCGCCGCCAAGTTGTACACGGTCCAGATTCCTTGAAGCGTGGGATGAGTGTTCGAAGGATTGGTGCTCCAATGCCTGGCTCGGATTTGACCCAGGGAAAGGGCGGGAATAGTTTTCCGGTTGGGGGGAGCCAAGAGCAGCGCGATCCCGGATTTTTCCGCTAGAAGGGAAGGATGGCTGGAAAGGTAATAGCGGTGGAAGGCTCCCTCAAAATAGGAATAACCGATGGGGCGCCGGCCGAGGTTGTTCCCCACAATTTCGGAAAGGGCGGATTCGATCCGATGATAAGGGTCGGGGTAAGCCTGGGGCCTGTCGGTGAGCCCGAGCTCGGGATAAAACCCTTCCGCCTGCTCCACGCCCCAGGTCTCGAACAGGGTAAAGGCGGGGACCATAGAGATGTCGGGGCGCTTTTTTTCAACGATTTGAAGGTAATAGAGGGTGAAATAGTCTTCGTCCGCTTCGGCTAAAAACACGGTATTTTTTGGCAGGGACTTCATGAGGTTGACCCCGTAATCATAACGAAGGACCTGATGGGAAAGGTCCGCCCCTGTCTCTTGTTGGAGAAGAGGGGGTAGAGGCAGGACGGCCAAGGCGAAAAAACTTCCCAACCATTTCCATCGGCTCTTGGAGGCAAGCAAACCGCCCGCTCGAATCCCTAAGGCATAGAGGCCCACTCCCGCGAAAAGCCCCGCGCCCCAATTGAAGGGTAATAGGAAGTTATCCACGTACCAGTCGGCCAGGGGGCCGGAGGGAATCCAGGAAGCGGAACAGAGGGCCAATGCCAGTAAAACAAGGGGAGTGGAAAGGGCCCAAAGCATTCTGCGCTCCTTGGATTTCATCCAAACAATCAAGCCGAGCAAGGCTAAAAGGAGGACTCCGGGCCCGATTTCCCCCCATAGATGCCTTGTGATGGCGCGCCCTTGAATGTCGAGGATGGTTTGGAACAATTGACTTAATCGAAGCCAGGGAAGTTGGCCCCTCAGGACGCCCCAAAAGGTGGAAGCCAAGCCTAAATCATGCTGGCTGGTGTAATAACGGAAAAAATCGTCCATAAAGAGCCGCGCATTCACCGGTTCTCCCAGGTCTAAAACCGGATGGAGGCGGGCCCTTACCGGCAAATAAAGCAAAACGGAGGCGCCGGTTAAAAGAAAGGAGAGACCCATCGCGCAAGGTTTTAAGAGGGAGTCTTTTGGGAATGGTTTTTTAAACATGAAAAGAATAGGAATAAATAAGACCTGGGTTTCCCAATGCCACCCAAAACCAAGACCAAAAAGAAGAACGGCTAAAAGGAACCAGGAGCTGGAGCGGGAACTTGAATCCTTGTCCCCCCCTTGAGCGCTGTCCTTCAAAAGGCAGGCGAGCATCAAAAGCGCCAGGGAGCTGGCCCCCTGATAGAGGAACCCCTTGGCTCCCAAGGATTTTTCCCAAAAGGTCGGTGAGAAGGCAGGGATCAGGGCCGCGCAAAGGGAGCAGATTCCGGCTGGAAAAACGGAGAAGGGTCCAAACCCGCCGGGGATGAGCCGTTGGAATATCTTCCGGCTTAAAAAGAGGATCAAAACCGTGTTGGCCGCTCCCAAACAGGCCGAACCCAGATTGATTCGGAAGCCTGGATTTCCCACGGGGAGGAGGCATAAGAGGCGCTGGGTCAGGGATAAAAGGGCGTAACCGGGAGGGTGCTGAAGCCCTAGGCTAAAGGCCGCGGTGATGGTTTCAGGCGAGTCGTCATCCATGAATAGGGGAGTCAGATGGGTGAGGTAGAGCTCAAAGCAAACCAGAAAAAGCAAAACACCCATCCCGAGTGGAAAAGGGAGAGCTTGAGGGATCGGGGTTCGGTCTTGTTTCGTGTAAGAAAGGTCCAAACCTTGGGGTCCTTTAGTCGGATGTCGATGAGGCGGAGTTATTATACCTTTTTCAACGGGCCAACCCCGAACGGGACGAGATACCGAGCCCGCCTGGGTTTTGCCCCGTGACTTTGGGAAGAAGCCTCCGTTAAAATGAACCGCTTTGACAGCCCCCCTTTGAAAAGGCCATGACCGAAATGACCGAATCCTCCTTTCTTTCCGCTTCCCCCAAAGTCACCCTCGTCAACGCTTTCCACAAACCCTTCGATAACGCGGTGGCGACGGCTCGGACCTGCTATTCCAGCAAGGGCATCATCACTACCGAGCAGGTCATGGGCGCGGGGCTGGAGGGGTCCGCCCGGGAAGAGCGCCTCAAAAAGCGCGACGACCTGGCCAAATCCATTTACAAGGCGGGTCACCACACCACCCTCCAGCACGCCCACTTTCAATTCGCCCTGGAAAACGTCTCGCGCCAGTTCATCTGGAGCTTCCTGCACAGCCATCCCTTTTACAATTCGGAGCAGGTGTCCCAGCGTTATGTCACCGTAGACCCGACCCAGATGGCCGTTCCGCCTCTGGCGGGGGACGCCGAGAAGATTTACCGGGAGACGGCGGCCTTTCAGGCCCAAAGCTACCAAGCTCTAACGGAAAAGCTGAAGCTCCTGGTCGAGCGGGAATATTTTGTCCGCTTCAAGAAGATCGACCCCCACGGCAAGAAGGCCTCGGGGGCGGTGCAGAAAAAATCGCAGGAAGTGGCACGTTACGTACTGCCGGTGGCGGCCTTCGCCTATCTTTACCACACGGTCTCGGGGCTCACCCTTTTGCGTTATTGGCGCCTTTGCCAGACTTTGGACACGCCCCTGGAACAGCGGCTGGTGGTCGGGAAGATGGTGGAGGAGGTTTTGGCCATCGCCCCCGAATACAAGGCCGTATTGGAAAGGCCGCTGGAGCCCGAGCAGACCGCCGAATTTAGGATGGAAGAAGTTTTTAAAACCTCGGCCCAGACCCATAAGCGATTCCGGGAAGAATTCGACGCCTCGCTGGAGGGTTATACCTCCAAGCTAGTGGATTATTCAAAAGAAGGCGAGAGGATGTTAGCCTCCTCAGTCCGAGAGGTTTTTGGCCTGCCCGCTTCCGCCCTTTCCGATGACGAGGCCATTGAATTGGCGTTGGACCCTGGAAAAAACAAGTACCTGGGCGAGACCCTGAATGTCACTACCCACAGCAAGCTTTCCCGGGCGCTCTTCCATCCCCACTACACCTTCCGAAAAAAACTTTCCCATACCGGGGATTCCCAGGACCAACGCCACCGCATGACCCCGGCTTCCCGCCCTGCCCTTTACGCTCTCACGCTGGACGAGCCCGATTACCTGGTGCCAGTCTTGCTGGAGCAGGACCCGGCATTGAAAAAGGAATACGCTGAAATTATGGATCGCACCTGGGATGGAATCGTCAGGTTAAAAAAGATGGGTGTCTCGGATGAGTTCGCAGCCTATCTTCTTCCTAACGCCGTGGCGGTGCGGTTTACCGAATCTTCAGACCTCCTCAATCTTCACCACAAGCACGCCATGAGGCTTTGCTACAACGCCCAAGAAGAGATATGGAAGGCCTCGTTGGATGAGGCCAAGCAGGTGCGGGAAACCCATCCCCGCATCGGCAAGTGGTTATTGCCTCCCTGCGGGCTTCGAAGCCGGGCCGGAACTATCCCCGTTTGTCCCGAAGGGGAGCGCTTTTGCGGGGTGGTGGTTTGGAAAAAAGACCTAAACGAATACCAAAGGGTAATTTAATTATGACTCCTACCAGGCTGGTCCTTTTCGATATCGACGGAACGCTTCTCAGCACCTACCGCAAGGGTTGGGAAGAGCCCTTCACCAGTTCCATCGAGGTTTCCTTTAGGGAAATGAATATCCCTGTGAAGGTGGACGCCTCCCGGTATCGGGCGGGGGGAAAAACCGACCCGCAAATCATTTGGGAACTTCTGGATGGCAATAATGTTTCGGAAGAGGATTTTGCCAAGGCCCTGCCCGTCATACAGAAAAGATACTTGAGAAGCCTGAAGGAAAGGGTGAAGGGCCCCCAGCATGTACAGTTGAAGCCCGGTGTGAAGGAACTGCTGGCCGAATTGGAACCCCGGAAAGAACTGTTGTTGGGTTTACTGACCGGCAATTTCGAGGAAGGCGCCCGGTGGAAGCTGGAAACCCATAAGCTGAACCACTATTTTTCTTTCGGGGCCTTTGGCGATGGAACCCGAAACCGGGCCGATCTGCCGCCCCGGGCCGTGGCCGAAGCCAAACGTCTAACGGGACAGGATTTTAAGGGGAAAGAGATCGTGATCATTGGTGATACCCCCAACGATGTGCTTTGCGGGAGGCCCCTGGGGGTCCGTACCCTTGCGGTCGCGAGCAGTAATTACACCCTGGAACAGCTTCAAGCCGAATCCCCCGACTTTGTTTTTAGGGATTTGACCGATAAACCAAGGGTACTTTCGGCCATTTTGGACCCCCTTTCCGCCAATTAATTTGTTTTAGGTTAGGTAACCCTTCCCTTGCCCCCCCTCTAGTCAATAGAGCCAAATGTTAGACCTATGGGTTGTTGGGGGAGGATGAAGTGCGTTTCAGGGTTGCCTTTACATTTTTGGTTCTATGGGTGGGTGGTCTAACCGCTATTTCCTGTTCCCGTCCCTCAGAATCATCTCCCACGAGCCCCCCGAACAATTCCAATCCCACCGCCACGCCTGTCACTGGAACCTCCACTTCGACCCCGACATCCACCTCCACTTTGGCTTCCACAAACACTCCTACTTCTAGCCCTACCCCCACGGGAACCGCGACCCATACTGCGGTTTTCAGTTCGACACCTACTTCCAGTCCCACGGCATCCAATAGTCCCACTCCCACCTCAACTTCTACCCCAACGGGAACTTCCACTTTCTCCCCCACGATTACCAACACTTTAACTTCAACACCCACACTCACCTCCACAAATACCCCCCTCCCGACCGATACACCGACTATTACTAATAGTCCCACCCCTACCCCAACATCCACCAACAGCTTTACCCCCTCGGATACCCCGACCGCGACCCCCTCCCCGACGGATACCCTTTCACCTACCCCCACCCCCAGCCTGACCTATACCGGAACCCCCACCGATACCGCCACGCCGACGATTACCTCCACTCCATCCTATACGCCCACGCCAAGCTTTTCTCCGACTCCCACCAACAGCCCAACGGTCACCTCCACGACCACCCAAACTTCAACCTCCACGAATAGCCCAACCCCCACCTCAACCTCCACCCCGACGAACAGCCCTACCACCAGCTTTACCCCCACGCCCACGAATAGCCCGACTGTGACAGCCACCTTTACCGGAACCTTTACTCTCACTGTGACTTCAACGGTTACGTCCACGGCTACATCCACGAACAGCCCCACCGTGACCGCTACAAACACCCCTACCTCCACCCCTTCTAATACCTCCACTCAAACCGGAACCGCCACACCCTCGAACAGTCCGACGGAGACTTCCACTCGAACAGCCACCTTTACAGCCACGGTAACGGGAACGGCAACTTCTTCTTCGACGCCTACTAACAGTCCAACGACGACCTCCACGGCTACAGCCACCTCCACCCCTTCCAATACGCCGACGCAAACCCAGACATCCACACCTACCAACAGCCCGACGGCAACCTCCACCGCCACTGCCACGGCAACCACTACCAATAGTTCGACGAAAACCCCAACCTCGACCCCCTCCAACACCCCCACCGCCACTTTGACCGTCACGGCCACCAATAGTCCCACTATTACCAACACGCCAACCACTACGGGTACGCCCACCTCCACCTTTACCGCGACCATGACTTTGACCAAAACTTTTACCCCAACCATTACCTCGACCGCCGCACCCGTGACTATCACGGTTTCCACCGCGTCGGTTTCTACCGGCATTTCCGCCAGCGGCTTTATTTATACGGCAAGCGGGGGAACCACGGCGACCGGAGGGTCCTTGACCCTAACGGCCCATGTGGGCGATACGATTATTTTGCCCGCCAACGGCACCCATCCCTTGTGGTTTGACAACGGTTCCGTGACCTGCCTCGTGACGGGCGGAACCACGAGCGGCCCTATAACCTATGTCTTTCCTGCCACAGGAATCTATTATTTCCATTGCGGTAATCACGCGAGGACCTGCAGCACGAACGCTTGCGGCTCCACCAATTGCACGGCCATGGCGGGCACCATTACGGTTAATTGACCTTTTCTCGTCTTCGTATAGGCTCCGGGACCAGGGACCCGGAGCCTTTTTTTATGTCCCCCTCCCATGATTCCGGTTGAAAAAACCGCTCCCTGCCGGGAAGATGAAAAATAAACAAGCCATTCCGAATCATTTGAAAGGGATTTTCATGACCACCCGCATCCGCCTCGCCCACAGCCCCGACGCCGACGACGCCTTCATGTTTTATGGCCTCGCCAAGGGCAAGCTGGACACCGAGGGCATCGAATATGAACATGTTTTGAAAGACATCCAGACCCTCAACGACTGGGCCCGGGAAGGGCGCATGGAAGTCACGGCCATTTCGGCCCACGCTTACGCCTATGTGAAGGACAAGTACGATGTCTTGACCCACGGTGGTTCCATCGGCCGCAACTACGGCCCCATGGTGGTGGCCACCGAAGCCATGACCATCGACCAGCTCAAGGGCCGGAAAATCGCGGTGCCTGGAAAATTGACCAGCGCTTACTTGGCCCTGAGGCTTTGCCTGCCCGATTTCGTGGAAGTGGTCGTGGATTTTGATCACATCATGGATGAGGTGGTGAAGGGAACGGTGGAGGCGGGATTGCTGATCCACGAGGGCCAGCTGACCTACCACGAAAAGGGCCTGCACAAAATATTAGAACTGGGCGAATGGTGGTTTCAAAAGACCGGCATGGTGCTTCCCATGGGCTTAAATGCCATCCGCAAGGACTTGGCCCCCGATGTGAAGGCTAAGGTTTCCAGGCACCTCAAGCAATCGATCGAATATTCCCTGGCGCACCGTGACGAAGCGCTGGATTACGCCCTCGGTTTCGGCCGGGGCCTTTCGCGGGAAGTGGCAGACAAGTTCGTCGGCATGTGGGTCAATGATCGCACAGTGGATATGGGGGAAGAGGGTAAGAAGGCCGTGAAGCTTTTCCTGGGTGAGGGCGAAAAGATGAAGCTCATTCCCCCGGTCGGCGAGATCGTGTTTGTGAACTGAGGGGCCGGTGAAGAACCCCAAGGAAGAGTGGAGCCTTTACATCGCCGAATGCGCCGATGGCACCTATTACACCGGCATCGCCAAGGACGTTGAAAAGCGCATCGAGACCCATAATTCGGGCAAGGGAAGCAAATATACCGCCGCCCATGGGCCGGTTCGGCTGATCTTCCAGGAACCCCAGGGTGACTATTCCACGGCCCTTCGGCGTGAATACCAGGTTAAAAAGGTCCCCAAGGCCCGAAAGATCCGCCTGATCGGCGGGGAAACTCTTCCTCCGCCGGATACAAAAGGCAAAATGCCCTTTCAGAAAACCCAAAAACCGAAGAAGAGGAAAAGGCGAGCCAGAAAGAAAAAGCAATCTTTACCCCCAAGGCGCCAAGTAAAACCAAAATAAACCTTATAGGGGTTTTAAAATAATCTAATCCCGTTCTTGGTGCCTTGGTGGTGAATATTTAGATGTTTCCTTTGTTGGTTCATTAGCGATTTTCAGGTACATTTCCCCTATGAATTTCCCTCAATCCCCCCTCGAAGTCGGCGCGGCCCTAATCTATGAGAATGGGCTTTATCTCATCACCCAAAGACGCCCCGAGGATTCTTTCGGGGGCTTCTGGGAACTGCCCGGCGGCAAGAAAGAACCCAACGAATCGCTGGAACAATGCGTGGTGCGGGAACTGAAGGAAGAACTGGGCATTGAAGTTTTCATCCGCAAGTTCTACAAGATCGTCAATTACCAGTATCCCAACCGCGCGGTGCGCCTGAACATCTTCCTTTGCGGAATCAAAAGCGGGGTTCCCCAGAAGATCGAGGTGGCCGATTTTGCCTGGGTGAAGCCCGATGATCTTTCCAAATACAACTTCCCCGAGGCGGACCAGACCCTGATTGAGGAAGTCATGAAAAAGGATTGGGAAGCCGATGAGAATTCTAAATACCTTCATGAATACCTGGAGGGAATACGCCTATTCAACGGTGGGTTCTATTTCGAATGCCATGAAATGATTGAGGATATTTGGATGAAGGTGGAGGGTTTGGATAAGTTGCACTATCAAGCAATTATTCAAGTCGCCGTGGGCGTTCACCACTACAAGAACGGCAACTGGCCCGGCGCCATGGGGATGTATGAGAAGGCTTTGGATAAATGGAATCAGCTTCCTGAAACCTATTTGGGGTTGGATATTTCAAAACTGAAAGAAGATTTCGGGCTTTTTTTTGAAACCATTCGCAAAGCTGGTGCCCACGGCATGCATCATGTGCCGGAAAGCAGTATTCCTAAGATTGATATGCCAGAGTAATAGAATTAATTGTCCCCGACGGGTCCCCGGTTTGGACAAGAAAATTAAATGCTCATTGAGGTGTTGATATGCCTTTTTTGACACGAATCAAAATATTTTTATGGCGGCCCTTTGAAATAAACAGTTCCGATTCTCCAGAAAAAATCGAGCATGAATTGTCGAGTCGAATCATCAAAGAGCCGACGTTCCATTTACTGCCCTATTACGAGAAACTCGTTGGGAATGTGGAAAACGGAAGTTTCAAAATATCTTTTACCCCACTTTCTTCACTTTTCTCTCGTGGGGCAGGGAAAATAACCATTCGGGGTAAGATCGAAAACCGGGGTAAAGGAAGCCGCATTTATGGATGTTTGCCTGGACCCGCTTTCCCCATTTGGTTACTAGCTTTTATTGCGTTAGGACTTTTTCTGTTTGTATTGGCAAAAAGCTTTCTTCAATTGCCAGGGTTGAGTCACCAAACGATTGAGTGGGTTCCATATTCAATTTTCGAGTTGATACTGACTCTCTTTACAGTTTTTATGTTTGTATTCGACAGGGTTTCGAACCGAGATGGCGAAGGCAAGATTTTGGCACTCTTGAAAGAGGTTGCGGGCTGAAAAGGAAACCAACCTCATAAACTGCTTAAATTTAATTTGGGATTGTCCACTATGGGGATCCAGATAGGACAATCTTTGGCGTTCTATCCTGAATTCGTATTTCTTTTCCACATTGGATATTTAATTCTTTCCAACGCACTCTTCTCAATGAATTTCTTAAAATCCTCTTCGACCATTTGAGAGGCTTTCTCCTTCGTTAACTCCAGAATTTCAGGCCGGGGAGCAAAGGCTTCCTCTCGTCCCGCCGGGGCATTGGCGTTGTAGGGGCAAACGGTTTGGCAGAGGTCACAACCGGCCAGATAGCCGTGCAGGTCCACATGACCTTTAAAATCCGAACGATGTTCGAGGGTGAGGTAGCTGATGCATTTGTTTGCGTTTAAGACACCAGCCTCTTCCAAAGCACCAACCGGGCAGGCATCCAGGCAGGAAGTGCAGGTTTTGCAAAGGTTATCGACGGGTTCGTCATAGGTCAGTTCAACATCCGTTAGGATTTCTCCCAAAAACAAAAGAGACCCGAACTTGCGGTTTAAGAGCAGGGTGTTCTTGCCGATCCAACCCAAGCCCGCCTGGGCGGCGAAGCTACGCTCCAAAACTGGTCCGGTATCCACATACCACTTGGCCTGGGCGCCGGGGCAGAGGGTTTCGCAAAGGTAATCCCTCAGAGCTTTTAACTTTTCACCCAAAACCTTGTGGTAATCCTGTCCCCAGGCGTAACAGGAAATGGGATGTTTCTCTAACAGGGGGTAATGTTCAGGTTGGGGGTTGTAGCTAAGGCCCACACAAAAAAACGATTTGGCGCCTGGGAGAACCAATTGGGGATCGCCGCGTTCGGCCTTTCGGCGTTCCAGATAGCCCATTTCACCCGCGTAGCCCTTGGCGAGCCAATCCAGGTAATAGGCAAAATTAGGGGAGGGAAGGGCGGGGGCCGCGCCGGAAAGCTCGAACCCAAGTTCGGTGGCTTTCTGTTTCAAAAGGCGGGTGGTTTCCGCCGGGGTCATTTGCTTTTAAATCGGGTGTAGGTTAAACCTGCGGCGCTTATCAGTGCCAATACCACGATGGAAACCACGGCCCCCTGCATGCCGGGGTGGACTGAGAAACAAAGAAAAATTCCGAAAAAGACGACCGCCCAGGAAAAGACCAGCCAGAGGATATCCCAGTGAGCGCTTAGGGAGCCCCGGTGATGAGCCATTTTTTTGATGAATTCGGCGGCGGAAAATCTCTCGCGGGTGAAGCGGTTATCCACCTGGCCGCCAAGGTTTTTAAGAAGAATTTCCACGAGAGAAAGTTGAAGGTCATAGGCCTCGGTCGGGGAGTCGGAAGATACCTGAAGGACGTACCGGCCTTCCTCGGCATCGTAAATCACATGGCATTCAATTTCTGGGGGACCGGGTTCATAAAAACGAAGGGATTCCCAGTTTTCCGGCTTTCCCTTCACATTGATTTCGACCGGAAATCCCAATTTATGGATTTGATCCAGAAGGGAAGGGGCTTGAGGAAGCGTTTTTTTTTCAGGCGTTAAAATAAACTCCGGCATAGCACCCCGAAAGAGAAGTTGGTGAAAGCCCGGTCATTATAGCCACTTCAATTGGAGTAGGGATTAGGGACACAAAAAAAGGGGCGGGAATGATCCCGCCCCTTCGTTGAACCGAAGACAACCTTATGTGGTGGCGCCCGCCGCTTCCAAGTCCTTGCGGTAGAGGGGGGTCCAGCCCGATTGGTCCTTGAAGAGCCGGACGCAATGGATGTTCTTTTCTTCGGTCAGATAAAAGCGGTGGAAACGGTTGGCGGGAACCAATATGAAGTCGCTGGGTTCGACCGTGACCTTCATCCAGCGGTCGTCGAGGCTTCGGATTTCAAAGACTCCCGAGCCGCCCAAAAGGAAGCGGACTTCGTCGTCGGTGTGCAGGTGCTCGCCCACGAACTTTTGGCAGAGGGCGTCGAAGTTGGGCATCTCGGGCCACATCTTCACCTGGTCCATGGTGACATAGCCGCGTTCTTTCATGAGGGCCTCCAGAGGCCCCTTGTATTTGGTTTCGTCGGTTTCGAACTGCTCGTAAGTCACGCCCTGGGCGTTGAGCTCCTCGGCGGTAATTTCTTTATTCGTATCGATCCAAATGGCTTTCATGATTCCTCCCCTTACTAACTGATTGATATTTTAAATGGTTGGTAAAGATTTGGCGGCCCTCCAAACCTCCGATGTTAAAGGATTATAGGGCGATCCCCAGTTGTTTTCTGCGGGCAGAGGCGGCGAAGAGGTAGTCGTAGCATTCGGCATGGGTCTTGGCCTGTTTCCAGTCCTTCCCCCAGACATAGACCCCGTGGTTGCGAACCAGAATGGCGTGGGACCTGGGGTTGTTGCGGATAGCCTCGCCCAAGGAATCGGCCAGGTCGCATTCGTAAGCGGTATTGTCAATAATCGGCACTTCCACGGTGTCAAAGGCCCCGTAGCCTTCCACTCCCTTTTGCATTTCCAGGTTGTGGACGCTGAACTGTTTGTCGAAAAGCTCGGTGGCCATGACGGCGTTGAGGGAATGGCTGTGAAGTACCGCCCCGGCGTTGCGCTGTTTGTAGGCGTGCATGAAAAGGGGGGCGCATTGGGAAAGCTTCAGGTCACCGCCAGGTTCCTGTACCACCTGGCCTTCCAGGTCGAGAACAAAAATATCCTGAGGTATTAAACGTTCTTTTTGGACAGAGCTAGGGGCCATGTAAATCTTGTCGCCCTCGCGCACCGAAATGCCGCCGCCGGTGCCGGAAGCCCAGCCTAATTGGTAGAAATTGCGGCAAAGCTCGCAGATTAGTTCCCGGATTTCCTGGGGGGAGGAAGTTGCTTTTTCTTGGACTTCTTTTAAGGTGATATTCATTTTCAGTTAAAATAACAATGTGACTTGCCAAATTCAATAGTTTGACTTGGAACAACAAGTAAAACTTTTTCTACCACCAAGGCACCAAGGCACCAAGTTAGGCAAGAATAGGGATTTGGACCTTGGAAATAAGAGCTTTTCTTGGTGTCTTCGTGTCTTGGTGGTGAAAATTGTTTAGAAACCTTCAGGGGCAGGAGCGAAGTTTGACTTATTACCAAAGCCGGGAAGAAATCGACATTGAAAGTTCACCTGAAAAAATTTACCGGGCCCTGATCGATTGGGAAGTACGGTCCTGCTGGCGGTTGGGTTTAAAAATGAAATGGGAGGGGGAGTCGAAGGCCTTCGTCGGCCAGGAAATCCATTTCGAGGTTGAAGGAACATTTCCTCCGGCGAAGTTCAACTACCGGATCGCCGGGTTGGAACCTCCCCGACGAATATTCATGGATTACATAGGTAATTTAATGGGAAGGGCCGCGATTGAAATCACCCCCCTTGAAAAGGGATGCCGAGTCTCCTTTTATTGGATGAAAGTGGAGCCAAAGGGACTGGGGGAAAAGATCTATTTTGGCCTGGGGTTCGGGCTTGCTTCCCATAAGCGCAGGACCACCCAAACCTTGGAAATGCTGAAAAGCTATTTGGAAAAGTCGGGGTCGTAAAGGCGGGGATTCGATCATTGGTTGATTTGCCCCTTCTTGCGCCCCTATCATGCTTTTCCTGTTGCCGCCTAAGCCTCACCTAAATCACCGGGGAGAAACCCATGAATCTCAGCCAAGACCAAATCAAACGCTATACGCGCCATATCCTCCTGCCCGAGGTGGGGGTAACGGGTCAAAAGAAACTTTTGGAAGCCAAGGTGCTGGTGGTAGGCGCGGGCGGGTTAGGATGCCCCATTTCCCTTTATCTTGCCGCGGCGGGTGTGGGCACCATCGGTATTGTGGATTTCGACACGGTGGACGCCAGCAACCTGCAACGCCAGGTGCTTTTTACCACCGAAGATGTGGGAAAACCCAAGGTGGAAGTGGCCGCCAAGCGGCTTAAGGCCCTGAACCCGGACGTGAAGGTGAATACCTACGCCGTGGCCCTGAAGAGCGACAACATCATGGGCATCTTGAAAGATTACGATCTGATCATTGACGGGACGGACAATTTCCCGACCCGCTACCTGACCAACGACGCGGCGGTGCTTCAGGGTAAGGCCAACATTTACGGCTCCATCTTCCGCTTCGACGGGCAGATGACGGTCTTCAAGACCCCCGAGGGGCCCTGCTACCGCTGCCTTTACCCCGAACCGCCTCCCCCGGGCGAGGTGCCTTCCTGCGCCGAGGGCGGGGTCATGGGCGCCATGGTGGGCACCATCGGGGCCATCCAGGCCACCGAGGCCATCAAGCTCATCACGGGCATCGGCAAGCCCGCCATCGGCAAGTTCGTGATCTACAACTCGCTCGACATGCAGTTTCGCACCTTAAAACTTCACAAGGACCCGGCCTGCCCTATCTGCGGAACGAACCCGACCATTCACGAGCTGATCGATTACGAGCAATTTTGCGGCATGAGGGTGGAAGACACCCAGACCCAGGAGGTCAAGGTGATGAATAAGGATGAAATCACACCGCTGGAACTGAAGGTCAAGATGGACGAGAAACAAGATTTTCTGTTGTTGGACGTGCGCGAGCCCAACGAGTACGAGATCGCCAACATCAAGGGTTCCACCTTGTTGCCTCTATCCCAACTGCCTAACCGATTCCATGAACTGGACAAGGTGAAGGACAAGGAAATCGTGGTGCATTGCAAGAGCGGGGTGCGGAGCATGAAAGCCATCAACTTTTTAAAGCAGCAGGGCTTTTCCAACCTGGTCAACGTGGCGGGCGGCATCCTGGGCTGGAGCGATCAGGTGGATTCGTCGGTTCCTAAGTACTAAATCATTCAAGGACCGGATTGAGTGACCGCCCCAGTGGAAGAAATCAAAAAAAACATCGGCACCGCCAAGGTGGTTTTCGAGGCGCCCTTTAAGGCTTTTGTGGAATATCAGTCCGAAGAAGTGGACGGGATCTCCCGGGAGCGGGACGAGATTCAGCTTTTCAGCCTAGCGACGGCCCGGCTTCTCTTTTTGCTGGGTGAGAACAAGCAGGTTTCTCTGTTGTTCGGCTATCTCCAGCAGGCCATGGCCGATACGGTCAACCCCAAGGGCCTGTTTCGGCCGGTGATCTTGGGGAAGGATCAAACGCTTCTGGAGACGGCGCCTGAAAAAGTTGAGAGGGCGGTTACGCTTAAACTGATCCAGGAACAGGACGGCCGGCTGGCCGAATTGGTTCTGCCCCTGGGCGACGAGGGCCACACCTACCCGGTGACGGTCATTTTCTTTCTGCAATACCTCATTAAGACCCTTGGGGAACCTTCCCTCTTCTTTCTCATGCTGGTTCTGGCCGGGATGATGGAATATTACGAAAAGATCGGCAAGACCAACGATTTAAAGGCCCTGACCGATGCCCCGGTCTACGGCTTTTCCGAGGCCACCCGCTATATCAATGAGGAACGGGCCCGTGCGCAGGGACCTAAGGCTTAATTCTCAAGTAGGCCTTCACTTCCTTTGTCTCATCCGGCTCTCTGTTCAATGAAATCACCCGCTTGAAATAGATCCTCGCCTCCTTTTTCTTTCCCAAGCTCGAGAGAAGCCTGCCGATATTTCCCAGAACCATGCAGTTTTGAGGGTCCCGGCTCAAGGCGATCAAAAGGTATTTCAAGGTGTGCTGGGAATTGCCCTGGATTTGATGGCAGACGGCCAAGGCGTTATAGGCGTAGGGGTCCTGCTCGTTGTAGGTCATGGCCAGCCGCGCCAAGCGGGAAGCCTTTTCGGTTTGATCCGGGCCTTGATTGAAGTAGAAAGCCTCCGATTCCAAAAGGGCGGTGGAAAGAAGATGGGCGGGGGAATCGGGCAGTTCCTGGCCAGGACTCCACTGAAAATTCGCCTCTTTCTGGTCAATCTTTTGGAGGGTCTGGGCTAAAAGAGCGTACTGGGTTTCAAACCAACCCAGGGCCTGATCCGCCTTGGCGAGGGAAAGGATCAAGTCCAGGCGGTCAGGCTGGGTTTGCAGGTCGCGACTCCAATCCTTTTCCGAGGCAAGGAGGGAGGTCTCGCTTATTTCAATCGGATTTGGCGCTTCCTCTTGGTAGGGATAGTGAAGAAGAGGAAAAAGTTTGGAAGTTTGGGCGTTTTTATCGTTTGGAGGCGCGGGGGTTTGGGACATGGCCCCAAGTCCATTGGAATTGGGTGTTGGAACATGCGCACAAGAGGGAAGAACAAGAAGAATTAATCCAAAAAAGAAAAAGGGAAAAAGAAAAGCTTTTGAAATCATCCAAATATTTTTTGGATTAGGGAAGGTGCGGGAGCGGCGGGCTTGAGATTGAAGTAGATGAGATAAACCAGGCCGGACAAGATCACCAGCAGGTTGATCAGGCTGGAAATCCCGTGGGCCTTGCCGAATTCATGGCTCAAACTCTCGGCTTTCGGCGCGTCCTTGGCCTCTTCCGCGGCGATGCGGTCTAAGCGAAGCTGGGCGGCCTTGGGGCCGATCCACATTCCTTGGGCCAGGGAAAGCAAAAGCATCAGATAGAGGGCTGTGATCTTTACGCAGTCCTGCGGGTCGTTGGGCTTCAGGGGATTGAGAAAATGGTACGAGACGATAAGGAAGGTGCCGCAGACGTAACTGATGATGTAAAAGGGCGGAAAGAGCTTGCTTTGAACCAATCCGAAAAGGTCCCGGGGAAGGGTCTTGAAGAGGACCGGGGCTTGGATGAAGGTGAAATATAGAAGGGTTCCATACCAGAAGACAAAGGTAAAAAGATGCAGGAAACGGAGAAAGGCCATAGCGCCCCCTTGAAAAAACTTATCCGCATTCTATGCGAGCCTTGATAAGCTTTCAACGAGGGCTGGACGGTCCGTCAGCGTAAATTAAAGAGGAAGACATGCCGGAAGAAATTAAAAAAGCCAAGATTACTTTTCCCAGGACAGGAGAATCGGGCGAGGTGGACGTGGAAGACACCCTGGTAGACGCCACCTTCCGCTACGACCTGCCGATCCGTTACCGGTGCGAGCGCGCGGTTTGCACCACCTGCCTGACGGAAGTGATTGAGGGAATGGAAAACCTTTCGCCCCCCACCGAGAGGGAAAGGCAGACCCTGGCCACGATCAAGGCAAGGCCCTCATGGCGGCTGGCCTGCCAATGCCAGATCGTAGGAGACGTGAAGCTGGACTATATTCCCATTACGGATGAGAGAAGGCGTGTCGACCCAGGGCCAACCCTATAGGGCTTCTATGACCTCGTCCACATGGCCCTTCACGCTGACAGGGGACCAGATCTTCTCAATCTTGCCGTCCTTGCCGATGAGAAACGTGGAACGCACGATACCCATAAATTCCCGGCCCATGAATTTCTTTTTCTTCCACACTCCGTATTCTTTCAACATTTCCTTTTTCTCATCTGAAAGCAGTGTGAAAGGGAGTTTGTACTTTTCCTTGAAGGTCTGGTGTTTTTTCACGGGGTCCGCGCTGACGCCTAAAACCACGGCTCCCTTTTTCTTCACCCTTTCCCAGTTGTCTCGGAAATCACAGGCTTCCTGGGTACAGCCGGGCGTCATGTCCTTAGGGTAAAAATAAAGCACCACCGATTTGCCCTTGAAATCCTTCAGCGAAACCTTTTCTCCCTTGTCTGTTTCCAAAGAAAATTCAGGGGCCTTGGCGCCTTCTTTGAGCATGCAACACCTCTCCGTGATGGTGGATTGAACTGGTGGTCCAAAGTTTCGCTAAAACAGCCCAAAGGAAGCTAGGCAACTTGGGTATAAAGCTTGTTAATTAAGTGTAAATTTTGACACATAAGAGACAATTATGACCTTTTTTGAGAATCTGTTTATTTTTCGCTAAACCTTAAATGCTTCGATTACCCTTATATTTTAACAATTTACATTGTCCCGACGATTATTTGTGTAACCTTATAGGTACAGTCGCTATACTTCATCTAAAGAATCTTTTGACCTACTAAATAAGCCTTTCCAAGCCCACCCAAGTAAGGTCGAAAGAATAGGGGAGCCGATCATGAACTTTTATTTTTCGCTTTTTCAGCTTATTGAGACGGTAGAGTCTTTAGGCCGTAATGTTCAGCACTTAGCCAGCCGGGCCCTTCGCATCAGCCCCAGGGACGCCCGCGCCAACCGGGAATTGCTGGAGCAGTGCGAGTTGAAGGTCAATGAAGTGAAGGTGCTCCTCAATAACAAGACCCACATCAGCAAGATCACCCTCCGCAAGGCCGCCATCCTCTTCCAGGTTTTGGACCTCTTTTATCGCCGTTTGATGGTTCTTTCCACCGCCACCGCCACGGTGGGCCAGGATGACGAGAATTCGGTCAGCGCCCTTTGGCAGCTCTTGGCCTCGGCGCAGAAGCACTACCAGGCCATCGTGAAGACCCTTTACGATTTGACGGGAATCCCGGTGACCCTGACCGTCACGGGGCATCTTGCCGAGCAGGTGGAAACGGGATCCTTCCAATCGCTCATTCAAAAAGAAGTTTCCCTTCAGCAGGAGTCGCTGAAGCTTCTGGAAAAGGCGATCGAGGTTTTCGGCGAGGAGCAGGAATTGGCGGACAAGCTTTCGGCCATCCGCAAGGATCTGCTGGAAATGAAGAAGCGGTTCAAGCACTACATTTCCTCGGGCGTCCCTGAGAAAACAGAAACCGCGCCCCTTCCCCCTAGCCTCTCCAAAAACTAAGGAAATTTTTCCGACGTGATTTCCACGCATAGGGCCGCGGCTTGAGCCCCCGCCGTTACCGGCCTCCCGCCCTCTATACCAAGGCTCCCTTTCTCAGGGAAGTCTTGGACGGATTGCCCCAGTCGGTGAAAATTATCGACCGGCAGTTCCGACTGGTCTTCGTCAACCAGACCTCCAGCCAGAACCTGGGGAAAAAGCTCGACGAATTGCGCGGCCTTCCCTGCCACCAGGCTTTCTACGGTTTCGCTGAAAAATGTTTTTTCTGCAAAGCCAAAATGGTTTTCGAGACCGGACAACCCCACCTAGGATACGCCACCCTGGGGGAACAGGGGGCCAATCGGGATTTCCAGGTTTCCATCTATCCCCTTTGGAACGCGTCCCACAAATCGGTCGATTATGTCGTGGAAGTGGTGAAGGATATCACGGAGCTAACCAAGGGCGCGCCCCTTCCCCAAAACGCCGGAACCATCAGCAGCCGGGATAAGCGGTTCCAGCTGGTGTTTGAGCAGATGTCCCATTGGGCCGACGACGGCTGGCCGGTGCTGCTGCAGGGGGAAAAAGGCACGGGAAAAAAATCATTCGCCCGCGCACTTCACCAAAGGTCCCGCCGGGCCGAAGCCCCTTTTCATGTCTTCCATTGCGTGGACAATCAGGAGGGTGATTGCGCGGCCGGGCTTTTCGGACCCGGCGGAGCCTGGGAAAAGGCCGCCGGGGGAACCCTCTATCTGGATGAGATCTGCGGCCTGGGTGAAGCCAGCCAGAAAAAACTGGCGTCCGTTTTGGCTAAGACGGCGGGGAAGAACGAACCACGGGTCGTGGCGGCCACAAGGCAAGATATCGACCAGCTGGTCCACCAGGAAATCATCCGGCTGGATCTTTTCAACCGGTTCGCTTCCCGCACCCTGCGATTGCCTTCCCTCAGGGAGCGCCCCCAGGACCTTCCTTTTCTGGCCCAGCATTTCATCGAAACCTTCCGGGTGGTGACGGGCTCCCCGGCCGAAAAGCTGAGCCCGGAGGCCCTTTCCCAATTGATGACCTACCCCTGGCCGGGAAACTTAAGGGAGCTGGAAATTCATATTGAAAGGGCCTGTTTGATGGCCACGGGCCCTCAAATCGCCAAGCTCGACGTAGGAATCGTCTCGCCCTCCGGTGAAAAGCTCGATCAGCTTCTGGACACCACCGAGCGGGGCTATCTGGTGGACGCCCTTGCCAAAACCAAGGGAAAACTCCAGGACGCGGCTTGTTTGTCGGGCCTGAGCCTCAAGACCCTTCAGCGCAAGATGCGAAAGTATAATCTTCGTGCCGAAGACTTCCGGCATCTCCCCGACGCCCAAGCCTGAGAACCTTTCTCATGGCGTCTTTCTTGACGCCCCTTTTTTCAAGGCATAAACTGCGAACGATTTTCTTTTCCGCGTCCAATCGCGGACCCATCACCTAATTTCAGGGGAGGATTTCCTTGTCTTATTCCTATAAAGACGTCAAAGCACCGCAGGGCGAAAAAGTTTCCATTCAAAACGGGGTCTTGAAGGTGCCGGATAATCCGGTGCTTCCTTTTATCGAAGGCGACGGGACGGGGCCGGACATCTGGCGCGCTTCGGTACGCATCTTTGACGCGGCGGTGGCCAAGGCCTACCAGGGCAAGAAAAAAATATCCTGGTTCGAGGTCTTCGCGGGCCAGACCGCCTTTGACAAGTTCCAAAACTGGTTGCCCGAGGACACGATCGAGGCTTTCAAGGAATACTTGGTGGGCATCAAGGGCCCCCTGACGACGCCCGTGGGGGGCGGCATCAGCTCCCTTAATGTGGCCCTGCGCCAAAAGCTGGATCTCTATGTCTGTCTCCGGCCGGTGCGCTATTACCAGGGGGTTCCCTCGCCTGTGAAGCGCCCGGAGAAGGTGGACATGGTGATCTTCCGCGAGAACACCGAGGATATTTACGCCGGCATCGAGTGGCCCGCCGAATCCCCCGAGGCGAAAAAGGTGATCGAGTTCCTGCAAAAGGAAATGGGGGTCAAAAAAATCCGTTTCCCCCAAACCTCCGGCATTGGCATCAAGCCTGTTTCCAAAGAAGGCACTGAGCGCCTGGTTCGGGCGGCCATCCAATACGCCATCCGCTTGAAGCGCAAGAGCGTGAATTTTGTCCACAAGGGCAACATCATGAAGTACACCGAAGGCGCCTTCCGCGACTGGGGTTATGGACTGGCCAAGAGCGAGTTCGGCGCGGTGGAACTGGACGGCGGCCCCTGGTGCAAGATCCCTGAGGGAAAGCCCGGCGCGGGGCTGGTGATCAAGGACTCCATCGCTGATATCACCCTCCAGCAGGTCTTGACCCGCCCCGATGAGTTCGACGTGATCGCCACCCTGAACCTGAACGGCGACTATTTATCCGACGCCCTGGCGGCCCAGGTGGGCGGCATCGGCATCGCCCCCGGCGGCAACATCAATTACGTTACCGGCCACGCCATATTCGAGGCCACGCACGGCACGGCCCCCAAGTACGCCAATCTGGACAAGGTAAACCCGGGTTCAGTGGTTCTTTCCGGCGTCATGATGTTCGAGTACATGGGCTGGCTGGAAGCGGCGAACCTGATCGTGAAGGCGCTGGACAAGACGATCAGTCAAAAGGTGGTCACTTACGATTTCGCTCGGCAGATGGAAGGGGCGAAAGAAGTGAAATGCTCCGAATTCGCCACGGCCGTCATCGCCAATATGGGGTGAGCGTAAGGCTTTTAAAAAAACATTATTTTTCGTTTAATAAGGGCCCTTCATATCCTCTGAAAGGCCCTTTTTCATTGAACCCCAAGCGCGTAATCCTCTTTGACCTCGACGGCACCCTCACCTACGGCGTTTCCACGACCCGGTTCATCTTTAGAAAAATGGGGGCGGAAGATTATTTCCGGAAACTGGAAGAAGACTGGCTGGTGGAAAAAACCGACCACCTCACCCTGGCCAAGAAGGTGACCCGCCGCATGAAGGGCTGGAAACTGACCGATATCCATAAGGCCTTGGCCCAGATCCCCAAGATGAAGGGGATCGGCGAGACGGTGAAGGCCCTCAAGAGACAAGGTCACGGGGTGGCCCTAGCCACGCTGGGCTATGAATTATCCGCCCGGTATTTTCAAGACCGCTTTGGGTTTGATGAGGTTAAGGGGACGACCCTTGAAATCAAGGGAGGCAGGGTGACGGGCCGGGGCATGGTGATTTTTGAGGAACATGAAAAACCGATCTTCTTGAAAGACCTCGCCAAACGCCACAAGGTTTCCTTGAAGCATACGGCGGTCTTAGGGGACAGCCGGTCGGACAGGGCGGTCTTCAAGGTGGCGGGCAAGAAAATCGCGGTGAACCCCGACCGATTCCTCAAGGGCAAGGGCGACTGGGAATTAACGGGCCGTGACCTGCGCCCCGTGTTAAAGCACCTATGAGGCTCAAACGGCCACATCTATTTTCACCACCAAGACACCAAGAACGGCCCATGGGAATGAACCGAAAACCTCAACCAACAATTCACAAGGGAAGAATAAAACATAACGGCATCCTCTTGATGACCCTCTCGGGGGTTTTCTTCGGCTTCCTCCCGATCCTGGTGAAATGGGGAAACCAGTACCACTTCGGGGCGGTGCAAACCAGCTTCTGCCGCTTCACCATCGCCTTGGCGGGAATCGCCCTGCTTCATTTTTACGGGCCCCAGAAACTCAAACTGGTGAACCGGGAGGCCCTTCTATGGCGGGGCATCCTGGGGGGCCTCACCGTCCTTCTTTATTTCATCACCCTACAGCTCACCACAGCGGCCAAGGGCACGCTTCTTAACTACACCTATTCCATTTGGGCCAATGTCTTCGGGGTGCTGTTTTTAAAGCACCAGCCGCCCAAGGGTTTCGCCCTGACGCTTCTTTTGGCCGGCATCGGGGTCTGGCTGGTTTTGGGGGTGAGCTTCGACCATTTTGAATGGGGGGACCTGACCGGGGTATTGTCCGGCATGGCGGCGGGAGGCGGGGTGGCCGCCATCAAGGTGGCCCGGAAAACCGACAATGCCTTGACCGTTTTTTTTAGTTTTACCCTCTTCGGGTTCTTCTTCGCAGGATTGGGCTTGCTGGGTTTTCCCTTTTTGGGAGGGGCTTTCGAGACCCTGGGAAGGTTTCAATCCTTGGCGGGGCCAGGGCTTGGGATACTTATAGTGATGGGGCTTTGCGCCATGGCGGCCCAGCTTTTGTTTACCCAGGGCTACGGCTATACCAGTTTTTCCATGGGCACCCTCTTATCCCTCCTCACCCCCATTTTGGCGGCGCTTCTGGGCTGGGGGCTTTTGGGGGAACCCCTGACGCCCCATTTCATCTTGGGAACCCTTTTGGTTTTGGCTTCCTGCCTCATCCTGGGCTGGCAGGAGGGCAATCCCCGAAATGAGATCGTAAACCTATAAATTCGGGTATCGGGTCAGGCTATAATTCCCGGACAATCAGATCCGACAAAGGAATCTTATGCCTACCAAAAGGGGATGGGTCGAGAAACGCCAGCATGAGCGTATCGTGGCGACGGTCAAGGTCGATTACCGATTGGTGGACCCTAAAGATTCCAAAAGCATTTTGGAACACGTGGACTACAAAACCACCACTGTGGACCACCTTCCCGCCCTATCCCACAAGTCCTCGCTATACCACGCGGTTACCAAGGATATTTCCATGGGAGGGCTGGCGCTTTTGGGGGAACAAGATTTCCCCATCGGGGCGGTGGTTGAGATCGGTTTGCACCTGCCCCGCTATCAATCGGTCCTCAAGTTTCTGGCGAAGATCGTCCGTTCCGAATCCTTTATCGAAATGGGCCGCACCATCCACCGCGCGGGGGTGCAGACGATTGCCATCAATCAGGAAGATCTTCACAAGATCGAGAAATATCTCATCGCCCTGGCCAAGAAAAACCATTGACCCCCCGGCGGTCAGCCGCCTTTTACTGCCAAACCGCCAGGATCGAACCCATCACCAAAAATGAAACCAGGTAGTAGCTGATATTGATGAGGTAAATCTTGAAGGGCTTTTTTTCCCAAAGAACGCCGTTCAACTGGGTGGTCACAATAAATCCAAGCCAGGTCCAAAAACCGGCCTGCAGTCCCGCCGACACACCGGCGACGTGGTAAAAACTCATGCCCGACATCACCGTATAGGCCAGGCAGTAGGCGGCCAGTAAAGTGGTCAGAAAGGCCACGCCCATCACCGGGCCCATCTTCTTCATCATGGCTTTTTTTTCTTTCTTGCTCAACTTGTCGAAGCCCAACCACTTTTCCCAGACCTTACCAAACATCAGGGGCGAGTGCCAAACCCACCCGATCACGAAATAGACAACCGCCGAAACCAGCACCGCCCAAAAATTGATTTGTGGCATATCAGCCTCCCCGTTTTTTAAACCGGCGGATTCATTGTATATGACAAGGGTCGTGAGTGGGTTAACTGGGGGTGGAAAGGGAGGGCTTGGGAAAAGGAAGAACCGCGGGTTTCACGGGGTGTTAGGTTGATGTTTGGAAATTAATAAAGGCTTCCGGTTCGCCTTTCCGAAAAAATGCGGTAGTCATTTTGCCGCAGGGCTTGGGTCATTCGGTCCCGGTATTGAGAGTAAATGGAGGTGTCTCCGCCCATACACTTGAGGGCGTAGCAGGTCTGGAAAAAGACTCCAAAAACAATAAAGGCGATTCCAATCCATTTCCACCAACGGTTTGCCATTAAGGCGTCGAAGCAATAGAAGCTATAGAGAAACAAGATGGGGAATAGAAGAACCAAACGAAATGAGGCGGTCATGTCGGGTGAGAAAAGAAAGAGGCCGTAAACCAAAAGAAAGGTCCCGATCCCCAACCCCTTCACCCAGGGCCAATCGATTCGGGGATGGTTCTTGACCCATGCGAAGCCGGTCATGACCAGGGGCTGGAGGTAACCCGACATCCAAAGAAAGGTGCCGGGCACCAAGAGCCAGGGCGAAGTCCATAGATACATCTCCCTTTCATGGGTGTGGTCTCCGATGAAGCGGGGCATCTCGAAACTGGCGATGGAACAATACCGGGCCAGAGTACCCAGGACATCCTTGACGTTATTCCAGTTCAAACCGGTGACAAAACCATTAACGTCCTTCCCAGCGTTAAAGCCGTACTGCCAATAGGTCGGGAGGATCAGGGCTAAAAGGGGAAGGGCTCCGAGAAACGAGTAACCCACTGCCTGTACCAACTTTTTCCGCTGAAACTGGAAATAGAGAGAAAGCAAAAAGAAGGGGAAAAAAGCCAGATAAGACATATGAAGCTGCATGGCCCAGGCGATGCCGAAACCCATGGCTAGGTTGGCCCAGTGGGGTTTTATTACTCCCAGTGAAAACCCAGGCAGGGTTTCGCAAAAGCCCAAGAAGAACAAGGCGCTTCCCAGGAAAGCGTAGGAAGGGTTGATAACGGTGGCGGAATAGTGGGTAGTCCAGGGGGCGATATAGAGCCAGGCCAAGATAAAAAGGGGTGGAAAGCCCGGCAGACGCTTGGCGCAATACCAACCCCAAAGGGTGAGGGCTAGAAAAGAAAGAAGATTTAGAAACAAGGTAGGGGATTCAGCCGATGGCCAAAGCCAAAAGGAAAGGGATATCAGAAGCCCTTCCAAAGCACCGGGCATTTGGGTCTTAAAGTGGGTTTCGGGCTGTTGAACGTCGGGGCCGAAATAGGGCCAAGTGTGGGTGGTGTAGCTTTTGAGCCCGATAACGTAGGTCTGCACGTAATCCCCGGCGTCAGTAACGGGGGGGCAGTAGAGGCCGAAAAAGAAACGAAGGATGAAGAAGAAAAACAGGAACCCCAGGAAGAACCAAGTTCGTTTCCTGGGGTTCAAAGGAAGATTCATTCTGTTTTTTATTTAAGCGCCTTCATGGTGTCCTGAATGAGGGAAGCGGATTTCGCCACCATGGCTTTTTCCTCGTCGTTCAAGGGAACTTCGAGCACCTGTTCCAACCCCTTGCGTCCGAGCTTGCTGTAAACGCCGAAGTACATGTCTTTCAGACCGTATTCGCCTTCCAAATAAACGGAACAGGGAACCACCAATTTCTTGTCTTTCAAAATGGCCTCGACCATGGAGCCGGCCGCAGCGCCGGGCGCATACCAGGCTGAAACGCCCAACAGCCCCACCAACTCGCCCCCGCCCTTGCGGGTGCGTTCCACAATCGCTTCAATTTGTTCTTTCTTGAGAATGTTGGAAATAGGCACTCCCGCGATGGTGGAATAGCGAACCAGCGGCACCATCTCGTCTCCATGGCCGCCGATGACCCCGGCGGTGACGTTCTCAACCGCGACCTGGGCCGCTTCGGCCAAAAAGGTCCGCATGCGGGCCCCGTCCAGTACCCCCGCCTGGCCGATGACCCGGTGCTTGGGAAATCCCGAAGCCTTGTAGGCCACGTAGCACATGGTATCGAGCGGGTTGGTGACAACGATCAAAATGGCGTTGGGGGATTTGGAAACCAATTCCTTCGTCACGGCCGTCACGATGCCCTGGTTGACCGCCACCAGGTCTTCCCGGCTCATGCCGGGCTTGCGGGGCACGCCCGCGGTGATGACGCAGACATCCGAATCGGCGGTGTCGGCGTAGTCCGTGGTGCCCTTGAGTCTTGAGTTGTATCCCGAGATAGGGCCCACTTGTAAGAGGTCCAGGGCCTTTCCCTTGGGCATATCCTTGGCGGCGGGGATATCCAACAGCACGATGTCGCCCAGGTCCCTCTCGGCCATCCAGGCCGCGCAGGAAGCCCCGACGTTACCCGCGCCTACCACCGTTATTTTTGGACGTTGTGTGGACATGATGCCTCCTCAAGGGAAATAGGTCTTAGTTGAAAAACGCTCGTGTAGTTTAATCAATGGTTTGAAGATTTTCATCTACCGATTGGGTAGTGTATTAGTTTGAGTATTATTTCTTCGGTTCATGCTGTCATCGCGAGGAGCTGCCCCAATGGGGGCGGTTAGCGGCGTGGCGATCCCAGTTTGCCGTTCGCGTTAGTCATTTAAGGCATATTTAAACTGAGATTGCCACGTCATAAACTGCCGCCTATTCGGCGGCTATTTCCTCGCAATGACGCCCTGTGAGAAATACTTCAGGACATGGGCTTGCTTGAGTTCATTCGGAGGGCGTGTTAGTTTGGGGCATATTCCATCAAAGGCGGTTTTCTTTTCATGCAAGAGTCTAAAGGCTTCACCCTATGGTTCACGGGACTCTCCGGTTCGGGCAAATCCACCATCTCCGAGCGGGTGGCCCTCAAGATGGAAGAACTGAAAATTCCCCACGAGACGCTGGATGGGGATATTGTCCGTACCCATCTTTCCAAGGGGTTGGGCTTTTCCAGGGAAGACCGCGATGAGAACGTGAAAAGGGTGGGTTTTGTTTGCCAGCTTTTGAACCGGCACGGGGTGAACGCCATCGCCTCCGTCATTTCACCCTATCGGGAGGCGAGGGACCACAACCGCGCCAAGATCCAGAAATTCGTCGAGGTCTTTGCCGACTGCCCCCTGGAAGTCTGCGCCCAAAGGGACCTGAAGGGCCTCTATCAAAAGGCCATGAAGGGCGAAATCAAGCATTTCACAGGGGTGGACGACCCCTATGAGGCCCCCTTGAACCCCGAGGTGGTGTGCCATACGGACAAGGAAACGGTGGAACAAAGCGTCGAAAAAGTGATTAAGAAATTGGAAGAACTGGGCTATCTTGCCTCTAAGTGACTCCCACAGACCCCTTTCCCCAAGTTAAAACCCTTCTCTCTAACCGCCAGGTCTTTTGGCTGGCGACTGCCTTTTTAGCCATCGCCAACCTGGTCCTCTTTTGGTGGTTTCTTTCCCCCTCGACCCATTGGGTCATTTCCAGCGACGGACAGGACCTCTCCGGCCAATTCCTTTGGTGGCGCCAGTTTGGTTTTGACGAACTCAAAAAGGGCCATCTAGCCCTTTGGAACCCCTACCTCTACTGCGGGGAACCCTTCTTCGGCGGGTTCCAATCGGCCCTGCTATATCCCCCGAATTGGCTTTTCATGGTTCTGCCCCTGCCCTTCGCGGTCAACCTTTCCATCGTTCTGCATGTGTTTATGGCGGGATGGTTCACCTACCTCTGGGCGGGGAACCGGGGCGCCCGGTGGGAATCAGCCCTTGTGGTTTCATTCTCTTTCATGTGGGGCGGAGCCTATTTTCTCCACCTGGTTCCGGGGCACCTCTCGAACCTTTGCGCGATGGTTTGGATCCCCCTTATTTTTATGGCGGTGGACCGCTACCGGGACAAAAGGGACGTCTTTTCCTTAGGTATCGGCATGGCGGCGCTGGCGCTCCAAGTATTTTCCGGCCACATCCAATACGTCTATTACACCCTGCTGGCGCTTTCCCTCTATATCTTGATGGACTTGTCGGGGGTTAAGAGAAAGACCTCCTACCTGTGCGGATTGGGGTTGATGTTCAGCGGGGCCTTATTGCTTTCGGCCGTTCAGCTTTTCGCCGGGTGGGACGCGGCCTTCGAAAGCGCCCGGGGCGGGACCATGACGATGGATTACGTCAATGCCGCCGACCTGACGCCCGAAAGGCTGTGGTGCCTTTTCATGCCGAACCTGTACGGCGATTGGAACAGCTACTGGGGCGGGGGACTTTTCTGGGAAGGGGGTCTGGCCACCGGTTTGACCGTATTTTCGGCTGCCCTGTTCGCGCTGTTCCGGTCTGAACATCCCCAAAAGCGCACCTTCGGATTTTTGGGGCTGATCCTAATCCTCCTGGCCATTGGGAAAAGGGGGCCGCTTCTTCCTTTCTTCTTCCGGTTCGTTCCGCTTTTTTCCCATTTCAGGGGCATCGGCAAATTCAACATATTGATATCCCTATGCCTGGCTGCCCTGGCGGTCATGGGGTTGGACGAGGTGATGAACCATCCGCCCTCGATGGAAAAATTCCATAAGTTATTACTGGGAGCCTGTGTTTCTTTCTTAGGTCTGGGTCTGGTGATCGGGCTGATCCCGCCGGATTCCGCCTTCTTTCACCATTATGGAAACCACTCGGGCGATATCGCCCTCAAATGTTCCATCGCCGGACTGACGCTGGGCGCCCTGTCTTGGACCGCTTGGGCCGCCAGACGTAGGCCCCTTTTCCGTTACGGTTTCCTGCTCCTCGCCCTGTCGGAGCTTTTCTTTTTCGCGCACAACAACCTTCCTTCTTTCGATTTCACGGTCCAGGCCCAAAAGACCCAGGTCCTTCGGGATTGTTACGCGACCGAGAAGGGTGATTACCGTGTTTTCGCCACGAAGAAAGATTATTCACTGGGCGCCGGGGCCCTGGATATTTGGGGGGATGATCCGGCCGTGACCGCTCGGTACACGAACTATGTGGAGTCGCCGAAAGAAGATGGAACCCAGGCGCTTATTCGGGGGTTGGTCCGGCTGCGCTATGTGTTCCGGGACGAGGGGGACCATTACCAAAAGCACAAGGCTTCGACCCTCGAAATGCCCAGGGCCTTCCTGGCGGGACGCTATGAAGTGGTGAGCCCCGATTCGGTGATATCGAAAGTGACGGATAAACATTTCAATCCCAAGGGCCTGGTTTATTTGGAATCGGACCCTGGCATTCCCCAAGCGGGAAAGGTTAAAGGGGGTTCGGTTGAAGTGAAAGACCTCTCTACGGATGCCATGGAAGTCACAGCCCACTGCCCGGCGAGCACGGTTTTGGTCATCACGGATAATTACAGCCGAGGCTGGAGGGCGGCTCCTATTTCTGATTCTCAGCAAAAATCATTTCAGGTATTGCCCGCCGACGGTTTTTTAAGGGCCGTTCCCCTTGAGCCTGGCAACCAGCATTTTCTGTTAGAGTACCGGCCGGAGGGCTTTGAGGCGGGCAAGTGGATTTCCTTAGCCTCCTGGTTCCTCTTTATTCCGCTGTTGATATGGAACGTCCGAAAGAAATTGATATGACCCGAAAATCCGTCCGAGTTAACCCTGAGAGCCTCCACCTTCCTGCCTGTTGGGCCTTGGGCATTCTTTTGGCCGCCACCCTGATTCTGTTCGCTCCCTTCTTGAACCCCTGGGGGTACAAGATCCTTTCCAAGGCCGCCGATGACCTGGCCAACCAGTCCCTCTGGTGGAGGAAGTTCGGTTTTGGAGAGCTGGCCAAGGGGCATTTGGCCCTTTGGAACCCCCGGCTTTTCTGCGGGGCGCCCTTTTTCGGCGATTTTCAATCGGCCCTGCTCTATCCCCCCAACTGGCTTTACCTAGTTTTGCCCCTGCCCTTCGCGGTCAATTTCGGAATCGCCCTGCATGTTTTCCTCGGGGGGGTCTTCACCTATTTCTGGATTCTCAAAAGGGGTTCCCATTCGTTAAGCGCCCTGACGGCGGGGTTCCTCTTCATGTTTGGGGGGGCCTATTTCATCCGCATCGTGCCCGGGCATCTCCCTAATCTTTGCGAGATGGTTTGGATTCCCTTTATCCTTCTGGCGATCGACGGCTACCGGCTGGAGCAAAAATTCCATTGGGTCTTATTGGGGATAGCGGGTTTTGCCATGCAAGTCTTCGCGGGGCACGTCCAGTACCTCTACTACACCGCGATCTTTACCGGGGTCTACGCGGTTTGCACCCTGCCCGCTCAAAAGAAGATGTCCTTCCTATACGGATTTGTTTTGATGGGCCTGGGAGGGGGTTTGATCGGCGCGGTGCAGGTCTTGGCGGGCTGGGACGCGGCGGGCGAAAGTTTGCGCAACCACAAACTGCCGATAGATATCGTGGACATCGCGGACATGACCCCGGAGAGGCTTTGGTGCCTGGTCTGGCCCAATTTCTTCGGCCATTGGGGCGACTATTGGGGCGGGGGCTTTTATTGGGAAGGGGTGGTCATCCTTGGGCTCACGGGTTTTGTTTTAGCCCTCTTCGGTTTAAATTCTCCCAGCCAGCCGCAAAAAAAGTTCTTCTCCTTCACAGCGCTTTTCCTCACCCTATTGGCGGTGGGGAAGCGGACCCCCTTGTTCGTGGCCTTCTACCACTGGTTCCCGCTCTTCGCGTCCTTTCGGGGAGTGGGCAAGGTGGATATCCTCATCAGCCTTTGCCTGATCGCCCTGGCGGCGATGGGGCTGGACCAGGTCTTGAAGGACCCGGCCCAAGCGTCCCGGTGGATCAAACCATTAGGAATAGGGTTGTCGGTCATGGGCGCCCTAACGCTTATTTTTGTCGGTGCTTCCTTTTTTAATAACGGCGCGCTGTTCGCGAAATTCGCTTCCCACGCCGAAGGGATGGCCTTAAGCCTCTTGAGAGGAAGCTTGGTGCTGGGAACGCTTTATCTTCTCTGCCGGATGATTCCCAATCGCCCCCAATTTCGGTTAGCACTGGTTGCCCTCGCCTGCCTTGAACCCTTTCTGTTTGCCTGGAGCACCCGGCCTTATTTTGATTACCAAGCTATCCAGGCTAAGGCCGACGTCGTGGAGAAACTCTACCAAAGCGACCCGGGAGATTACCGGGTACTGGGCGATTCGGGACGCTACCGGGTGCTGGCGGATTCCAACAATTACACCCTGGGCACCCAGGGTTTCGACATTTGGGGCGACGACCCGGTTGTTCCCAACCGCTACGCCAAATTCGCCGCGGCGGTGGAGCAATGCGACGCGGACACTGCCTTCATGATGAAAAGCAATTTCAACCATTTCACCTCCGCATTAGGCCTTTTGCGCCTGCGTTATACCTTGGGTGTTAAGGGGGATGGATTGACGGCGGATAAGACCCCCTGGAAGGTGGCTCCCCGGGCTTTTTTTGCCGATCACTGGACCCTGGAACCGATGGACCAGGCCATTCAGAATTCGGCCAAACCGGGGTTTGATTGGGGCAAGAATGTTTATTTAGAGACGGAACCTGGAATCAGCACCCAGCCTGGTCCACTGCAATCCCAGGTTCAAGTGAGGGACCTGACAAGCGATGAAATGGAAATTACCGCGACCCTGAATAAACCCGCGGTTCTGGTCATTACCGATAATTACAGCCGGAGCTGGAGGGCTACCGCCCTGGCAAGTTCCTCCCAACAAACTTTTAAAGTTCTTCCCGCGGACGGTTTTTTAAGGGGGATTCCCCTTCAGGCGGGAAGCCAGCAGTTTCTTTTGGAATACCGCCCCGCGGCCTTTGAGGCCGGAAAATGGATTTCCTTTATTGGTTTAGCCCTCTATCTAATGCTTTGCGGGTTCGCTCTGCCTGGACTTTTCCGCCATAGAACCTGATTTTTATTTCGAAAGACCCCCTTATAATGTGCCCTCAATGAAAACCGTCGCCGACCTTCACATGCACACCAACCATTCCGATGGGACCCTGACCCCTAAGGAACTGGCCCTTCTTGCCCGGGAACAAGCCGTGGACGCGGTGGCCTTGACCGACCACGATACCGTTTCGGGGCTCGAGGACCTGATTCGGGAGGCCGAACGGGAAGGCCTGGAAGTTATGCCCGGTGTTGAGTTGTCCGCCAAATTTTCCCCCGGGACCCTTCATATTTTGGGTTATGGATTCGACTTTAAAGGGCCGATCGCCCAAAGGTTGGAGATTTTTCAAAGGGCCAGAGCCGAACGAAATCCACTTATTTTGGAAAAGCTGAAAGCCCTGGGGATGCCCCTGACCATGGAAGAAGTCACCGAACTTTCCCACGCTCAAGGTCAGGTCGGTCGGCCCCATATCGCCAAGGCCCTGGAGGCCAAGGGCTATGTAGAAAGTTACGACCAAGCCTTTCGCAAGTATCTCACCAAGGGCGCTCCCGCCTATGTGACCAAAGCTTCCTGGGAAGCGAAGGAATGCATCGACATGATCCACGAGTCGGGCGGGGCCGCGGTGGTGGCCCACCCTATCCAAATGAAGTTACAGGGAATGGATCTGAAACAAAAGGTGGCCGAGTTGGCGGAGATGGGACTGGACGGGCTGGAAGTGATCCATCCCGACCACAAACCCGAGGACCGGCAGATCTTTGGGGATTTGGCCAAGGAATTCGGCCTCCTGACGACCGGCGGCAGCGACTTCCACGGCAAACACAAACCGGGCATTCAATTGGGTCAGGGCCGCCCGCCCTATGAAAATATCGAAAAGCTTCGGGAAAGAATCGCGCAAAGGCGCCGAGAAAACCGGGTTTAATGGAAGAACTCACTCCCCAACAATTGATGGACAACCTGAAGGCCTGGGAACCGGGGGATGATTTTACCCAAAGGGTCCTTGCCCAACTCAAGAAGGGCAAGGTCCCCGAGGAGATGTCCGGGGAAATTTCGGTGGCCCTGCGGGCTTGCGCCCAAACCACCTACGATTACATCCAATACATCCACCAGCTGGCCTCGACCTTGGAACTGGACCGGGAAAACTTTTTACCCAAGATTCTTCAGCTGGTGGACCTGGTTAAAATTTTGCAGGAAGAGGGACGGAAATTTCAGGAACTCTTCAAGCGCTTTGACGGGAAGGTTCGGGAAAGCCTGGAACAAGACACCTTCGACACGGTTTATTACGACGTCATTCAGGGTGTCGATTTAAGAACCCTGCTCAAGGGCGTGATTGACGAGGTGGAAGTGCTTTTGAGATCCTTCTCCCTCGTAAGCGCGGACCTTTCGGAAATTCCTTGCGTGGACCTGTATGAAAACTGCGTGAGGTTTCAGTTGTTCCTGCAATATTTCCTGAATCAGGATTCCTTCCAGAGGGAAGAAATGTGGTCGGTGTTATTTGATGTTTCCAGCCAAATGGAAGAGATGAGGGCCCATCTCTTGCCACCCACCGCCGAGGAGTTGGCGGATCTTCAGGACAAGATCAGAAAAAATAAGACGAATTGAGTTTAGGGTCTTGGTTTTAACGAAATCACAGGATGTCCGTATAGTCTCGTGATCCATGCAGTACCCGCTGGATAACGACAGTTTGCGCGTGGATGATGTAAAAAACCAGATAATCCTGTATGACCAAAACGTGATATCCGAGTTCTCGCAATTTTTCGTTTTTGGGAATTAAGCCCATTTGGGGATGGAGCGAAAGATTTCCGATTTTTTTGTCGATGGTTCCGAGGAAGGACAAGGCTCGGGGAGGGCTATCCTGGGCGATCCAATCCAGAATGGAAATCAAATCACTCTGGGCGGCGGGGAGATAGCGGATTTCAAATTTATTAGGCATGGATCCGTTGTTTTAGGGTTTGCATCATTTGCGCGTGAGTGACGCCCTTTTTGCCGCCGACGGATTGGGACTGGGCCACCGCGAGTTTCTCGAAAAGATCCAGTTGGGCGCGCAATTTATCGTAGTGGCTCATGCTCATAACCACCAAGTCACTTTCCCCATTAGTGGTTAAAAAAACGGGGGCATCCTCCTTGTGGCAGAGGGCGGAAATTTCCCGGGCGTGGTTTCTCAAACTGGAAATGGATTTGATATTGGGCATATTAACTCCTTAGCTCTTTGCGTAAATTAACTCAATATTACGCTAAATGCAACCCATAGAAACCTTGCTTTCGACCGATCTTTTCCGTCAATTTAAAATTGAAGGGTAGAAACGCGAGTCCATCTCCTGCCCCCACCGCCGAGGAGTTGGCGGATCTTCAGGACAAGATCAAGAAGAACAAGACGAATTGAAGTAAGAGATGGAGTGTTGAATGAGTTGCTTATCGTGATTGTTCATCTATCGTCTCTTAAAAGTTAAATATGTCCCTCTCATAAGCAGACCAAATAAAATTGTCGAAATAAAAAGTACAGATAAAAATGAAACCGAGCCGATTGCGAGTGAAATAAGCACCAGGGAAGAAAATTTATCTAAAAAATTAAAGTGAAGATTTATATATTTCACGCTTTCCCAAGTGATAAAAACAGAACCAATCACGGAGATAACAATCGTAATGAAGCCAATTACATGGGAGGCGTTTTTAAATTTCTCGTTATATGAATCGATAAAATTATTTTCGTCGTTTGCGTTTTTCATTGTTAAACCTTCATCCCCAAAAAGGGGACTTCGGGGCTTCATCATCAAACAGGAATGGTAAGCCCCTCGTACGCGCAAACGGTATTGAGGAAGTTCCGCTTCGCGTTTTCTTCCTTCCGGGCAATCATGGCGTCATCGTGGTTGGGATCGTGGTGATAGAGAACTAATTGTTTGACCCCGGCTTCCTTGGCCACAAAGCAGGCCATCTCGGGGGTGGAATGGCCGAACCCCTGGGTGGTCACCGCACCGGTATATTGCTCGGTGGTGTATTGGGCGTCGTGAATCAGCAAGTCCGCGCCCTTGGCAAATTGAATCAGGCGCCTATCCCCTTCCGCGTAACCTTCCAAATCCGTCGCATAGACAATCGATTTACCCGCGTATTGAAGCTTGTAAACCAGGGTGCCGTTCTTGGGATGGTTATAGGCGCGGTATTGGGTCACGATGACCTTGTCCTTAAAGGAAACCTTCATATCCGCCTGGGGGTTGGCCAGGATCGGTTCGCCCACGCCCTGTTCCAAAAGGATCTGGTCAAAGGGCTTCAGGGTCTCGATGCGCTTGAGAGAGTTGGTTTCCATAAGGTCGATAGGAAAAAACATCCCGTCCATGAGGCTTTCGAGCACAAATTTCAAGCCGGTATCGCTTCCCACGGGGCCGTAAACCGAGGGTCCGAAGAGGGAAAGGGTGGAGTCGCCGATGAAGAGGGGCGCGAAAAAGGGCAGGCCCATGATGTGGTCATGATGGGTATGGGAAATCAGGATGGTGACGTTCAAGCGCTTCATCTTGTCACGGTTGGCGAAGAAATTTCGCACCATCTGCTGGCCGGCGGCCACAATGCCTGTGCCCGCGTCTAGGAAAATGGTGTGATCAAGGACATTCACCTGAACGCAGGAAGAATTGCCCCCGATTTTGAGCGTCGATGGACCAGGCACGGGAATGCTTCCCCGGACCCCCCGGAAGGTAACGGTGAAATCGTGGGCCATTCGGCTCCTTCAAATACGGCGAATTTACATAGCAATTACAGGCTTATTATTTCGGAAAAGGCCCTAATTGGCAATCTTTCCCTGCCGGGCCGAATCCATTTAACTATTGCGGTAAAGAAACAGTAAAGGAATCGTTTACGGTTCCCAAAGGGCTTCAGACCCGCAATGAGGGCATTCGGGAGCGGTTTCTCCCGCCTTCAGATATTGGCTGGTGATGCGGTTGGCTTGGGCGCATGTGACGCAAAGATGGGGACCGGTATAAAGAACCGGCTCGCCGGGTTTTCGGGGCGAGATGTCGATGTTCATCCGCGGCTCGGCTTGATCCTTGGAGGGGTCCGCGGAGGGGTTGAGGGGTGTTCCGGAGGGAAGGGTTTCCATCATGTTCTCTCTAGGGTTATTTGTATCCCACCAACAGGGTGACGGGATAAGTATAGCGGATCGAGCTCCCCACCCGGCGGCTTTGGAGGCCGAGATGATTGACACCCAAATCGCTCTCGAAGGTCTGGCGGATTTTCTCCGCGTCCCCCTCTTGGGGGAAGGACCCGGCCAATTGGTTTTCCAAGTCTCTTTCCAACCCGCAAAAATCAAAACTGAGATTTTTCAATCCCGCTTCCCGAGCCAGGGCCTTCAATTCGGGAACCGATAGGGCCCAAGTGTGTGAAGGGTCCCTTAGTTTCTCGATGTGGTTCAAGGCCTCCGCCTTGTCCTCGGCGGGGGCGATATCGATCACGCAGACCCATCCGCCCTTTTTTACCACCCGCTTCATCTCGTCCATCAACTGAAGAGGATCGGGCGTGGGATGCAAAGCGAAACGACTGAGAACGCCGTGGAACTGCCGGTCCTCGAAGGGAAGACGGTTCGCGTCACCTAAAACCCATTCGACATTATTGATTCCCCGTTCCGCTTGGTAACCCTTCGCCTTTTCCAGCATGGCGGGAACTAGGTCTAGTCCTGTCACCTTTTTCACGAGGGGGGCGAGCCCTAAGGCCAAAAGGCCCGGGCCGCAAGCCGCGTCGAGAAGCGATTCCTTCCCGGAAAGGGAAATCCGCTGGAGCAAAAGATCGATGGAAAGCTGGTTGAAGGGGTCGGAGGTCATTCTGTCGGCGAAGGAATCGGCCTGCTTCGTGAACTGGTCCACGATCAGGTCATTTTGATTTTCTGGGTTCATTGGGGCGGTCCCTAAATAAAAAAGCCCCGCTTTAAGGGCGGGGCTTTGGGTTCAAAAAAGTTTATTTCTTTTTTGCCTTGGCGCCCTTGGGCGTTTTTGAAACCTTCGCGGACTTCTCTTTTTCCGCGGCGCTGACCTGCTTGGTGTGGTTCAAGAGCCCGCCCGCCAAAATGATTTCCTTCTGGCGTTCGGTCAGGCCGTGAATGACCTGGATGGACTTTCCGGTGGTGATGTCCTTCAACGGGAAGGGGTGTTCGGCCCGCATGACCTGCGTCAAGTCGGGGATGGAAAGCTGATGGCCGGCTTCCAGGGTGTCGTAATCGGTAGGCATCACGAAGGTGAGGGGCAGGATGCCGAAGTTGATCAGGTTGGCCCGATGGATGCGAGCAAAACTCTTGGCGATCACGGCTTTGACCCCCAGGAACATGGGCGCCAGGGCGGCGTGCTCGCGCGAGGAACCCTGTCCGTAGTTGTCTCCGCCTACCACAAAACCGCCCCCCGCTTCCTTGGCGCGCTTGGAGAAGGTGGGGTCCACGCCTTCGAAAACGAACTCGGAAATTTTCGGGATATTGGACCGGAAGGGAAGCACCTTTGACCCGGCGGGCATGATGTGGTCGGTGGTGATGTTGTCCCCAACCTTGAGCAAAAGAACACCTTCCAGGGTTTCGGCCAAGGGTTCCTTGACCGGCAATGGCTTAATGTTGGGACCGCGGGTGACCTCGACCTTCTTAGGGTCTTTGGAGGGGGCGATGATGCCGTCGTCGTCCCAGGTGAACTTGTCGGGCACCTCGACCTTGGGGGCCTTGCCCAAAGTATTGGGGTCGGTGATCTTGCCGGTCAGGGCGCAGGCCACGCAGGTTTCTGGCGAGGCCAGGTACACCTTGGCGTCCCGGGTTCCGGAACGGCCCTCGAAGTTGCGGTTGAAACTGCGGATCGACACCCCGCCCGAGGGGGGAGCCTGGCCCATGCCGATGCAGGGTCCGCAGGCGGACTCGATAATGCGGGCGCCGGAGGCAATGATGTCGGCCAGGGCCCCGTTCTTGGCGATCATCTCAAAGACCTGCTTGGAGCCGGGGGTGACGGTCATGGAGACGTTGGGGTGGATATGCTTGCCCTTGAGCATCTTAGCTACGGCCATGAGGTCCCTATAGGAACTATTGGTGCAAGACCCAACGCAAACCTGATTCACGTCCACATTCTTCAGCTTGGAAACCTCAATCACGTTATCCGGGCTGTGGGGCTGGGCCATAAGGGGCTCCAGCTTGTTTAGGTCGATGATCAGTTCCTCGTCATAACCCGCCCCCGGGTCGGCGGTTAAGGGGGTCCAGTCCTTGCCTCGGCCCTGCGCCTTCATATATTCACGGGTATTCTCATCCGACGGGAAAACCGAGGTAGTGGCGCCCAGTTCGGCCCCCATGTTGGTAATGGTGGCCCGCTCAGTCGCGGAAAGGCTCTTCACCCCTTGTCCGGAATATTCCAATATCTTGCCTACCCCGCCCTTAACTGTTAAACGCCGCAAAACCTCAAGAATGATGTCCTTAGCGGTGGTCCAGGGCTTTAATTTGCCCTTTAGTTCCACACGCAAGACCTTGGGCATGGTCATGTAAAAGGGGCCCCCGCCCATGGCGACCGCCACGTCCAATCCGCCCGCCCCGATGGAAAGCTCCCCAAGCCCGCCGCAAGTGGGGGTATGGGAGTCGGAACCTAAGAGGGTCTGCCCCGGTATGGCGAACCTTTCAAGATGGACCTGGTGGCAGATGCCGTTGCCGGGCCGGGAAAAGTAAATGCCGTGCTTGGAAGCCACGGATTGCAGGTATCGGTGGTCGTCGGCGTTTTCAAAACCGGTCTGGAGCATATTGTGATCCACATAGGAGACGGAGAGCTTGGTTTGGACCGTGGGGATGCCGATGGCCTCAAACTGCAGGTAGGCCATCGTTCCCGTGGCGTCCTGGGTGAGGGTTTGGTCGATGCGGATTCCGATTTCCTCACCCGCGACGGGTTTTCCCGATACCAGGTGGTTTTGAATGATTTTTTGAACCAGATTGAAACGTTCCGTGGATGACATGTTCTCCTCCGATAGTTAAGGGTGGATGGTTTGGAAACTCCCCTGCAGGCTGCCTAAAATGAATAAGGGACTTATGAAGGCGTCATTATGAAACGGCCTGAACCCTCAATTCAACACCTTATCCATGTTGGTGCCGGCTTCAACCCTGGAATTTTCATGTTTTATGCCTAATTTTTTGAAACTTCTATATCATCGAAGTCTCCTTTATTTTTAAGGAAATTAGCCATAACTTGTAAGTTGTACGTGTTGAATTTTCTAGGAGATCCGCTTATGAACCAGACGGTCCTTTGGATCGAGGGAATGACCTGCGGGCATTGCCAGCAAACCGTCCAGAAGGCCCTCTCCGGCGTGGCCGGTGTCAAAAAAGCCGAGGTCAGCCTTTCGGAACAAAAAGCAACCCTTGAGCATTCCGCCCTTTTTGACCCAGCCCAAGCCCTTCAAGCCGTGGAAGAAGAAGGGTATAAGGCGGGCCTGATATCGTGACGCCCCCTTCCCTTCCTCAAACCGATGACCTCAAGGCCTTTGATACCGGGTCTAACCCCAGGGCCGGGGAACCCCGGCCGGTTCTTATTTTTTCCGTGGAGGGCATGACCTGCGCCTCCTGTGCCTCCCGTGTGGAGCGGAAATTAAAGGAGGTCAAAGGCGTCCGGGGAGCCAACGTTAATTTCGCCTCCGAAAAAGCCTATGTGCGGATGGAGGAGGGGACGCAAGATACCGAAACCCTGGTTCAGGCGGTGCAAAGGGCGGGCTACGCGTTAAAACCCTATTTGCCGGAACAAAAAAGCGCCGACCATTATCTGGTGGAACGCATGCGCTTAAGTTGGCGGGTGGTGGCGGGGGGACTCCTCATACTGCCCTTCCTTTTGATGCATCTTTTCATGTGGTTCCTCCCTTTCGATCTTTCGGTGCGGGAACAGCTGATATTGGCCCTTCCACTTTGGGCGATGGTGGGCTGGCCCTTTCACCAGGCGGCCTTGCGAAACCTGATTCATGGGGAAGTTTCTATGGATACGCTGGTGTCGTTAGGCTCCACGGCGGCGTTTCTTTCCTCACTGCCGGCGGTTTTGGGATTGCCCGGTCCCGTTTATTTCGAGGCTTCAAGTTTTATCGTCTTCTTCGTGGTTTTGGGGCGCTACCTGGAAATTCTTTCCCGTCAAAGGGCCAACCGGGCTCTGGAGCTTCTTCTGGACCTTCAACCTCCCATGGCCCACGTGGTCAAGAAAACCCGCCAGGAAGACCTGCCCGTTGAAATGGTGGCCCAGGGGGATATGGTTTGCGTGAGGCCCGGAGAGGCCATTCCCGTGGATGGGGAAATCGAGGAAGGCCGGGGGTATGTGGATGAGGCCCTTTTAACGGGTGAGGCCGTACCCGTGGAGAAAAAAATGGGCGACTTGGTTTTCGCGGGCACCTTGAACGGCGGCCATACCCTTACCCTCAGGGCCCGGGCGGTGGGGGAAACCACCGCGCTTTCCCGCATCATCCGGCTGGTGGAGGAAGCGCAAGGTTCCAAGGCCCCGGTTCAAAGGATGGCGGATCGAGCGGCTTCTATTTTTGTGCCCATCGTTTTAGCGGTCGCCCTCTTGACCCTCTTGGGCTGGGTTTTTTTCGCGGGCCGTTCCTTTTCGGTTGGACTGACCCACGCCATCTCTGTTCTGGTCATCGCCTGTCCTTGCGCCTTGGGGCTGGCCACCCCCATCGCCCTGATGGTAGGCATCGGTGTTGCGGCACGGCGCAGCATCCTGATTCGGCGGGCGGAGGTTTTGGAAAAATCCCGGCGGATCGAGGTCATCCTGTTCGACAAGACCGGCACCCTAACGGAAGGAAAACCCCGGCTGGTGGACCTGGTACCCTTGGAAGGCTGGACCGAGGACAAGATTCTTCGCTACGCCGGGGCGCTTGAAAAGCACACCAACCACCCCTTGGCCAAGGCCATTCTGAAGGAAGTCATGGTGCTGGACCTGGTTCTGCCCAAGGCGGAAAACATCGAGGAAGTTCCGGGGGCCGGCATCCAAGGCCTGGTGGAAGGCCACGAGGTGGCCATCGGCACCAAGGCCTTCGTGGAGGTACTGGAAGGGGTGGTGGCTTCCCCCCAGGCAAGGGCCAATTCGGAGGCCTATCGGCAGGGGGGCCAGACGGTTTCACTGGTTTCGGTCGACCGCAAGATCGCGGCGATTCTGGTGATGGATGATCCCCTGAGGGCCGATTCCCAGGAAGTCATGAACCAGTTAAAGGGCTTGGGCTTGAAAATCCACATCCTGACGGGCGATGGGGAAGTGGCCGCTAGGCGTTTGGGCGAAAGGCTGGGGGTGGATGAAATCAAGGCCAACATGGGGCCCGAAGGAAAATTAAACTATATCCGGGAGATCCAATCCCGAGGCTTCAAGGTGGCCATGGTGGGGGACGGCTATAACGACGCGGCCGCCCTGTCTGGGGCCGATCTCGGGATCGCCATGGGAACAGGGGCCGATGTGGCCAAGGAGGCGGGAGATATGGTGCTGGTTCAAGGAGATTTAAAGAAGGTTGTGGAAGCCATCCGCATTTCCCGGGCCACTTTCGAGGTGATCCAACAGAATCTCTTTTGGGCCTTCGGCTACAACCTATTGGCCCTGCCCCTGGCGGTTTTCGCCACCGTGCCCCCCTCCTGGGCGGCCCTGGCCATGTCATTCTCTTCTGTTTCGGTGGTCTTGAACGCCCTGAGGCTTTACGGAAAGAAGTTTTGAAGATTTTTAAATTTCCAATTACCACCAAGGCACAAAGACACCAAGTTAACCTTTGTTTTTTTACTTAATCTCTTTTTTCTGTTTTTCTTGGCGACTTGGTGTCTTGGTGGTGAAAATCTTTGTTGTTTTCATTCGGTTTGCCATTCTTGACGGCCTTCCCTCAACATGCCTATCCTAGCCCGCATTCCCATTACGTGAAGGAGTTGTCCATGCGATCCTTATTTCTCTTGTTGATTACGACGGCCCTCTTGACCGCTTCCTGCGGCCCCAAGCTAAATCCCAACGAAATAAGAATCGGCGAATACGCCGCCTTGACCGGGGCCCAGGGCACTTTCGGCCAATCCAACCACGAGGGGCTGATGCTTGCGGTCTCCGAAATCAACGCTGCGGGCGGCATCAACGGCAAACAGCTGGTGGTGACCACCCTGGACGATCAGGGGAAGCCCGAGGAAGCGGCGGTAGCCGTGACCAAGCTTTTAACCGAGGATGCCTCCCAGGTCATCGTGGGGGAAGTGGCCAGCTCCGCTTTCGCTGGCGGCGGCGCCCATCTGCCAGACCAACAAGATCCCCATGATCTCGCCCTCTTCCACCAACCCCAAGGTCACCCAGGTGGGGGATTATATTTTCCGGGTCTGCTTTATCGACCCCTTCCAGGGCCAGGTCATGGCTGATTTCGCGACCGATAAGCTCAAGGCCAAGACCGCCGCCATCTTTCGCGACCAGAAGAGCGATTACAGCATGGGCTTGGCGGACTTTTTCATCGCCCGCTTCAAGGCACGGGGCGGAACCATTGTTTCGGATCAAAGTTATGTACAGGGCGACATTGATTTCAAATCCCAGCTGACCGCCATGCGGGGCGTGAAGCCGGACGTGATTTTTGTGCCGGGCTATTACACCGAAGTGGGGCTCATCGCCCAGCAGGCCCGGGAACTGGGCTTGAAGCAGCCGCTTCTGGGCGGGGACGGATGGGATTCCCCCAAACTTTTTGAGATCGGGGGCAAGGCCTTGGAGGGCTGCTACCATTCGGATCATTTCACGGCCCAATCCACCGACCCCAAGGTGCAGGCCTATGTAAAGAAGTACCAGGCCAAGTGGGGGCATGTGCCCGACGCCCTGGCCACCCTGGCCTATGACGCGGCGGGGGTCTTGGCCCAGGCCTTGAAGAGCGCCAAGAGCCTGAGCGGCCCTGATTTACGAGACGCGCTGGCATCCATTAAAAATTACGAGGGCATCACGGGTACCATCAGCATCGACGCCGACCGCAACGCCGTGAAGCCGGCTGTGGTTTTAAAAATTTCCGGCGGGAAGGAAGTATTCGTCTCAACCGTCAATCCCTAACCGCACTTTCCAAACAATTGGAACTCTCGAAGGCCTGACAAAAATCAGGCCTTTTTTGTTAAAAGGCCTTTCCCCTTTTGGGTAACACCCCCTTTTTTCGGTAACCTTTTGTGCAGTTTTGAATAATTAACATAGTATTCCAATTCACCGGTTGAAGGTTTTTGCGTCCGGCGGTTAACTTAATGGACCCCTACTACATTTGTAAACGCCCTGGGGAAGGAGTCACTTCATGGGAACCACGCTCGCTAACCGAACCGGCCCGGTCAATTTCAACCTGAAGGAAATCCTCGCGGGGGAATGGGTGGAAGCCCACTTCCAACCCGTGGTGTCCCTCAAACGCCAATGCGTCGTGGGTTTGGAAGGCCTCTCCCGGGGCATCATGCCCTCCAGCCGCAATTTAATCCCGCCCATTGAACTCTTTCGCCAGGCCGCCCTTCAGGACCTGGAAGTGGAACTGGACCTGCTTTGCCGAAAAAAAGTCATGGATGGTTTTCGCGGAATTCATCAGCAAACCCCCGATTACCTCCTCACCTTGAACCTGGACCGGTCGGTTTTGGAAATGGGCCTAGTCGGCGCGGGCCATTTGCACCATGAGGCGGCCCAGATGGGGTTGAAGCCCTCCAGCATCGCGGTGGAGATCATCGAATCCAGCATCGAGGACACGAAGGAACTCCAGCGTTTCGTCGAGCTTCTGCGGGGTTACGGCTTTTTAATCGCGTTGGACGACGTGGGCGCGGGCCATTCCAACCTCAACCGCATTCCCCTGATCAAACCCGACATCATCAAAATCGACCGCTACCTGGTCGAAAACCTCCAAGACGATTTCTATAAAAGGGAAATCATCAAATCGTTAGTGCGCATGGGCCGAAGGCTGGGCACCGTCATTATCGCCGAGGGGGTCGAGACCGCCGAGGAAGCGCAGGTGCTGATGGAAATGGACGTGGATATGATCCAGGGGTTTTATTTCTCCCGGCCCCAAAGGCCCTTTGACCTTGACGAGGCATGCATTTTGGGAAGAGTAAGGGGGGTGGTGGGGGAATATAAAGCCCGCTCTCTGGAACAGGTGGGGCTCAAACGGCGCAACATGGGCCGGTTCCATTCTATTCTTTTAGAAATCCAAATGGAGCTTTCCAGCCTTTCAACGGATCAATTCGGCTCCAAACTGGTGGAGATGGCGTCCCGGTTTCCCCAGGTGGAATGTTTCTATATCTTGGACCAGGCCGGGTTTCAGGTGACGGACAGCGTGTTGAACCCCATTGAAAGGGAAAAACGCAATCCCAAGCTGTTTCGCCCCTCGCCCAAGGGAACGGACCACACGGCGAAGGATTATTTCTACTATCTGGTCGAGGCGGGGATGAACAAAACCAGCTTCCTCACCGAGCCTTACCTTTCGATGACCTCGGGCAACAACTGCGTCACCTTGTCCTCTCTCTTCCGGTCCCGCGGGGAGAGCCAATATATCCTCTGCCTGGATATCGACACCCAGGCGCTCAGGCAGATGTAACCGAAGGGTCAGCTTTCGGGAACCAGCTCAATCAAAGTGATTTCTGGGGACAGGCCGAACCGCACCGGCAATCCCCAATAGCCCGTCCCCGTCGAGACGTAAAGTTTGCTTTTCCCTTCCTTGAACAAACCCATGTCGAATTTTAAAAAAGGTTTGGCCAGGCTCCATTTTAAAAACTTGAATCCAAATTGGCCTCCGTGGGTGTGGCCGCTTAAGGTCAGTTCCACCCCCCTTTGGATGGACTCCTTGAAGTTTTGGGGCTGGTGGGCCAGAAGAATTGTGGGAGCGCCTTCGGGTTTGCCCTTGAGGGCCTTTTCATAATCGGGCGAATATTCACCGGGCTGGCCCATTCGACGGCCGCCTTGGTCGCCCACCCCGGCAAACCAAATGGAAGCGTCCCCTCTCTTAATTTCCACACCTTCGTTCACCAGCATCTTGAGCCGGCTCCCCTTCAGGGCATCGAGCGTCTTCACCGGGTTGGCGTAGATATCGTGGTTTCCCAAGATGCCGTATTGGGGAAGGGAATCGGGCAGGGGGTCCAACCCTTTCAAAAATTTGGGCATGTAGAAGGGGTCGTCGTCCGTGATATCGCCGCAGACGGTGAAGAGATCGGGGTTTTCCTTTAGCGCCAGGCGGGAAAATTGCCTCATGCGGGAGAGGCGGGAAAACAAACCCATGTGGGTATCCGAAACCATGGCGATCTTGAAACCCTCGAACGCTTTGGGAAGGCCGGGGATGGGAACCCGCACCCTTTCCAACCGCACCGTGAAAAGGTGCTGGATAAACCCCACCACGACGATAAAGGCTAGGGCTCCTAAAAAGACGTTGAAAGGTATTTGGGCGAAGGACCAAAAGGGGTGGCCTCCCCAGCGCAGGGTCACGAGCCAAACCAGGGCGAGAGCCAAAAGAAAAATCGTGTTGAGAAGAATAAAGAAGGTCCAGAGAACCCAAAGGGGGCTTAACAGGGCCCTCGTCACTCGGAGAAAGGGGGAAGTATGGCCCCGAAGGATTAAGGGGATGAGAATCCAAAGCAGGTTGCCCAGGGCCGCGCTTAAGAGAAGAACGGGCCAATGGGCCGGGTAGAGCGAATAACCCGCCAAAATGGCGAGGGCGTTAAAGAGAAAGAAGAGGCTGAATACCAGGTTGAGGATCAGAACGGTGCGGCGTTTGGCCAAAACAGCCTCCTAAGGATTTTGCAGGGCCTAATCTTCGGACGCAGGCTATACCATGTCAAGGCACTGAAACTACGGAAGCGCAATGTGAAACCATTTGTTAGCCACAGATGCATAGGATTCATGGGATTTTAAAAACGGATATTTAAAGATTTTTTCTTTGGTATATCTGTGTGCATCCCATGTATCTGTGGCTAGAAATTGTTTTGTTGGTGGCTGTTGTTTAACTTTGGCTTTGTTTCCCTTACTTGGATATGTTTTTTTTATCCTTTGTGGATGTTTTGACCGTTAGAATCCCAAGCATCCTCTGGAAGTATTGAAGCGTTTGAAGGCGGATATGGAAAGTTTCTTTCAGCTTTTGTTGAACGGTCTGGCCCTGGGTTCCATCTATTCCCTCATTGCCTTGGGCTACACTCTCGTTTACGGCATCCTGCGCCTCATCAATTTCGCCCATGGCGATATCGTGATGGTGGGGGCCTACGCCGGGCTTTTTACCGCCACGGCCTTGAGCGCCGGGGAAAACCCCAGCCTCGCCAAGTTCCTCATCATTCTTTTGGTTTCCATGGTGGTCGCGGGCTTTCTCGGTTTTTGGGTGGAACGCCTCGCCTACCGTCCCTTGCGCAACGTGCCCAGGCTGAACCTGCTTATTACCGCGGTCGGTGTCTCCCTTCTTCTTGAAAACCTGGGGCAGGTTGTTTTTGGCGCCACCCCCAGGGTTTTCCCGGACATCATGCCGGAATCGTCCATCCTCCAATTCGGCCCCATCGCCATTACCAACCACCAGATGACGGTTTTTGGAACCGCCCTCTTTTTGATGATCGTGCTGGAATGGATCGTGCTTAAGACCAAACTGGGTCGCGCTATGAGGGCGGTATCCCACTCGCATGAAATCGCCTCCCTCGTCGGCATCCCTACGGACAACATCATTTCCTTCACCTTCGTCATCGGCTCGGCCCTCGCGGCGGCGGCTGGCATCCTGGTCGGGGTTTCTTACCCCAGGGTGGACCCTCTGATGGGGGTTATGATCGGCATCAAGGCCTTCGTGGCGGCGGTTTTGGGGGGCATTGGGAGCATCCGGGGGGCGGTGATGGGGGGCTTCGTGATGGGGGTGGCCGAATCCATGGTGGCAGGTTATGGAGGTTCCACCTACCGGGACGCCCTGGCCTTCGCCATTCTTATTCTCATTCTCGTTTTCAAACCTGCAGGAATCTTCGGCAAGTACCAGCCGGAGAAGGTGTAAGGAGACGCCATGTCATTTGAAAGATGCGTTGGTTTGGAAATAGGCGATGAAGCCCTTTATCAGCAATATCGGGATGAAATGGGCCAGATTCTCTTCAAGTACGAGGGGAGTTTTCGTTACGACTTCAGGGTGTCCGAGGTTTTAAAGTCCGAATCGCCCCTGCCGATCAATCGGCTTTTTATCATCAAGTTCAAGGACAAGGCGACCCATGACGCCTTCTTTTCGGACCCGGAATATAAAAAGATTCGAGAAAAATACTTCAAAGGTTCGGTGCTTAATTCCACCATGATCGGGGGCTATGATCGAATCGTTTGATCTAAATCCTTTGCCCGCGACGGGTTTGGGGGAATCAGCATGAAGTCCAACTTGCAGGCAACGTTGCTCCTGCTTGCGGTTGCTGGAGCGGCGCAGGGTTTGGCCTTGGTGCTTCCGCCCTATTTCACTGAGCTTTTCATCTTCGCCCTCATCAACGCCATTTTGGCGGTTTCTCTAAACCTGGTGAACGGCCTTTCGGGCCAGTTCTCGTTGGGTCACGCGGGTTTCATGGCGGTGGGGGCCTATACCTCCGCATCCGTGGATGTATTCCTATTGAGTCCCTTGCATGGAACAGCCTTTGGCAACCAGGCCGCTCTGATCCTTTCGCTCCTGGCGGCGGCCTTGGTCAGCGCCTTTGCAGGCTATTTGATTGGGCTTCCCACCCTCCGCTTAAGAGGGGATTACCTGGCGATAGCCACACTTGGGTTCGGGGAAATCATCAGGGTCGTTATTTTGAACATTCAGGCCGTCGGGGGAGCCAGGGGCTTCATCGGCATTCCGGGGACCACTACTGCCTTTTTGACCGCCCTGGTCCTGGCCGCCTGCGTCTTGGCCACCCACCGGTTTGTGCTTTCCACCCATGGCCGGGCCTTGCTGGCCATCCGTGAAAACGAGATCGCGGCGGAAGCCATGGGGGTCAACACCACCCGTTATAAGGTTCAAACCTTCGTTGCCGCATCGGGAGTCGCGGGCATCGCGGGGGGGCTTTTTGCCCATTACCTTTGCTTCATCAACCCCAGTTCCTTTGATTTTATGAAATCGGTCGAAATCGTGATCATGGTGGTTTTGGGGGGGATGGGCTCGGTTTCGGGCTCCATCTTGGCCGCCTTTATCATTACTTTCCTGCCCGAAGCTTTACGTCCCCTTCAGCAGGTAACGGGTGTGGATTTGCGGATGGTGATCTATTCGCTGAGCTTGATTCTGATGATGCTCTTACGTCCTAAGGGGATGTTCGGGCGCAAAGAGTTATGGCAGATGTTTCAAAGAAAAATTTAAGAAGATGAAAGCTTTAAGTCTCGCAACTTTCACGGGCAGGACCTATCAGAAATACAGAAAACTGTTCCTCACAAAAGCGGGAGCGAAAGAAACCTTTCCCTTTGGGCCGCAAGTGGCTGTTTATAAAACCAAAGAAAACAAAATGTTCGCGACTTTGGCTTCCGATGAAGGTGTTTGGTCCAGCAACTTGAAATGCGATCCCGTTTGGGCCCAGTCCCTTCGAAAGAAATACCCCTCTGTTCAGCCTGGCTACCACATGAATAAAAGGCATTGGAATACAGTGATTTTGGATGGGTCTTTGCCTGACAGCCTGATCCGCAAGATGATCGACCTGTCCTATGTTCTGGTTTCGCCCGCCGATTCGGTCAGTTTGCCGCCCAAAAGATAATCGTCCGGGCCCATTTGGTAGATGGCATCCATTAGGTTCACCCTGAAAGTTCCAATGCCGCCAGAACTGTTGGTTTTGAAGGCCTTTTCCCCGGCCAAACCCATTGTCATGACCCCCGCGCAGGCGGCCAGGTAATAATCCTTTGTTACCCCGCAAAAACAGCCCACCAGCGAAGTCGCCATACAGCCCGTTCCGGTGACATGGGCCAATGTGGGGTGGCCGTTATCAATCAAACCAACTCTTGTTCCATCAGTGATGACGTCCTGAGCGCCGGTGATGGCCACAACGCATTTGTATTTTTGGGCGAGACTTACGGCGATATCTTTTCCTCCCGCCGAATCCTCGGTGGAATCCACTCCACGGGTCGCGCCGACAGCTCCCGCCAGGGTCTTGATCTCCGACATGTTGCCCCGGAGGACCGCCAGTTTGATTTCTTTCAAATAACGCTCAGCGGTTTTAGTTCTTAAAGAAGTGGCTCCAGCACCCACGGGGTCCAAAACAACCGGAACACCCAATTCGTTGGCCCTTTTACCGGCGGTGAACATGGAAGGAATGGTTCTTTCATTTAAGGTTCCGATGTTGATGACCAGGGCCGAGGCCAGGCCCGCCATTTCGGAAACTTCCCCAGCGTCATCGGCCATGACCGGCGACCCGCCTAGCGCCAAGACGATGTTGGCGCAGTCGTTGGCGGTGACGTAGTTGGTGAGGTGGTGAATCAGAGGTTTTTTAGCCTTTAAATCTTGAAGAAGCTGAGCGATGGATTTGAGGGTTTGCGTGGGAGGCTCCTTTTCAACGGCTTTCAATCAGGCTGGTATTTTACATGGAAGGGAGCTTGGGATAAGCCGAATGCAGGGAAGAATTTAGTGGATCAGGATAACCTTTTTAATCTTCCGGTCGAAGGGTTCAATTAAATAAAGCAGATAGACCCCGCTGGCGCATTTGTCGTTGTTCGTGTTGGTGCCGTTCCAAGGATACCATTCGCTGACCGGCTTGCTGAGGGTGGAGGGGTCGTGGGCGTCCTTGGACAAATCGCGGATGAATTCACCGGCCGTATTGTAAATCTTCAGCGAGTAGGGCCCGGGGTAGGCCGAATACTGGACCATGATCGAGACAGACCCTTGGGAAGCGGGGTTGAAGAAGTTTTGGTTCACGTAAAAGTTGTCCACGTAGGGAATGGTGGCGGTGGGAGTAAAGGTAATGGTCGGTGTGAAGGTGATCGTGGGGGTGTAAGTAATGGTGGGGGTATTGGTGACGGTGAAGGTGAGCGTGGGCGTCGGCGAAAGGGTAGGGGTGTAGGTTTGGGTGGGCGAGAGGGTGTAGGTGGGCGTGTAGCTTAAAGTGTTGGTGAAAGTCTGGGTCGGAGACAGGGTAATGGTAGGCGTGTTTGTGATAGTCGGTGTGAAGCTTCGGGTGGGGGTGTTGGTAAAGGTGGAGGTATTCACTGGGGTGAAAGTGGGCGTATAGGTAAAGGTTGGAGTCGGCGTGGGCGGGCCGGGAATCATGAGGGTCACAACCCCCGAACTGACGGGAGCGCTGGCCGTCTGCCAATCCACCACGGCCACAGCCGTGACCATCTGCGAATAGTTATTCGGATAGTAATAATTGATGATGCTGACGGTGACGGCCTCACAGGCTCCGTTGCCCGGAATGCCCGCCGGATAGACAACTTGCCAGGGATTGTTGCATTGGTACTGGGCCCCCTGGTTGCCCGAGCTTGACGGACAAAGGTTGGAGTTGGCCTGCATGCCGCCCCCGGAAAAATAATCCAGCATCGTGACGGGCAAACTTTCGATGGGGCCGCCGGAATTGCAAATGTTGACGGCGTAGGAGGCGTAAAACTGGTTCCCGTTCTCGGTCACGGAACCCGCGAGAAGGGTGTTGGAGACGGTAATGGTAGCCGGCCCTAGGGTGGGGGCGGGGGTGGGGATCACCACCACTTCGCGGTAATAGAGGATGCCGCAGCTCCCGTTGGTGGCGCTTGCGGTTGAATCAAAAGAAACCTGGGTGATGGGGTTGCCCGTGACGGGGTCGTAAATGAGGGTGGTATAGGTGGTGGTGGCGGAGACCTGAACGGCGGTTTGGGTAAATAGGTTGACGGCGGGGTTATAGACCACGGAGGTCCAGTTGTTCCCGCTTCCATCGTTTGCCGGGGCGCTGCTGATACCGCAGCTTCCGCCGTCGTTGGGGTCGTAATAAAGGCTGTAGTTGGCGGGGTTTTCGCTGGTGATCTCGGCATTCCCGCCCCCGCTGCAGGTGATGTCCAGGTCCCAGGCGCTTAAGATTTGGGAGGGGCTGGTGTTGGTCGTCGCCACGGAAAGGACGATGCTTTGGCCCTGCGTAAAATCGCTAAGTGGAACGGGAATGGGGGTGGGGATGCAGCTTCCCACGTGGCAGTAGTTTTGAACCCCGGGCACGGGCGTTCCATTGACCCAAAAGGCGGTGTAGTCGTCTCCGGAAGAAAGGATTTGGGCGGTGACCGGTTGGCATGGTTGGGCCCAAGTAACGCTAAGAAAACCTGTCGTGGCGAAGATGAAAAGGACGCACACGAACCTTTTTAAGAGAGTTGAGGAAGGATTTTTCAATGTGGATTCTTTTCCCGCTGATTTAACGGTTCAATGAGTGGTTTTAATAAAAATACACCCGATTGGGAAAAGAATTAAGGAAAGATTCACTTTTTTTGCGGGGAGAAAGATGAAAGCCCTTTTTCACCTATGAAACGACGAATCAACGGATGAGGATCAGTCTTTTGAGTTTGCGGTCGAAGGGTTCCACTAGGTAGAGGACATAAACCCCGCTGGCGCATTTATCCCCAAACTTGTTGCGGCCGTTCCAGAAGAAAGAAGTCGCGATGGGCGTTTGGTGGTAATGGTCCGACAAGTCGACGATATGCTCGCCCGCGGAATTATAGACATTCAGCGAGAAGGGCGTACCGGCCTCGCTATAGGCCACGTAAATGGAAACCGACCCTTGGGAGGTGTCGTAAACGTTCCTATCGACATAGAAAACATCCTGCGCGGGCGGGAGGGGTGTGGAAGTCGGGGCTAGGGTCAAGGTGGAGGTGGCGCTGGGCGTAAGGGTGAAGGTAAAGGTGGGAGTTGGTGTGAAGCTGGCGGTGGGGGTCGAGGTGGAAGTCTTGGTCAAGGTCCGGGTGGCCGTGGGGCTGGGGGTAGCTGACGCCGTTGGGGTGGGAGTGGGTGACCAGGTAGAGGTTTTGCTGGCAGTGGGAGTAGAGGACCAAGTGGCGGTGCGGGTTGCGGTGGGAGTGTAGGTGCTGGTGGAGGTCATGATATTGGTCCAGGTGGCGGAGGGCGTAGAGCTCCAGGTAGGAGTCGGGGTATAGGATGCCGTATTAATCAGTGTTTGCGTTACGGTGGCCGTGACCGTCGGGGTGTTGGTGGCGGTAAAGGTTTGGGTAACAGTGGGCGTGAATTGGGGAGTGAGGGTCCAGGTCGGGGTCAAGGTGGCTGTGGGGGTTACGGAGGGCGTTTGGGAATTGGTTACGGTGAAGGTATTAGTCGGGGTTACGGTCCTGGTCACGGTAAAGGTACTGGTGGGCGTCACGGTTTGAGTCGTGGTGTTCGTGACGGTTAGGGTATGGGTGGCGGTAAAGGTATCGGTGATGGTGTAGGTGAACTGAGGCGTCAGGGTCCAGGTTGGGGAAAGGGTGGCGGTGGGGGTGACCGAGGGGGTCATGGAATTGGTCACCGTGGAGGTGTTGGTCGGCGTCACGGTGAGGGTGGGGGAATAGGTCACGGTGGGTGTTGAAGAGGATGTATAGGTGCGGGTTACGGTGGGTGTAACGGTTGGGGTAAAGGTCATTGTGGGGGTATTGAGGGTCGTAACGGTATTGGTGGGTGATTGAGTGGGAGAATTAGTGGAGGTGCGGGTGCTTGTGACCGTCGGGCTGTGGGTAGAAGTAAAGGTCATCGTCGAAGTATTGAGGGTTGTAATAGTACTCGTGGGTGATTGAGTGGGCGAGTTGGTTGGGGTACGGGTCGTTGTGACCGTATTGGTGTTGGTGGGCGTCACAGTTCGGGTCGCGGTGTTCGTCACGGTTGGGCTGTTCGTGGGGGAGAAAGTCGGTGATTGGGTGTAGGTAAGGGTGGGAGTTTTGGTGAAGGTGACCGTAGGTGTTTGGGTCGGCGTCTGGGTGGGGGTGACGGTGGCGGTGCGGGTGAAACTATTGGTCGGCGTCGGACTACTGGATGGGGTAAAGGTATTGGTGGGCGTATAAGTTCGAGTTGGGGAGGGTGTCTGGGTGAAAGTCGGTGAAGGCGTGGGAGTAAGGGTTTGGGTCGGGGTGGGTGAGAATGTCCTGGTATTGGTGACGGTAAAGGTAAATGTTTTGGTAGGTGTGAAGGTGAAGGTGTTGGTCGAGCAGGAAACGGGTATGGCGGCGGTGGTGGTCGGCTGGGGAGTGCCGGACCAACTGACCCCCGCCGAGTTAAGGATGGTGCAGGATAAAGAGGTATTGAAGTTAGCGATATTGGCCAGCAAGGTGACACAGGAATTGCTCCCGGCGAAACCCGAAGGGAATACAAATACAGCTCCCCCCGAAACGGAATTGGCGCTGTAAATCTGGCTCGGCGGGGTATAGGAATAATAGGGGCCCGTATAATTTCCGCCGACCCCTCCCAACATCTGGTCCCAAACCGTCACGGGCGTATTGACGGCCGCACCGTCGTTGCAAACTGTGATGGTCCAAGGCACGGAGGAACCATAGTTGCTGGTTGAGGGCAGGGACGTGACCCCCGGCACCTTTTGGATCGTGAAATCGGGCGGGGTGTAGGGAATCTCGTTCAGGGGGCATTCACCCCGGTAAAAAATGGCCTCATTACCTGTTGTGGAAAGTCCGGTCGGCGCGATGGACGTGAAGGGCTCCAATTGACCGGTGGCCGGGTTGTACATGGGCTTGAGCCAAGGGTCGTTGGCGGCGGCGTTGGCGGCCGTCACGACGGCGGGGGTTCCGGTGAAATAACCTGAAACAGCTGTGGCGGGATAACTCTGCTGGTACCAGTTGTTCCCCCCGATCGGCCCGGGAGCGCTTACCGTGCCGCCCGGGGCGTCATAGGTGGTGTAACAGGAGTCCGTGTTTGAAAAATAGGCGTGTTTGCCGTCGTTGCAGGTCACATCGATGACCCAGGCGGCCATTACCACGCTGGGACTGAGGTTGATATTCTCAGCCGAGATGAGATTGGTTCCTGCCACGAAATCACCGGTCGGAATATTAAAGGTGGGGATGGTCCCGCTGCCGGCGTTGACGAAGGAGACGGGGGAGGTCGTGATCAGGTTTCCATTGACCCATATATTCAGTTCGTCATCGGCATCCGCGTAGAGCGTCGCGGAGGAGGGAACGCATTGGGCATAAACCGGGGCGATGGACGCCGTGATTTGCCAGGCCGCCACGCAACCAAAAACGATTTTAAAGAGGTTGAAAAAATAATTTTTCAAGGAAGTTTCACTTCACTTTATTTGAGCTTTATAAGGCTTTAATTAAAGATACACCAAGATTACAGGAAGAGTTTAAGGGAACTCGCTTACTTACTAAAGGATGAAGGACATAGAGGTTTTATCAAATCGGGTTTGGGAATCACGATGAATGAACCCTAGGGTCCGGTTTCACTATAAACCGCTAGGGGTTGAATTCTGTTAGGGCCTTTATACTTTCGGCTTGGTCCAGCCCAAATGATTGGCCAAATGGTAAGCATGAAACAGGTTCCACTTCTTCTTGTTGAAATTTCCAAGCCGGGGATGGTCGCTCCAGGGGCCCTCGGATTTTTCGAAATCATCCATGGCCTTTCGAAGCTGCTCCAAGGCGCCCTTTTCAACGCCTTCGATTCGCTCGCTCTTGGGCCCTTGGATTCCAGAAGGGATAAAACCTCTTAAGTGGATGTCCCAGTATCCGATGGGACCGGTAATGCGCCTCTTCCACCAGGGCATCTCGCGCTTGAGGCCCTTGGCGGAGCCGTCGAGTGCCTTGGTGCAGTGGGTCAGAATTTGAAAGTAGGACCAGTTTCCGGTGGTTTCCACCGGGCCCTTTTCCAGCCGGGCCAATTCGGCCCTGGCGTCGTCCAGTGTTTTGAATCTCAGTTCGCGTTTCATGGCATCCTCCGGTTCGATGGATTCGAAACCTGTTCGATCAGGCCTTGGGCTTCGCCCAACTCAGGTGGTTGGCCAGGTGGAGGGAAGTCAGGAGCGTCCATTTTTTCTTGTCGAGTTTGCCGAAGAAGGGATGCTCCCCCCAGGGCCCCTCATGTTTCTCGAAAGCGTCCAGGGCCTTGCGGAGCCTCGCCAAGGCGGCCTTTTCGTCGCCTTCCAGGCGCTCGACCTTGACTCCCTTTTTTGCGCCGATTCCCGCCGGGATAAAGCCGTCTTTAAAAAGCTTTTTCAGGGCGATGGGGCCGACGATCCGGCGCAAGAGCCAGGGCTTCAGCGTTGAAAAGGAAGTCACGCTTGATTCGGCGCCTTTTGCACAATGGGTCAGGATTTGGAAGTAGGACCAGTTTCCGGTGGTTTCCACCGGGCCCTTTTCGAGCCGGGCCAATTCGGCTCGGGCTTCGTCAAAAGTTTTGAATCTCAGTTCGCGTCTCATAGGTTTTCCTTCGTAGAAGAATTTTCCGGGCTCCACGGTTCAGGAGCCGGAATGGATTTAACCTTCTTGATTTTCACGGCGAAGAACCCTTCCACGTCTTGCGTGGGAAGGATTCGAACGGACTGTACCACTCGGAGGTCAAATTTCAAATCCCCCCATCCTGAAAGCCCCTGTGTATGCGTGGGAAGAGGGATCGGAATCTTTTCAACCGTAAGGGCGTCGCAATAGGTTTCCAGGGCCCATTGCAAGACCCCCTCGTTTTCCTCGGGCGCGAAGGTGCAGGTGGAATAGACCATCGTCCCGCCGGGCTTCAGGGCCAGAACCGCCGACTTGAAGAGGCGCCTTTGAAGTTTCGCCATCTTTCGGTTGGTGTCGTCTTTCCAATAACCGAACGTGGAGGGGATGTCGGACCGGAAACGGCCTTCCGAACTGCAGGGCGCGTCCAAGAGCACCCGGTCGAAAGTTTCATAGCGGTCTTTCCAAACCAGGCCCCCGTCGCCCGGCGGGAGCAGTTCCACATTGGCCGCTCCCTGCCGTTCTAAATTAGCCTTCAGCTTCTCGAGCCGGATAGGGTTTTCGTCATTGGCGGTGATGGTCCCCTCGTTTCTCATCAGGCAGGAGAGCTGGGTGGTCTTGCTTCCCGGCGCCGCCGCCAGATCCAACGCCTTGTCGCCCGGCTGGGGATCGAGAATCAGGGAAGGGACCATACTGGATAAACCCTGGACGTAAATTTCGCCCTTTTCGTAAGCTTTCGTTTTTTCCAAATCCTTTTGGGCGCCCTTGCGGAGAATAAAAGCGTCCCGGTACCAAAGGACGTTCTCCACCTTGAAGCCCTCCGGCTCCAGTTGTTCTTTCAAATTTCGGGAGGAAGCCTTCAGGTTGTTGACCCGGAAGGTGCAGGGTTTTTCCTGGGCGAAACTCTTGAGGACTTTGTCCCAATGGCTTCCGGGAATGATTTTTTGAAGCTTCTGGAGAAAGGCGTCGGGAAGTTTGCGTGTGCCCATGGGTTGGTTGGTCCGAGATAGATTTTAAAGTCGGCGCAGGATGTTACCAGGGATGGTTCAGGGCTTCGCAAAGAAATTTCATCAGGGGCGCGGCGGCGGCGCAGGATTCCACGAATTTTTCCATGAAGCCGGGGGAACCGGCCTGTTTCTGGTCGAATTGCGTGAAGAAGGTGAAGTCCTTGTATTTGAGCGTCTCGATCAATTCATGGGAGGGGTCGTAGCCCTTGGGGGGGCGTTGGAGTTTTTCGCCCTCGAAAAAGCAAAGCTTTTTGAATTTCTTGTCGGCCATCACGGCTTTCCACTTGGAGGGATGGTGGGCGATGGAATCCCTTATCTGGCCCAAAACCTGAGCCTCAGGGTGCCAAATGCCCCCGCCCCCAAAGACCTCGCCCGTTTCCAGGTGCAGGTAATAGCCGGGCGTATGGACATCCTTGGCTCGGGTCGTAGGAAAGCGGGCGGAAGCGTGGGTTTTATAGGGGGTCTTGTCCTTTGAAAAGCGGGTGTCGCGGTAGATGCGAAACATGGACCCGCCCGAGGGGCTGTTGTCGGCGATGATCTGGGGGCTGATCTTGCGCAAAAAAGGGCCCGCGTCGCCGATAAAATCCAGAAGCGGATTTCGCACGACCTCCTCATAGCGTTCCTTGTTGGCGTTGAACCAGGGCCGGTCGTTATGGGCCTTGAGTTCTTTTAGGAACTTGAAGAATGAGGGCGGGAAATAAATTCGGGACATAAAAAAATTCGCTAAGGTTACTGCATCATCTTTTTGGGGCGGACCCAGAGGGCGATCTCGTCCACGGCCCAAATTTCGTCGGGTAGGTCGCTGTTGATAAAGACCCTCACGTATTTTTTTGAGGTGCTGGAAAGGGAGGACCCGACCTCCTTGATGTTGATCACGGTCCCCACCTTGCGGGTCAGGAGGTTGAATACCTCATCGTTGGCTTCGAAATCCGATATAACCATAACAGCTCCTTTTCTCACCCGGGCCTATTGTAACGAAAGAAAGGGTAAGAGGTGGATGGAAATAAAAAAGGGGCCGGAGATTGTCCCCCGGCCCCTTTGGAAGCTTTCTTTCAAATCAAATTAGTTCTTCGGTGCCTCGGTGGGTTTGGGTTGGGCCATGGCTTTCATCATCTTGGCCGCTGCGACCTTGTCCATTCCCGCGATATCCAGGTTAATCGTCACCTCGTTGCCGACCATGAGGTTGCCGCCTTTGGTAAGGGGCTTATCATTGCCCCAAACCAAGCCGAAATCCCTGCGGTCGATCTTGGTGGTAGCCGAGAAGGCCACGATGGGGGTGCCCATCATCTCGTCCGCGCCCAGGTAATCCACGTCCAGGGTGACCGGCTTGGTAATCCCATGGATCATCAGGTCTCCCACCACTGAGTACTTCTGGTCCCCGGCGGAGGTGACGTTCTTGCTGACGAAGGTGAGGGTGGGGTTTTTGGCCGCGTCGAAGAAATCGGGCGATTTCAAATGCTCATCACGCTTGTCGATTCCCGTGTTGATGCTGGCTGTTTGGATGGTCACCTTGATCTTGGATTTTTCGGGGCTCTTGGGATCAAAGGAAAAACCGCCGTCGTAATCGGTGAATTTTCCAGGCACCTTCCCCAGGATATGGGACACGGTAAAACCGATGTTGGAATGGGCCTTATCAAAGATGTACTCGGTGGCCCTTAAGGGTGTGAAAGCGAACAAACTCAAAGCCAAAGCGGCTAAAAACAGCTTTTTCATCTCGAAGCTCCTTTTGTTGTTTTTTCCCCAAAGTGGATTTAATATAAGTATCCAATCACCAAAGGGAAGTAGGTACTAAGGGGAAACTACCTTTGGGGGGCTTTAGGGCCCTACTTTAGACGTTTCACGCGAGGTTTCCCCATGGTCCGCCGCCGAAATCATAAATCCGGCTCGCCCCCCCTAAATTGTCCCCTAGAAGCCAGCTTAAAACTACTCTCCGGCGCCTGGTCCCCCAAAATTTTGTGGTATTTACGCGCCGAAACCCGCCGTTTCGGCGATTTAAAGCGTGATTTGGGAACGATTTCCGCAAAGGTTTTGACCACCCGCCTTCGGGAACTCGAAAAAAGGGGAGTCATCAACCGGACCGTGATGCCCACCTCTCCTCCGACGGTGGAATATACCCTCACACCTTTGGGCCACAAGCTGGGTCCCATTTTGGAGGCCATCGCCGATCTGGGAAGGGAACTGAGCAAAGAGAAACCCTTGGCGGAAACGGTAAAGGGCCCATCCTCCCGCAGGGAATCCTACAGCAAGGTGAGTGAAGTGGGATGGGACGCGGCGAAATCAAGGGAAGTGCCCATCGTCTGAAATGGAAAACCTGGAATCTAAAAAGGCCGTTACCCTTGCCGGGTGGCGGCCTTTTTTTATGGGTCCTTTTGAAAGACCAGCGGCTTGGCGGGTTTGGCGATCACTTGAAGGGTCCAAGGCCAGGTAAGGACTTGAGTGCTCATAGACCCGGCCGCCGGGGATTCGGTTTTGTAATGAACGATCAGTTGGTCTGAAGTTTCCTCCAGCCTTGAAACCTCGATGCGGTATCCGCCGGTGGGCCGCTGGGCATCCAGCAGGGCCACGACGGCTTGGGTCGTGAAATCAACCGAAGGCAGTTCCTTGCCCGGCTGAAGGATATCCCAGTCATTCTTGAAAGTCTCGGCGTCGGTGATCAGTTTTTGATCCTCGAAGGATGCGGTTTCCTGAGAGCCGTTCCAACTTTGATAAAGGGTTGTAGGGGGGGAAGCAGCTCTTGTTTCTTTCGCCGCCTCGGGAGGTAATGCGGCCACCGTGTTGGCTTCCGGAGCGGCGGCGCCCGCCATCGGTGCGGATGAAGCATTGGAAGCGGAAAACTCCTGTTGTTTTTCTTCTAAGCCGCCAGCGCTCGAGCCCGCGTCGGCGGAAGTGTTGTTGTTCGATGGAGCAGAGGCCTGGGCTGCGGGCGGCATGGCTGAATCATTTGCGCCGGAAGAAAAGGGCTCCGGCGAGAATTCTCTTGGAGCGCTCGATTTCATCCGTTTCTTCGCGAGGGCCCGGCTTGGCGCTACTTCCGCCTTCGCTAGGTCTAAATCCTCGCTGGAGTTGGAGGAGGCAGTGCCGCCGGAGAGAGAAAAAGGCTTGGCGTTATTGGAAGCGCCGGCTGTTTGGTCTTTTTGAAGGGCAAAAAGAGTTTCTTTTTTCGCGGTTTGGGGCAGAACGGCCATGGGTTGGTTTTGAACGATCGTCGCAATCGGAGAGGGGCTGGAAGGAGCGTTGGTGTATTTTCCGCCCGGGTTCATCACATCGGGGTATTGAACCAACATAAAAAGGGTTAAGCAGGCCGCCGCGGCCAACCCCAAGGCTGGAATTTTCCAACGTAATAGAACCGGGGTTTTGGCGCGGTAACCGGGTTGGATTCGGGACATGATGCGCTCATGCAGGTCCCGAGGAGGCTGGGGTTCGGGAAGCGTTGCCATGGATTTGAAAAGCTTGTCGAACGCTTCCATTTCCTTACGGCCCTGGGCGCAGCTTTTTAAATGCCCCTCCACCTTTTTTTCTTGGGCGGGGGTTAAGCCCTTGTCCCGGTAAAGGGCCAAAAGCGGATGGATGTTCCTGCAGTTTTTCATAACCAATCCTTCAGGGCTTCCCGTAACAGGGCCCGGCCCCGGGAAATGCGGGATTTCACCGTGCCTTCCCCAGTCTTCAAAACCTTCGCGATTTGTTCATATTCCAAACCTTCCAGGTCCCTTAAAACAACCGCTTCCTTATATTCCGGGGGCAGGGTTTGCAGGGCCTTTTGGATGGCGCGGTTTAATTCGGCGCTTTCGGCGCTGCGCAGGGCCCCCGGGCTTTTCAAGTCCTCCGCCCTTTCCAACAAGCCAGGGCCCTTGTCTTCCTTATCTTCCGTGACCAAAACCTGAACCTTGGCCCTGGCCTTGCGGGACCGCAAAACATTGCGGGACATGTTGGCGGTGATGGCGTAGATCCAGGTCTTTAAAGAGCTTTCGCCCCTGAAATTGGGAAGGGCCCGGTGGACCCTTAAGAAAACCTCCTGGGCGACATCGCAGGCGTCCGCCTCGTGGTTTAAATAGCGGAAGGCCACCCGGTAGACCATCTGCTCAAAATTTCTCACGAGCTTCTCAAAACCTCCATCACCTGAAAGGGCCTCTTGAATGAGCCGCTGATCCTCCTGGTTTTGAGGGCTTTTGGGGGCCAGGGAAACGGAGAAAAGGGAAAACCAACCCCTGATCGTTAATAGGTTTGACCAAGGAAGGGGGAAAAGGTTCCCGAAAGAAGGGGAATTTGTGGCGCAAATAAACATGGGCCTAGTTTAACACAGCCCTTGGGAACCCTTGAAACCAGGTTAGGAAGGGTCCGAAGCCCCGGATAAAGCCTTAGGAAATTCGATGGGGATAATTTTTAAGTCGAGCCGGACCGTTTTTCGGATGAGGGATAGGGAGCGGATCTCTCCGAGGGGTTCTTCCGTCAGCAAACGGTGCAGGTCATCCATACCCTCCACCGGGTGTCCCTCGAACTCGACGAGCACGTCGCCTTCTTTTAGAAGCGCCCTCTGGGCCGGGCTGTTTTCCTCCACCGCGACAATGAGCACGCCCTTTTCCGCCGTTAGGCCGTAATGACGGACAATGTTTCGGGGCAGGTCGATATTCTGCCCGCCGATTCCGATATAGCCCCGGTGGACCCTGCCGTCTTTCATCAACTGCATGGCGACCCTTTGGGCGGTTCCGATGGCGATGGCAAAGCAGAGCCCCTGGGCGGAGGGGATGGTGGCGGTATTAACCCCCACCACCTCTCCCCGGGAATTAACCAGGGGCCCGCCGGAGTTTCCGGGGTTCAAGGCCGCGTCGGTTTGGATGACATTGTCGATGAGCCGGCCCGATTGGGACCTCAGGGACCGGCCGAGTGCGGATACCACCCCCGCGGTGACGGTGGTCTGGAACCCCAGGGGACTGCCGATGGCCACCACCAACTGGCCCGCGCGAAGGGCCCGGGAATCGGCAAGCATTGCGGGCTTGAAGCCCGAGGCGTCCACGCGGATCACCGCCAGGTCCGAATCCGGGTCTTCCCCGATCAAACGGGTCTTGTGGGTCTGACCGTCCAAAAGGGTGACTTCCATCTCTTGAGCCCCGTGGACCACGTGGCTGTTGGTGAGGATGAAGCCGTCGGGGGTGAAAAAGAAACCGGACCCGCTTCCCGCCTTTTGAAGCGAATTCCCGGAACGGCCCCACCGTCCGCCCTTTCGAAAGACGTCAATATTGACGACCGAGGGACTGACCTTCTCGCTGGCGTAAATAACCGCGCTGGAATAGGCGTCCAGCAATCCCTCATTGTCATAGGGCGGGGGGGAGGCCGTTCCCTCCGAAAGGGAAGAGTCCGACATCAGAAACGAGGGAATGGGATGGGTAGTTTTCATTTTTGAATGAATGGGAAGGAAGCCCTTGGATTTCAAGGAGGGTTCTTTAAAAAGGGGAACCCCTTCCTGATGCCGGTCATAAGGGGGGCGCAAAGGTGAAGATAAATTGACGCCGGGTATAATGAGGGGAGAAAAGGAGAAACCCTATGCCGCGCAAAAAGAAAGAAACCGGAAGCCCCGACGCTTCATCCCCTAAGGGCGTCACCCAGGAAGCCATCGAAACGCTTGCCTATTACAAATGGCTGGAACGGGGCTGCCCCCATGATGATCCCCAAATCGATTGGCTGGCGGCGGAAAAAGAACTGAAAACAAAAAGTGAGTGACAATAAGGTTGGGCCTTTTTTCTGGTAAATAAAAAACGCAAGACTGATTTACGTCATGTTTCGAAACCGGGGGGAGCCTTATATTCACAATCGGTAGGTGGTTCTTGAATCGGCACCGAGAGGTGTCAACGGGGTCAAACCCGGAATGAAGAAAAGAACCGCCTCTATAACCCCGGGTGGCTCCCCTACCTGGGGTTTTTTATTTTGTGGCAAGGCTCGGCGGGGAAGAACACTTTTTGAATGTTGGCTTGGGGCTTTTTAAACCGGCTGGGGCTGGTAGGAACAAAAGGGGTCCGCGGCCATGATATCCCCGGTCAGGGCAAAGGCCCTGGCCCTGGAACCCCCGCAATGGTAGCGGTACTCGCAGCGCCCGCATTTTCCCTTCAAGGCGTCCGAATCCCTCAGCATTTGAAACATCCCGTTTTCCCGATAGATGTCCGCCAGGGGCTCGCTTTTCACGTTGCCGCCCGGAATGGGCAGAAACCCGCTGGGGCAGACATCCCCCGTATGGGAAATGAAGACAAACCCCCTGCCGTCATTGACGCCTAAGGAGGCGCGGATCAACCCGGGGCTTACGCCCTGGCGCATGGCCGCCTCCAGGTTTTCCGGTTTGACATTGGACCTTTGCAAAATGATCCGGCGGAAGTGGTGGGCTTCGGTGGTTTTAATGTCGAACCAGCCTTCCTTTAATATCACGTAAAGCTGGTTGAGAGCCTCTTCGGTTTCCGCGGCGTTCAAGGCCTGGCTTTTATCCGCCCGGCCCGTGGGGACCAGGAAAAAGACGGACCAGCGCTCAATGGCGAATTCCCTCAAGACATGGGCGATCTCGGCGATTTGGTTTCGGTTATGGCGGAAAACGGTGGTGTTGACCTGAAGTTTGATTCCCAAATCTTTCAGCCAGTGCATGGTTTCCAAACAGCGCGCGAAGGTTCCGGGAGTGCCCCGGAAGGTGTCGTGGGTTTGCGGGTCCGCCCCATCGAGCGAAATGGAAACCCGGTTGAGGCCCGCCTCTTTTAATTCTTTCAGCCTTTCCAAGGTGAGGAGGGGCGTCACGGAGGGGGCGAGGGCGAAGGTCATTTCGCGGCTCGCGCATTCCCCGATGAGCCGGGGAAGGTCCTCCCTTTTCAGGGGGTCGCCTCCGGTGATGACGAAAAGGGGAACTTTCCATTCCGAGACCTGGCGGATCAAATCCAGGGCCTGGGCCGTGTCCAATTCGCCGGGGTAGGGCTTGGATTCGGCCTGTGCCCGGCAATGCACGCAGGCCAGGTCGCAGGCCCGGGTGGCTTCCCAAATGGCGATGAAAGGCCGTTCCGAATAACGGTGATTCGGTTTGGTGTTGGAACCCATGGTTTCGATATTCATCCTGATCTCCCCTCGGAAATGGCCGTCCGCGAATTTCCACCCGAATTTAACCCTGGGAGAACATAGGGTTTATGACAAGGCTCATAAGTTAAAGGGTTCCTTCGATTCAAAAAGATGGAAGGGAACGCTCCCCATCGGGTTTAATGCCTTCATGGTTTCCCCCTCCACTCCCCCTCAGGTAAATATTCTTTTTGAAAATGAATGGCTCGTCGTGGTCGATAAGCCCGCGGGGCAGGCGGTGATCCCTGGCCGAAACCTCGGGGACGAAATCCCGCCCCTGGTGGAGACAGTCTCAAAAAAAATCGGGAAAAAGGCCTATGTGGTCCACCGGCTGGACCGGGAAACCAGCGGGCTGGTTCTCTTCGCCAAGGACGCGCCTACCCACCGTGAAATCTGCCAGCAATGGGAAAACCGGGAAGTGCTGAAAATTTATAGGGCCCTGGTTTGGGGGACCCTTGCCCAAGACGAAGGCCGTATCGAATTTTCCCTCAAGGCGTTCGGCTCCGGGCGAATGGGGGTGGACCCGAAGGGAAAAGCCAGCCTGACCCGCTACCGGGTCCTTCAAACCTTTTCCAGGTCCTCCCTTTTGGAAGTGAAACCGGAGACCGGACGAAGGCACCAGATTCGGGTTCACCTGTACCATCTGGGTTGCCCGGTGATGGGCGACCCCCTTTACGGCAAGGATCGTCCGGTGGGCGGGGCGCCCCGGCTCATGCTCCACGCCGCCCAGGTGTCCTTGAACTTTCAAGGGCGGGATTTAACCCTCGTCTGCAAACTCGGGGATGACTTTGAGGAGGTTTTGAAAAAAGAGCGGGAACTTGGGGGAAATGGCCCCGTTATGATTTGAGTCATGAAGGTTCAGCGGTGAAACTCCTAATCTGAACGGCAAATGCAACAAAGCCTTCAAAATTCGGCGGGCAAGCCTGCCGGGGAGTCATTATGAAAGTCAGCCCCGAACGGGCGGTGAGGGACATCGCCTCACAAAATTCAAGCCGCCATTCCCCTCTTTGAGGACCTCAAGATCGATTATTGCTGTAACGGACAGCGTTCCCTGGACGACGCCTGCGCCGCGGCGGGCATTCCGGTGGAAAGGGTCGTCCAATCGCTGGAACGGCTTCTGAGCCATGCTCCCTCCAATCCCGATGCCCCCACCCCCTGGATCAAGAAGAGCATCCCCGAACTCATCGACCATATCCTCCAAACCCACCACACCTTCACGAAGGTCCAGCTTCAAAAGCTTTTGAAACTGTCGGAAAAGGTCTCCCGGGAGCACGGCAGCCGTTATCCCGATTTAATCCGTTTGCACGGGCTATTGGGAACCATGGCGGAGGAGTTGGAAGGCCATTTGGCCAAGGAAGAGGAAGTGCTTTTTCCCTACCTTCGGCGGCTTTGGGACAGGAGCCAAAACAAGGACCTTAAGGCGAAACAATTCCCCAAGGAAGTCTTCCAGGAAACCCGATCAACCAGCTGGTTTGGGAGCATGGAATGACCGGCGAGGAATGGCTTGAAATCCACCGCCTCACCCGCGATTACACCACCCCGGTGGACGCCTGCGCCTCTTATCGGGCCCTTTACCAGGGCTTGAAGGAACTGGAAGAGGATCTGCACAAGCACATCCACCTGGAAAACAACATTTTGTTTTACCGGCTGAAGGAAATGGGCCTTTTGGTTTAGGCGGCCTGATTTGAGGTTTCGGATGGAAAGGCACGACCTGACCCCCCGTCCCGCCTGGGTGGAGCAACTGAACCCCTCCTGCGGGTACTTTTTGGATATCCGGCCTTTGACGGTGAAGCAATTGGACCCTATTCCCTTGGTGGTCCGTTCCCTGGGGAGCTGAAGCCGGCCAGTACCTTCATCTGGTGCTGACGGACCCGCCCGAAGCCTATCGGAACGTCCTGGAACGGCTGGGATAAGAAAATTACGCCGAAATGAAAG
>CAVTWJ010000020.1:0-128452 GCA_963738405.1 candidate division FCPU426 bacterium | reverse complement strand
TACGTCCTATATGGCATAAAATTCGCTCAAATTTATCCCTTATGGGACTTAGCCTCGCTCACAAACTTCGCTAAGTCTTAGATGGCACAAAATTCGCTCAAACTTATCCCTTTTAGGACTTAGCCCAAGCTGACAAATTGAATTATGAAACCGCGAGGGCAGAGCGAATTTTCGCCTTAGTGTACATGAGACTAGCGGCGACAGATAAAACCGCCCAGGTTTTATTATGCTGCTTTGGCGGACAGTCCTGGGCCTGAGAAGGCGTCTGCCAGCCATGGCTCGGAAGCCGAAACCGGTTGCGGCATTGGATCAATAGTCACCCAGGGAACGGATCTTTGTTATGCCGTCACGTTCACTGGATCCGATGCCCAGTGCAGCAATCCCGTTTCAAACGGGGTGAGCCAGATCGTCGTGGTGCGGCACGATGCGAACGGTGAAGCCGTGACGACCGCTCTTGAAGTAGCGAATGGCACCGCTAAAGAGGGCTAAGCCCGCCTTTGCTGCCTTCGTTAAGGTGTAGGTCATCGGGACGATTCCGCCTTCGGCAATGTTCGCCGTTCTGATCGACCGGACCGTGATAAATCTGCACTGCACACATCTTCTCCTGTGAGCTCGCCCAGGTGAACCCAGGCTCGCACTCGCATGTCGTCGCCGACTTGCAGCTTGTCTGCCGCCGAGCTTCAACCGAATCGATGAACACCTCTCTCCAGCAGCCGGTTGAGGTGTGCCTTCCATTGGCCGAGCTGTTTGGCTTTTTCCGGCTCCGTTTCTGAAACTCCTGACCGGCTTTGAGCCGGGAAGTAAGTGCGCAAGTAGCGTATTCGCGCACCATGCGATTGATGCTGAACTCCGGACAGAGTTTGCAACATGCGCCGCTTTCATGCGTTCCAGCCATGCCGTGGTCTGCCATCTTTATCGCGATCGTAGAAGGTGGGAATGATCTCTTTTTCCAGCAAATCGTATAAGCGCAGTGGATTCGACTTCGTCTTGATAGTCCGTATCGCTGTATACTTCGCCGTGGCCGATTGCCCAGCCGATATTTGGCTCGTAGGCCTCATCCCACCAACCGTCGAGAATGCTGACGTTGATGCCACCATTGAAGTCGACCTTCATACCGACTGGTTCCCGAAGCTTCCAGATAACGCCGGGCGTATTCAGCCAGACATCAACGCCTTCCGACCATCCAGCGGGCCACGTTCATGTCGTAGTCTTCCAGAAAGACAAATCGCCGTTTCACATCTTCGCGGCGCGAGAAGTGAATCACTTCGCGAATCAGTTCTTTGGCCGGAGTGTCTTCAGGATGAGCTTTGCCGGCCATGATGATTTGTACGGGACGATCTTTGTTGCTGAAAATTGCGGCCACTCGATCTGAGATCGCGAATCATCAATGTCGCTCGTTTATATGTCGCCATGCGGCGGGCGAAGCCGATGGTCAAGGCTTCAGGATCGAGAAAAAATTTTTTTTTTTTTCTCTCTCTCTCCCTGGCCACCCGGCCGGCAGAATTCTGTGGACAGCAGGCGTGTGATTGTGCGAACATGGAAGCATAAACATGAACACGAACGAAAACACCTCCGCTCCGACCCGAAAATATAACCGCTTCTACTAGTCTTTCAGTGCTGATGGTAGAGGATTGGATGCTGTATCGTTGAGTATGACCTCTCTTGCTTTGAAGAAGATTGCTGCCGCTGTATCTTCCATGCTGTGTCTCTGCTGGTTTGTTGGCGGGAATTTCCAGCGCAAGCACCCGGTCATTTCCCGCCATATGATCGGCGCGTGTTCCGTCTTGTGTCTGGTCTTTATTATGGCGGCAGGAACGCGTGCGGATTTGGTTCAAGCCGGCGGCGCGAGTGTCAATGATGCGCGCGCGCCACGCCGGATTTTCATCGGCCAATTGCTGAACGCGCAGGAAGACGGTTTTTTGGCGGAAGTGGAGGGGCGGGTGACGCAGGTTGAACCGGCGGATGATGGGACGCAATTGCAGTTGAGCGTGGGCAGCGCCCGCTTGAATGTGGTCGTGGCGGAGCGAATGAACTGGCTCCTGCCGGCTTGATGAACCGGTGGGTGAGTGTCACGGGGATTTGCCGGGGCGCATACAATGCCGATGGGTCGAGAGTTCCTCACGTTCTCCAGGCATCCAGTTGGCGGCAGGTAAAAATCCTCGACGCGCCGCCGCCTTCCGCGACGGGCGAAACAAATTTTTTCGGGACCGCCACTGTTGACGACGGCTGAAGAGGTCCACCGTTTGTCGCGCGCGGAAGCGGAACGGTCGCTGCCGGCGAAAATTCGCGGCGTGGTCACCGGCGTCGAATCACGCTTTCACGGCATCGTGGTTCAGGATGCCACGCGAGGCCTGTATGTTTTCACCACCAATTATCCGCAATTGGGTGATTTCATCGAGGCCGAAGGCGTCACGGCATCCGGGCTACTTCGCGCCGACGATTGAAGCAAAAAAAATTCTGCGCTTAGGTCCGGGACAATTGCCCGAACCGATTCTCCCGGCTTGGGATCAATTGCTCAATGGAAGTTTGGACGCGCAGTATGTCCGGCTCAAAGGTGTGGTGATTGCGGCCAATGAACGCGACGCGAGCCTGCTCACCCCGGATGGCGTCATCAAGGTCATTTTGACGCGGGACGGCGTGGTGACCGGCGAACTGGCGGGTCACGTGAATTCCATGATTTTATTGGAAGGCGTTTTGTTCGCCCAATGGGAGCAGGAGACGCACCGGGTCACGGTCGGCGAAATCCGCCTTTGTGATCCGGCGCTGACGGTGGAACAGCCGGCGACGGCGGACGTTTTTTTGGTTCCGCACCGGACGCCGTCCGAGCTGCTGCTGTTCGATCCGCAGGCCAGTTTGTTTCAGCGCGTCTGCGTGTCGGGACAGGTGGTTCATCTCGGCGAGACGGAAAATTTCTTGATGGCCGGAAGCAACGGCCTGCGGTTTGTGGCCACCGAATTGAACGGCGTCCGGGTGGGCGACCTTGTGGATGTTTCGGGTTTTCCCGAATCGGGCGGAGCCTCGCCGGTGTTGCGCGAGGCGGTGGTGTGCAGGACGGGGACAGGCGCCGTTGCCGGCGGGCCAGATGCGCCGCCGGCGGACGAATTGACCCGCGCGGACTTGGATTCCACCCTGGTTCGTGTAACAGGCGTGCTCGTGAGCGCGTGGCAAGACATCGCGAAATGAGTTTTGGAGATCTAGCAATCCGAAGGCCGCACTTTTGAAGCGCGCCTGAATGGTACGCCAACATTCCGCGGATCGTTGCCAGCCCGGCATGCCGTTGGAATTACCGGGGTGTATTCGATACTGGCGTGGCCAACATACGGCAATTCGGGCCACGTGAATACTTCCTCTTTGAACTGCTGCTCAATTCCACCGCCGGATATCCAGGCGTTGGCGCGGCACCGCCTTGGTGGACGCCTCGAACGCCTCGCCATGATCATCGTGGGCGCGCTGGCCTGCGGCCTGGCGGTGACAGTGCTCTGGATCAACCAGCTCCATCGGAAAGTTGAGGAACGCACGGTTGCAGCTGAAGGAACAAATCGAGAAACGCCAGAGCATTGAACAGCACCGGGCCATGGAGCAGGAGCGCGCCCGCATCGCCCAGGATTTGCATGATGAGCTCGGCTCCAGCCTCACCGAGATCGGCATGTTGGCCGCCGGCCCGGTCGCGGCCCGGATTCCCCCGGCATCTGGCTCAAATTGGCGACCGGGCGACGCACATGGTCTCGTCCCTGGACGAAATTGTCTGGGCGATGAATCCAAAGCACGATTCGCTGGAGTCCCTGGGAAGTTATCTTTGTCTTTATGCCGACCGCTTTTTGAAACTGGCCAACCCCCAATTGGGAAAGCCGGTCGTGAACTTCCCCTGTCGTTTCCTCGGGCCCGATGGGTGTTTTTTTCGTCAACAGCATATCCCCCTCATCCAGCTTCTCATTCATGTACATGATCGTGACACCGGTTTCTTTTTCGCCCGCCATGACGGCGTAATGGATGGGGGCCGCTCCCCGGTATTTGGGAAGGATCGATCCGTGGATATTCAGGCTTGTCACCCGGGCGACTTGAAGAACCGCCAGGGGCAAGATCTGACCATAAGCCGCCACTACCGTCACATCGGGCTGGTGGGATTTTAAAATCTCCAGCGCTTCCGGATGCCTTAGCTTTTCCGGTTGAAACACGGCCAAGCCAAGCCCCTCCGCCGCAATTTTCAACGGGGAGGCCTTGAGGCCCAATCCCCTTCCGGCGGGGCGGTCCGGCTGGGTGACCACCAAACAAACAGGGTATCCGGCGCCACGGAGGGCGCTCAGGGCGGGCACGGCAAAGTCCGACGTGCCCATGAATAGGATTTTAAAGTGTGTGTTCAATGACATTCCGATGGCAACTTTGAATGTGCTTCGCTAGGTGGGGAAATTATAAGGGAATTCGAGACCAATAACGCGGGAATCTCAACGGAAGAGGGTTATAAACGGACCGGCGCTTCCTCGTAATTTTTCTTCAGCTGGTGGAGTTGTTTCTGGTGAAAGAGCCTCTTCACGGCAGGAATCTTTTGGATAAAGAGCTGGCCGTTCATATGGTCGATCTCGTGCAAAACACAACGTGCCAAGAGTCCCTCGTACTCGCGGGTTTCTTCTTGTCCTTCCAGGTTCTTAAATTTCACCTTCACCTTCAGGGCTCGCTCCACCTCTTCCCTCACATCGGGGATGGAAAGACAGCCTTCTTCGGATAAGTCGGTTCCGTCTTCTTCCAGAACCTCCGGGTTGATGAGGGCGATGGAATCCCCCTTCTCTTCCTGGTCATAGTTTTCGTCCATCACCATCATGCGGATGGCTTCCCCGACTTGGATAGCCGCCAACCCCACACCGTTAGCATCGCGCATGGTCTCAGTCATTTCCCCAGCCAGGGCCTTCAATTCAGCGTCGAATTGGGTTATCGGATTGCTCTTGCGTTTCAAGATGGGATTGGGATAAAGAACGATTGGGCGGACCATCGGCTCACTTTCCTTGTATCAACTCTATGTAAAATTATAAGGTTTGGATTTTAATGAACTCAAGGGGCCAATTCACAAAACTTTGGTTTTAAGGGCGTCCCTCAGGCTTTTTGCCGCGGCCTGGGGATCTTTGGCGTCCATCAAGGCCCGCACCACCGAAACCCTTCCGGCCCCGGCTTGAATCACCGATTCCAGGTTTCCCGCGTCAATACCCCCAATCGCGAAAAAGGGAAAGGGCAGGTTCATCTCCGCCGCATGGGTCACATAGGATAAGCCTACCGCAAGAGCGCCTTCTTTTGTGGGAGTCGCGAAAACAGGTCCCACACCGATGTAATTGGCGCCCTCGGCAACGGCCCTCCGGGCCTCCACGAGCGAATGGGTCGAAAGACCTACGATTCTTCCCTCCCCCACAATCTCCCGTGCCGCGAAAACCGGCAAATCATCCTGCCCCACATGCACCCCGTCGGCGCCGGTCAAATAGGCGATGTCCGCCCGGTTGTTCACGATGAAAAGTGCGTTGTATTTTTGGGTCAGATTGCGCAACCGGCAGGCCGTCTCAAAAAAAGCGGAATCCGTGATGCCGTATTCCCTCAACTGAACGATATCGACCCCTCCCTTGAGGGCCTCTTCCACGGTCGTTAAAAAGGGTCTTCCCCCTGGTTTCCCTGGGCTCGTCACCAGGTAAAGCCGGGCGGAATTCAGTTTTTCTTGGAGGCTGTGCGGAAGAGGCATGGCGGGGTTAAAAATCCTTTTCGGGGGTGGAAGCCTGGGCGTACAACTTTTTAGGAATGCGCCCCGCCTGGTAAGACAACCTTCCCGCCTCGGTGGCGCCCCGCATGGCATGGGCCATCTTCAGTGGGTCCTTCGCGTGGGCAATGGCGGTATTCAAAAGCACCGCCTCGACCCCCAGTTCCATGGCCACCGCCACGTCAGAGGCCGAACCCACCCCGGCGTCAATCAAGACCGGGCATTTAAGCTTCTCAAGAATGATGCGGATGTTATTGGGGTTCAGCACCCCCTGCCCCGAGCCAATGGGCGAACCGGCTGGCATCACCGCGTGGGCCCCGGCCTGTTCCAGCTTTTGGGCCATCACCGGGTCATCCGAGGTGTAGCACATCACCGTAAAGCCTTCCTTGACCAAAATGTGGGTGGCTTCCAGGGTCGCGATCGGGTCGGGCAATAGGGTTTTCTCGTCGAATAAAACTTCCAGTTTCACAAAATCCGAAAGCCCGGCGGCGCGGGAAAGGTGGGCGATCCGGACCGCCTCTTCGGTGTTGTAACATCCGGCAGTGTTGGGAAGCAGGGTGTATTTTTTGAGGTCGATGAAATCGAGAAGGTTTTTCTCATCCTTCTTATCCAGCGGAATCCGGCGCAATGCCACGGTCACGATCTGGGTTCCGGACGCCTCCAGACAATCAGCCATCAGCTCGTTCGTGGCGTATTTGCCGGTTCCCACCAGTAATCGGGAGGTGAAGGTTTTGCCGTTGATGATCCAGGAATCTTTCATTTTGATTTGTTCCAATGATTGGGCCAACCTATCCCCCCCCGACAAATGTAATCAATTCAATCTGGTCGCCTTCGGCCAATTTCAGGCCTTCCCGGTCGGAAGGCGAGATGACCCGGCGGTTCACTTCGGCCACCACAGCCACTTTTTTGATGCCCAGTTGGCGGATCAGTTCTTCCAACCCCAAGCCGTCGGTAACATCACGAGTTTCCCCGTTGACATGCAATTTCAAAACAAACCTCTTTCAAGGTATTCTTTCACAAGAACGATATTCTATTAAACGTTGGGGCTTTTCAAGACCGGCTTTTAAGCTGGCGCAAAATCTCAAGGGCCTTGGCTTCGATTTCATTTTCCTCAGCCGAGTTCTCGATTTCCAAAAGGTGGTTCAAGGCGATGCGCATCAGGTAGCTGGCGGAGATCTGGGGGTCCTTGTTTTGGATCTCCTCCAGGGCTTTCAATTGAAGCAATGTTAGCTTGGCGCTTTTACGCTTGCCCTCAAACTTCACGCGTTTGCGACCGTTGCCTTGGGCGGCCTTTTTCTTCATGGCCGTGAGCCGGTCGGTGGTGCGCTGCACTTCCGTTTTTTCATGAAAAAAGGTTTTTTCAGCGGAGACCTTGGAATCCTTTTCTTTCGAAAGCCTCAGCTGTTCCAGGCGCCGGATTTGCTTTTCCGCCTCGGTTAAGGACTTTTCTTCACTCATGAGAAGCGCTCCCGAAAAGTTCGAAATTAATTGCCAACCTCTTTACAGGTAGATCATAACCCGCGCCCAGGAATCCATCAAACATCCTCCCGGTAAATTATGGCCTAGGGATGGACCTTGTTGAGAATTGGGGCCGACCCCGACAGGGCCGATTTATAGAAATAAACCTCCGATTCACCGGGTTTTCCATCGGCCCTCAGGGTTAGGCGGGCCAAGCCCATCTCCGGAACTTCCAAATCGGCCTCAAGGGACAGGTCCGAAACAACGCTCACATCATCATCAGCGCCGTTGAAGCTGATCCGAGGGTGGACATAGCGGTTTCCCGTATTGACCAAAATCAAATGCACCGTTTTTCGATCCTCTTCCTCGATAGCGAAAACATAAAGGTCCGACAGGTGGGTTTGGGCCGAAAGAACCTTTCCCTTCAAATAGGGGGCCAGCATTTCCAACACCCAATAGAGGGGCTGGGGCGCCCCCGAAACCATGGCATCCAAGCTTCCCTGGCCCGAGAGGGCGGATAAATTTTCCATGGGAATTCCCGCCGACAGTAACAGGCCTGTTTCTTCCGCAGCCCAAAGGGCAGGCCAGATAGCGGTGGGATAAACGACAGGCGTGGGGGTCAAGGTAGCGGTGGCGGGAGCCGAAGAGGCAGGCGTCGGGGTTATCAAGGTTTGTATCGTCGCGGAAGCTGGAAAGACATTTCCCCCCGTCACCACCAGGGGCACCGTCACGTCGGTATTCACATCCACCTTGTCTTCCAAACCTCTGATCAAGGCCGGTTCATCCCGCAAAGCCTTCATCACCGCCTTGTCATCCGCCTTGGAAATATCCGCCACGGCATAACGGTGAATGGAGACCAGGTTGACGATATCCCCGTCATAACGCAAAAAGGGAGTCAGCCAATCGTTCTCGGCGTGGGTGTATTTTTCGGACAATTCGGGGCCCAAGATCACGATCCCGGGATTCACCAGCTTCATGGCGTTGTAGTCGGCCCGAAACTCGTTGATGTAGCGGTAGACGTTGAAGGGCGACTGGGCGGGGTCGTCGTTGATCCCTTCCAATCGATCCGGCTCATCCCCCAGGGCCCAATATTCCATACCCTTGGCCCCAGAAACCAAGGCCGCCGCTGTGTCCGCGCTCGTGAAGGGCAGGGGAAGCCGCACAAGAGGGGTGCAGCCTAACCGGGAACAATAGGCGGTAAAGACGCCGATGGTTTTTTCCATCTCCCTCAGGGTTTGGCTATTCGGGTCGAGACCGGAGAGATCGAGAAATTTCAAGGACAGCTTGCTCACCGCGTCCGTTGGGTCAGCGGGCGGGGCAGCCATCCCCCCCGCCGGTACTTTTACATTGAGCCCGAAAAAAGAGGGACTCACTTCCCCCGATTCGGGAATCAGTTCCTCCGGCAGGGGCTTAAGCCGCACCGTGATCGGGGCCGATTGGGTATAGGGCGAAAGACTGGTTAAAAAACCATCCTCGCGGGCGTAAAGAAGGGTTCGGTCGTAAATCTTGACGGCGTCAAACGCGAAAGAACCGTCCGCGGCGGTCTTAATTTCTTGGGTCCGGGGCCAGGTCGAAACCGTGGCATCGGATAAAGGCTTTCCCTTTTCATCCAGCACCCAACCCTTCACGGGCCGCAAACCCCTAAAGGTGTCGCCCGCCGTGCCGTCGGCCACCAGGTCGGAATTCAGGTCGCCCGATTCGGAAAAAGGGATGGACGCTTTATCCGTTCCGGTCCATTGAATTTCGGCCCACCGCCCCGGATGGCTGGCGGAAAAATCATCCAAGGCGTAGTCCATGCGCACGATGCGGTTTCCGCTTAAAGACCCTCCCTCATCCAGCACCACATCCACCAGGGCCTTTTGACCCTGGCCCAGGTCGAGGCCCTCTAAAAAAGAAAGGGGCACCGCCGCCTCCAGCACATAGCCTCGCGGGTCCTTGCGGGCTACCACCCGGGCGCCGGTGATTTCACGGTCCAAATTGAAGCAATAGAGGGAGGGGTATTTGCAGTCGGTGCCCGGGGAAAAGCCCAAATGATAGTCCCCCCTCGACAGCCGGTTTCGGCGCGCGCTGTTCTGCCCCGTGGAAAGGAGCAGTTCCACGCAGTCGCCGTTTAAAAGGGAAAGTTTGGACCCCTCATTGACGACCGGATTGACCTTGGTGACCACCGCGGAGAGATAAAGAAATTGCGCGTCGTAGGTGAGGAATATCCGCCCGCTGAAGCTGTCGTCATCCTTCCAAAAGGGCGCCCCCGAGGTGACCTGGTTTTTCTGGTAGAGATGAAACATCCGCGCCGGAGGCCAGTCTTCCAAATGGCCGTCAATGCGGATTTTGCCGTCCGCTTCGCCGATCGTCATGGGCGTGGGGGCGGGGGTTTGGGCGTGAAGGGGGTGGCAGAAAGCGAATGCCCAAGCGGTCAGTAAAACCCGCTTGAGAAGGGGTGAGGAAATCCAATTCATGGCGGCATTATAAGGGTTTAGAAGGAGATTCTTGAATGGGTTTCCCCCACCATCAGGACACTTAATGCTTTGGGGCGCTCTCTAGAACCTTTTCGAGGGGCCCTTGGTCTTGTTGTTTTTGGCGTCGTTGCGGTTATAACCGGCAAACCGGTTCCACCCTCCGGGCGTGGTTCCCTTGGTGACGGGGATTTCCATCTTCACGGCGACGGCCGGCACGGCAGTGGCGGCAGCAGCCGGGGCAACGGGCGCTTCTGGGGCGGCGGCAGCTTCCGGGGCCTTCTCAACCGGCGCTTCGGCCGGGATATTTTGCGGGGTATTCAGCGTATCGTTCACGGGATTTCCTTTGGGTTTTATTAAAAACGACTCCACGTTAGTGGTAATTCGATGAAATAGATAGTTTTCTTTAGGGTCAGGCGCCGGAAGGGATCATACAAAGCGCCGATAGGGCCAGCACCAGAAAAGCATATTGGGCCAGGCCCGTCCAATCGGGTTCATCCGGCACTTCTTTTCGTAGGGCCTGGAAAAGGGCGAAGCCCAAGAGAAAGAACAGCAGAAGGACTTGAGAAAAATAAAGCGCCAGACCGATGGCCGCGATGGCCAGGTAGCGCTGGGTGCGGTCCATGGATTTCATGCCCCGGCCCCCGTCCAATTGCCAAAAGGGCATCAGGTTGAACAGGTTGATCCAGGCCCCGGTGTGGCCGATGGCGAGAAATATTTCCTGGCGGGTGTAATAGTAAAGGCCGAAAGAAACCACCGCCGCTCCCAGGCCCCAGAAGGGTCCCGCCAATCCCACCCGCGCGTCCTGGATGGGGTTGGGCATGGCCTGCTTGATCCGGATCAGGGCGCCGACGAAGGGGATAAAAAGGGGCGCCGAGGCCTCGATGCCGTAATGCTTCAGGGCCGACACGTGTCCCATTTCGTGGATGTAGATCGAAAGCACAAACCCCAGAGCGAAGGGCCAGCCCCACTGGTTCCAGTAAACCCCGAAGAACAAAAGCATGGAAAGCAGGGTCTTGAGCTTGAGCAGGCCCAAAAGCAGAAATTTGAATTAGGCGAAAAGCAGGGCCAGCATGCCCCAAAGGCCCAGCCTTTTCCCGGCCTGTTTGGGCGGAACCTGGGCGGGTTTCTTAGGCGGTTCTTTGTCGATAGGGGGGTAAATCAGTCCGTCGCTCATATCTTCCTTTCAAGGATTAAACCACATAATCCTGTGACGCGGGTGGGCGGTGGATCATTTGTTCTCCCGCAGAGCTACCAGCCCCTCGCCGTGAACTACTATCCTATACTTAACCGCTTGGCCCAACGCCTCCACCGTTAAACGGTGTACCCTTCCCCCTCTCGCCGCCTCTTTATTTTTCCCCAGTTCCTCCCCCATCCTGTCGGCGGCTATCAATATTTCGGGGGAGAAAAAAATGAAAAAGATTTCGACGTTATTCGCCTGGGGTTTCTTAGCCCTCCTGCTTCCTGTTTCGGGGTTCGCCCGGCCTTCCGATACCGCCCTCTCGGCCGATCTCTTCTCCGACGGCAACAGCTTCATCCGCCTTTACGGGGGCTACGATTATTCGCTCCTGGGCGACGTGATCCAAAACACCAAATCCACGGGTACCTATTACCTAAGCCTGGGTTCCACCGTGGGAGTCAGCACCGACAACAGCGGCATCCTCATGGGGGCCTCGTTCGGAAAAAGGCTGGATGATTCCAGCGAACTATCGGTGAATTTCGAGGTCATATCCTCACAGGCCAATACCTTTTCCCAAACCGGCTCCAGCAGTTCCGCCTACCAGCTCATCGGCCCCAACCTGACGGACCTTTCACTGGTCTATGCCTTCGATGTCCTCAAGGGCCCTGGAAACCGCACCACCCTTTCCATCGGCGCGGGCTATTACCACGCCATTGTGGATTACACCGACAACGTGACCTATACCAACCCCGCCCAACAGGGAGTCGCCATCAATGGAGCCTTAACAGGGGATACGGCCGGGGGAACGGTTGGAATTTCCGAGCAGGTGCAAATCGCCCCCTCCTTCGCCTTGAACCTGTTCGCGCGGGGGCGTTACGCGAGCTTCTCGAAAATCCAAGCCTCCGGCCTATCGGGTTATTACGAGGATTTAAAAACGGAAGGACCCTATTCGCTGGCGGTCTTTAACACGGGCGCGGGATACAACTTGATTGTTCCGGTTCCTAATGGGGCCATTGATTCAAACCCCGGCACCTTCCGTTACGCCACGCTGGATTATTCCGGCGTCGATGCCGGGCTATCGGTGGAGATGGGTTTCTAAAAAAAAAGCCCGGTCCCAATCGGGAACCGGGCTTGAGGCCCTGACCTAGGGGACCGATTCCCTATGGAATCGGCACACCCAAATCGCAGGTCTGTACTTGAAGTCCAGACCTAGGGGTTCAGGTTGCAGTTGGCCCGGCCGTTGGTGGTTTCATCGAACTTCATGTAGGGCAAACCCGTTTTGTTGTAGATGTATTGAAAGGTATTAAACGAACTTCCGTTCGTCAAAGGGAACCCCACATTCGGCGCGCCGAATTGAACCCAGGCCATTCCCCCGGTGGAGGGGACCTTCACCGCGAAGATGTCGCCGCCGACGACCGTGGAGCCGGCCGAACCCAACACCGCCGCCTTGGCCTGGAGGGTGCTGGCAAAGAAAGACGCCTTGTCGGAAATCACGGGGAAATTCACGAAGTCGCCGTTGCCCAAATAGGCGTAGTTGTTGGGGGGCGGAATGTAAAAAGCGGCGGGCGGCGATGGGGCCGTAAAGTAGGTGGAGGCTGTGGTGGTATCGTAAGAAGCTTCCACATCCCCCGTGCTTCCCGACACGGAAGCCGATTCAACCCCGGAATCGAAGGTGTAAAAATCATACCAGGAGACGCCGCCGAGGTTATAGTCCGCGTCCAACGGGTCCGTGATGTCGTTATCCTCATAACAAGAAAATTCCTGGTAGCCGATGTCTTCCATGTTCAGGGTGAAGGAAGTGGTGCCCTGCACATCCACCATGTCGGCGCCCGCGAACTCAGCCGTGGCGACCATGCCAGGCCCGGGGTTGATATAGGCCACGCCTTTTCTCGCGCCCGCCGAAAACGGCGCGACCGCGAACCATTCGGCCGAAACCACCCATTTGCCCGCCTTGGGAAGGGGCAAAATGACGTCTCCCACCGTGGACCCGTCGTTGTAGAGGATCTGGCCTGTCACCGGGGCCTCCCCGGCCGTGACCAGGTTGTATTCCAATATGCCCATGCCGGAGCTGGGTATCGAGTCCTTGGCGCCCTTTTTAACGGTCTTGGAAGCCGCGGCGTTCAGGATGCCGGGGGGAAGGGATAATTGCAAAACCGCCGAGTTGGCCGGAACCACCGGGTTATCGCTTTTGCCGCATCCCCATTGAAAACCCGCGAGGAGGAATCCGCCCAACAGCGCCGCGCAGAATAATTTTTTTACCATTTGAACCCCGCATTCGTTCCAAAAGTGAAAAGCTGATAGGTGATCGTCTGCCCGTTAACTCCCGCGTTGTCGTTTTCGATGTAGTGGTAAAGGCCCGCGAAATTGAGAAAGGTCCGCTCGTCCAACTGAAAGGTGATGCTTTGTTCCGCGCCGAAAAGGTTGCCCCCGCCCTGATAATTCCCATCCCCGGAAACAGCGGGATAACCGTTGGCGAGAATCAGGTCCCAGATCAGGCCCGTTTCCATCACCGTTCCCTTCCCAATCGTGTAGCCCAAAATAGGATGCACCTCGATTTTGTCGCCGAAATAGGGCCCCGGGTCCTGTAAAAGATTGTAGGGCGCCAAGGTGTTGGCGGCGTTTCCGCTGTTGTAAAAGCTGTAGGAGGCGTTGATCACCAGCTTGTCCTGGCCCATCTGGCTGATCCACTGGGAAGACGCGATGGAGCCCTGGCCCTGGGTGGAATCCTCCGCCGGGTCGCCGTAGACGGCTTCCAGCGGAAAGGTACGCACGAAACGGAAGGCCCAAACATCGGAAGCGCTCATTTGAAAGCCCATGGTGCCAAATACCGCGACGGTGTCGCCGGGGTTGAACAGCCCCTCGGCGGAAAGGCCGGTGTCATAGGTGCTGGTGGCCATATAGCCAGCCCCCAAGCCGTATTCGGCGGCGGAGTTGGAGGCGGAGAGGCTGTAGAAGAGGTTTCCACCCCATCCCCGGCCGTGGTAATAGGTCGGCTCGAAAACATAGGGGATAGACCCGGTTTGTTGCTGGATTTCCCAGTGGGTGTCCCCTGTGGGGAAATTAAGGGTTCCCGCGAAATTGCTTTTCACGCCCGGCCCCAAGGGAAGGGTCCAGTTGGCCGACAAGCCGGTATCTGAAAATTGGCTCGATTTGTATTCCGAACCCGTGATGCCCTGCGTCGCGTCGGCGTCTTCCACATAGTCGCCCGCCACGAAGGCCGTATTGAGCGAAAGACTCAGGTTCGGCACGGTTAAATAGTAGGCCAGGGGAATCCGGTGCTCGGTGCCGTGGAAAAGCGAATTGCTGATCCAGGTATCGAACACATAGCCCAATTGAAATTGCTCCTCCGCCGCGCGGGATGTTCCGGCGGCGAAGCTCAGCAGGACGGCGGCGAGATAGCGGAAGCTGCGGGAGAAGCGTTTCATGGAACCTGTTTCCTTAAAATAAGATTCAAAACCAACCGCGTCTTAGGGCGCCAAGAACTGGGGAAAGCGCAATTGCAACACCAGATTGTGCGCGCCGGCCCCGGCGATGTTGTTATCACCCACCGTGCCGGCCACGCCCGGACAGCCCTTGCCCAGATCGGTCAGGTGGTTGTCAAAATCATCCGTGCCGAAGCCGTGGAAACCGTAAAAGGGGTTGGAATAGATAAAACCCTGGCGGCCGCCTGTGGGCGGGGGCGGGGCGGGGGGGTTCCACTTGCCGTTGATAAAACTTCCCCCCTGGCCGGCGCCGAGGGTTTGGGTCTGCCCGTTGCCGGTGGCCCAAACCGTGCCGTCCAAAACCAGCACGTCGACCTTGCCAGACTTGGGATCGTAAAACATCGAATACTCGGTTCCCCGCACGCCGCAAGCCACGCCCCCCGCGTCGATTTCAAAGGAAGACTTGGCCGAGATGAGTTTCTGAACCTTGGCGACGAGTTTTCCGAATTCCAGCTTGAATTGGAGCACCTTGTCGTTGGCCGCGGGCTTTTGCAGTTTTTCGAGCCAGAAGTCGGTGCCGGGGGAAACGATCATTTGGGAGCCGTCGAAGAATTGAAGCTGGGCCTGGGAATGGGGCCCGGTGGTGATCCGCTCGCCCTCCACCACGGTGGTGTTTTTTTCGGCGATGCGCAGCATGTGGCCCTTATGGCCCTTGATCTCCACCTTGCCGGAGACGGAAGTGAAGATGGCCTCGGTCATGGCGAAGACCGGGCTTGAGGAAATCAGGATCAACATAGTGCCGGTTAAAAGAAGTTTCATCAAAATCCCCCTTGAGGGTTTTACCTGGTTCATTGGGCCGCATTGTAAGTGAAAATGAAAAATAAATCCCCCTTCATCCGAAAATGTTGCGCCCACCCGAATCGTTAAACCAGAAAAGATTTTCCGATGGGAAAAATCGAATCTTGGCAACTTTGCTATTTATAGCGGCAGAGGGGCAATGAGGTTACCAAGAGGTTATTCTTTTACCTTTGAACTTTTTAAAGAAATAGTCCGGACCTGATGTTTCAAAAACTGCGTGTCAAGGGATTGCGCAACCCGATCAGGCGCCAAAAAAACAAAAGGCCGATCCCGGTTTGGAATCGGCCTTACTTGATCGAAAAAATACAACTTCGCGATCTTGTCGTCCTCGACCGGGTCGATTTCGCCCTGTCACACATCCTCAAACCCGGGCCACATCCCCACAAACAATTCCGGTCCGGTCATAAAACCGGAATCCACCAGTTCGCCTTTTTATAAAACTAAATTTTTTTGGCGGACTAAATCGGACTGGGCAGGGTCGTTTCGCCCATTAAATACAAATCCACTCCTCGCGCGGCGGCGCGGCCCTCGGCGATTGCCCACACAATCAGCGACTGCCCCCGGGTCATGTCACCCGCGGTGAAGATGCCCGGCACATTGGTCATCTTGTTGGCGTCGGCCTTGACGTTGGAGCGCTGGTCCAGCTCAATGCCCAGCTTCTCGAATAATGGATTTTTCTCCGGCCCCAGGAAGCCCATGGCCAAAAGCACCAGATCGGCGGGGATTTCGAATTCGCTACCAGCGATCTCCTGCATCTTAGGCGGTCCAGCGGGTTGGGGAATCCATTCCAGCTTCACGCCCTGGAGCTTCTTCACTACCCCGTTCTCGCCCAAAAACTGCTTAGTGGAAACGCTGTAGATCACTTCCCCACCCTCTTCATGGGCGGGTGCGATGCGGAGGATTCTCGCCCATTGGGGCCAGGGATTGTCAGCGGCCCTTTCGTTAGGGGGTTTCAGTAAAAGCTCAAGCGATGTGACGCTTTTCGCGCCCTGGCGGTGCGCGGTGCCGATACAATCTGCTCCGGTGTCCCCGCCACCCAAAATAACCACGTGCTTCCCGGCGGCGTGAATTTGGTTTTCGACTTTGTCACCTTCCTGAATCTTGTTGGATTGGGGCAGGTATTCCATGGCGAAATGAACGCCCTTTAATTCCCGACCGGGAACAGGCAGGTTGCGGGCCTGGGTGGCACCGCCCGCCAAAACGATGGCGTCGAAATTTTTACGAAGGTCCTCAACCGGAACATTGTGGCCGATATTGGCATTCACCTTAAATTCCACGCCTTCGGCCTTCATTTGGTCCATTCGGCGGTCAATATGGCGTTTTTCCATTTTAAATTCGGGTATGCCGTAGCGAAGAAGTCCGCCGATGCGGTCCGCCCGCTCAAATACTGTAACCTTGTGCCCGACTCGGGCCAATTGCTGGGCGCAGGCGAGCCCTGCCGGCCCCGACCCCACCACCGCCACCTTTTTGCCCGTGAGCTTTGGGGGCGGCATGGGCTTGACCCAGCCTTCCTGAAAGGCTCGGTCGATAATAGAAACCTCGATCTGCTTGATAGTGACCGGCTGTTTATAGACATCCAGTCCCAGGGTGCAGGAATTCTCACACGGAGCGGGGCAGAGGCGGCCTGTGAACTCGGGAAAATTGTTGGTGGCGTGGAGACGCTCGATGGCTTCCTGCCAGCGGTTTCGGTAAACCAGGTCGTTCCAATCGGGGATAATGTTGCCTAAGGGGCAGCCCTGGTGGCAAAAGGGGATGCCGCAATCCATACAGCGGCCAGCCTGGGTGGTGAGTTCCACCGCTTCCGCCGGAAGCACATATTCTTTCCAATCCTTGATGCGCTCGACGACCGGGCGCTTGTGCTGGGCTTCCCGCCCCGATTCCATGAAACCTGTGGGTTTTCCCATTGTTTTTTCCTTAACCTTAAGCGACGGCCACGGGCTTGGCCGAGGCGTCCTTTTGGGCCTGCAGGGCCTTTTTGTATTCGACCGGCATGACCTTTACGAACTGCGAGGCTACACTTTCCCAATTTTTAAGGATGTTCCCGGACACGGTACTCGAAGTATAGTCCTGGTGCTTGCGGAGCATATCCTGGATAAATTTCACGTCTTCCGATTCCAGGTTTTCCAAACCGACCATTTCTTTGTTACAGCGCACCTCGAAATCGCCGGTCTTGTTCCAGACATAGGCGATGCCGCCGGACATCCCGGCCGCGAAATTGCGACCTGTCTCGCCGATGACGATCACTTTTCCGCCGGTCATGTATTCGCAGCCGTGGTCGCCCACGCCCTCGACCACCGCCTCGACGCCCGAGTTACGCACGCCGAAACGTTCCCCGGCCCGGCCCCTAATGAACACTTCCCCGCTGGTAGCGCCATAGAGGAGCACGTTGCCGACGATGATGTTTTCTTCCGGGATAAAGGTGGAGGCCGGGGAGGGATAAACCATGATCTTGCCCCCGCACAAACCCTTGCCCAAATAGTCGTTCGCGTCCCCTTCCAGACGCATCGTCATGCCGCGGGGCACGAATGCGGCGAAGCTATTGCCCGCCGAGCCCTTGAAGGTGATTTGAATGGTGTCATTCGGCAGGCCCTCGGCCCCGTACTTTCGGGATATCTCGGCGCCCACCATGGTGCCGACGGTGCGGTTGATGTTTCGGATGGGCACCTCGAACTTGACGGGTTTTTTGGACTCCAACGCGGGTTTACAGCGTTCCATGAGCACTTCGTTATCCAACGCCTTATCAAGCGCGTGGTCCTGTTTTTGCACGCAATAAACCGGCCCCTGGTTGGATTCTTCGGGCCGATAGAAGATGGAGGAAAGGTCCAGCCCCTTGGACTTCCAATGGGCAATCGCTTCGTTCATCTCGAGCATTTCAGAATGGCCGACCATTTCAGGAACGGTTTTGTATCCCAGTTCGGCCATGATTTCACGCAGCTCCTCGGCGATGAACATCATGAAGTTCACTACATATTCAGGCTGGCCGGTGAACTTTTTGCGAAGCTCGGGGTTTTGGGTGGCGATGCCTACCGGGCAGGTATCCAGGTGGCAAACGCGCATCATGATGCAGCCTTCGGCCACCAGGGCCGCGGTGGCGAAACCGAATTCCTCGGCCCCCAGCAGACAGGCGATGGCCACGTCCCGGCCGGTTTTGAGCTGGCCGTCGGTTTGGACCGCGATGCGGTCGCGAAGCTTGTTCTTCACCAGAATCTGATGTGTTTCCGCCAGACCCAGTTCCCAGGGGGCTCCAGCGTACTTAATAGAGGTTAACGGAGAGGCGCCGGTTCCGCCGTCGTGGCCGCTAATGAGGACATGGTCCGCGTGGGCCTTGCAGACTCCGGCCGCTACTGTGCCCACCCCGACCTCGGCCACCAGCTTTACCGAGATACGGGCGTACTTATTGGCGTTCTTGAGGTCATGGATTAACTGCGCCAGGTCCTCGATGGAATAGATGTCATGATGCGGAGGAGGGGAAATAAGCTGGACAAAGGGCGTTGAAAAACGCGTCTTGGCGATCCAGGGATAGACCTTTTTCGCGGGCAATTGGCCGCCCTCACCGGGCTTGGCGCCTTGGGCCATCTTGATCTGCAGTTCCTTGGCATTAACCAGGTAATGGCTGGTCACGCCAAAACGGCCCGAGGCCACCTGCTTAATGGCGGAGTTTCGGGAATCGCCGTTGGGCTCCGGGATATAACGGTCATCATCTTCCCCGCCCTCCCCGGTATTGGACTTGCCGCCGATGCGGTTCATGGCGATCGCCAGGGTCTGGTGGGCTTCTTTACTAATAGAGCCGTAGGACATGGCGCCGGTGGCGAAACGCTTCACGATTTCGGAGGCCGGTTCCACCTGGTCGATGGGAATCGAAGTTCCCTTTTTGAACTTGAAGAGGCCCCGCAGGGTGGCCAAAGCCTTGGACTGCTCGTTGACGTCTTTTGAATATTCTTTGAACAATTTGAAACTCTTGATTTTGACCGAGGTTTGGAGCTTGTGGATGGTGTCGGGGTTGAAAAGATGTTTTTCCCCCTCCCGGCGCCATTGGTATTTGCCGCCCCAGTCCAGATCCATATCGCGCGAGGGCCGTTCGGGGAAGGCGCCCCGGTGGCGTTTTTCGGATTCCTTCGCCACTTCGGTGATGCCGATGCCCTGGATGCGGCTGGCGGTCCAGGTGAAATACTTTTCGATAAATTCGGCGTTGAGCCCCACGGCCTCAAAGATCTGCGCGCCCCGGTAGCTTTGGATGGTGGAAATGCCCATCTTGGACATGACCTTCACGATGCCCTTGTTGGCGGCCTTGATGTATTTTTTTACGGCCGTTTTGTGGTCGATATCGGAAGACAAAATTTTTCGGCGGATCATGTCGTCCAGCGTCTCAAAGGCCAGGTAGGGATTGATGGCGTTGGCGCCGTAACCCAAAAGGAGGGCGAAATGATGCACTTCCCTCGGCTCGCCCGATTCGACAATCAAACCTACTTTGGTGCGCTCCCCCTTTTTGATCAGGTGGTGATGCACACCCGAGGTGGCCAATAGGCTAGGGATGGGGGCGTTGTCGTGATCCAGGCCCCGGTCGGACAAGATGATGATTTGATAGCCATCCTTCACGGCTTTGCTGGCCTTTTCACGCGCTTCCTCAATGGCCTTGGCCAATCCCGCCCCGCCCTCGGCGACCTTATAAAGAATCGGCAGGGTGATGGCCTTGTAGTTCTTATAGGAAAGGTGGGTGAACTTGGCCAACTCGTCGTTATCCAACACAGGGCTCTTGAGCTCGATCTGGCGGCAGGATTCGGGGGTGGGCTTTAACAGATTTCCCTCAGGGCCCACGGTGGTGTTAACGGTGGTAACCAGTTCTTCCCGGATGGCGTCCAGCGGCGGGTTAGTGACCTGGGCGAACAGCTGGCGGAAATAGCTAAAGAGCGGCTGGGATTGGTTGGACAGCACCGCCAAGGGGGTGTCATCGCCCATGGAGCCGATGGCTTCTTCCCCATTGGTGGCCATGGGGGCCATAAGGATGCGCACATCTTCATGCGTATAGCCGAAGGCCTTTTGGCGCTTAAGGACAGTGGCGTGGTCGGGCTCGGGCACGTGCGGGGCCTCGGGCAATTTTTCAACGCTGGTCAGGTTTTCCTTGAGCCATTCGCCGTAGGGCTGGGCCTTGGCGATTTTTTCTTTGATTTCGGTATCGTCGATGATGCGGTTTTCCGCCAGATCGATCAAAAACATCTTACCTGGCTCTAGGCGGCCCTTTTTGGCCACGCGGGAGGGGTCGATATCCAAGACTCCCACTTCGGAGGCCATGACCACCAGGTCGTCCTTGGTCACGTAATAGCGGGAGGGGCGCAAGCCATTGCGGTCCAAAACCGCGCCGATGACCTTGCCGTCGGTGAAGGCGATGGAGGCCGGGCCGTCCCAGGGCTCCATGAGGCAGGAATGGTAGTGGTAAAAGTCCTTCTTATATTGGGGCATGGTGGCGTGACCGGTCCAAGCCTCGGGGATCATCATCATCATCGAATGTGGCAGGCTGCGGCCCGACATGACCAGGATTTCCAGGGCGTTGTCGAAGGTGGCCGAGTCGGATTGGCCTTCCCTCACGATCGGCAAAAGCTTCTTCATTTCATCGGCCGAATAATAGTCGGAGGCGAAGAGGGCTTCCCGGGCGTGCATCCAATTGATGTTTCCCCGGAGGGTGTTGATTTCACCATTGTGGGCGATATAGCGGAAGGGGTGGGCCAAATCCCAGGAGGGGAAGGTGTTGGTGGAAAAACGGGAATGGACCAGGGCCAGGGCCGATTCCACGTCCTGGTCCCGGAGATCCCTGAAATAGGGGGCCACTTGGCCGGGGGTGAGCATACCCTTATAGACCAGGGTACGGCAGGAGAGGCTGGCCATGTAAAAGAGGTGCTTTTCAGTGAGCACGGAAGCGGCAACGGCGTTTTCCACCCTTTTGCGGATGAGGAACAGTTTCCTCTCGAAGGCATCGGCGTCCTTAATGTCTTTCGATTTACCGATGAAGATTTGCTTCATCACGGGTTCGGAGGCACGGGCGGTGGGCCCGATTTCGGAGTTGTCGGTGGGAACCAGGCGCCAGCCCAAAAGGGTTTGGCCCTCTTCCTTCACCACGCGGGCGAAAACTTCCTCGCAATACTGGATGTGGTCGGGAATCTTGGGGAGGAACACCGCCCCCACGCCATAGTCCCCTTCCGCCGGAAGGGTCAGGTTGAACAGCGCGGCGTTTTTACGGAAAAACTTGTCAGGGATTTGGATCAGGATACCGGCCCCGTCGCCGGTGTTGGTCTCGCAGCCGCAGGCCCCGCGGTGGGAAAGGTTGAGAAGAATTTCCACGCCCTGCTGAACGATTTCATGGGATTTCTTGTTTTTGATGTTAGCGACAAAACCCACACCGCAGGAATCTTTGCCCGCGTCAAAGGGGCTGAGGAGATTTTCGGAGGGGTTCACGTTGATCGGCGTCTGGTTCATGTTCGACTCCACGGGAAAAAAAGGTAAAAAAAAGGGCCCAACGCGGGCCTCTTTAGGGTCTCAAAGTAAAGGGGAGTTAAATTACAACAGTTTCAGGGCTTTTTCAAGCAAAGGGGAGGGGTCCTACGACCCGGGCCTTCGGCCCTTTCGTTTTCAACCGCCAGCCTCTGATTCATCCTTATTCAAGGGCGCGCTGAGGTATTGACGGTAAAAATCGGCCTTGGCCTCCACAAACCTCTTTTCAAGAATGGCCTGCCTGATTTCGCCCGCCGTTTGACACATAAAGTGAAGATTGTGCAGACTCAAGAGCCTCAAAACCAGAAGTTCCTCAGACATGCAAAGATGGCGAAGGTAAGCCCTGGTGTAGTTTCGGCAGCACTCGCAGGGACAGTCCGGGTCCAGGGGTGAAAAATCTTTGGCGTATTTCGCGTTTTTCAAAACAACCTTGCCATGTCGGGTCAAGGCCGTGCCGTTTCGGGCGATGCGAGTGGGAAGGACGCAGTCAAAAAGATCCATGCCCCGCTCGACGCATTCCCAAAGATCCTCCGGGGTGCCCACGCCCATGAGATAGCGGGGCTTGTCGGCCGGGAGGAGGGGGGCGGTAAAGCGCACTGCCTCATATATTTTTTCACGAGACTCCCCGACCGAAACACCCCCAATGGCATAGCCGGGAAAATCCAACGCGATCAAATCAGCTGCGCTTTTTTCCCGCAAGTGGTTGAAATGGGAGCCCTGCACTATGCCGTAGAGGGACTGCTGGTCGGAACGGCCGCTTTTAAAATGGGCTTCCAGACAGCGCCTGGCCCAGCGGGTGGTTCGATCCACCGAGGCTGCGACATATTCTTCCGGCGCGTCATAGGGGATGCACTCGTCCAGAACCATCACGATATCCGCGCCGATCTGGTTTTGGATCTTCACGGCCGATTCGGGCGTCAGGGAGCGGAGGCTTCCATCCAGGTGGGATCGAAATTCCACCCCCTCTTCCGAGAGGCTTCTTAAATCGGTAAGGCTGAAGACTTGAAAGCCCCCACTATCCGTGAGAATGGGCCCGTTCCAGTGCATAAAGCCATGGAGCCCGCCTGCCTCGGCGATCAATTCGGCCCCGGGGCGGAGCATCAGGTGGTAGGTATTGCCCAGGAGGATGGAGGCCCCGCAAGCGCGCACATCCTCGGGTGAGAGCGCCTTGACCGAGGCTTGGGTGCCGACCGGCATGTAGCAGGGCGTTTCGATGGTTCCGTGGGGCAGTTGAAGCAGACCCGCCCGGGCTTCCGTTCGGGGATCCCGGCCTAGAAGGCTAAATTGATGACCATCCATTTCTTTCTCCCTGCGATCCGCCCAAGATTTTCGCTATCGAATCGGGACAAGCTCCGAGGTTTGAATCAAGGCCGAAAGCCCCTCTTAAACCACCAGCATGGCATCGCCATAGGAAAGGAAACGGTAGCCCTCCTTCAAGGCCTCCTGGTAGGCGCCCAGGACCCTCTCCCGGCCCGCAAAGGCGCAGACCAGCATCAAGAGGGTGGATTGGGGTTGGTGGAAGTTCGTGAAAAGGATATCCACCGAGCCGAAGGAATAGCCGGGGGTGATGAAAAGCCGGGTTTCCCCCTTTTGGGCCGTCAATTCCCCATTTTCATCCCGGGAGGATTCCAGGGCACGGACCACCGTTGTCCCAATGGCCGCCACCCTGCCTCCATTTTTCCGGGCTTCCCTGACAGCCCTCACCGCCTTGGACGGAACCTCAAAGATTTCAGGATGCATGATATGGTCCTCGGTCTCCCCAGCGGAAACGGGAAGAAAAGTCCCCAACCCTACATGCAGGAGCACTTCTGATTGGCGGATGCCCCTTTGGGACAGGCTTTTCAAGAGCGCCTTGGTGAAATGAAGCCCGGCGGTGGGCGCGGCCACCGACCCCGCCTCCCGCGCGAAGAGGGTTTGATATCTTTCCCGGTCCTTTGAGTCGTCGGGACGCTTGATATAGGGGGGAAGGGGAACATGTCCATGGCGGAAAAGAAAAGGCCTTAGGGGGCCGGTCCCCTGCAGTTCCACCAAAAAATGCCCTTCCCCCAGGGTTTCCACGATTTCCGCCTCGCCCTTGGGTTCCAGCTTGAGGACCATCTGATTTTTAACCCGACGGGCGGGTTTGACGAGGGCCTCCCAAACCCCTTCTCCCCCGGAGGGCCGCAGGAGAAAAATCTCGAGATGCGCGCCCGTTTGGGGTTTATGGGCGAAGAGCCGAGCTGGAATCACCCGGGTGCGGTTCACGAGCAGGAGATCGTGGGGCAGAAGCCATTGGGCCAGGTCCCGCACCCGGCTATGTTCCACCCGCCCGGTTTTACGGTCCAACACCAGCATGCGGGCGGCGTCCCGCTGGGAGAGTGGCCGCTGGGCGATGCGCTCTTCCGGAAGGTGATAGTTAAAAAGCTGGGTATTCATGGATACTCCGGGAAATGAAAGCCCGATCGTCGGAAGGCTGGAACAAAAAAAGGCCGCGCTTAAATGCCCTTCATTCGCAGGATGTCCCTCAGCTTTTCTTTCACTTCGTTATTTTCAGGCTCTTCGCTCAAAATTCGTTCGTAAATTTTAAGCGCCTCCACGTAGAGGCCCTGCGCGGCATAGATGTCGGCCAGGGTCTTGCGGATAAATGGGTCGTCGATGGCCTCCGAAGTTCCGCCGTTTGCTTTAGTGGGGGCCGAAGGGGCCTGCGGGGGCGGGACGACCTGGGACTGTTTTCCTTCTTTTTCCTTTTCCAGACGGATGCGTTCCATCCCCTGGAAAATCTCCTGGTTGATCCGGGCTTTGGCGGCTTCCTGCTCCTTTTTTTGCGTTTCCAGCTGGCGCCGGTGATCCTCCTCCAGCCTCAGTTGAGCGCGAACCTGTTCTTCCCTTTCACGGGCCTGGGCCTCCACCACGCGTTTTTCCTGCTCATGGGCCTCATGGGACTCGGTTTCCCGGTGTTGGGTTTCTTGTTTCAGCTTATCCCGGTACTCGGTTTCCAACTGTTCCCGGATGCGTTTTTCCATCTCGGCCCGGGAGCTTTCCATTTCATTTCGCATGTGTTCAAGCGATCGCTGTTTTTCTTTTTCCATCTCTTCCTTGACCTGCTGAAGTCCCTTTTGCTTTTCCTCGAATTCCCGCGAAAGCTGCTGGCGCATTTCCTCTTCCCGGGTCCTTTGGACCTGTTCCATGAGTTTGGATTCAAGCTCTTGCTTGAGTTTCAGATGGTCCATTTCCCGCTTGCGCTCCATGTCATCCTGCATCTGCCTGGAAACCCGCGCTTGGGCCTCGAGTTCATGGCGCATCTGCTCCCGAAGCTGCTGTTCCAATTCGGTCTTGATTTCCTCGGCGGAAGGCGACTTTTCAGCCTGTTCATTGCCGCGAGCCATAAGGGCATAAACCTGCTGGAGACGAGTCCGGATTTCGGCCAGATGGGGCCAGCGCTTGAGCATGTCCAGGTAAACATCGATGGACTGCTCATAGAGACCCTTTTCGGCGAAGGACTGGGCCTCAATCAAATAGGCTTGTTGATCCGCTTCCTCAGTTTCCGGGGAGGCGGCGGAAGGGGGCGTCGCCTCCGGCTCGGGCGCGGAGGCCGCCGTGAGGGGAACCAGGGCCTGATCCAGGGCGTATTGGCCTATCAACTCGTTAGCGGGATCCAGCTCCAAAATGGTTTGCCTGACTTCCCTCGCCTCGTCTAGAAGGTTTTCGTTGAAATAAACGTCCAAGATTTTTTGATAAACCTTCACCGCTTCCTGATTTTGATTCATCCTCAAAAAATCCAGCGCCAGGTACTTCAGCGCCCCCACGTGGGTTTCCTGCTGTTGGAGAAAGCTTTGAAAGGCCTGGCGGCTTTCCTCATATTTCTGCTGGTTGAAGTAAATGACCCCCAAATGGTAATAGGTGTTCTGGTCACCCAAGGCCAGGGCCTGCTGGGCCGATTGTTCGGCTTTGGGATAATCGTTTTGGCTGATATGGATTTCGATGAGGGCCTGCAAATTTTTCAAGGCGAAGGAGGTCTGGCCGGATTTGACAAAAAGCTGGGTGAGATTTTCCCGGGCTTCCACATTGCCAGGGTCTATTTCCGCCACCATCTGGAGTACTTCGGACAAGCGGCCCGTCTGGGTTTGAGGGTCCAGGCCGGACGCCAAGTTCATCAGGACCTCAATGGCCTCCAATTTTTGGCCCTGCTTCATCAGATGCCGAGCCAACTGGAAGGTCGCCTCGGGCCGGCTAGGCTCCGCCCGCAGGATCGCCCGGTAAATATCGGCCGACTTCGAGGGGTCCGTTTCTTCCAATTCTTGGGCGCGAGCCATGTATTTTTCAATAAGACTTTGAACCGCGGAAGACAAGGCCGGATCGCCCGGCACCAGCTTCAACATCCTCCGGTAAACCTGCAAAACCTTGTCGATTTGATTTTTTTCGTCAAAGCCCTGGGCCACCAGGTCGTATTGCTGGAGGGCGTCGGAGACATCCCCCTTTTTGGCATAGATATCCGCAAGCATGTTATGAACGTTGAGGTCTTTGGGATCGAGATCGGCGAGCTTGTGGTATTCCTCAATGGCCCGGTCCCAGTCCCCTTTTTGATAGTAGGAATAAGCCGTTTTGATGAGTACTGCTTTATCTTCAGCCACTTCGGATGGCTCCTTGGACAGGCACTGGAAAAATCAATTTAACACAGGGTTTTATGCCGGGCCAAGGAATTCGTCCTAGGGAAAGAAAGGGCGGAAGCGGCGCTTAAGAAAGGGTTTCCAAGCTTCTTTCGGCCCCATTCCCCAAAGACCTCCGGCCCTCAATGGGCCGGGGTTATTTCGATACAGGTTACCGAATAGGGAGGAAAGGTGGCGGAAAAGCGGTTTCCCACGGGCGTGGAACCCGTTAGATGGGAGGGGCCCGAATTGATCACCGCGCGGTAAAGGGTTTCGCTCCACTGGAACTCATTGGGGCTAATTCTATAAAAATCAAGTTTGGATTTGCCCTTCTGCCCGGCGCCTAAATTAATTTTCGCGGAATAGGCCGTCTTGGAGTTTTTATTGACGACCATCAAATACTTTTTGCCCTCGCCCTTGCTGGCGTAGGCGGAAAGATCATCCTGGTCGGTCACGGCCTGGTAGATCTCGGTTCCAAAATGATGTTCCATCAGGTCCAGGGTCCAATAGGTGGAACGCAGGGCAAAGGGATGATCCGGGTCCCCGTTGGGATCAATCACGCCGTGACCCCCGCCTTGGCCCGGTTTTTGGGTCATCATGTCCCAGATGTTGGACTGACTCACCCCGTAGAGGGCCATCTGGGCTAGGTAATCGGCGCAGAAAACCCCGTTGACGAGGCGAGCGGTTGTTGAGTTTTCATCGCCCGAATTCCACTCGCTGACCGCGATTTCAATTTTATCGGCCCGGTCCGGAATGTTTTTCTTGATGGCTTCCCGGATCTTGGGGATGAATTCGGCCCAATGCCCGGTCTTAGACATTAGATTGACGTCGCTGTCATTGCTCCAATAGGGATAGCTATGCACCGAGACGACATCCACGTAGGGGCCGCATTCCTCCAAAAACTTTTCCACCCACCAGGGAGCCGCTTGGTCGGCCAGCCAGGGCGAGCCTTCCTTGCGCTCGTGATTCTCGACCTGGGCGGGACAGGGCCCCATCAGCTTGATGTCGGGATACTTGGCCTTGATGGCCTTGGCGAACTCGAGGTAAGCCTTGCAATAGTTGTCGATCACGGTCCAATACTGCGTTTCCCCGTTTTTGGCCAATTCGGGTTCATAATCGGGCTCGTTGCCCAGTTCCACATAACGCACCGTCAGGCCCTGAGCCTTGGCGTTGGCGATCCAGTCCAGGCAGTTCTGAACATCGAGTGTCATGATGTTGGCGATCAGGAGGGGTTCCGAATTCGTGGCCTTCAAGTAGGCCACCATGTCCGCCCACTTCATATCGGGAGTCCATTGGATATTTACTCCGTCTTTTCGGAAAACCGCCCCCGTTTTCCAGTTCCAGACGTTGCCATAAGCACCACCGGGAACACGGATGTAGTTGCTGATGGAGGATGCCTCTTTCAAGGCTACGGGATCGGCCAGCCACTTGGGGTCGTACCAAGCCGCGATGTTGTTGCCGTACAAATAATGAGGATTGATCGTTCGAACCTTGTCTTTGGGTTGCATGAAAACATCGATGACGGCGCTCTTGGGGGTGGAGTTCATCGACTTCAGGCTGGCGTTCAGCTGGTTGTCTTGGCCCGATTTCACTGTGACGTTTTGCTTGAATTGAACATAACCGGGGCAAAAGACCTCGGCCGTGTAATCGTCCGAGGGAACCTCGATGGAATAGGTTCCATCGGCGCCCGTCTTCGCCAGCTTTTTCGCGATGGCCACGATGGCCCCCGCGATGGGTTTGGAAACCGAGTCGGTCACGGTGCCCTTCAGGACAGAAGTGGCGCCCTTGACCAATCCCCGGATATTGTCCACCACGACCGTTCCCTGGATGGGGCCGCCCGAATTGATCACCATGTAAACCTTGGTAATGCCTCCCTTGAACTGGGTGCCGTCCACTTCGGTCTTGAAATGATTCCATCCCTCGCGGGCGATCATCTTGATTTCGTACCAGGAATTGGCGGGGCTTTGGGTGACTAGGTAAAGCTCCCCATAGCCGGCCTTGGCCAAGCTTTTTGCGGGAAAGTAAGCGTCGACCGTGATGGCCTTGAAGGTTTCCCACTTATCGGCTATGGGCACGGTGGTACAAACCGCCAGATTTTGATTCCAACCTGCGGAGCCGTCCGTCCCTACGTCCAAGGCTCCGGTTCCCTCGGTGAAGATGTCCGTATCCTGGGTCACCGCCCCGGTAAACCCGCCCAAATCACCGTTAAATCCCCAAATGAGCGTTCCCTCAGTGGAGGCACCCTTGGCGCCCGCCTTGGGGTCCATTTCGGTTACCACTGCGCCCGGCATGGCCACCTTGGGAGCTGTATTCACATAAACCGTATTGCCCTTGAAGGTCAGAGTTCCCCATTGGGAAGGATCCTGCCAGCTTTTATCTTGTTGGGACCAGGTGAGCTGGAGAGCCCGCACTTTGGATGCCGCCCCCACGTCGTCCAACCCTACGTCAAAGCCCACCGACTTCCCGGGGCCCACGTTGATCTTGTAGAAAAACTTCAAAGGGATCTGGGCCATGAGGGTGTAGCCCGTTTTAGTGAGCTTGGTCGTGACCTTTGAATCTGGGATGGGGGCCTTGTCCGTCATGCTGTAGGCGACGGGGTTATCGCCGTTTTTACCCGGAGAAATGAAAATCTGCTCGTCGGTAGGGGAATAGGAGGTCCTCTTGGGATCTGTCAGGTCGGTTCCGACATAAAATTCTAAGGCGTCGCCATTGTAAATATTGCTGGCTTCCTGGCTGTTGTACATGGGCGTTTTGCTGGTGATGTCGGCGCCAATATAGAGATTGTTCTGGTCATAGGTGATGTAGATATTGGCGCTGGCGTAATCGGGCCCGGTCCACTCGGTTTGGCCGGCGACCACCTGTTCTTTTTGGTTCAATACAACCGCCGGCTGGATGTTCCAGGCCGTAAAATCGCCGTCCAAAGAAGGGGGCGCGGCGATATCGTTGATCACCACCGTGGGTCCGGCCCAGGAAACGCCCGCTGAAATAAATAAAGCCGCCGCCAAAGATAATTTCAATTTTTCCAATAGTTTCATGGGACCTTTACACACCTTTCTTCGGATATGATTCAAAGAATATGCCAAGCGGATGTTATTTTTTTTCGTGCAGGTTTTTCAGGTAGTAGCCGCAACTTTCACGAACCACCAGCTTGGTGGGAAAAAACCGATGGGTATATTCCAAGGGCCTTTTTTCGATCTGATTCCACAGCATCCTCGCCGCCTCATACCCCATGTCATAGGCAGGCTGGTGGACGGTCGTTAACCCCGACTCCGTCGCCAAATCGTCAAAACCGCAAACCGCCACATCCTGGGGAACCCGCAAACCTTGTTTGCGCAATTCTTTGATCGCCCCCCAGGCCATGGTGTCATTGGAGGCGATCAAGGCTGTGGGCGGATTTTTAGTTTTCCAAAAGGCTTCCACCGCCTTGGCGCCCGAGGCCTCTGTCCAATTGCCGTAATAAACATTCTCCGGATGATGGGTGATTCCTTTTTTCTTCAAGGCGAAGATGAAGGCGTTATAACGGTCGAGTGAGTTTTTAGAGTACTGGATGTCACCTGCGATGAAAGCGATGCGTTTATGATCCAGGGCCACCAAATGATCAACCAAATCAAGGATGCCCTGGGTGTTGAGGCAGTCCACGAAGCAAACCTTGGGGTCATTGACCTGGTAATTGATCAACACGTAGGGGAGGGATCCCTCTTTTAAATCTTGGTAGAATCTGGATTCGACCGGAGGGGCGATGGCCAGGACACCGTCCACCAGGCCTGAATTAACGAAATTGGTATAGACACCCTCGTTTTGGATATTGCGGCTGAAGGTGTTCATCAAAATGTTGTATTTCTTTTCGCTGATGAAGCTGATGATCCCGTCCAAGACCTTGGTCAGGTAAAAATCGCTGAGGCTAGGTCTTTCGTACCAGAAAAAGACCACCCCGATATTATAGGTTCGGCGGGTCTTGAGGCCCCGGGCCATGGTATTGGGGTAATAGCCCATTTCTTTGAGGATTTTTTCAATCCTCTGCTGGGTCTTGACGCCGACCTTGTGGATATCCTTTTGATTCACAACCCGGGATACGGTTGCGACAGAAACACCTGCCTTGAGGGCCACGTCCTTGATCGTGATCGCCATAAAATCTCCGCCTCGTTTAACTAGGGTTTAAAGATTATACACAAGCCCCTGGAAGCCTAGATAGTGTTAAGGGGCGGCCGCCGGAACCAGGGTTACCTGGGTCATTTTATCGCCCTGTCTCAGTTTCATCACATTCTCCATCCCCTCCATGACCTGCCCAAAGACGCAATAGCCGCCGTCTAGGGAGGGCTGGGCATCCAGGCAGACATAAAACTGGCAGGAAGCCGAATTGGGGTCCTGTGACCTGGCCATACCCAGTGCGCCCAAAACATGCTTATGGGCGGTGATTTCGAGCGGGATATTCTTGCCTGAGCCTCCTCCGCCGGTTCCCGTGGGGTCTCCGCCCTGGATGACAAAACCCGGAACATAACGGTGGAAGGTGAGGCCGTCATAAAATTTCCGCGAAACCAAATCCACAAAATTCTGGGTGGTGGTGGGAACATCCGAAAACAATTCCACCGTAAAGGGTCCCTGGGTGGTTTCAAAGTGAACTCTCGGATTCGTCCCGCCCGTGACGGCAGCCGGCGAGGCATCTTTCTTCTTTTTGGCCATATCATCCCCTCCGCATCCCGTCATCAAGGTTGCGCAAATTAGAACGGACAAAAGGGTCCGAAACATTTTCCCCTCCCTCGAACGGTAAATTTTATTTTGAGCTGTCGAAATATTTTTTCGTGTTTCACCCGCAACCGGCACATCATAACGACAGGTCATCGTCCGTTCCACACCGGCATGTAGAAAACCTTGATCCTGGCCTGTCCTGCTTTCCTTGACTTCCCCACCCTCGCCCCGTAGAATTACCCCTCTTTTCTAGCGGTTTTCGGCCTTCGACCCCATCGTCTAGAGGCCTAGGACACCTGGTTTTCATCCAGGCAACACGGGTTCGAATCCCGTTGGGGTCACCATCATCATTCCCTTCTGGGACCCGCCGAATCCCGCATCACCGGCCCCACTGGAGGCGCCATGCTTAAAGTCGGAATCTACGGAGCCAGCGGTTACATGGGCGGCGAAGCCCTCCGCGTTTTGATGGACCACCCTTATGCGGAGATCGCCTGGGCCACCAGTCGAAGCGAAGCCAATATTGCCGATTACCACCCGAACCTCTACGGCGAAAAAATTGAGTTCATACGTCCCGACAAAACCACTCCCTGCGACGTGGTTTTCATGGCACTGCCCACGGGCGTTCCCATGGAATTGGCCCCCAAATTCTTGAAAGAGGGCGCCAAGGTGATCGATTTGGGCGCGGACTTTAGGTTGAATGACCGGACCCTTTGGGAAAAAGTCTATAAGAAGAAGCACAAAAGCTGGAAACTCGCCCAGGAAGCCGTTTACGGCATTCCCGAACTGCACCGGGAAGAAATCAAAAAGGCCAGCCTCATCGCCAACCCGGGATGTTTCGCCTCTGCGGCCATTTTAGGCGCTGCGCCACTCGTTAAGGCGGGGCTCATCGACACAACCAAAATCACCATAGATGGCCTTTCGGGCACCGCGGGTATCGGGGCGGACCTTTCCCGCCCTGCCCACCATGCGGAAATCGGCAACAACCTCATTCCCTACAACGTCGTTGGACACCGCCATACTTTTGAAGCTGAACAAGAATTGGGTCTTCTGACGAAAAAGAAAGTGAAGGTTCATTTCACTCCCATTTATGTTCCCATCATCCGGGGAATCCTGGACATCATTCACGCCTTTCCCATAAAAAAGGTGAATCGCAAACAATTGATGGATCTCTACAAAGATTTTTATAAAAAAGAGGAGTTTGTGAAGGTCTACGATATGCCCAAAGAAGAAGGGGTATCTTGGCAGTACAAGCCCTACCCCTGGGTGAACAGCGTTTCGGGCACCAATTATTCCTATATCGGGTTGGACGTGGATGAGGTCCGGGGCCGGATTGTGATTTTCAGTGTTTTGGACTCGATCGGCAAGGGCGGAGCCCATGTGGGCGTTCAAAACATGAACCTGATGTTCGGATTGCCAGAAAATGCCGGGCTGACCCGCCGGGGCCTTCACCCCATCTGACCGGTATTCCCAGACGCCGGAAAAGCCGTTACATCTCACCCCAGGACACATTGACGCTATCGGCATAGATCATTCCGTCTAATTCCACCACTGGAACTTTATAAAGCGCCGCCCCCCCGCAGGGGCCGCCACCGCAGGCGCCCGTCAAGGGATCGTAGACCGCCCCATGGTTTTTACAGACCAGGAACTTCCCATCCTCCGAGAAAAAATCGTTGTCGTCGTAATCTAGGCCGACACTCCAATGGCGGCAAAGGTTTAAATAGGCGAAATAGGACTCTCCCCTCTTGAAGGCGAAAGCCTCCGTCACCCGGTCGGGCCGCTTGAGCTTAAATTTGAATGTTTTTCCATTACGAAAATCCTTTGCCTTGGCGATGGGGACATAACCCTGTTCCGGTTTAGACTTCATTCCAATACCGTCTTGGGCGGATCCGATGCGAGTGGTTCCACCGACGGCATGGAAACCGGGGACTCCACAATATCTTTTATCATTGGGGGTTTACGAAGAATCCCCAATAGCAGCAATATCCCTGTCATCCAAAGGCATAGTTCGGGAAGCCAATTTCCCCAGGCGGCATAAAAGGTCATGGGATGAGAAACAACCAAAACATCCCCGATCACGGTTTGTTGGGTAAAAAAGGAGGTGGAGATGAGCAACCTTCCAAAGGGGTCAGTGATATAGGAAATTCCGGTATTGGCGGCCCGCAAAAGGGGCCTGCGCAGCTCAGCGGAGCGCATGATTCCCATTTGCGCGTGCTGGAAAGCCGCAGCGGTGTGGCCGTACCAGGCGTCATTGCTGATATTAACCAGAGCGTCTGCCCCAGTTTGAGAGGCTCTTCGCATATCTCCTGGAAAAATCGCCTCGTAACAAATGGTGGGGGAGTAGGTAAAGGAGCGGGCGGAAAGCTTTTCAAATCGGTCCCCTGGAGTGAAATTCCCCAAATCGGAAACGATAGGCCCAAGGAACGAAAGATACTTTTGAAAAGGCATAAATTCCCCAAAGGGAACCAAGTGGCGCTTGTGATACAACATTCCCGACCGCCCCTTTTCATCAAATTCCATCGCGGCGTTAAAATAATCCAACCCGCCTTGGGCCTCTTTACTGACGTCCAAGCAGCCGACCAACTCTGGCGCGCCTCCTTCGACCACCATACGGGAGACGCGGGATAAGAGAGCGGGATTGAGTTTTAGAAGATCCGGAGCTCCCGTTTCGGGCCATAAAATGAGGTCCGGATTGGATTTCGCGCAGGTTCGGATGAGGTTTTCATACCGGTCGTAAGTCTCGTTTTCAAAGGCCTTGGTCCATTTTTCTTCCTGATTCACCGAGGGCTGTAATAGGGCGACCCTTCCCACAGAATGAAGAGGAGTGGAGGAAATTATGAAATTCGCTATAGAAGCGAAGGTGAAAATACAAATCACCGGGAAAAAAAGTCTTGCCCATTCACCCGCCGGCATGGAAAACCCCTTGAACCTCTTCAAAAGGACGTTCACCCAATAGGCGTTGACGAGAAGGATGAAAAAGGTGATTCCATATTCTCCCGCCAAGCCCGCCCAAAAAATCAAATTAGGATATGGGAGCTGGCTATAGCCGATCTCGCCCCAATTGAACCCTCCCCAAGGTTGAGAGCCTCGTAAATATTCGCAACCCAACCAAAGGATGGGAGTGATCCAAAGGGAGGAGAATCCCATTGCCGTGGCCCTTCGTAAAATCCAGGCGAAGAGGGCGTAATAAACACTTAAATATCCCACGAGCGCCGCCCAACCGAGCGGTCCCAGGTACTTGGCTTCCTCCAATACCGCTATCCAATAAAGGATGGAACCCAATTGGGCAAAACCGAAAAGATAACCTAAAAAAGCCGCCTGGCGAGGGGTCGTTCCCTCCAGGGCCAAAAAAAAAGGAATCAGGGCAACCCAGGCTAAAGGCGCCCCCCAGGGGGTAAGACTTTTTTCGAAACAATTGGGAAAAGATAACCAAACCAGGAAAGCGCTGAGCATGCAAAGCCCAAAACGCTGAAAGATGTTAAGCCTGTTGAACATGAGGGCATTATAGGCGAGGGTTTCAGTCCGGGGAGGGGGGAGGCTACTTTTTACGCGGCTTACCCGTGGATTCGCGAATGATCAACTCCACATCGAAACCCCGGTGAAGATATTCAATGGGTTTCTTGTTGAGGAAGTTGTGGGCCAGAATCACCGAGGCTTTACCCATTTCCAAAAGCGGCTGATGAAGGGTCGTCAAAGACGGATCGGCCAAGCGGGCCACATAGGTATCGTCGAAACCGATGATGGAAATATCCTCGGGTACAAGCTTCCCTTTTTGACGGGCGGCCTTGATAACCCCGATGGCCATGGTGTCAGAGACACAGCAAATAGCAGTGATTTCGGGAATCCGGTCCATGAGTTCTTTTCCCAGCTGATACCCAGCGTCCATAGTGAAGGCATCGGGACGGAAATGGGAATAGGCCACAAATTGTTCCTGAAACGGAAGGTTGTTATCCCGCAGGGCATCCCGGTAGCCTGCAAGCCGGTCTTGGCAAATCTTGAGGTGCTCAGGGCCGTTGACGAAGCCGATCTTTTTATGCCCTAAGGAAATCAGGTAGGCGACCGCTTTATAGATTCCCTTCCGGTCCTCAGCTTGAAGGGTCGGTATCTTCTCGAGAATGTGGTTGGGCCCCTCGATGGCGACAGGCTGAAGAATAATCAGGGGCAGTTCCTCGTTTTGAAAACGTTCCAGTACGGCGTCTTCCATAGGCACGGACAGGGCAATGACAGCATCGATACGGCGTTCCCCAAGGATGCGTTCATTGATTTCGTTGTAATCTTCCAGGCTTCCATTGCAATTGTAAATTTTTAAGTCCACGCTGGCGTGGCGGCACTCCATCTCGATACCCCGGATAATCTCGTTGTAATAAGGCGAATCGAACATGGTCCCGAAAATTCCAATAGTATTAGTTCGTGACATCACCAAACTTCGGGCTGCAACGTTAGGGTAGTAGTTGTACTTCTTGATGGCGGCCATCACCTTTTCCCGGGTATCCGCCGAAATCCTCGGGTTCTGGTTAATGACCATTGAAACGGTCGTATGGGACACACCGCAATATTTTGCTATTTGTTTAAGGGTCGCTCTGGATTTTCCGCCGGTAATCATATCGTTTTCACAACCTTAACTTTTAGTGATCTTCGAATATTGAACTAAAGTTTAATTCTTGGGTTGCGCCGGCGCTGGAGCCCCGGAAGGTGCAACAGGTTTCGCTTGGGGTTGGGGGGCCTGAGCCGGGGCGGGTGCCTGGCTGTTGGCGGCTTGATTTTGAGCGGCTTGCTGTTTCTGAATCAGGTCCGTTACCGCGGATTGATTGGAAGTTTGTTCCAAACGAGGCAAAACACCTAGGATAAGGCAAAGAGCCATAAACACGGCCGCGATAATAACGGTCGTTTTTGTCCAAAAGGTCTTTCCGCTGGTTCCCAATAGACTTTGACCTGTACCGGAAAACAAGCCGCCGGCAGTCTTGGGTTGTTGAATCAAAACAACAAGAATCAACAAAATTGATGTTAAAGCAAAAAGTACGGTAAATAGGACGCTCATGGGTACCCTCTCTGGAATTTGAAACTAAGTTTATTTTAATTGAAACCGGTTAGGTTTATCCAACAAATCTTTTAAACCAAAGGTGTTTTCAGCTCAAAAGGACCCGAAAATAACCCGCCAGAGGTCTAAAACTTCACTAAGGCCGCGAAGGAATCCACCTTCAGGCTCGCCCCGCCCACAAGAGCGCCATCGATATCAGGTTGGCTCATCAGTTGTTTCACATTGTCCGGTTTGACGCTTCCCCCGTATTGAATCCTAATGGCTTGTGCCGCCTCAGCGTTATATTTTGACGATATCTTGGCTCGAATAAAGGCATGAACTTCATTGGCCTGTTCTGGTGTCGCGGTCTTTCCGGTTCCAATGGCCCAAACAGGCTCATAGGCGATGACAATATGGGCCAGATCCCCTAAACCGATTCCCTCGAAACAGCCCGCCACTTGGGATTCAACTACCTTTTCTGTTTTTCTCGCTTCACGTTCATGGAGCGTTTCCCCAACGCAAACAATGGCCTTCAGGCCCGTCTTTAGAACATTTTTAAGCTTTCGGTTGATGGTGGTGTCTGTTTCGCCGTCATATTGACGGCGTTCGGAGTGTCCAAGAATGACATAGGTCACTCCCGCGTCTTTCAGCATGGCGGGACTTACATGGCTTGTATAGGCTCCCTCGTTTTCCCAATGGGCGTCCTGGCAGCCAACTTTAATATTAGAAAATCGAAGCGAGTCCACCACGCTCGCGGCCGACAGAAAAGTGGGACACACAAGAATTTCTCTGTCCTTCACATCCTTCAGGGTTTCAGCCAACTGCTGAACAAAGGTCACTGATTCCCGGACGCCTTTGTACATTTTCCAATTGCCAGCGATGATCGGTATACGCATTGATTACTCCAAAGGTATTATTTTCCCCTTAGACAAACTTGGGAAGAAGAGTCCTCGATGACCTACTTATCCGTTAGAGCCGCGATTCCAGGCAGGACTTTCCCTTCCATAAATTCCAGCGAAGCGCCGCCGCCTGTAGAAATATGGGATATTTTGGAGGCGTAGCCCATTTGGGTCACCGCCGCTACCGAATCCCCCCCTCCCACAATGGTGATCACGCCCTGCTCGGAAGCTTCCGCAAGCAGTTTGGCGATGGCCAGAGTTCCACCCGCAAAAGGCTCCATTTCGAAGACGCCAACAGGACCGTTCCAAAAGATCGTTTTAGCCGTCTTAATAAAGGTGGTGTATTTTTCAAGGGTTTTGGGGCCTATGTCCATCCCTTCCCATTCCGGGCCAATCTCGCCCCGCAGAACGGTCTTGACATTGGCCTTGGCGTCAAAGGCGTCCGAAACAATATGGTCGATCGGCAAAAGCATCGGAACGTCGGTTTCGATGGATTGTTTGATCAGTTCGCGCGCTAGTTCCATTTTGTCGTCCTCGACAATGGACTTCCCGATTCCATGACCTTCCGATTTAAGAAAGGTATAGGACATGCCCCCGCCAATGATAAGGATATCCACGATCTCCATGAGGTGCTTGATGACATCGATCTTCGTGGAAATTTTGGAGCCTCCGATGATAGCCACGAAGGGACGCTGAGGCTCGGAAAGGGCTCCGCCCAGGTACTTGATCTCTTTCATCATCAAAAAGCCCGCCACGCAGGGTTTCAGAAATTTCGTAACCCCCTCGGTGGAAGCATGAGCCCGGTGGGCCGTTCCAAATGCGTCATTGACATAAATTTCAGCTAGCTCCGCCAGTCGTTTGGCGAACACCGGGTCATTTCCCTCTTCTTGATCGTAAAAGCGGACATTTTCCAGCAAGGCCACATCGCCATTTTTCATTTTTAACACTTCAGCCTTGACCGCATCCCCCACGCAATCCGGCATCATTGCAACTGGCTTTTTCAGCAATTCCGAAAGACGGGCCGCAATCGGCTTCAAAGTGAATTTTTCGTTTTTCTTACCCTTGGGCCTCCCCAAGTGAGAGCACAAAATAACCCGCCCCCCCTTATCAACGAGATATTGGATGGTATTGAGCGATTCCTTTATCCGGGTGTCGTCGGTGATCCGCAGTTGTTCATCCTGGGGCACGTTGAAATCCACCCTGACGAAAATCCTCTTTCCCGACGGGTTAATATCTTCAACGCTCATTTTGTTGTAGATGGCCACTGGTCGTCCTTTCACAAGAGAATGAACTAACCTGCCGTGACGGAAAACCTCACCTCTCCGTACGCCCCCCAAAAAACTATTTTTGCTTCGTCTTCAAGTCTGTTTTAAAGGCTTCGGCAATGGTGCTCAAAGCACCAAGGGTACCCGAGGCTTCTAGCGGAAGGAAGATTTTGGTGGCTTGGCCGTCCGCGACGACGCCAAGCATTTCCATGTATTTCAAAGCCAACAAATCCTGGGTAGGGTTTCCGTCATGGATGGCCTTGAACACCGTGATGATGGCCTGGGATTCACCTTCCGCCAGGGCAATTTTTTGGAATTTATTAGCGGTCGCTACCCGTTCGATCGCTCCAGCCTCACCCTCGGCCTTAAGAATGGCCGATTGTTTTTCACCTTCAGCCTTGGTAATGGCGGCTTGTTTAATGCCTTCCGCCTCAATAATGGCGGCCCGCTTGGTACGTTCTGCCTTCATCTGGGCGCTCATGGCGCTCACGATGTCATTAGGGGGGTCGATCTTTTGAATTTCAACCCGGGTCACTTTAACGCCCCACTTGTCCGTCGCCTCATCCATGATTTCACGGAGCTGAGTGTTGATACGCTCGCGGCTGTTGAGGGTCTGGTCCAGGTCCAACTCACCGATGGTATTGCGCAGGTTGGTTTGGGCCAGTTTCAAAGCCGCCATTTCAAACCTCGCCACGTTGTAAACCACTTTGAATGGATCGCTGACGTGAAAATAAATAATGGCGTCCACCGTCACCACCACGTTGTCCTTGGTGATGACTTCCTGGGGAGGAACCTCAATAACTTGCTCGCGCATATCCACTTTGCGCATATTTTCAAAGGGCGGGAAAAGAACGGTTAAACCTGAATCGGCGGTGCGGGTGAACCTTCCGAGGCGTTCAATCAAGCCCTTTTCAAAGGGGCGGACAATCCGGATAGCCCGGGAGGCATAGATCAAGGCGAAAACAACAAGAACCAGCAAGAAAAATCCTGACACGGATTCTGGCATAGATTACTCCTTTAAAGTCATTTGAAGGTTGCGACGCTCCCAACGCCCGTCCGGCTGGGCGCAAGGGCTTGCTTTACTATGTTTTCTCCGGGCCTTGATTTTGTGCGATTTTTTGGACCGCCAAAATGTTCGATTTAACCGCCAAAACTTTTATTTCCTCTTCCAACCGCAGCGGCGTTTCGTTTTCGCATTCCACTCGCCAAACTTCCCCGCCAAATTTCGCGTAACCCTGCCAGGGTGCGTGGGAATAGACCTTCGTGACCTGGCCGATTTGACCTACAAGAGCGTCCACATTGGCCTTTTGGGGCGATTTCCCTGAAAAGGTTCCCGCCCAACGCCGGCTCAGGGCCACTAACAGCACCGAAGAAACCGCGAATACGGCGTATTCCACCCAGGCTGGTACGGAAAAAAAGGTTACCACCACTGTGACCAATGCCCCCGCCCCGATCCACAGGAAAAAAAAGGACGCAGTGGTAATTTCCAATATGAAGAATACCAGCGCCACCACAGTCCACCAAACCGCCGGGTGCAAATCCAATGCGATCACCTCAAATAAAAAACCGCAGGCAAAATCATTCCCCGAAAAACTTAAGCGGATTTTGGGTCATGCTTTCACCTGCGGCTCATAATGTTAAAGGGCAGCTTCAGCCCTTCGATGCCATGTAATCAATCAAATCCACCACACGGCAGGAATAGCCCCACTCATTGTCATACCAGCTGAGCACCTTCACCAAATTACCGCCGCTGACAAAGGTGGATTGGGCGTCGACAATCGAGGAATGGGAATTACCCTTGAAATCCATGGAAACCAAGGGCTCATCCGTGATGTCCAGGTACTTGTCCAGTTTCGGGCTCCGGGCGGCCTCTTTCAAGGCGTTGTTGATATCGTCTTTCGTGACGGTCTTGGTGAGTTCCACCACCAAATCCACCACCGAAACGGTCGGGGTCGGCACACGGATGGACAATCCGTCGAGTTTTCCCTTCATCTCCGGCATAACTAACCCGATGGCCTTGGCGGCGCCTGTGGAAGTCGGGATCATGTTCAAGGCGGCGGCACGCGCCCGGCGAAGATCCTTGTGGGGAAAGTCCAAGATCACCTGGTCGTTGGTATAGCTGTGAATGGTCGTCATAAGACCCTTCACAATCCCAAATTTGTCGTGAAGAACCTTGGCGAGGGGGGCTAGGCAATTGGTCGTGCAGGAGGCGTTTGAAACCACATGGTGGTTCTTAGGATCGTATTTTTCCTCATTGACGCCCAATACGATGGTGATGTCCTCATCCTTAGCCGGAGCCGAAATGATGACTTTTTTGGCGCCGCCCTTCATATGGGCAACGGCCTTATCCTTATCGGTAAATCTTCCTGTCGACTCCACAACATATTCGATTCCGTGATTGTTCCAGGGGATCATGGAAGGATCCTTTTCGGCATAAACCTTGATTTCCTTGCCGTCCACGATAACCTTACCGTCACCAGCCTTCACGTCGGCGTGAAGGTTTCCAAGGACCGAATCGTATTTTAGAAGGTGGGCCAGGGTCTTCGCGTCCGTCAAGTCATTCACGGCGACGATATCAACATTCTTGTTTCCCATCGCGGCGCGATAGACGTTCCGCCCAATGCGTCCAAAACCGTTAATTCCGACCTTGATTGCCATAACTTCCCTCCCGAAATTCCCCAGTTAGAACCGGGGGTTTTAACTTAATTCACCGCTTTTCAGCGGGCCTTCACCGCCTCCAGGAAAACCGTAACCCCTATTCGTATCGGGAATCACCCTCACAACCTATTGTGTGATCCGATCGATGAAAACCTGGTTTTTCCTTGAAAATCAGGGGTTTAAAGTTCGGTTAAGCTATCAGAAGGGGGCCAAAGGGGTCAATAGATAAGGATCATATAGAACTAGCTGACAAAAAGGTTCGTTGCCGAAAAGGTTTGTTGTGTAGTTTTTCAAAAATAACGTGGTGTCCGACCCCAAAGAACAGCACCAACCCATTGGCAGCCAGATTGTTTCAATATTTTTGCGCACTCTTCCAGCGTTGCCCCAGTGGTAAAGACATCATCAACCAATACAACTCGAACCGGCACGGCCTTTCCCCTCAATACTTCATAGGCACCCACAGGGTTCATTAATCTCTCCTTACGCGTCAACGACATCTGGGGTGGAATCGACTTCATTTTTCTTAAGAGATTTTCCCAGTGAACACCTTTTCCGTCGGAAAGATGACGGCATAAATTTTCGGACGGATTATATCCCCGTTCCCTTTCCCGCTCTGGGCTCAAAGGAACAGGGCATAAGATGGTTTCAGGTTGTAGGAACCCCGCTGGAATGTTATTCGCCATTCTTTCAGCTATAGCCAACCCTAAATGTTCCATCCCTTCAAACTTAAACGCGTGATGGAGCAATCTCAAGGCTCCAACATATTCCCCAAAGGTCCGAACCTGGTCTAAAAAATAGGCTCCCTCTCCACATTCCACGCAACGGAATAGTAACGCACCCTCAAAACTTCCCGGTTCCAAGGATTCACCACAGTGGGAGCAAACCGGATCTCGGTAGTGCGGCATGGAACGAAAGCAGGAACCACACAGGACATTCGAAAAACCTTCTTCAAATGTCAAACCGCAATATTCACACAGCTTTGGGAAAAGATTGTCAATTAACGCTTTAGATATTGATTTGAAAGGTTTCCATGAGTTCAAGACGATCCCCCGCAAAGGGACTAATCCGTACCTGTCATTTCCATTTGCTGCTTCGCGGCAAACATCATATCCCTCGTCATTTCAGCGATGCGGGGAAAGGCTTTAATTTCCTTGCTGGCCAATGCCCTTTCATAAAAACGTCTGGCTTCTTTAAATAAGCCCTGCCGCCGGTACAATTCGCCAATTAAATAAAGCACCCCAGGCTCGCCCAGGTTTTCCGGCAACCGGCTTCCCTTGTCAAAATATTCCTCGTAGGCTTTAGCTGCCTGAGCCAAGGCCCGTTTTTCATTGTCGTAATCCTGCATCAACCGGTATATCCAGACCAAATGAAGGGACAAACCCGCCAGGGTACTTAAATCCCCATATTTTCGTATCTTCATGAAGGTGATAGCCATTTCATGCCGTTTAATGGCCACTTCGGGCGTGGAGGATCCTAAGGCGAAGATTTCAGGTTTCTTTTTGGCCGATTGGCTTATCTGCCGGCAGACTTCCATAATCATTGGCTCGGCCCCGGCGCGGACGGTATCAAAATCCTTATTTAAAGCCGCAAAGGTGCATTGGGGACAAACCGTAACGGCATACAGATAGGCGCATTCCCCATCATAGACGTTTCCGAAATCAGTTTGTTTTTCCTTAATCTTGATGACGGAGGAACGTAACCGGGTCGTCTCAAATTCAAACGCGCAAAAAGGGCACTTTAACTTTTTATTCCAGAGCGGGGTGCTCAATCTGTTCTCCCATAAGAACCCGAAAGGGCTTACTTAATAACTGCCACTTTATCAATTTCTTGGTGCCCGTTCATTTCCACCGTTATCAGATAGACACCTGACGCGACCAGATTCCCCTGCATATTGCGCGCGTCCCAGGAAGCATGATAGTCACTGTCATTCAAGGTTCCATTAATGCGATAGGTGCCCCAAACTCCAACACGAACATTAGGGTCACTTAAGATAGTTTTGATAAAAGTCCCCGACAGGGAATAAACTTTTATTTCCACCTTACCTGGACTTGTCACCACAAACCGTATCCCGACGGACTGTTCATCCAAAGCGCCATTGGGCCTTATTGCATTACGATCCAGCGCCGCCCCAGCCGTCAATGGAAAAGCAGTTATGGGGGTATAGGGCGTCTCGTGAACCATATTGACTTCACTCGTATTCACGCCCGCCGGTTGGTCAAAAGCCCAGACCAAATAGGTATAGGCCGAACCGTTTACCAGTTGAACCGGATCAAAATAGCTAATAGAGGTTTGGGTAGTTCCCTGGGAACTTGGCACCACCGTAACCAACTGGTAAGTCCCCCCCCCATCGGAAGACCGATAAACATAATATCCTCCCAAGGGATACATTTTGGTCGGATCAAAGTATGGATAAGTGGCGGGGTTATTTGCTGGAGCCCAAGTCAATTGATTCCCCGTTTGATCCCCCTGCTGACTTTGAGCGAGAGATACTTTTGTGTTTCCAACATAGGGCGGCTCGGCGGGCAGGGCCTGAACCATCGCGGCGGAGGAGGACAATCCCGAGGCATCCACGCTATAAATCTGGTAATCATAAAGTGTTTTATTCAAAACTCCCGTGTCGGTGTAATTGATGCCTTGAAACCCGGATTTGATGGTTTGATAAGCCGAAACAGGAGCCGAACCCAACTTTCGTTGAATGGTATAAGTAAATTTTTGGTTGCCTTGGTAGTTCCAACGCAATTGAACCAAGCCATCTCCAGACACCGCCTCCAAATTGGCGACCGGCAAAGGCAACACTATCACGCTCACCGGGTTGGAAAAGGGTCCCAAAATGGGTCTTCCTCCCCAGGGATTGGGTGCCGCTACAGCGACCTGGTAGGCGTAAGAATTGGGATCGGACACGCTTGTGTCGGCATAGGTCGTGTTATTCAATCCTTCCACAATGGCGGGACCGATGGGAGTGAATCCTGGAGTCTGACTGGGAACCGGTGTAGCGGGAAAGGTCTCGCTTTGGATGGAATAGCCCGACACAGGGCTTCCGGTGGGCACCTCGACCGGGTTCCAGGCCAAGTTATTCATGGCGGCGCCAGGTGTTAAAAAGAGGGTGGGCGCGGATACAGCTAGGGCGGTCACGCTGGCCGGAGCGCTGGTAACCCCTTGGGCTCCCGCATCCACCCAATAAAAATAGGCTGAACCATAAGTCACAGCGTTATCGGTATAGGTTGTTACGGCCAGTTGGCCCGCTAGTTGGGTCATATGGGCGAAAGCAGCCGTGCTTCGATAAATGTCGTAACCGGTCACGGGAGCATTTCCGACCGGAGCCCAGGCCAGGCTGATGGCAGATGCAGAGGGTTGAGCTATAAAGCTTGCGGGAGCGGCTGGAAAATAAGTGATTGAAACCCCGGTTTGCGGATTGGGATTTCCCTGCAATCCGAAACCATTCTGGGGAACGATCTGGTAGTAATTGGTAAAGCCACTGACTGCGTTTGTATCCACAAATACGGGCGTGGCAGCGGTTAAAGAGGTCGGCGCAGAAACAGAACCTACATTGCTCCAACAAGTCACGCAGGTGGAGGTGGGTGTAGGATTAATGCTTCGATAAATGGTATAGGAATTCACTCCGCCGTCAGCCGGATTTGAACTAAAAGTGAAGCCCGAAACCCAGACGCCCGGTGGATAAGCTGGGGTGACATTAGGCGTCGGGGTAAATCCTGGAGGGGGCGTCAGGTCGAGGATCGGCCCCGAACTAAAAGAAAGCAAAACGGAAGCCGGGGCCGCTGATGAATTGCCCTCTGGACTTTGAGCCACAACCTGATATCCCGTTCCAGCGCCCGGAAAATCAGGAACGGTTACCGAATTAAGGACCGAAACAGGCGCCGGAGTCACCGTGGCGACAGGCGTTCCGTTTTGGTACACCGTATAAAATTGCACTCCTTCTGTTACAGGGTTAGAAACCCAGGTAAGAGTAGTTTCAGAAACCGCCCCATTGGCCAATAGGCTGGCCGGAGCGTTGGGCCAAGTAAAGGCCCCTGCCTCGGGTGCCGGTGTCATGTCGGGAAACAAAGAGCTTTCAACCCCGTTTGACCTTGCGGTTACCCGGTAATAAAAGGATTGGCCCGCCGAAGCCGTATTGTCCGTATAAACCATGGTTGGATAAGGAACAACCGCCAGAGAAGTAAACTGCGACCCCTGGGTCACCGATCGGTAAACATCAAAGCTATCAAGAGGCGCCGGGGTAGTCGTAGGTACGGTAAAATTCCAGGAGAGGGTCACGGCCTGGGTCGGAACAGGAACACCCGCCGAAACCGAGTATTGGGATACGGCAAGGCTTGAAAGGTTCGTGGGCGTGCTATTCCCTGTTTGATTCTGCGCCACGACATAATAGTTATTCACCGCCCAAGGCGTGGCCGGAACCTCAAAGGTGGGAGTGGTGGTTGGGGCATAGATAGCCACGGGCGTAGGGGTGTTGGGGGCTGGAGTTAAATAATCAGGCCCATATAGGTTGTAAGCCGTTACCCCGTCCGAAAGAGGGTTCAACAGCCAGGAATAAGTCAGAGTAATGGGGCCACCCAGCACCGGCAACCCAAAGGGCTGCAAGGGAAGACCCGGCGCGGAAGCGGAGGATGAAACCACAGCATTAGAAAATGGTGAAAGATCGGATGGATTTCCTAAATGATCCAAAACCGATACCTGATAGTTCATGCTGGTGCTCAGGGAAACCCCATTCGCGTAATCGGTATAGTTTGTTTGGGAATAAGACACTGTCGCCACCGGCGTGGGGCTGGAGGCGTTTGTGTATTCCCGGTAGACCTTGTAAGCCACCGGAGTTCCGTAAAAACCGGTTTCAGCCCCAGACCAAGTCACCGCGAATGCATTGTTTCCAGTGGTTACCGCAACGGATACCGTCGCGACAGGAGTAGGGCCGATATCTAATAAAGAGGGTGTCGCCCCCGCAAAAACACCTCCGGTTGTCACGGCCGCATAGGGCTGAACCCAATAACTGAGCCCCCAGGCGTTGGTAACGGGCGAATCCACATAAACCAAAGTCGGCGTGACTCCCGGCGTAATGCCAATATTGGCCATGGGCAAGGGAGTGGGTGATTGGGTGCCTGTCCCAGGGATACCGTTTGAGCTTTTGAATATTTGATACCCGGCCAGTCCATAGGTCCCCGGCAGGGCCTGATTCCAACTGATGGTGACGTTATTGGCGGCAGCTACCGGGGTGACTTGGATCGGCCCATAAAGAATAGGCTCATAAATATTTTCTGAAATGGAATTGGATGTCACCGCCCCATTACCGTTAACCGCCGCTACCGAGTATTGGGTTTGGTTGGCCTGGCTTGCTGAATAGGGGACGCTTTGATCGTCATAAACACAGGTCACCTGAGGCGTTGGGCTGACCACCACCGTCGCAAGGGGCGTTCCGTTTGCAAACACCTGGTAAGCCGTCACTCCTTCCGAAGCCAAGGGTCCCGTCCATTGAAGCCTAACCCCATAAAGCATTCCATTGGTGGGCGTCGGGGTAACCGATAAGATTAAATTCCCCGACAAGGCCGGGGCAAAGGGTTTTGACAATTGAGGGCAATTAGGAATGCTGGAATAGGTTGGGATAGCCCCGGGGTTACCGTTCGCGTCTTCCGCGATTGCCACGTAATAATATTCCCCTGGGCCCAAGGGCTGAGGCTGGTCCGAAAAAGATGTGCCTGAGGAATTTCCGATCAATGCCCCTTGGGAAATAACATCCGAAGCAAGTATGCGCGTCGGTTCAAAAGTTGCGGTGGGGGTAAAGCTGGGCGTTGGCGATGAAGTTATGGTGGGGGTAAAGGTATTGGTAAAGGTATAGGTATTGCCAGGGGTGGAGGTATAGGTTCCTGCGGGCAGGGTAAGGGTCGGGGAAAAGGTGACGGTCGGGGTATAAGAGGGCGTTGGAGTAAAGCTGGGTGTGGGCGTAGGCGTGCCCGATGGATTCGGAGTAAAGGTGATGGCCAAGCGATAGATGGCGTAACCTGTCACAGGGTATGAAGAAAGAGGGAGAGGCCAGGAAAGATCCAAAGCCCCTGCATGGAGCGGCTGGACGGTTAAAGTTGAGATGGCCTGGGGCGGCGCGAAAGGGTTAACGACCGTTGTGGCGGGAGCGCCTAAATTACCGGAAGAATCTAACCCCAAGACGGTATAAACATAGGAATCACCATTCACTACCTGAAAATCGGTTAAGGAAGCTTGGCCCGAGGCCAAAACCGTGGCCAGCGGAGTGGGAGTTCCGGTCGGAGAATAGGTCGGGGTCGTCGTGTCGGTCGTCGCATCGGTTGGCGAACCCGTAAAAGTAGGGGTAAAACTGGGCGTTGGGGTAAAGCTATAGGTCGGTGTTCCATATTCGTCCCGATAAATGAAAAAGGCCGTGGCCGATGGCAGAGGGTTCCAATATAGATTGACCACCCCGTTTCCAGGAGTTGCCGCAAGACCTGTCGGGGCGGGAAGGGATTGGCACTGTCCAAAATGGGCCAAAAGCGCCACCCAAAGGGCCGCATTCGCGGTAAGTAGATTTCGTTTACGCCCCATCACTTCATATCCCCTTCCCTTTCCCAGTGAAAAAGCCATCTTAAAATCTCGCTTCGCCGGAAATATTAATCTGCCACATGTCGTAACTTAAGTATTGATAGGGTTTGTCCTCGTCAAATACCTCGTAGACCCCGCCCAAGCCGACCCTTAAATTCTTCAAAGCGTTGTAATTCAACGTGAGTGTACCACGATACCTTTCGGTCTGAAGATCGTTGAGCTGGTAGGCCGGGCTTTCGTTATTCACGATCTCCGTCAAAAACACGAGGCGCAATTCGATCGCCTGATCAAATTTTATTTTCCAATGGGTAAAGGGAATGTGCAGAATTGTGTTTTCGAGAAATTTTTGGTTGTACTCCACCGAGGCTTGGTCATCCAACTGGGTCGTCAGAATACCGCTGGTGTTGGTAAAACCGTCCATATGCTGATAATGAAAATTCCCAGTGGCTAATTGGGCGATGTCGTAGGGAACCGTAAAAGAATAGGTTTCATTGGTCGTCTGGCCTGAAATCTGGGGCGGGCTTTGGGTGTCCCATTGCGTTGAATCGGTGCGGGTGTACTGGAATTGGGCGGAATCCAACCCAAAGTTTAGGTAAGGCAAAGTGGCGAGTTTATGGTTGAAGACGGTTGTAAAACCAAGGGTATCACTGTCTTGTTCCACCGGGTTGGTTCCGGCCGACAACAGGTTGAACTGGGTGGTCCAGGACCCCGTGGGTTTGAAGTCCCAGAAATCAAAAAGCCTGAAACTGAAATTGATCTGATCGGTAAGGGATTTGGTCGAATTCAAGGCGATATCGTTCGGCGGGGCGATCAGCCATATCTCCTGAAAACTCAAGGGTCGGACCGCCCGGAAATTGGGGATCGCCGCTGACGCGCTTTCCGTTCGGCCCGCAAAGGCCGTCAACCCAATCTTTTGGAAGGGATCCCACCAAAGTGACGGAGAAAGATTCAGGGAATAATTGATGCTGTTGGAATTGTTGAGCCGGGGACCCTCCGTGTAGCTGACATTGTCAATCTGCTCCGAACCGGTATAGTTCACAGCCGGTATGACCCCGGGAATTCCCCGGTAGGTTAACCCTCCCTTGGGCTGGTCCCTTTCCTGGAAATTGGTGAATTGAGTCACGCTACCGGCCACGCCAGGCGAATTCGTGTTCCCCACTGCGTCCACCAGATTTAGGTTATATCCCGGCGTAAAAATGAGGTTCTTGAATATTTCGGTGGTGTTGGTCCAGCCGTAGGTCTGATTTTTTGTGGTTCGACTGTAGGGCACAAGGGGCTGAGAGGAATTGGAAAAGTTTTGAGTATCGATGGTTAGGATATCCGTCTCCGAAAATTGGTTGGAACCAACCGGAAAACCGAACAGTTGGGTGGGAGCGTCGTAGGTAGAGGCAACCGTATAGGTTTGATTCCCTTTTTGTGTGTCCCCCTGAATGCCAGGCTGAGAAAGGTATGCGGATTGGTAGGTGTCGTTCTCCGAGTAGGTGCTTTCGGAGACACGAACATTCGTCAAACGGCCCCAAGCGGCTCCTAAGTCTTTTGTATAGGTAATGGACCCCGTTGTATTTTCCGATTGGGTATGGGGCAAAGCGCTGTAATAGGGGTTTTGCAGAAGAGCCGCTTCGGTGTAGTTGTCTTGGTTGGTGTAGGACATTTGGGTCGCCAAGGGCTGCCCAAAAACGCTTACTGCGTTAGAAGTATAGTCCACCCCATATTGAGTGGAATGTTGAAAATGATTTGAAGTTTGGTCGATTTGGGTGAAACCCGAGTCCACCTCCCGGTATCGGGTATTAACCGTCGCAAAGTTGTTGCCAAGTACAAAAGCGGCGTTGGCACGACGGGCCAAGCCGGACCTCTGGTTCGGGTTATTTGTCCGCAGGTTATTGATCCAAATTTCCTTTGTCAGGCCGTTGGGGGGATTGGGAGAAAGGACGCCAAAACTGATCTGGGTTGCACGGTTAATGAAGGGGGTGCCGACGGTCTGTCGGTTGCCGTCCGAGCCGTCGATGTGCACCGAAATGGTATTCCATCCCCCCGCGTACTGGGACAAAAGGGGCATGTTGTATTGGTAATAATTCTGTTGGTCATTTCCTATACGCATAAAAAGGATTTCACCAGGTTGGACATTGGGGGTCCGGACATAAATATCCATGGCAAGGTTTGAGTAATCCGTAAAATCCACACCCTGGTTGAAATAGCGGGTCGCGTAATAAATGGGTTCCCCGGACACGTCACCGGGTGGATTAAAGTCCGCGGAGGAAAGGTTGTAGGTGATTTTTAGGGCTTTTTCTTTTGCGAGAATGGAAGAATCAGACGTCCCTTGGGGAATAACTATGAACCGGTCAGTGGCAACATACCCCGGGTCCTGGTCCTGACTAATGGAATTGACGTCAAATTTACTGGTATTAACCGTCACCCCCTGATTGATATTGGCTGTCGGGTCGACCTGTAACTGCCAGAGATTTCGGTTGAATTGGATGTTTTCAAACAGAACGTAACCGCTCGTGGGAGCGGCCGATTGTCCAGTCATCCAAAACCTAATCGTCCGAATCAAGGAAGGAGTCGCGAATGGGCTTTGGGTGTGAAAAAAATAATTCACCTGTTGATCCGTCTGATAGATGCCGTCCGGCTGGGTGAAATTAACGGGTATTTTGACGATCTGCCATCCCTTCCAGTTCGCTTGAATTCCATATTCGTAATAGGCGTCTTGGGTATCTAAAATTCCGTTGGCATTGGTGTCCTCCGTGTCGAGGATGTTGTTATTGGCTCCCTCCTGGGTTCCATTGGGCTCGTCAGTGATCGAAATTCCGGAACCTCCCACTTGTGAAACGCCTCCTCCCGGGATGAAATAATTGGTTAAAAGCCCTATATCCGTCGCGGGTGTCAGGGGAAGCTGCTCCGCCTCGATTGCTTCGCTCTGGTCCACATTATTGGCTTCGCTCATGACGCCAAAATCCATCATGATCCACTTCGGGTTGCCGTCGTTATAGACCCAAGCCTGCATGTAATTGGTGTTGGAAAGATCCAGGCCCGTGGCAGAGAGGGTCTGCCTGACACCCCCCCAGGTCTGATTCGTGAGATTGGCATAGGGCACCTGAAGCACTGGAATGGCGTCCGGTTCATTATTGGTACCCGAACCACCCAAAACTCCGGCGAAAATATGGCCGCCCGCGCCAGGTATAGTTGAGGTAACAGGAGCTGTCCCGAAAGTGACGGGGCCGTTTCTGAAACGGATACGGTTATTGGCCGGGGTGTCACTGCTGTCATAAGTCGTATTCCCCAAAAAGCCCACCGGTTGGGGTTCGGAGGAGGCGATCCAATTGGCCGAATTCATATTGGGCCCACTGTTATTATCGATGCCCTCCATGTTATCGACCATGGCAACGCCTTGTTCCCCCTGCATGTTATAGGTATCGGGATTGAAATAACTTTCGGCAATTTCACCGGAAATCTTGACACTCACCGGCGGCTTCCAATCAGAAAGGCCGGGAATAAGACCAGTGATGTTCTGCAAATCATCTTGGCCTAAATCGTATTTGAAATCCGCGTCGAGTACCGTCAGCGAATCAGGAGTGGAGCCGATTTGAGGCATATCCTGGGGTTGTTGGCTTGTGGAATTCAAAAAGGTGGACCCAATAAACAGGTGATCGTTGACGTCGTATTCGATCCGAGTTCCCAATATGTTGTTTTGGTTAAAGGAACCAAAAGGGGCGTATTCATAGGAAATCACCAATTGGCTGTCAGGGCGCAATATGCTTTTATCCGGAAAATCGAGAAAACCCGAAGTATAGTCCAAAGTGTAATCCACATCCCGGCGCAATCTTCGCCCGTCCAAAAAGACCGTATCCGAACCGCGGATAATGTTAAATCGATTGAGCTGAAAATAATTGAGCTGGGTTTTATAGACCAAGTGAATCCGCTTGAGGCTGTTGGGAACCGTCACTTCATCGTAAATGCCGTTCGCGGAGGTGCCAAGGGCGGGGTCGACGTTGGGGTCCACGAAAGCCCTTTCCGCGAAATTGGCCGTCACCCCTGCGGAAACAGTCACATTAGCGTTGTTCATATTGCTGACCACCAGGTAGTTGAAATCCTGATTCATGACAAAGGCCCAGGGTGCCGAAGAACTTCCCAAACCTCCCTGCCCGGTCTGCAGCACGTTGTTAGTGCCCTGATCCACGACTTGAAAAACGAAATTAGGGTCTTGCTGGGGGGGAATAATCTTGTCCCGGCCCAAGTCGAAATAATTCACCAAATAAAGGGAACTGGTGGTGTTGTTGTTGTTCTTGATCAAAATGTCGAAGGGAGCGAATTTGGGATCATCAATGATGCCTGTTGGAGGAACCTGGAATTGGGCAATATCATTGGAATTACTTAAAATGGGAGTGATGCTCGCGGGGGTCGTCCCATAAACGTTCAAGCCGTGGTTGACGTTATTCTTGTTGGTAAAGCCCACCACAATCTGGGCGCTGGTCGATAAGGCCCTAATAAAGGTAATGATGCCAGTGTTGTAATCGATGGTGTAGTCCCGGCCCGGAAGCCAGTGCTCATAGGGCCCGATAAAATTATTCCCAATGGCAAAAACGGACTGACCCGTCCCGGCATTGACCCAAATTTGTTCGCTGTTCGGCTGGGGCAGGGCCAGGTTTTGGGTGACCCCCGCGTTGACGCTCGGAATGAATTCTTTGGTAATCAGAAAATATCTTTCCCTGATGTAATCAATGTCGTTGAAAACCTTATCCACCTGCCCCGTGTTGCCGTTGAACACCCGGGTCTCCGCGATACCTTTGGTTTGGGCGAAAAAGGAGGTGACCCGGAAATTATCAAATTTCAACTTGGCCTGAAGCCCAAAAAGCTGTTTGCTGAAACCCGCGAATTCCGTGTTGGGAAGGTTCATCTGCAAATCGCCAAAAGCCACTTCCTGAACTGGGCTGTCGCTTTCACCGTGGTACACGATTGAAATTTCCTGTTTGCTTTGGTCCACCCCTCCCGCCCGGTTGACATCACTGTAGTCGACATGCACATCCACATTTTTCCCAACCTTCCCTTCCAAGTTCACAACCATCTCCTGGTTCACCAGGGTGGTATTGTTGTCGGACGCGCTGCTGCCCTGCGGGTGGGTGAAGTGTTGGAACGAAAAATCGGCCTCGATCTTCTTATAGCCCTGAATGGAAAGCTGGGTATCGGCCGGAAGCTGTAGATTTACGATTTTTTGCTCAGGGATATTGAGTTCTTGTTCCGTTTCCTTAGGCGCCCCGGTCACGGCACCATTTTTGGCCTCTTCGGCCTTTTCTTCCGCCGTTTCGGGAATTTCCATTCCCAGGGGCGCAACGAAAACCTCATCCGAATAATCGCTTAACCGCCCCTGTGAATCTACGCCCGCCACTACGTAAAAATAATTCTCGCCGTTTTTAGGGGGTGAACTGCTGGAGGGGACCCCGTCGAGAAAATAGGGCGCAGTCTGGGTTCTCAGGTTGATTTGCCGGTACCCCGTACCAGGGGTTGTCGAACGGTAAACATTGTAAGAAACCGTGCTAGCGGAAGGAGAGGACGCGTCCCACGCGAGATAAACGCCTTCTTTTAGGACCAAAACACTGAGACCCGTCGGAATCGGGGGCGGTCCTGCGGGAGCGGAGACCGTCACGGTTGATGAAGGAATAACGGGCGAGGCGATCGGCTGACCGGCCCCGGGAGTGGAAACCGGGCTGGTTTGGTTTTGCACGGTCGTAATGGGGCCGGAAGGGTCGAGGGTCGTTGACCCCGAGCCCTTATTCTGGGAATCAATCGCTTGGAGAATCTGGATTTCTTCCCCTGGACTTAAAGTTTTTAAGTTGGGATCAGGTGTGGCCGGGGTTGAAATCGGGGTTTGGGCAAACCCCGGCGGAACCACCGCCAAAAAGATAAGCAGGGCCCACTTGAAGGGTCTGGAGCCATGAGAAAAAAAAATCCTATCCAAGACCCAGCCTTTCCTTTAACTCGTCCAGCCTTTCCCGGCTGACGGGCAGCTTGGTTTTAGCGACATCGGAAAGGACCGCCAAGTATTTCCGGTCCCCTTGATGCTCCAGTTCCTTAAGAAAATCCAGATTGATCACGGCTCCGCGGTGAATCCTCAAAAAACGGGAGGGATCCAGTCTTTGAGCCAGATGATCCAAGCTGTCGTCGCAAAATATTTCCTGACCTTCCACCAACAGGGCGGCGTAATGGTCCTTCGCCACCAAAGCCGTCACCTTTTCCGGGTCCAAAACCCGGTATTTGGAGCCGCATTTGATCGCCATACGGCGCTTCACTTTTTTCTCTTGGAATTTTTCCAAGAAAGATTGGAATTGTTCCAAACCCGGTTGCGCCTTCTGCTTGCGCACTTTTTCCAAAGCCTCCAATAATCTTTCGGATGCCACGGGTTTCACCAAATAATCGAGGGCCGAAACCTCGAAAGCCCTCAAGGCGTGTTCTGTATAGGCGGTCACAAAAACCACCGCGGGTCCGTTCCCTGCCCAGGTCTCGGCCACTTCCAAGCCGTTCAGTTCGGGCATCTCAATATCCAGAAACACCAAATCCGGCTTGAGTTCCTGGGCCGCCGTCAGAGCCTCCAGGCCGTTGGAAGATTCACCCACGACCTGTATATCCGAAATATCCGCCAGGAGCCTCGCCAGCCGGGCGCGGGCAGGCGCCTCATCATCCACTAAAAGAACACGAATCATATTTCCCCTCCAAACTTTCCCGCGGATAAGGCGGGCAATTTCATTGTTACTTGGGTGCCGCCGCTTTCCCTCGTTTGAATCGTCAAACTGCCCTGTGGGCCATAGGCGAGTTCAAGCCGCTTACGGCAATTGCCTAGGGCGGTTCCGGAGCCTGAGTAAGGCGACTTCCCAAAACCCACGCCATCATCCTCAACGGTTAGTTCCAATGATTCTTCATGGATCAAAGCCTTGATCCAAACCGTCCCGCCCGCCGCTAGGGAGGAAAGGCCGTGTTTGACGGCGTTTTCGACGATCGGTTGAAGTAAGAGCACCGGAATCTCGATTTTTTGAGCGTCCAAATTCGGGTCCAGCTCCACCTTCCAATTCAATCGGGTCCCAAACCGAACCTGTTCAATCTCAAGGTAATCCCCGCAAAACTCCAATTCCTTGGCGAGAGGATGGTGGGTCCTGCGGGTTGAGGCCAATATGCCCTGAAAGAGGGTTGAAAGTTTCACCACCACCAGTTCCGCCTTGGCGGGATTTTCAGGAATCAGCGCCGCGACCGTGTTGAGCGTATTAAAGAGGAAATGCGGGTTCATCTGATCCTTGAGTTGGTTCAATAGGGCTTGGAGACGCTCTTTCTCCAATTCCCTGGCCCTCAACTGACTGAGCCTCGCCTCGTCCCTCGTGTCCTGCCAGGATTTAAAAAGGAAAAACACCAGCAACAACAGCCAGCCGCCAAAAACCCCCTTCCCGTAATAGCCCCAGTGGAATTGGGCGGCCATGGGATCCCCGGGAAAAAACAGGTTAATCGCCCCCACCATTCCGCTCAGGGCCAGGATAATTCCAGGCGGAACCAGGGCCGCCATGAGGATGAGATACCGCCCGCCCCCAGGATGTCCCAAGAAAGGCAGGGCTTTCCACCATCCCCGGCGGTCCGCCCAGCGGAATAGTGCCATGACCAGTAAAGCGACAAGGGTGGCGAGTGTTGATTCGGCCAACCCCCAGACCCAGCGGAATAAAAAAGAACCTAACTCCCACTCCCCCCAAAAAAGCCCCACGAAGAAAGTCCAAAGGGGGTTCCAAACCCCCAGCAATCTCAGCGAGGAACGGGCAAAATGCTCCTCAAAGTCGAGAGAAAAAAAACGGTTCCAGGCTTCACTCATGAACTCTTCCAGACCCTTGAAATAAAAGCGCGGTTTCACGGTCCATTGAACCGGAATATCTCCTCGATGCCGAGCAAAAATCATAACAACCCCCCGGCGTTTCCTCGATAGGATTTAAGCCGCCAGCTTTTCACATAATATAAGCATATCTTGCTCTCGGGTTCAGAACCGCTGACTTCGACCCATTCGTCGGATAGCGGCCCCGAATGGACGCCTAACTCCTCATCCGGTTCACCATCCTTGCGGCATGTTATACTGCCCTTCGAGACCCCTCTTGGAGGGCCCGCTCAATTCTTTTCCAATTCCGAAGGCGCCTTTTTATCGAGAGCCTTCCTCCAAAGGTGCCTTTTTGAAGACCGTTTATCGTTATGTCTTATTGGAAACCCTGCCTCCATTCGCATTAAGCGTGACCATCCTCACTCTTCTTTTCATGACCAATAAAGTATTTGTCCTTCTGGATCTGGTGATCAATAAACAAGCCCCTCTTGGCGATACCCTGTTGCTTTATCTCAGTTTGGTTCCATTCGTTTTTTCAACCACCGTCCCCATGTCCCTGATGATGGCGACCCTCTTGGCCTTCGGCCGAATGAGCTCGGATATGGAAGTGACAGCCTTCAAAAGCGCGGGGGTTCACTTGTTCCGCTTAATTCTTCCCCTGCTGGTTTTCGGAGCCCTCTTAACTTGTCTGCTGATATTCTTCAACGACAAGCTGCTTCCCGCGGCCAACTTCACCTTTAAGAAAATCCATTTCAAAATCCTTCAAAACCGCGCCGACATGGCCATCAAAGAAAAAGTATTCATCGATCTTTTTGAGGGGTACCAGTTTTACATTGACCAACTCGCCCCCAACGGCACCTTCGCCAACGTGCATATGTTCAACCGTGTTTCACCCCACGCGCCTGTCCAAACCACCCTGGCCCAGCATGGCCTCCTTGTCCCGAACCCCAAAACCCAGCAGATGTCATTTCAATTGGACGATGGTTTGATGACCTGGGTCAACACCAATGGGCAAACCTACAACCGACTCTACTTTGACCGCTACATCATCCGCCTCAATTTGGAAAATCAACTCGCCCAAATGTCGGACGTTAAAAAGGAATATGAAGATCAAGATTTAAGTGAATTAGGACGCTCCATCGACACCACCCCGGACCCGGTCCTAAAAAAGCGGATGCAAATGGAGTACCAAAAACGCCTTTCCCTGCCCTTTGCCTGCCTTGCGCTCACCTGGTTTTGCGCTCCCCTGGGCCTGTGGATCCGGTCCAAGGGTTTTATCGGATTTGTTCTTGGACTCGTCATGATCTTCGTCTATTACCTCATGTTTACCTTGGGGGATATTTTGGCCCAAAAGGATTACATCAGCCTCATGACCGGAATTTGGGGCGGCAATATCCTCTTAGTCGGGGCGGGCTTTTTTATCTATTACTTGGTTGTTTCAGAGCAATCCGCTTTCCGGGCGCAAGCCTCACCGAACCGGGGCCGTCAAAAAAAGCATTTAAAAAAGGGACATTAAGTCATTGAAAATCCTTACCCGATATATCCTTCATCAATTTTTAATCTGGCTCTTCCTGGCGCTCACCGGGTTCACGGTTCTGATCTTGATCGCGAAAGTATTGGAAGATATCAACTTTATACTGAATTCCCACCCAGGCCTTTGGCTCACTTTCAAATATTTCATTTTCCAGGTTCCATCGCTGATACAGATGATTTTCCCCCTGGCCGTTCTTTTCGCGGTCCTTATCTCACTGGGCGGTTTGGCCAAAACCAGCGAACTGATCGCCATGAGAGCCGGCGGGGCCAGCATCTACCATGCCGCCATACCCTTTTTCTTCATGGGAATCGCCATTTGTATCGGCAGCCTTCTTTTTTCGGAAGTGGTGGTGCCGAAGGCCAATCAAATGGAGCGCCAAACGAAAGAGGTCGAGATTGAGCATAAAACCGAAGCCTCCATGGAAACCTTCAAACAAAACCTATCCCTCAGGGGCGGGGAAAACGCCCTCTACCACATTGGCACCTTCGATGGTTCTAAGAACCAAATGACAGATGTGTTGATTCTTCAGTTCGATAACGCGTCTCACTTAAAATCACGGCTTGACGCGGCAAGCGCCCATTACCAGGACGGCAAATGGATTTTCACAAACGGCTACCTTCGAACCTTTAACGGAAACGATGACGAAATTTCAGCGCAATCTTTCGACCAAACCTCGATGGATTTGCCCGAAAAACCATCCGATTTCATGAAGGATCAAAAAGACGCATCCGAATTATCCATCGCCGAGCTGGCCGTCCATATTCAGCAATTGAAACGCAACGGATTGGATTGCCACAAAGAACTAGTGGAACTGCACAACAAGCTGGCCTTTCCATTCGGATGCTTGATCTTAGCTCTCCTGGGAGTTCCATGGGGCTGGTCCATGGGCAAATACAGCGGGGTGGTTGCCAGTTTCGGGATTTGTCTTTTGGTGGGTCTGGCTTACATCGGCGGGATGCAGATCGGTCACACCCTCGGGGACTCGGGGGTGGTCCCCCCCTTTATAGCGATTTGGAGCATCAATCTGGTTTTTGGAATCATGGGACCGGTGCTGATCTTAAGGCGAAACCAATAACCGAATACCGTTGGAACCCTTAAGAGAAAAAGGGCTTCTTCCAATTCCCCAAAACTGACTTTTACCCGATTTTTCTCAGACTGCAAAAATGAATATTTTTTTAGACTCGGCAAATTGCAGGGTTTTTTCTTTGTCCAAAAGAAAGCTTCTTCCAGCTTCCATAACCAAACCCGAAGCTTTGATCTTCGCGAGATTTTGAAGGGTCTCCAACCCGATGGTCGGAACATCAAAGCGCCAATCTTGATTCGGGCTGGCCGTCTTTACCAAAACCGTTCCCTTGCCCGACAATTTCCCCGCCCGTAAAAGGGTTTCGTCCGTGCCTTCCATGGCCTCCACGGCCGCCACAGCCCCGGATTTGATCACAATGGACTGTCCAATCCCCAGTTTGGCGAGGGCCCGTGCTTGACCAAGCCCTTTATCTAAATGTGGAATTGCATTTTTCGGAGGTCGGGTTCGGGTCAAAAATCCCTTTTTCACCAACAGATCACCCATTTCGTATCGGCCATCCAAAACCCGCAGACCTTCTTTTTCAAGTTCCTCACCAAGCCTTTTCAGCAATCCCGGCCCGGACCTGTCCGCCGATTTGGACCAAAGAGAAAGTCCTTTCCAATCCAAGCGGATGTTTTTAAAAAAAGACGCATGTTGAACCTTGCCGTGAAAAACCAATTGATGGACGTTATTTATTTTAAAAAAGGAAATCAGGGATCCGACCTGGCCGGGAGAAGCCCATCGGGTTTCCTCGGAAAAAGCTTCTAGCCGGGGGTCAGCCGCATTCTTGATTGCGAACAGATAAAGGGGCTGGGCATTCTTTTGAGCCGCTTGCGCGAAGTAAAGAGGAAGACCGCCCGCTCCTGCGACCAAACCGATGGGTTCGATGGATTTCACGGCTTAACGGACAATGCCGCGTTGGGAGGAGCCAAGGAATTCGATCAAGTGCTTGATTTCAGGCAGTTGTGGAAAATCCTCTTGGAGGGCCTTTAGGGCCTCCTTCAGGATGAGGTTGTTTCGAAAAATGACCTTATGGGCCTTCTTGAGAACTTCGATCGTTTCTTTCGTAAACCCGTTGCGTTCCAAACCCACCTGGTTGATCCCATGGATTCTGAGAGGTTCGTCCCCGGCGATCATGTAGGGAACGACGTCTTGGACGGCGCGGAATCCCCCGCCGATCATGGCGTAACAACCCACCCGGCAGAACTGATGAACCGGGGTCACGCCCCCGATGGTGGCATAGTCTTCAATGACCACATGGCCTCCCAGGGTGGCCAAATTCGCCAGCTTATTATGGCTTCCAATAACGCAGTTATGGCCCACATGCGTTTGAATCATAAACCAATTGTCGTCGCCGATAACCGTCTTGCTGCCCTCTCCCGTCCCGGGGTTGACCGTGACATGTTCCCGAAAGAGGTTTTCATCGCCAATGACCAGAAAGGTTTCTTCCCCATGAAATTTCACGTCCTGGGGTTCGCTTCCAATCACCGCGCCGGAAAAAACTCGGTTTTTTCGCCCTAGGGTGGTCCTGCCTGTAACAATGGCATGGGGCCCAATCGTGGTTCCATCCCCTATTTTCACATGTTCATCAACGATGGCGTAGGGTCCCACCTTCACGCCCGATCCTAACTGGGCCTTTGGGTGAACAAGGGCGGTCGGGTGAATTTCAGTTTGCGGATCGGCCATGGTTTATTCCTGGGGTATTTCGTCCCTGTCCACGATGGCACAGGTGAGTTCAGCTTGAACCGCCACTTTCCCGTCAATAATGGCCTTGCCCGCTATTTTTCCGACTTTGGATTTCAACACCAGCACCTCGACCTCGAAGCGGATTTGATCCCCCGGAACGACGGGTTTTCGGAATTTCGCCTTGTCCACCGCCGCCAGATAAAGGATTTTCTTGCCGTCGCTGTTATGAAGAAAAATCATCCCTCCCGCTTGGGCCATCGCCTCGATGACCAGCACGCCCGGCATGATGGGGTGTCCCGGAAAATGCCCCTGGAAAAAGGGTTCGTTGATGCTCACATTCTTGATCGCCACAACCCTTTTTTCTTCCAGTTCCAACACCCGATCAATCAGAAGGAAAGGATACCGGTGCGGCAGGGCCTTTTGAATCGCCATAATATTGAGCATCTTCGCTTCTCCCTTAGGGGCGCCGGACGCTTCCTGTCCCTTGCCGAATTTTTGGAAAATAGCCTTCGCCAGCTCCACGTGATACCGATGGCCGGCCTTTTTAACCGTAATCTTGGCCAGAAGGGGCCTATTCAACAACGCCAAATCGCCCAGGAGGTCGAGCGTTTTGTGGCGCACGATCTCGTCCTCAAAACGAAGCGGTGGGTTCAAAATCCCGGTTTTACCGATGACCAGGGCGCAGTTTAAGTCCCCGCCTTTGATCAATCCTTGTCGGCGGAGCGCCTCCACCTCTTCCTCAAAACAAAAGGTTCGGGCGCGGGATAACTGGCTTTCAAAGGATCCCTTTTCGAGACGGAAACGAAAAAATTGGTTTTCCAGCCCCGGCGAAGGAAAGGAAACATGGCAATTCAATTCCAATTCATCAGCGGGCTCCGCCATCACTTGAATATCACCAAAGGACATCTCAAAAGGTTCCGTGACCCTTATCGGGTCCGTCATTTTCGACTGATCCACCACACCGCTGGCTTCCATCCCGCGGTAAAAGGGCTCCGCGCTGCCGTCCATAATCGGCACTTCCTCCGAATCAATCTCAATCGTTAGGTTGTCCAAAAACATCCCCTTGACCGCCGAAAGAAGATGTTCCACGGTATGGACGCTGGCCCCCTTTTCGCCGCTCAAGGTGGTTCCCCTCGCGGTGCTGGTAACTCCCATGGGGGTCAGGGGGATAAGAGCCTGAAGATCGGTCCGATAGAAGGATATGCCGGAATCTTCCGGGGCCGGCAAGACCGTAATTTGGGCGGTTTTACCGGTATGCAGGCCCCGGCCCTCGAACCGAGCCGGCTTGGCAAGGGTTCTCTGGGGTCTCATGCTTTTTCGCCCTTCTCAATTCTTTCGATGGCTTTTTCCAGCCGGCGTAGGCGCTTAACCATATCAGGAAGCTGACGGTAAGCCGCCACATTTTTCATCTCAACGGCCATGGGGCCGGAGGGCGAACCCCAATAGACGCCCTTTTCCGGGATGTCTTCCATCACCCCCGTGCGCGTGGCCAAGGTCACGTGATCCCCGATCTTCAGGTGGCCTGCCAAGCCCACCTGGCCGCCCATGACGACATGGTTGCCGATTTGGGTAGAACCCGAAATTCCGGTCTGGGAAACAATAATCGTGTTTTCACCGATCACCACGTTGTGCCCAATCTGAACCAGGTTGTCCAGTTTGGTGCCCTTGCCGATACGGGTGGAACCCAGGGCCGCACGATCCACACAGGTATTTGATCCCAATTCAACATCATCCTCTAAAACCACATTCCCAACCTGGGGTATTTTCTCATAGCTTCCCTTATCCGGCGCGAAACCAAACCCATCCCCGCCGATGACCACCCCCGGCTGGAGGATCACTCGGTTTCCCAACAGGCATCTATCCCGCACGGTAACGTTGGAATAAAGGATGCAATCCTCACCTACCTGAGCGTCCTGCCCAAGGAAAACCCCTGGATAAAGCAAGCTTCGGGCTCCCACCTTGGCCCCCGCGGCCACTACGACTCCGGGATAGAGGGTAGCGGAGGGATCCACCGTCGCTTTCGGATGAACCCAGGCCCCTTCTTGAATCCCCGGTTCTTGAGGAGAAGGGGGATAAAACATTTGGATGAGTCTGGGAAGTTTCGCGTAGGGGTTAGGGATGAGGAGGAACGGCTTTGAAACGCCCGCGAGGGGTTTTTCTAAAAGAATGGCTGAGGCCCGGGTGGTCTCAGCCAGTTTTGAGTATTTCAGATTCGTCAGGAAGGATAAATATCCCTCCTGCGCCGAATCCAGGGGAGCCAAACCATGAAGGGAGATGGAACCATCTCCCGTGAAGGCCGCCCCAATTTCTTTTGCTAATTGCTCAAGGGTGAAGGATAAAGCCATGGAATATCCCTACCCTCCCCGTTTACTTGGAGTCCGCCTTGTCGGCCGTAAACTTGGAGTCTTTTTCGATCTCGTCCGTTAAATCCACCCCGCCCTTGGCATAGGCCGTGGTTTTGGCGTCCATCACCAAATCGTAACCCTTGTCCTTGGCCACGCTACCGACGATATCCTTGATTTCACCCAGCACTTCCTGGGTCATCTCATCCTCTTTGCCCTGGATCTCCACATCCACCTGGGACTTGGCCTTCTGGAATTGCTCGTATTTCATCTCCAGCAACTCCTTCTTTTGTTCCTTATCCTTTTTGGAAAGAACCGAGCTGTTGTTTTGAAGCTCGTTTTGAATATCCTTCAACTCATCCTGCATCGGGACCAATTCTTTGTATTTCTTTTTGCCAATGTCCTGAAGCTTATCCATCGCCTTTTGGCTTCCGGGATAATCCTTTAGAAGTTTGGACAGATCGACAGTCGCGATTTTGACATCTCCAGCGAAAGACAAACCAGCTGCGAGGAAAGCGGCTAAAAACATCGAAATGAAACGCATGGAATCTCCTTGTGAAAAAATTAAGGCTGGATTCTAGCACGGGGGGTATCGGCAGGCAACGAAAGGATGCCTTTCGGCGACTGAATCGCCGTTTTTACGCCCCAAAAACGGTCAAATAACTGTTCAAGACTTCCCGGAAATGGGGGTGCATCCCTGAAAACTTCAAACCATATTCGAAGCGCCCCTGATTGGGGAAATTTTGATGGTTGGCCCGAACCACCGCCACTTCGGCTCGAAGCACCTCTTCCAGGTTTTCCAATGGGAATTCCACCTCTAAATGGGACCCTATCTCAAAAAAATTCTTGGTGGAAAGGAAAAAACCGGACCGGCTCAGGTTGGACATCAAATTATTCCCATTGTGAAGTTCAAGCTCGGGCTTTTCCCCCATCGGCGAGCTCAACAAGCGCACCCTCATGGGGATGCGGACTGGAACCCGAATAGCCCTGGGTTTTTCCGAGGGAGAGAACATCAAACACCTTTTCCGGACTCAAAAAAATCACGCACGTCCGACAAATCCTCATCGTTGACCGGGATAAAATGGATTCCGCAATACCAGGACCCTCCCGGGGGCACTTCCCGGCTCCACATCACCTTCGCCACCGACCGGGCTGTTTTTTTGCCGGGGATATCCATTTCTAGTTCCAAGACATCCCCCTCGTTTAAACGGACCGCCGAAAGCACCTGGAGCCCCCCCAGACTTAAATCCTGAATCTGGGCCTTTTGATCCAGCTGGTCGTCTTTCACTTCCTCGGGCAGACGCTCGAGATTGAATGTTTTAAACCGAACGGGAAGGGATAATAGAACCCTGTTTTCTTTGCGTTTTTCCAGGTACATATGGAATTCCAAAAAATGAATTAATTCTCTTTATTCATCCAAAACTAGTTTTAAACCAACGGTTAAAACCAGCGTTAGGATCAATGCGCCCGCCTCTGTTACACATTTTTTATGGGGTGGCCGGGAGTCTTCCCGGCCAAAGGAAAAAGCCTGTCTTTTAGACGCCCAGGCGAATCGGGCGGGCTAGAGGAAAAGGAGAACGACGGTTACAACCGCCGTGGCCCCGACAGCAAGAATTTTGATGGCGCTCGAGGGTTTTTGTTTCTTGGAATCCAGGTTGCTGACCTTCATGGCATCGAAGGGCCGGCCATAACTCCAGAAATCTTCCTCTTGAACCTCGGGTTGGGCCTGGCTTACCGCGGCGGAAGCCACGGCGGGAGCCGCTTGGCCGGCGGCCATTCCAACATAGGGCAGGAAATTCAACCGCCCGTAGCTTGGGTTGTAGGCGCCGTCATAAATGGTCCGCATAATTTGCTGGGCGTCCGCGAAACGAAAATCGTTATTGGGAACCGCCAAAGTTTTAGCCGAATAATTGACCATGTTGTACTTTAAATTATTATAAATTTGATTGTTGGAAATCATGGGCATCCCAAAGTCCTTGAAGTAAATCCCGAAATTATTGTTGTAAATTTCATTCTTGGAAATAACAGGGCTGGACGTGTCGGATAAAAGGGCGATACCAACCCCATTGGCCGTGATCCGGTTCCCAACGATCTGGGCCTGGGAATTGGATAGAACTTCCACACCGGTTTTTGAGCCATAGATGGCGCATTGGGTAATCGTAGGCGAGCAGTCGTTAAAAATAATGCGCCCGCCCTTGACCAAGCATCCCTGGAGGATTGAATTAATGGAGTCGGCACCCGCGAAATAGAGTGCTCCCCAAAGGGAACCCGTCACCGCGGGGGCGAACGAGATGGGGGTCGCTGAATTTCCAACGGCCCGTAATCCACCCTGTATCACCAGGTTGGGTCCGGAACCGGGTTTGCCGGTAGTAGGCGCCATAAATTGAACGGTGACCCCTGGGTCAATCGTGAGGATCGCTCCCTTGTTTACCACGATGTCATTTTGAAGTATGTAGGGGCTGTTGGCTTGGGTCCATTCGGTAGAAACCGCGATCGCGTCCCGAACATAAGTGGGGCCCACCGCCTTCGCTGTATTTGTGAAACCCAAAAGGAAAATAACAGCGGTTAAGGCGTGGCGAAGTTTCATTGAAGGTTGCCTCTGATGAGAGAGTGAAAACTGAGGTTAAGTCTAACAAAACCAATAATAATTGGAAAGTTTAAATTGCCAAATGGTGAAATGGAAACCATTAAACGTTAAAACCCGATCAGCCTTCTGCCACAAATCCATCGGGAGGTTTCATTTTACAAACCATTCAATACATCCTGCAGTTCTAAGTGCTCCAGGGATTAAAAAGAAAACATCGCGGTAAAGGCCGGACTATGCCGAATATCATAGACCGTTTTGGGAAGTGGAGATTGGAAACCAGTCCAAGTAAACAAAGAAACCGGTTCACTAAAAAAATGGTGGAGGTGGTGGGAATCGAACCCACGTCCTGAAAAACATCCATAATGGGCCCTACGTGCGTAGCTCCGGAAAGTATCTCACCCCCCGCTCGCTCCCGAGCCGCCGGCGGAGAGCCAGTCCCTTTGTTTCTCGTCCGGCCATCGGTGGAACAACCCTGATCCGGACCAGCCTACTGCTTACGTTTTATCCCCTTAATAGGCATCAAGGGTAAAACGCTAGCCGCTTTAAGCGGCGAGAGCTAACTGATTGTCGGCAGTTAAACCGTTGCCATGTTTGACGAGCGATGGCGCCTCGACACGCTCCCAAAAGTTCAGCTTCCCAGTCGAAACCGGTCACCCCCACTTTCTCAAAAATAACTAACAACGGCTTACTTTACGGCTCTATTCCCAGTTTGGCAAGAATGGCGGGAACATCGTTTATTTCGGTATGTTTAAACCAGATATTGTCGGGATAAAGAATCACATTGGCCCCCTCCTCGCAGACATCCAGGCAATAGGACTTAGAAACCCGGATCTTCCCGGCCAACCCGGCCCTTTTAACCTCCTCTTTCAGGCGGGCGGCCAGCTCCTTGCCGCAATGGGTCCCCCCGCAAGAGACCCTCTCCCCTTCCGGTCTTTCGTTGACGCAGACGAAGAGGTATTTTTCAAATTCCGGCTTTGAGGATTCCATCATTCCCCCATGACTTTAATGAGCAGGCGTTTCTTTCTCTGCCCGTCAAACTCGGCGTAATAGACCTGCTGCCAGGGTCCAAAATCGAGTTTTCCATCGCTGACGGGAACGATGACTTCATGATGAATCAGCAGACTTTTCAAATGGGAATCGCCGTTGGTTTCCCCGGTGCGGTGATGGCGGTAGTCCTCCCGGAAGGGGGCCAGCTTTTCCAACCACTCGTCGATATCGGCAATCAGGCCGTCTTCCGCGTCATTCACATAGACACCCGCCGTGATGTGCATAGCGGAAACCAATATCATCCCCTCCTTGATCCCGCTTTTTTGAAGGGCCTTTTCCACATCACCGGTAATGTTGATGTATTCCCGGTGTTTTTTCGTTTGAAACCATAGGTGTTCGGTGTGGAATTTCACAGGGACCTCCTCAACTGAATTCCCGCCCAATTGAAGCGGGGCCGCCGATTTTCGTTAGGGCGCGATAGGTTCCTCATGAAATTGTTCCAGGCCATCCAGCACCCAGGACTTCATCGAGGCAAACTTTCCTTTTTGAATGGACATGATGACATAGGAAAAACCCTGCCAAGCCGCCTGCCGGTCGGTTTCCGAAGCCTTATCCGGATGGTCTGGGTGCGAATGGAATATGCCGATGACGTCCAACCCCTTTTTCCGGGCCAGGGCTTCTCCCTTCATGTAATCATGGGGGTCCATGTCGTAGCGAGTCTCGGGTTTGAGCTTGTTCAGGTTGCCGCACTCAAAAACCTCCGTCACCTCGCGGATTTCGCCAGCCTTGCCGAACATCAATCCGCAAATCTCATGGGGGTAGCCCCTTTCCCCAATTCCAACCATTTCAGTTTGAGCCTTCTGGGTAAAACGGACCATTTTCTTTCCTTTATTCCCACACCCGGGTGGATAGGTACTTGTCCCCCGAATCCGGAAAAACCGTAACGATACAGCCGGAGCCTATTTTCTTCGCAAGTTTGACGCAGCCCGAAAGCGCCCCGCCGCAGGACAAACCAAGAAGCAGTCCCTCCTTGCGGGCCAAAACCTTCACCCACTCGTAGGCTTCGTCGGTGTCGATGGCGATCTTCTCGTCATAAGCGCTCTTGTCGTAAATGCCCGGCACGATGGAAGAAGCCATGTGTTTCCAACCCTCCAAACCGTGAAAGGGTTCCGCGGGCTCCAGCGCCACCAGCTTGACCGAAGGTTTGATTTCCTTGATGCGCTTGCCCGTTCCCATTAAGGTTCCGCTGGTGCCTATCCCTGCCGCGAAATGGGTGATCCTGTCCCCGGCCAGTTCCATAATTTCCTCGGCAGTTGAAAGGTAATGGGCCTTGGGATTTTCGGGGTTGTTGTACTGATCCGGCAAGAAATACTTGTCCGGATTTTCCCGGGCCAACTTCTGAGCCAAGCGAATGGCCCCATCCGAACCTTCCATCTCGCTGGAGTAATGAACCTCAACGTTATAAGTTTCAAGGATGCGTTTGCGTTCTTCGCTGACGTTGGCGGGCAGGGCCAAGACCACCTTGTACCCCAGGGCTGCTCCGATCATGGCATAGGCGATTCCCGTATTGCCCGAAGTGGCGTCAAGAATCGCCTTATCCTTTGTCAATTTCCCCAGCCGGATGCCTTCCTCAATCATGCGCAGGGCCGGCCGGTCCTTCACTGACCCGCCCGGGTTGAAGCTTTCCAATTTGGCGAGGATGGTGACGCCCGAAACCCCATGGCAATGGATTTCGATCAGCGGGGTTTTTCCCACCAGTTCGGTCACGCTATCGAAAATGGTCTTCGTTTCGGCCACGGATTACCTCGGTCAATAAAAAAGGCGAGCCCCTTTGGGGCCCGCCTTTTTTACCCTAAAGCCACTGCCTATTACAAGTTATAGAACACTTCCCGGCCCTTGTACTGGGCCGCAGCGCCCAGCCATTCCTCGATGCGCAGAAGCTGGTTGTACTTGGCGATGCGGTCCGTGCGGCTGGCTGAACCGGTCTTGATCTGTCCGGCGTTGGTGGCCACGGCGATATCCGCGATGGTGCTGTCCTCGGTCTCGCCCGAGCGGTGCGAAATGATAGCCGTGTAACCGGCCTTTTTGGCCATTTCGATGGCTTCCAGGGTCTCGGTCAAGGTGCCGATCTGGTTGACCTTGATGAGGATCGAGTTGGCGATCCCCTTCTCGATTCCCTCTTTCAGCTTCTGGGTGTTGGTCACGAAAAGGTCGTCCCCGACGATCTGGATCTTTTTGCCCAGCTTCTCGGTCATCAGTTTGAAGCCGTCCCAGTCGTTCTCGTCCAGGCCGTCCTCAATGGTGATGATGGGAAACTTACTCACCAGCCCCTCGTAAAATTCCACCATTTCCTTGCTGGTTTTTTCCTTTTGGGCCTCGGCTTCCATAATGTACTTTTTCTTGGTCTTGTCGTAAAAACTGGAAGAGGCCGCGTCCAAGCCGATCAATACATCCTTGCCTGGCGCGTAATTGGCCTTCTTGATGGCTTCCATAATGACCTGCAGGGCCTCTTCGTTCGATTTCAAATCCGGCGCGAAACCGCCCTCGTCGCCCACCGAGGTATTCAAATGCTTGTCGTGAAGAACAGCCTTCAGGGCGTGAAACACCTCGGCCCCCATGCGCAAAGCTTCCCTAAAAGTCGGGGCGCCCACGGGCAAAATCATGAATTCTTGCATATCGACGTTGTTATCGGCGTGCATCCCGCCGTTGATGATGTTCATCATCGGCACCGGCAATAGGTGTCCATTGGAGCCGCCCAAGTAGCGGTATAAAGGAAGCTTGCAGGAAATGGCCGCGGCTTTGGCGGCGGCCAAAGAGACGCCCAAAATGGCGTTGGCGCCCAGCTTGGCTTTATTGGGGGTCCCGTCCAGCTCAATCATAAAGGCGTCCAGCGCCCGCTGGTCCCTAGCGTCCATTCCCTTCACCTTGGGGGATATCTTGGTGTTCACGTTCTCAACAGCTTTCAAAACGCCCTTGCCCAGATAGCGCTTCTTGTCGCCATCGCGAAGCTCGACCGCCTCGTATTCGCCGGTGGAAGCGCCCGACGGCACCGCCGCCCGCCCCAGGCTCCCGTCTTCCAAAAAGACCTCGACCTCAACGGTTGGGTTTCCACGGGAATCCAATATTTCTCGGCCCTTCACATCGACGATGCGGCTCATAGCTCCTCCTCAAGGTAATAAAGGTGAAAACGGGAATGACAGGCGGAAATTCTACGCTGGGCCTGAAACACCCGCAAGATTTTCCATGTTAATTGCGGTTGGACTAATGAACCCGCCACCAAACCCTTTGAACCACCAAGACACCAAGTCACCAAGGAAAGCAAAAACTCAGGTTAAAAAACAAAGGGTTTTCTTGGTGTCTTTGTGCCTTAGTGGTGAAAATTGTCTTTGCTAAGAGATTTTGTTGAAAACCTTAAAACGAATCCAACCGGTTGAAAACAAGACCTGTGACAAGCTTCGGGTAGAAATAGGTGGATTTTTGCGGCATCCGCTCCTGGTTCATGGCGATTTCCCGTAGTTGGTCAATGCGCGTGGGGTTCAAGAAAAACACCGCCGCGAATTCCTTTTTCTTAAGCCGTTGTACCGCTTCCTCAGCCCGGCTGGTGAAGGAAATCTCATGCTCCACCTTTTCCTTCGTGATGCCGAAAAAGGGTTCCAAAATCAGGCGGTGCAAGAGGGTGACATCCAGTTTTCGTTGGGCGGATGAAACGTCATGAAGCAAGGGGCTCTTTTCCACGGCTTTGGAGAATTGAAGGGCGTAGAGTTTTTTCCCGTCGAAGGATATTCCTAAAGTGGAATGGGTTTTCCCCAGTTTCTCCATCCATTTCCAGGGGGCCGATCCGGCGATGGCTTTGGGGTAGGCATGCAGTTCACCAAGGGACGACAGGCGGCTTAAAAGCAAAGCGGGTGAGGTAACAATGCGGGAAGGCAGCATCCGGTGAGTCGGCAAAATCACAAGCCCCGGGTCTTCCATTGCCACAAACATCATCTGCACGAAATCAAAGGGCCTGCTTCCAACGGCGCCCTTAGTTTTTTTCGATTGGATCGCCTGGTAGTTCAGGGCCGTCTCGTAGCGGTGGTGCCCGTCGGCGATAAACAAGGTGGCGTCCTTCATTTTGGCCTGAAGTCCCTTGACCCACTTTTCATCGGTCACGGCCCAAACCTGGTTTTGAATACCCTTGGGGTATTCCACGCTCATGTCCGGCTTGCGGGAAGAGGCTTTCTTTAAAAGGGTGCCCGCGCCCTTCTTGTCGGGATAGAGGGAAAAGATACAGCTGAAGTTGGCCTTCGTGGCCTGGGTCAATTTCAAGCGGTCAGCTTTAGGGCCTGCCAGGGTATGTTCGTGGGCCAGGATGCCGCCCTTTTTCTTGCCGAAGGGGGTCAGTTGGGAGAGGGCGATAAATCCACTACGGTGAAACACCCGGCCGTCCAGGTCAAAGGACTGGCGGTAAATGTAAACGGCGGGCTTTGACTCCCGCTTAAGCACATTGGACTTTTGCCAGGCCAGGAAAGTTTGCTTGGCTTTTGAGTAGTCGGAGGCGCTGTGGGTTTCGTGGCTGGGGTTTCCCAAGATCAAGCGGATCACATTTTTGGGGTCCGCAGCCAAGAGTTCTTTTTTTTGCTGGGTTGAAATGACGTCGTAGGGAGGGGCCACCACTTTTTTGAGGGCTTGCGGGGAAGATAAACCATAACGAACAGCACGATAGGCTCGAATCTTTGCCATTTTTTACCTTTCAATTAAGAATTTTTTCACCGCCAAGACGCTAAGACGCCAAGAACGGCAAAACTTTAAAAAGACTTCCGTAAATCCCGGTTTGTTTTCGATTTTCTTGGTGACTTGGTGTCTTGGTGGTAATATTTGTTTTAAGTCTCTTAAATTACTTCTTCGCCATCAGCTTTTTTACTTCATCCATAAAGGCGCCGATATCCTTGAACTGCCGGTAAACGCTGGCGAAGCGCACATAGGCCACATCATCCATGTCTTTCAAGCGCCCAATCACCATTTCGCCGATCTCGGTGGAATTAATTTCCTTGGCCGCCCGCTCCATCAACATACTCTCGATATCGTCCACCGCCGCCTCAATCTTCTCGGAGGAAACCGGACGCTTCTCTACCGCTTTTCGTATGCCTGAGACGATTTTCAAACGGTCAAAAGGTTCCCTGCGCCCGTCCCGCTTCACAACCATGGGTAAAATTTCTTCAATTTGTTCGTAGGTCGTGAAACGCTTCTCGCACTTCAAGCATTCCCTGCGACGGCGGATGGCCGAGCCGCCCTTGGAAGGCCGTGAATCCATCACCTTATCTTCTTGGTGACCGCAAAAAGGACACTTCATCCAGAGGCTCCTTGGGAAAATAAATACAACGGGCGGGATTATACCATAGGTAGGGGCAATGAAACGCAGAGAGACAAGCGTGAAAAACTAAGGTATGAGTTCGGTTCCGATGCCTTCGGGGGTGAATATTTCCAATAAAAGGGCGTGGGGCTGGGTGCCGTCAATAATGTGAGTCTTTCGAACACCCGCCTTCAAGGCATGCAGACAGGCTTGAACTTTGGGGATCATGCCCCCCGAAATCACTCCGCTTTTAATGAGTTTGGCCACTTCCTTAGCCTTGATGGTTGAAAAGAGGCTCTTGGGGTCTTCTTTCTTCTTACAAATTCCCGGCACATCGGTCAAAAAGACCAGCTTTTCGGCTTTCAATGCGCCCGCGATAGCCCCGGCCGCCTCATCCGCGTTCACGTTATAGGTCTTGCCGTCTTTCCCCAGCCCCAAGGGAGCGATCACGGGGATGAATTGTTCTTTATCTAAAATGTCCAAAACGGCCGTGTTGACCTTGGAAACCTTGCCCACGAAGCCGATGTCTTTGCCGGTCTTGGATTTCACCCGTGAGGCTTCCAGCATCCCACCGTCCTTGCCGGACAAGCCCACCGCCTGCCCGCCCAACTGCTGGATCGTGCTTACCAGTTCTTTATTAATCTTCCCGCCCAGAACCATTTCCACCACTTCCATGGTGGGCAGGTCCGTCACCCTTAAGCCGTCCACGAACCGGGAATGGATTCCCAGCTTTTCGGTGACTTTCGTAATGTCTTTTCCCCCGCCATGCACCACCAGCGGGCGCATCCCGGCGAATTTCATCAACACAATGTCTTGAAGGGTTTGTTTTAGTTCAGCGTCGCCGCTTCGGGTGCTTCCCCCGTACTTCACCACCACCGTGGCGCCGTACCACTTGCGGATAAAGGGAAAGGCCTCGACTAAGATTTGGGCTTTTTGGGCTGGATTAACCAAGTGACTTCCTCGCGAAACAAAATAGATAAGCACGGCAATTATAGCTCAGAAGCTACTCAACCAAAAACCGCAAGGAAAACAGAAACAAGATTTTGCCACAGATGCATTGGATGCACACAGATAAGATTTAAGGCTTTAACATCCCATGAATCCCATGTATCTGTGGCTATAGATGCCTTTGGTTTGTGTCTTAGACAATGCGGTTCAAAGTTTCACTTTGCAAGGCTTTGACCAGGCGGGTGAAACTAATCAAAGCTCGGTGCTGGGGGCGGCATCGCAGGGGGCGCGGCCACAGCCGGGGCGTTCGGGTTGCCTTCGGAATTCGGCATTTCCTTGTAGTCGCATTCCTTGTTGGGGCAGGAAACATGCGGCCCCAGCGTCTTCAAATACTTGTCCGTCAGGTAGGGGCTTCCGCATTGGGGGCAGGGCCGGTTTAGCGGTTTGTACCAGGAAATGAATTTGCAGTTGGGGTAGTTGTTGCATCCGTAAAACACGCCCCGCTGGGAACCTCTTGAAACCACCTGCCCGTCGGGGCAGAGGGGGCATTTGATGCCCAAAGGTATAGGCTTGGCGGTTTTGCATTCGGGATACTTGGAACAGGCCAAAAATTTTCCAAACCGTCCCATCTTCACAATCATCGGGGCGCTGCACTTGGGGCATTTTTCATCGGTAACGGTATCGGCATCCACCTGAATCGAACCATCGGCGGTTTCCTTCAGGCTCTTGGTGGATTGGCATTCGGGGTATTTGGAACAGGCCAAAAATTTGCCGTGTCTTCCCCACTTCACAATCATCATCTGCCCGCATTTTTCGCAGGGGATGTCGGTGACGATCTCAATCTTCGCCTTTTCCTCGCCCATCAGCTTTTCCGCCGCGGCCAAAACGTCTTTAAAGGGAACGTAAAACTCGCCAATCACCTTGCGCCATTCTTGTTCCCCCGCCTCGACCTGGTCCAATTCACCTTCCATCTTGGCGGTGAATTCGTAATCCAAGATCGTGGGGAAATTTTTCATCAAAAGCCCCAGCACCAGGTTGCCCAATTCGGCCAAAAAGAACCTTCCGCTTTCTTTCTTCACATACCGCCGGTTCTGAATGGTTTCCAAAGTCGGGGCATAGGTCGAAGGGCGTCCAATGCCCATTTCTTCCAGAGTCTTGATCATGGAAGCGTCGGTAAACCTCGGGGGCGGCTGGGTGAAATGCTGTTCCTTGATCGGTTCTTTCCAGATCATCTTCTGGTTTTCCTCGATGCCGGATAGCTTGTTCGAGTTGACCTTTCCGGTCACTTCCCCATCCGTGCCGGGGTCGCCTTCTTTTTTGTCCTCGTCGGCTGCTTCCTCATAAACCTTGGTGTAGCCCTCAAAGAGGGTCTCAGTGCCGGAAACCCGAAAAACCGCGATGTCGCCTGAAATCTCAACCGAGGTTTCCCGGTAGAGGGCGTTCGACATTTGGCTGGCCAAAAAGTCTTCCCAGATGAGCTGGTAAAGTTTGAACTGTTCGGGGGTCAGGTAGCCCTTCATCTTTTCAGGGGTACGGAAAACGGAAGTCGGCCTGATGGCCTCATGGGCGTCCTGAATCTTGCCCTTGCTCGACGTGTCCCGGTCCCCGGGGCCCTTGTACTTTTCACCATAGGTTTCCACGATAAATTTGGTGGCCTCCGCTTTGGCTTCGGGCGAAATACGCTTGGAATCGGTACGCATATAGGTAATCAACCCAACCGGCGCCGACTCGCCTACTTCAATACCTTCATAAAGGCCCTGGGCGATCGACATGGTCTTTCGGGCCCCGAACCGCAGTTGTTTATAGGATTCCTGCTGGAGCTTGGAGGTCGTGAAAGGCATGGGGGGTTTCTTGCTTTTTTCCCGGTGCAAAACGGCAGAAACCTTGAAATCGGCCTTTTCCAGCTTTTCCAGAAGGGCCTGGGTTTCGTCCTGGGTTTTCAGGTCGGGCTTTTCCCCATTCACCTTGGCCAGTTTGGTGCGGATGATCTTGTTGGCTTCAGTTAAGAAGTCGGCTTCCAGGGTCCAATACTCGACCGGCTTAAACCCCTCGATTTCCTTTTCCCGCTCGTAAATGAGGCGCAGGGCTACGGACTGCACCCGGCCTGCGGACAAGCCCCGGCGGATGTTTTGCCAAAGCAGGGGCGAAATGCCGTATCCCACCAGCCGGTCGAGAATCCTTCGGGCCTGCTGGGCATCCACCATGTTCTGGTCGATTTGCTGCGGGTTGAGGATGGCTTCTTCAATCGCGGGTTTGGTGATTTCGTTTAAGCGAAGGCGGTACATGGGAGGCTGTTTGGCCAGGCCGGTCAGAAAATTCTTGATATGCCAGCTGATGGCCTCGCCTTCACGGTCCGGGTCCGTGGCTAGGAAGATAACTTCGGCCTTTTGTGAGGCCTTTTTGAGTTCCCGAATAATGGGGGCCTTGCCCCGAATATTGATGTATTGGGGATCGAAGTTGTGTTCCAAATCCACGCCCAGTTTGCTCTTGGGCAGATCGACCAAATGGCCTTTGGAGGCCAAAACCACAAAGTCCGACCCGAGGTACTTGTTGATAGTTTTCGCCTTGGAAGGCGACTCCACAATGACCAGTTTCTTGTTTTCGTTTTTCTTAGGTTTCGGGGCTTTTTTGGCCTTGGGCTTCTCGGGAGCGTTGGGGTCTTTAGGCGCCTTGGGCGTCCTGGGTTTTTTAGCTTTCTTGGGAGTTTCGGCTGTTTCGGAGGGTTCCGTGGCCGCAGGGGTTTCGGTGATGGGAGGAATCTCCGTAATGACCGGGTTCTCGGCGGTTACTGGAGCTTCAGGTAGATTGTCGGTTGCCACGAATAGGTCTCCAAATGTTTTTGATAGCTGTATATATAGAAGGCTCTCGCCATTTGTTGCGTGGTGGAAGAATAGGTAGCCATCTACCCTTTGTCAAGTTTTGGGGGTCTAGCCACTAGCGGTGGGGGCAGTCTTTGTGCTGATTTTACGGTGCTTTTTGAAGCAAAACATTTTCACCACCAAGTCACCAAGCCACCAAGAAAGGCAAAAGAAAATTAGGATTTCAAGTTTTACGCTTTTCGTTGTTCTTGGGGTTTAGGTGGTTCCAATTACGTTTTTTGGGGGAACAATAAAATGGTTTTCTTGGTGACTTGGTGTCTTGGTGGTAAATCTTTGTTTTCGGGGTTTAGTCTTTTTCGGAGTTCTCTAAATAATCCTGCAGGGCCGACCTATCTTCATCCGGCATCAACAACAGTTTAATCCCAGCGCCCTTGCTGGTGATTCGAACCACCTCAGCGAAGGCGAAAACGTGTTTGGATTTTTTGTCGGGCATGGAAACATCCAGCGCGAAAACGTCGCCCTTGTTCACGGCCTTGTCGGTCTTGATGAACATGCCGTTCAGACTTAGGTCTTTGGCCAGGGCGTGGCGGCCACGCACCTTTTCCAATTCTTTTTTATCGTCCACCAGCCGGTACTGGACGGGGATCTTCACTTCAACCCGGGAATTGGCTCTTTTCTCAATAAAGCCTGAGGTCTCCGCCATCTGCTCCCCCTACTAACAATGAAATATGAAACGGCCTAAAAAGATGGGTGCACTATGGCCTAAAACCGTCGGTTCTTTCAAGGTGTAGAAAAAATGCCAACGGTGTCTCAGTTTCGATGTCATTGTGCCGATTTACAATTAAAAGCAAAAATGGAAATCGGTACTATACCGACCTCTTTAAATGCTTTGAAGAAGGTCGGCATGCGAGGAGCCGTCCCAATCGGGACGGTTGGCGACGAAGCAATCCCAGTTTATGGTGGGTGTTCGAAATTAACGGTTCAGCTTTAATTGAACCGATTTCTTGGTGCCTTGGTGTCTTGGTGGTGAAAATATTTTTGACTATCTCGCCTTGGGGTTCAGAGCATAGGTGCAAGACATCATGGCCTTCTCAATCACCTTGCCGTTGAGAGCGTTCAAGACGTCTTTGCCGGTGAAGTTTCCTTCCACCGGGCACTTCTTATCTTTAATGGCCAAAAGCGTGAAATTGTATTTATGAATTTTTTCGTCATTCCAAGGCGGCGCCGGGCCGTCGTAGCCGAAATAGTTCCCTTCCATAGAGGGATTGCCCTTGAACCATTCGCAGTAGTCATTCAAACCCTGCCTCATGCCCCTCGGCGCGGCTGGTCCGGGTTTTCCCTTGGCCGTTACTTCTTTGCTGAATTCGCCAGGGTGAATCGGCGACCCGCTGGTCGGGATATCTACCAACACCCAATGGATAAATCGAATTCTCGGCAGATCATATGGAACAGTCTTGTCGGTCTTGTTCACCGTGTCTTTGCTGGATGGGGCGTCGTTATCGTGCATGATCAAGACCAGGGATTTGGCGTCGCGGGATACTTCACCCCAGGCGAAATGGGGATTTTTATTGCCGGACAGGATCGCGTGCTGGGTGGGGTGGGGTTTGATAAAGCAGTATTCGTCCCGCAGGCGGGAAGCCTCACTAAAGGTGTCGCTCCAGAGTTTCATAACGCCTCCTTGATGAATGGTTCACGAAGAACCTCGGACCAATAGAGATATTATATGCACCACACGCATTAAGACGCTTCAGGAAATTTCGAAGGATTTAAGCTTTAACGTGAACTATTCGTAGCTCGTGTTTAAAATTCTTTTTCAGGATAAATCCTATGTTTGATAGTAACTATCCGGCACGCCGACCTTAAATATAGTCTTATTGCTGTTGCTGAAATAAACCCCGGTTTTACCTGGATGACCTGGGATTACAACTACCGCCGCATCTTTTTCCAAGTCGCCACTTGCAACACCTCGCTTGACCACCTTTTCGTAGGGAACTCCATCCACGGAATATTGAACGGTTATGATTTCCAATGGGTTCCTGCCATTCGCCTTGTCGTGGGCATCCGTCACAGTCCCCTCCACAAAAACTCCATTTTTAAAAATTTTGTACTCCCGGTACAAAAGGTTTACGGGGATAAAAACAAAAAATAAAGCCAGGAGGCCTAGTAATCCCATTCCACATATATCGTATAGATCAGCTCCATCTCCGTCCCAAACAGCCCACTGGGGAAATCCATCGATATATTTGATGGAGACGGAGCCCCCATCAGGATTCGCATCATAAAATGGGCGACCAGCACACATCTCTGAAACCTGCGGATTGCCATGCGGGTCTGTAAAGGCGACATGGAGGAAATAATTTCGGCCAGACTTGCTACCCCCAATCGAATGGCCTTTAATTTTTGCGGAAACCGCAAGCCCATAATCCGGGGCCAGGGCCATGATGGTTTTCTCCACGAAGAAATAGCCAAGGAAAACGGCGTATCCGAGAAAAAACAAGACCCAAGCCCATTCCTTCCAGGCATCACCGAAATCTCTTAATCGCACACTCCGGGGTGGAGGGGTGGCAGTCAATTCATCCTGAACCCATTTGGCGAAACCTTCCATATCCAGCCCCCTTAATCACGAAGCCTTAGACCTTTATTTTTGTAAAAGCGCCTGATAGACATTGTCCACTTTCGGCTGTTTTTCCCCAACAAATTACTCAACTTATCTGGTCCCCCTTGGGACTTTGTTACCTTCGTGGTAAATATGTTCCGTTGAAAGCCAAGTTGGAGGGGAGCCATGGAAACAATGATCGTTAGAAACTCAGTCCAAATCCAAGCCACGACCGCCAGAGTGTGGGATGTCCTTACCCGGTCGGATTTGACCGCCCAATATATGTTTGGGTGCCGGGCCGATACCGACTGGAAGGTTGGTAGCCCCATCCTTTGGAAAGGGTCCCTGGGCGCCACGGAAAGGGTGTTCGTTTCAGGCCATATCAAGGGAATCGAGAAGGAAAAGACTCTGGAATACACCACCTTCGACCCAAACGGTAAGCTGGAAGACATCCCCTCCAACTACCTGACCGTGGTCTATACCCTCACCCCCAAGGATAGCGGCACCTACCTGGAGGTCAGCCAAGGCGACTTCGCGGGGGTGGCGGATGGGGAGAAACGCTACCAGGAAACCCTTAAGGGCTGGGCCATGGTGCTTCCCAAGATCAAGGATCTGGCCGAAAAGGGGTAATTGAACCCCCATAACTAAGTTAGGGTGGCCAACGGCTGGCCACCCCCCCGGCTTCAGACCTGGTTTCCCAAATACACCCCAAATTCCCTTATTTGAATTGAAAGCAATGCTTTCAATTCAACGATCTCGCGGCCAATTAAGTTTGCCGGGAGGATTTAATTGACCGCGACGAGACCTTGAATTGCTAGCAATGCTATCAATTAGGGGTCAAGTACTGGTGGGTTTTGTTCTGTCGCTGGAAAATGGCCAAATTCCATTATTTGAATTGTTAGTATTACTAACAATTCAACCATCTCCCGACCAATTAAATTGGCCCGGAGGATTTAATTGGACGCGAGGAGACCTTGAATTGTCTTCCTAGGGGACAATTAGGGACAAGAGCCCAAATTCCCTTATTTTTAATGCTTAGCCGCTAAGCACCAAAAATAAGGATTTTTTGAAGATTTTTAATTCGGAGACTTTTAGAGTACCAGCCTACTTCAAAATAATACATTTTCTTATGAAATTGCCCGAAGGCTGTTCAATCACCACCAGATAAACGCCGTTCCCCACCATATCCCCCATGCGGTTGCGCCCATCCCAGGTGAAATGGAAACTGCCGGGGCTCAGGCTCTGGTCCACCAGCTTATCCACCTCTTCTCCCAGCATATTGCAAACGATGATCTTCACTCCCCCGCCCTGGGTTATCAGCACGTCGATCCCCAAAGTCGCCCCCGTCTTGGGGTCGAAATAGTTATCCGACAGGTACATGGGCACATCCGGCGTGGGGGTATTGGTGACCGACCCGGTAACGGTGGGCGACAGGGTAATGGTAGGCGTAAAGGTGATCGTGGGGGTGAAGGTTGAAGTATTGGTAATGGTCGGGGTTCCAGTGGCGGTGGGCGTGGCCGTGGAGGTGTAAGTTGGGGAAGGTGTAATCGTAAAGCTGGGAGTGGGTGTGCCGGTGGGCGACGGGGTCCAAGTGGGGGTGGCAGAAAAAACGGCCGTAAAGGTGGAAGTCTGGGTAAAGGTCGTGGTTTGAGTCTGGGTCGCGGTCAGTGTGGCGGTTTGGGTTGCCGTGGGGGTGACCGTGGGGGAAGAGGTGACCGTACTGGTTGAAGTCACGGTGGGCGAATTCGTGGGCGTGGAAGTAGTGGTAAAGGTCGAGGTGGCGGTACCGGTGTTAGTCGGGGTGCTGGTGGTTGTGGCGGTCTGGGTAGCCGTAGGGGTTTGTGTTTGGGTAAAGGTCAAGGTCGCCGTTTTGGTAACGGTGGGTGTGGCCGTTTGCGTGAAGGTTGGAGTAGCCGTTTGAGTGGCGGTCGGTGTTGAAGTTTGAGTAAAGGTAGGTGTAGCCGTTTGCGTAAAGGTGGGGGTTGCCGTCCGGGTGAATGTCGGAGTGGCGGTCTGTGTAAAAGTAGGTGTCGCCGTTTGGGTGGATGTAGTGGTCGCGGTCTGAGTAAAGGTTGGCGTCGCTGTTTGCGTAAAAGTAGGTGTTGCCGTTTGGGTAAAGGTGGGGGTAGTAGTCTGCGTGAACGTTGGAGTGGCCGTTTGCGTGAAAGTGAGCGTCGCGGTTTTCGTCGCGGTGAATACGAATGTCTGTGTAAAGGTCTGGGTTTGTGTCGGTGTAGCTGTCTGGGTGAATGTGGGGGTTGCCGTCTGAGTAAACGTCGGAGTGGCGGTCTGGGTAGCGGTGGGTGTGGCTGTTTGTGTAAAGGTCTGTGTGGCCGTTTGAGTGAAGGTTTGGGTTTGTGTCGGTGTAGCGGTCTGAGTAAATGTCGGAGTGGCAGTCTGTGTGAAGGTCGGGGTGGCTGTTTGGGTGAAGGTTGGTGTCGCCGTTTGAGTGAACGTGGGTGTAGCGGTCTGAGTAAATGTAGGTGTAGCTGTTTGTGTAAACGTGGGAGTTGCCGTCTGTGTAAAGGTCGGGGTGGCTGTTTGAGTGAAAGTAGGCGTAGCAGTCTGCGTGAAGGTGGGAGTTGCCGTCTGAGTAAAGGTCGGTGTGGCCGTTTGAGTGAACGTGGGTGTAGCGGTCTGAGTAAACGTCGGAGTGGCGGTCTGAGTAAAAGTAGGTGTTGCAGTTTGGGTAAAGGTTGCAGTTGCAGTCTGCGTGAAGGTCGGAGTGGCCGTTTGCGTAAATGTGGGGGTTGCGGTTTGAGTAAATGTCGGGGTTGCCGTCTGGGTGAAGGTCGGCGTTGCCGTTTGAGTGAAAGTGGGTGTAGCCGTCTGCGTGAAAGTCGGGGTTGCGGTTTGCGTAAAGGTCGGAGTGTCTGTCTGGGTAAATGTCGGGGTTGCCGTCTGGGTGAAGGTCGGCGTTGCCGTTTGAGTGAAAGTCGGGGTTGCCGTCTGCGTGAAAGTCGGGGTTGTGGTTTGAGTGAAGGTGGGCGTAGCAGTCTGAGTAAACGTCGGTGTAGCGGTTTGAGTAAAGGTCGGCGTGGCGGTCTGAGTGAATGTCAGGGTCGCTGTTGGTGTGTCGGTAGGTGTGGCTGTCGGCAAGATGATGGAGAAGGTCACCGCCGCGCTGGGGGGACCGGTATTCCCCGCCGCGTCCACCAAGATATTGGTTTGGGTAATGTAATTATCCGGTGTCCAGAGAGGGACACTGCCGTAGGTCCAGGAGGTTGAGCCGGAAACTGGGTTCCAGAGGGGGCCCGCGGGGCTCCAGGCGACCCCGTTCCAATAATATCCGTCGCTTTGGCGCTGAATGAATATCTGGGGCGTCGGGATCGGCGCGCAGGAGGCCGCCGTGCCCTGAATGGAAAGCAACGCCAAATAGGAATTGCCGTTGACGGGAGCGGTGATGTTTTGAAATGGCAGGGTATTGCAAAGGGTGAAGCTGACGGGGGCGAAGACGGTTTGGGTATTGTTGTAGCTGTCCTGCGCCCGGGAAGTGACCTCATAGGAAGCGCCATTCACGAAGGGTATGGATGAACTGTTAAAGTTCCAGTTGGAGGGAGAACCCGACGTGGCCAAATAAAGGAGGGACGACTGCCAGCCGGGGATGACCGGGTTCCAATAAAAATTGTCCGAAAGCCGCTGGAGCGTGATTTGCACGTTGGTCAGGCTCCCGCAATAGGCTGTGCCCGTGCCGGAGATGGAGGTGATGACGTTGACATAGGGCTGGTTGGGATAAGTGACGCCGGAAAGGGGCATTGTGACGCAGGTGGGGGTGAGGGTTGCAGTCGGCGTTGTGGTCGGCGTGACCGTGGGGGTACCGGTGGCGGTGGGCGCCAAATAATTGATAAATCCAGTCCCGCTTCCCGTGCCGATGGAGGCGTCGGAAGAGACATTGCTAATGGTCAAGGTCATGGCCAATTGGGCGCTTTGCCCGGCCGTATAGGTTGTAAATACGTTCACCAAAGCGTTGGCGTTCCCCGCCAGAATCGTCACCGGAAAATTACTGAGGGGAGTGTAATTCGTACCCGCCAAAGCCGTCCCATCCGCTGTAGAACAAAGGAAGGTCACATCCTGCGATGCGGCCGGGAAAATGGAGATGATGAAATTCAGGGGGCTTCCCTCGTTCGAGGAGGCGTTATTGACGCCCAGTGACGGCAGGGGGGTAAGCGTGGGGGTCAACGTAGCGGTTAGTGTCACCGTCGGCGTGGGGGTCGCGGTGACGTTGCAGTAGGTATCCATATAGAAAGAAGGCGGTTGGATTGACCCGTGATTTCCCGTGACCGGCATCGTCGCGGGAAAGACGGGACCGAAAGTCTGGGATAATTGATAGAAAGTCACGGAACCGGTAGCCCCATAGTCATCATTGACTAGACTTGGGACGTTATAGGCTAGCCAGTAAGTACCACTGTTTAGGGTCAGACTGCCAATGGGTGCCGTGTTCCACGAATTGGCCGTAGGCGCGATGGTCACGCTTGTTTGAAGGTTGAGCGGTTCGGAAAATCCGTTGTCGTTGTACAGACCTAAAATCATGGAAGCAGGGGCTGTCGCGCCCACGTAAAACTGAAAGTCTGTCACGGTCACACCATAGGCCAGCGTCACAGCGTAGCAATCGATGTAATTACCGCTGAAATTGTTCACTGGGGTGAGGGTTTGGCTGAACCCGATCGGGCCCGGACACCCCGGCGTAGCGGTGTTTACGGGACTTGGGGTGATAGTAGGCGTATTGGTGAGGGTGGGGGTAGGCGTGGTGGAGCAATAGGTATCCATGTAAATGCCGGGCGGGTCGATCAAACCCGGATTACCCCCGTTGGAAATGGTCGTGGGCAAGGCGCCGTAGATAGACTGGGACATTTGGTAAACACTCACCGGAGTCGAGGACCCATAGGAAACGCTTGCCGAACTGGTGATGTTGTAGGCCAACCAGTAAAGACCCGGATTAAGGGTGACGTTGGCGATGGGAACGGAATTCCAAGAATTGGCGTTGGGCGCAAAGGCCACACTGGCCAGCAGGCTGAGGGGCTGGGAAGCCCCGTTGGTGTAAAGTCCTATCCCCATGGTCGCCGGCACCGTGGGTCCCAAATCGATATTAAAATCCACCACCGTCACAGCCGACAAAAGGCTTACCGCGTAACAATTGATGTAACCGCCGGCATTGGTAAAACCTCCGGAAGGCTGGTTATAGCCCATGGGGCCGTAACAACTGGAGCCGCTGGTTGGGGTGATGGTGGGAGTAATGGTGACTGTTGGACTGGGTGTTTGGGTCGGCGTGTTGGTTGCGCAGCCCGCCGCTTCAACTTCGACCGCCAGGGCTTCCCAGGGCGTGCTGCCGCTGATGGTATAACCCATGGAATAAACCCCGGAAACCCCGGCGGACTTGTCGTCCCCAAGGCTTGTATAGCCCCCGAAATTCTCAGTCCAACGCTGGGTTTGACCCGCCGCCAGGGTGGAGGACCCGACGAAATAGAAATTGAAAAGGTCGAGGATAGTGCTGTAATTTTGGGTGGCCGTCAGGTTGACCGTGGCGCTTGGTCCGGTTCCGGTAACAAAATTAACGGTCCCAATGGGGCTGGCTTCATTGACCCCCGCGTAAACCAGGGCGCCCACATAGGGATTCCCTCCGCTGGAGCATTGGATGGTGACCGAGGCCGTGCCGGGGTTGGGATTCACTATCTTCCAAACCTCGTGATCGAACCCATTGGCCGAATTGCGCTGGACCAGGCTCATCGGCGCAGAGCCCCAATTGGCCGAGGACACGATGGATGAACTGGTTTGTAAAATCACCTGGACTAAAAGCAAAGGGTTGGTACCGCTGACGGTGACGCTGTTGAGCGTCACGGCAGAGCCCGCGCTGGTATAGGTGGCGGCTGCGCTGACCAGGGAAACAGGGCAAACGGGCACGGAAGTGGCCGTGGCTGTTGGCGTGCCAGTCGGGGTAGTGGTAACGGTAGCGGTGTAGGGGCAGCTGCTGTTGAATTGATATTTCATCGTTAAAAAGTCATTGTTGGCCCCATTGGAGGATTGGCCCGTGACCCAAAGGTCGTAGCCGTTCAAGGCCAGGGCGTTCGATTGGTCCACCCCCAAGCCCCGGGTAAATTGGAGGTCCCATATCAAATTGCCGTAGGGGTCATATTTCACGGTGTGGAATTTGTTGTTCGTGCTGTCCTGCAATACGGTGTAAACATTGCCCTGGGCGTCCACCGCCACGCCGGTCCCGGAGGTGGATAGGGTGTTAACTGGATAATCGGTATCCCATACGGTGACCCCTGAGGATGCGTTCCACTCCAGCAATCGCCCGACGTTGTGGCCGCCGTTGTTGAAATAGCCGTTGGAATAAACCCAGGTTCCGGTGGGGTCCAGGGCCAGGCCCTGGATCATTTCGCCGTTTGACGCCGTCACTTCCATGTTCCACAGCGCTGCCCCCGCCGAGCTGTATTTGATCAGCCGGTCCTGGTTAACTCCGGCCAAGTCCGATTCCCCGCCCACGTAAAAATTACCGCCGGCGTCCCCGGCGATGGCGAAAGCCTGGTCATGGTTGCCTCCCGAATCGTATTTGACCGGATAGCCGCCCTGCAGGGTCCCGGACATGTTGTATTTGACGGTCATGATGTCCCAGTTGGAGGTGGTCCAGGACCGGCCTGTGACGTAGACGTAGGTATTCGTGGGGTCCACCCAGGCCCCGAAGGCGTCGTTATCGTGCGCGTTGCCGGTGCCGTCGTAGGTTTGGGCCCATTGGGATACACCCGCCGAATTAAGTTTCAACGTCAGGTAAAGACGCCCGTTGGCCCCCTGCTGGGAGCCCACGGCGAAAACGTCGCCGCTGGAATCCAGGGTCAGCCCGTTCAAAATGGCGTTGGCCGCCGGATAAAAGGTGTTGTTCCAGACCGTATTTCCCGTGGGGCCGTATTTGATGATCCTAAACTGGGTGTTCGCCCCATTCGGGGAGGTTCCGCCCACATAAACGTTGCCGCTCGAATCCACCGCGATGGCGGAGGCCGTATCCGCACCCCCGCTGTCGTAAACCAGGCTTTGAACGCAGGGGGTGCTGTTGGGAACGGGCGTAGGCGGGTCAAAGATGAGGGACCGGTTGTTGCCCAGGTCTTCCACGGCAAGGTACCCGGAGTGGAAATTCACCCCGGAAGGCTGGTAAAAGCCCTGACTGTTGGTGAGCCCCGATGGGGCATTCAAGATGGAGGCGCCCATGTTGGCCTGGCCCAAAACAGCGGTGGCCGCCCCGTTCAGCGCTGGCAGGGTGGCAAGGTTGTTGTAAATCAATACACGGTTATTGACTGAATCGCCTATGTACAAACTGACGCCATCGCTATAAACCGACGACCCAATGACATAAGACGCGTTGCAAAAAGCCAGTGTTTGGGATGTGGGGGCCGCGTTGCCCTGGTTGGGGTTAAAACCGGAGATCGAGGATTGTCCAAGGATCACATTGGACGGCGCGTTACTGGAAGCTGGCATGCTGTTCCAAATCATGACGCGGTTGTCGCCCGCGTCCCCGACGATCAGGCGGGTGCCGTCGAATTGAACCGAATCCGGCGCGTAAAGGGTTGTGACACCGGTATCGGCACCGGTGCTACCGGTTGTATTGTCTGTGAAGTTCTTTTCTCCAATTTCGATGGCGGCCGGAGCGTTGGTGGTGGTGGCGGGGTTTTCGTAGATCAAGACCCGGTTGTTCCCGTAATCTGCCACCGCGATCGTGGTTCCATTATTGTTTGCCCAGATCCCCTTGGGTTCATCCAATGTCGTTTGACCGCAAGTCGAGGAGCCGTTTTGGTTGGGGAGCCCTGCTGTAAAACTCGTCTGTCCCAAAACGGTGCTGGCGGATGCGCCATTGGAGGTGGGAAAGGGGGGGCCGAAAACAAGGACGCGGTGGTTGTTCGTGTCCGACACGAACAGCTGACTGCCGTTACTGTAAGCGCCGACCGGCCCGTCCAACTGGCTGACACTGCACCCGGTGCCCAGGTAGGTTCCGTTGGGCTGGCCCAAGATCACGTTGGGCTGGGCGTAATTGGTGACCGGTATGCCGTTGTAGATGAGAACCCGGTTGTTGAAATTATCCGCCACAATCACTTTGTTGTTCGGGTCTACCATGATGGAACCGGGAGACCACTGCTGGGGCACCTGCTGATACTGGTTGCTGCTGACGATGTCCGGCTGGCCGATGGCGAGAACGGCGGGGGCGTTGTTGGTGACAGGAATACCGCCGTAAATCAAAGCCCGGTTGTTGTAGGTATCGGCAATCATGAGGGTGGTTCCAGTGCTGAAGGCGCCGAAGGGCTTGTAAAGCTCGTTGGCGCTGGCGCTGAGGGTCCCCTGGTTGAAGGAATTGCTCGTCATGGAGCCTTGGCCTACAACCTCATTCGCGGCCGCCCCGGAGGAGGCGGGGAAACTGTTAAAAATAAGAACCCGGTTGTTTTCGGTATCCGTGATGAAAATTTTAGTACCGTCGCTGGCGACCCTTTCGGGAAAATCCAGGCTCGTGGAGGTGGGAGCGCTCAAAGTGGTGGTGGCCATGCTGCCCTGGCCAATGACCACCGAGGCGTTTTGGCCGTTGGAAACGGGCAGGGTGTAAAGCAACACCCGGTTGTTGGCGTCGTCGCACACGGCCAAAGTGGTGCCCGCCGCGCAGACGCCCGTAGGATAGTACAACGTTCCCGCCGAGGGGGTGCCCCCCTGGTTAGGGGCGAATGAGGTGAAGGCGCTTCCGCCGCTCGCCTGCCCTAACTCGTTGGCGGCGCTCGTGCTGGTTGTAGCCAGGCTGGAAATGGTGTAAACCATGACACGGTTGTTATCGCCGTCCGTGACGTAAAGATTCCCGCCGAAGGAATAAACCCCAGTAGGACCGTTCAGGCCTTTTTTGGAAGCGGCCGTAACCGCCGCCGTGAAACTGGATTGGCCGATCACGATGCCGGCAGGCTCGTCGTTGGCGGTTACCGGCAGGCCGTAGACCAGCACCCGGTTGTTGCCCGTATCAGCGATGTACAGGTTGGTGCCGTCGCTATAAACGTCGTTGGGCAGGTCGAGGGTTTGGTTGGTCGGGGCCCCCAGGCTCTGATTTTCGCCCGAAGAGGTCAAATTGGGCTGGCCGAAAACCCAAGCCGCCGAGGCGTTAAAGGATGTGGGAATACCGGTATAAACCAGGACCCGGCTGGTGGTGTAATCGGCGATATAAAGGTTGGTGCCGTCGTAATCCATGGCGACCGGGTTGCCCAAGCCGGACCCGCTAACGGAGACGTTGTTGAAATTTCCGTTGGTAAAAACCTGGTGGCCGATGACCACATTCGCGCTTTGATTGCCCCCGAAGGCGCAAAGAAACGCCGCGCCCGCGGTCAACAAAAACAGCCCTATGACACGAATGAATTTTCGCACTCAAACCCCGGGTCTATACCGAAATTGGATTCGGCGATTTGTTACTTTTTTTGAGGAAAAGAGACCGGCTTTCAGACCCGGGGTCATCCGGAAAAAGCGGCGCCAAAAGGTTTGATCTCAAAGCAAGAAATTGACAAATGCCTTTTGGCTAATTTTGCACTGAATTTTAACGCTTAAACCGAAGGCAGTCAAAACGATTCCATGGTGAAAAGGGAGCTAATTTTGTAGTTTTGGGCGGGTTTTGGCGGCCTTGGGAGGACTTTTACTCATTCTGAGTATTTTGGCGATCTTGTCACTCACCTCAGTGGATTTTTTTAAAAAATGGACACCGACATAAAACTGCTGAATCTGCTGGAGGATCAGGAGACTTCCCGCCAAGGGGTCCTGGGTGTATCCGGCAACAACAGCGGGAGTGGCCAATTGAACCGCCTTATCAAGTTCGATGAACCCTCCGCCCGGATTGGCGGCCTGGAAATAAGCGAATCCCAACCGCATATGGAACTCGGCGTTATTCGGGTCTTCTTTTAATAGCTCGTTAAGAATTCCAATCCCCTTGTTGTCCCACTCCTTACTGGCGAGAGACCTATTGATTGGTCCGTCGCAATAGAGGAGAACTTGATTGATTTTGATTTGGCGGATCAAACTTTCCGAAGGCGAATCCAAAAGCGCCTTTTGAAACTCCCCTTCCGCGCCATTGAAGTCTTTTAACTGGTAGAGGCAATAACCCAGGTTGTTATGAAAGGTTGCATTACCGCCGTCGAACCAAACAGCCTTTTTGAAATTTTCCCGGGCCGCCGATAAGTCCTTTAGACCAAAAGCCTGGGCGCCCAGGTCGTTGTAATGGTTGGCGAGGGGCCCGCAACCGGAAAGCCAAGGGACGGAAACCAAAAGCAACAAGAGGGAAAATTTAAAGGGCATCATTTTTATCCCGAGGATTCAAGAATCTTACTTGATCATATCCAACAAGGTCAGGACGCGGTAATTGGCGGGCGGGACAAAATCGTTGGGGTCAAAAGTACGGGTACGGACCCCCAGCATCTGAAAGTTGCAGGAACGCTTGCCCTTAGCGTAAAGGTTCGCGTAAACCGGCAGGGCGGAAGAGGAAAGGACCTGTTGAAAGGTCGTGGTGTCCGCGCCCAATTGGGATAATTCGTCCCCGCAAAGATCCACCATTAAGTGGACTAAACTGCGGAAAGTATCGAGGTCTTCCCCGCCGATGCCAGCGTCCTCTGGACTCGTCACCCATACCTCGCGGGCCTTGACCCCGTCGATATCAGTTTCATATAGATCGCAGGTAAAATTACCCTTCGAATCGCCTTTTTCTTTCAATACCGGAACCCCATTAAAAAAGGACCGGGCGTTTTCTGTGACCATGGCATAAGTTTTCTTGGCGCTGGGGGTGGAGCCGGCAATCCCCGCGATAAGTTTTCCAGAGGCCAAGTTGGCCATGAACTTAAGGGCCGCTTGGTTGTCATGGGTCAGGGTAAAAACAGTTTTCTTGATGTCATCCATCACGGTAATTTCAGATGTTTCACGGTCGTAAACCAATGCCCCCAGGCACCAGGGCCCGTTAAAATGGATCTTCAAGTGGTCGTCGCTGATGGAAACCCGCAAATTCACCCAGGCCTGTTTATCGGCATAACATTCCACATAAGCCTTGAGTTCGGTTCCCGCCCAAAGGGGCGCTAATGGGCTGAAAAAGCAGATAAAAAGAAGTAGTTTTGCAAAGTATTTACGCACCGGGGCATCATACCCGCGCCCCTGAAAAGGCTTCAAGAAATGAATTTTCATACCTCCCTCCAGCCTGATTACAATAAGACCGTTGATGAAAACAAATAAACGCCGTCGTTCGTCCAATCATTAGACGTTTAAAGCGGCAAGGATATCTCACATGAACAGAAATCTTTTAAATCTTTCCATCACGCTGGGACTCGGTTTGTCATTCTTTGGTCTTCAGGGCTGTAACGTGACCTTTGTGCAGTTGCAGCGGACGCCCTCCGCTTTTCCCAACGCCCAATGGGTCCAAAATCAAATTCGAAACCAGATCAACACGATTAATACCGACTGGCAAAACAACATCTTGAATGCGGACATGGCCGCCGTGTTGAAGGACAACGACTTGAGGATCCAATGGCTGGCCCAACAGGATCAAAACGCCGTCAACCCGCCCCAAGACCTCAATCCCGGCCAAACCACCATCCTCACCGCCATGTTGAGGGATAACGCCGGCATGATCAGGGATGCTGTTTCTAACAACACCCAATGGTCGCAAACCTTCCAAAACAAATGGGATTCAAAATTCGAGGGATCTAACGAAAGCCTCAGCCAATGCTACTTGGATATCCACATCCGCCGGCAGCAGGCCCGCTTGGATCAAGCCGTGGAGTCCGGTAAATGGTCCCCCGATCAGGCGCAGGACATCAACGAACGCCTCCAGATCGTGCGGAATATGGAAATGGACGATTACCGTCAAAACAGCAGGCTCTATTTGACCGCGGACCAGATCTACGACCTACGCCGGATGATCGACGACAACTACCGCTATATGGATTTCAGGGCCCGACACGCCCATAGCGATTGGAACCGAGACCACTATGACAGCTGGGATACCCAAATGAACCAACAACCCAACCCTTATGTTTCAAGCTGGAATCAGCCGCCCGCCTGGACCGCGAACACTTCCCGCCCCTCCACAGCCCCGCAAGGCAATTACCCTCCGCCCCGCAACGCCGGCCAAATCTGGCAACCCTCGGCCCAAAATAATTCCACGGCGCCTCAGGGCGGCAATCCCCCGGCGCGCGGCTGGAATAAAATCATCCCGACCGCCACACCCCTGCCTCAAGTCCAAGCCCCCATCCCAACTCCCACCCCGATGCCCCAAGCTCCACCGGCTCATCTCTTCGCTCCCACGCCGATTCCCCAACCCTCAGCCCCAAACCAGCCGACCACTGCCCCCCCATCGGACCATCGCCCTGAAGTCACGCCTGTGACTGCGGCTCAATCGCCTAACCAACATGATATGAATAATAAAGGGCAGTCTTCTTCCGATTTCACACGGGGGCGCCGGAGAGCTGGACATAACCAAGAAAACCCCAGCTCCGACCAAGTGCCTGGGCCAGCATCGGAACCCGCAGCAACCAACAACGCCAACCCAAACCAGGCCCAAACCGATAACACCCCCGACACCGCATCTTCCCCGAAAAACCAATCCCCAAGGCACCAGCACGGCACGGAAGGCGACGACCAAAAGGCTCCCCAGGTTAATCCCAACCGCCAATGGGACAACCCCCATGAAAAGGGCCCGGCCTCCAAAGAGGCTCCGGACGAATCGGTTTCACCGGATCAAAAAGATAAATCGACTTCCTCAGAAGCCCCGGTGTCTCAGTCTCAAACAACCGGACCAAGCCAGCAGGCCACACCTAGCCAAACACAAACACCCTAAGCATTTTCATTAGGTTGTTTTTATGGATTTACCCTCTGGCATCAACACACTTAAGTCGGGATCTTCGACTATAACTTGAAATAACAATGCCCGGGGGTCTGCTGGACAAAGCCCTTCATTTCCAAAAAAAGCAAAAGCTCGTTGAGTTTACGCAGGTCCGACTGGGTTTCACGGGCCAGTTGGTCCACATGCAGAGGCTCGTGGGACATTTTTTCGAGAAGAAGTTGTTCCTCCGCTGAAAGCAATTCCCGGTTCGGCGGGACCCTTCCCTTTCCGCCTCCCGATTTAAAAAGGGTTTCCGCCCTTAAATCTCCCAGTTCGTGAAAGATATCCTCCACCCCCGTGACCAGCCGGGCTCCCTGCTGAATCAAGGCATGGGTGCCTTCCGATTGGGGATGGTCGATGGGACCCGGCACCGCGAATACGGGCCTGCCCTGTTCCAGGGCGTGATCCACGGTAATAAAAGACCCGCTGTCCTTATTGGCCTCCACCACCAATACTCCCCGGGACGCCCCGCTAATGAGGCGGTTTCGCTGGGGAAAGTGAAGGGCCAGGGGCTTGGCGTGGAGGGGATATTCGCTTAAAACCGCGCCCCGTTGGGTGATTTCCTCGGCCAGTTCCCGGTTTTCAGGCGGGTACATATTCAAAAGTCCGCTTCCTAAAAAAGCCAAGGTTCTTCCCTGGGGAAATTTAAGCGCTCCCCGATGGGCCAGAGAATCAATACCCCGGGCTAGCCCCGAGACGACCCGGTAGCCCGCCCTTGCCACGCCTTCCGCCAAATGCAAGGCCGCGTGCTTTCCGTAGGGGGTGGGACGGCGGCAGCCGATGATGGCGATGGCATTTTCATCTTCTTTAAACAGTTCGCCTTTGGCCCACAAAACAAATGGAGGGTCGTAGAGGTTTTGAAAGACGGAGGGAAAATCAGAATCTCCCTCCACAAAAACCCGGATGCCAAACCGGTCCGCCTCCTCCATCTCCTGTTCAACCCTCCGGGCGGGATTTTCAAGGCTTAGGACTTTTTTCGCGCAGGTTAAAGTCCAATCGGGAAGTTCGTAAAGACGTTCTTCTTTCGCCCCAAAAACATCTTCCAGTTGGGGAAAGGCTTCCTTTGCGGATTTCAGGCGGCGGGGTCCAATGACACCGGTCAAATGGAGGGCAAGGAGGGCGGAGCGGTCATCCATGATTATTCCGGCAAAACGGCTTTGTTGGGGCCGGCGGCCTTGGCCTGCGCTAAAAGTTTATCGGCATTCTCATATAATTCCAGGTGGTTCCCCACGTGCTCGGGATAGGTAGAGGCGCTTAAATTGATAAACACCGGCGGCTGGTCCCCCATCAGTTGTTTGTAATACTTAAAAATCCTTTTTCCGATGATGCCGTAGGTGTGGTTGGCGGTGTCGGGCAGGACGATTCCGTAGCGGTTGGCGCTCAGCCGGCAGATGACATCCACCCGGCGGAGGCTGTTGGATAATATCTCGGCTACTTGGGTCGCGACTTCGTTTTCCTTAGGGCCCAGAGGCGCCAAGGGGGTGACCTCAAGGAACATCAGGCTGACGCTTCGACCATATCTTTTAGCCCTCTCCACCTCAATGAGAAGGCTTTCCTCAAAATAGCTCTTATTAAAAAGCCTCGTGACCTCATCGACCAGCATCACGGGCCTGCGGTGCTTGCCGTTATTTTCAACGGAAGGGATTGGCCCCTCCGCGGAAGGGACGCTCACTGGCAGAGGTTGATCGACGATTCTGGTTTCCGGATGAACAGGCGAAACCGCGGCATGGATTTGGGCGGTTGGATGCTCCGCCTTTTTATCATCGGGCTTCGCGGCGGGAATGGGGGCGGGCGGTTCATTCGACGGCGGCGTCGATTCGGCCTTGACCGCGCTCGAGGGATACCCGGAGGCTAATATCTTGTCCAAAGATTTATTGAGGGGTTCCTGCCAATCCTTCCAAAGGGCCGCCATTTCCTTGAGCAGATCATCCGGGTAGGGTTTAGGCACCTCGTGCATCAAGCCAAAGAGGATGAAGCGGACCTGGGGCTGGAAGGCAGCGATAAAAGTTCCGCCGTTGGGTTTTTGCATGCGGAGGGACCCGTATTTGTTGAAAACGGGTTTGCCCGTAATGTCCGAATAGGTTTTATAAGAGTAAGAGCCCCGGCTGAGGGCGAGACGCTCCTCAACACCAAGACGGTAAAGTCCCGTATCCATCAGTTCATCCTTGCCGTCGAAGGCTAAGGCGGTAATAGGTTCCTCTGGCGCGCCGGAAACCGCCATGAATACCGTGTCAAAGTCGTACTTTTCACGCCATTTCAAACAGGCATAGGCGATATGGGCCGGGGTGGGATGGGGAGAAAGACAAAGTTCGTTGATTTGGGTTAATAAAATAAGGTTTTCATTCATCCTACAAATCCTTTCAGGGATTTGAATTCATTTAGATAAGGGTGCCAAAAAACAAAACTATCTTAACATGGGCAACAGCCTATTTAGTGACCCGGATAGCCTGGAAAATCGCCTGGAGTGAAACGGGATCGGGCGCAAGGATGAAATAGCCTCCCACCACCTCGTTATCATCCAAAAATTGGGTTTCAATCACGATGACTTTGGAGGTTTTTTCCATCCCCTGGGCCAAAGTGGTCAAGAGCGCCCCGGCCATGTCAAAAACCAGCGTGGGAACGGACATCAAAAGAAGCATCCCCAAAAACTCATTCAAGGCGCTCAGGTAAGCCCCCGCGAGGATGTTGCCCGCCTCCTTAATGGCGGAATGCCCCAATTCGTTAAGGATCTGGCTGGTACCCACTTCCTGCTTCAAAAGCAAATCGGCCAGGTGGAGGGCCGAGGTGCGGGGAAAGAGCAAGAATATCTTGCCCGTCGCGTCCCCCAGGATGGCGAGGCAAAGGCCCGCCACCAGGGTTTGGGGGTCCCCCACTAGATTCGGCACTTCGCTTAAGGGAAGGACGGTCGCCCGGGGAACGGTAATTTTGATCTTTTTCCCCAGCATTTGGGAAAGGGCCGTGGCGCCGTGGCCCGCCCCGATATTGCCGACCTCCTTTAGGGCATCCACCTGGGATGGGGTCAAATCATCAAGATTCAAGAGCATGGGCGTTTTCCTTACCTGGAAGAGAATAATCGGCTCGATGACGGCGTTCACGTAAATCCTCAATGAGGCTGTTCACATCCAGCACGAGGGCGATATGGCCGTCCCCTAAAACCGTGGCTCCGGCAAACCCCCGGATTTTTTTCAAAAAGCGGTCCAGGGGCTTAATGGCGATCTCGTTCTGGCTCACAATGGCGTCCACCAGAAGACCCACCTTCGACTCTCCCACCTCAACAACTACCACCGATTCCAAATCCTGGGGGGGCGGCGAGTTTTTTAACTCGAGCAGTTCCGCCAAGTGATAGAGGGGCAGCACCTCATCGCGCAGCAATAGGGTATCCTGCAACTGGAGCCTGCGTTTTTCGGAAGGGTTGATCTCCAAGGTCTCCAGAACTCCCGTCACGGGAAGGGCAAAGGTCTCGCCCCCGGCCTTGATAAGCAGAGCCTTGATGATAGCCAGGGTCAGGGGAAAACGCAGGAAGAAGGTGGTGCCCACTCCCTTTCGGCTCTGGATTCGGAAACTGCCACCCATCGATTCGACCTTCGCCTTGGCCGCGTCCACGCCCACCCCGCGCCCTGAAACCTCGGTGGCCCTTTCCGCGAGGGAAAATCCAGGAAGGCTGATGAGCCGGACCGCCTCCTCATCGGAAAGTTTCCCCGCCTCTTCCGCCGTCATGAGCCCCTTGCTCACCGACCGCTGGCGCACCTTTTCGGGGTCGATTCCCTTTCCGTCGTCAATGACAGATAAAACCACCGAGGATCTTTCCCTCTTGGCCTGAAGCCGTATGGTGCCGAAGGGGTCTTTACCGTCCCGGGCCCTCTCTTCCGGGTCCTCGACGCCGTGATCAACGGCGTTTCGCAAGAGATGGACCAGGGGCTCCCCGATCTCATCAATCACGGTGCGATCCAGCTCAACCTCCGCGCCGTCCATCTCAAGATTGACTTGTTTCCCAAGTTTCTTCGCCAGATCCCGGACCATGCGGGGAAACCGGTCAAAGACCTGTTTGACGGGGATGAGGCGCACTTTCATAATTTCATCTTGAAGCTCGTCGGTGATATGGTGCAGCTGATTTAAAGGTTCCCGCAGTTCCTTGACCTCGCCGTTGGCGGCCACCATCTCAAAGCGTATCTTGGAAATCACCAGCTCCTGCACCAGGGTCATGAGCTTATCCAGTTTGCTGGTGTGGACACGAATCGTAGGGAAGGCGATGTTTTTATCCTCCCCCGGGGCGCCGAACTCGGAAGGTTTCGGTGTCTGCGCCTCGGCGGCCAGGACGGATGCCCCTGTTTCGGGTGCAGAAGGGTCAAAGGGCGTTACCACCGCGGCCTCCACCTCAACCACCGAAAGAACCGCCGCTTGAATCTTTTGTGCGGAATTTTCCGTGACCAGGATCAACTCAAAAGACCGGTCAAACTCCCCCTTTTCCACCACCGTCCCCGGGGGATTAGACTTGACCACCTCCCCCAAGTCATTAAGATTTTTCAAAACCATGAAGGCCCGCACTTCCTTGAAAACACAACCCGGCTCAACTCGGACAAGGATTCGAAAGATCGAAAAACCGTTGACCCTAGCCTGGGCCAGGATGCTCTTTTCATTTTCGTCAAAAACAAAAGAGGGGGTAGGAAGGGTTACCGATGGTGCCGAGCCCGACCCGGGGGCAACCGGAACCCCCAACGAGGAAGAAAGCCTCTCCACTAGATTTCCAATGGACTCTTCGTTTATTTCCTCGCCCGACTCGAGGGTCTTTACCCAGGATTCCAGCCGGTCCAAACAGGCAAAAAGGGTGTCCACCAAATCGGGGGAAAGGGGGGTTAAACCGGATCGAACGGGTTCCATGGCGCTTTCCATCTGATGGGTCAGGGTCGTCAGGGGGGTATACCCCATGGTGGCGGACATGCCCTTAAGGGTGTGGGCGGCGCGGAAAATTTCCTTCACCGCCTCCGAATGGGCAGGATCTTTTTCAAGGGCTACCAAGGCGTTGTTCAAGGTAGAGAGGTAATCGCGGGCTTCGGTGAGAAATAAATCTTTATAGTCCTGAGTGTTCAATTTTCCGCTTCCCCCGTTTGAAACGCGGGACTTTGACCCGTTAAGGAATCATGCTTCGGGCAAGACGAAGGGCCCAAAAAGAAAAGTCCGGTTTCGCTTTATTTTAGGGGAAAAGCCGGGAAATCGGCGGTTAAACTTGATCGGTTATTAACAGGTTTTTCCCATGAGCCATGGCGCCACTTGGAGAGGCCCAAGACCCAACCGAGGTTGTTCATTTAGGAAGTAGATCTTGGTCTTTTTTCTTAAAGGGAATCAAATTTTGCCTGATCAACTCATGAGCCAGCAAACGCCCAAAAAAAGCATGGCCATCCGTACTAAAATGCCCCCCTTTTGAAAAAACGTCCGAATAGGGGGAATAAGTCAATCGGGTTACTAACTGTATATCCGTCATATCCAGGAACGACATTCCGGTAGTTGCGCACAGGTCCCGCCAAAACCGCCTATCGATTTTCGTGGGAAAATAAGTCATCTCCGGTGTAAAAAAATAGCAGATGCCCAACCGGCAGGGAACGCCCGCGCTGGTCAAAATTGAATCCAACTCTTTTTTCAGGCCTCCCAAGGAGGCCCCAACCAGGCTAATCAATTTAATTTCAACTTCAGCATCCGAGATCAACTGTGAAAACGGCGCCAGTGTCCATTTTTTATCCTCCGCCACCGTGAGGAGTTTCTTATTACGGCAAAGTTCAAAAAATGAATGCAGCGGTTCTTTCGCGAACTTCTCCGAATCCGGTTTTAACACAAATTCCGGGTCCGCCTCTTCAGGTGGCCGACCATCCGGGGTGAAAGGCCCTAAATAAAAATCCTCGAGATCGGACTGGGACGGATCGACCGTGATAAGGACCAAATCAATGTTTCTCGACTTGACGAACGGGGGCACGACGGTATAAGGCCAAGTCCAGATGGGCACACTCGTAACCACATGGGCGTTCATAACTTCAAAATGAACGGGGACGTCATCCAAGGCGGCCTGGGTATTTAGTTCCAATTCGAGTTTTGCGGGGAATGTCGTCATCGTGTTGTATGAGGTGGTGGGTGTCCCTTTCCCATCGTAGTTGCAATCGGCTTGAATGCAGGGATAAGACCTTCCGACAATAAATATCCTGAAGGTTCGAAAGGGTTTCTTTTGGGGATAATTGAAATTCTGGCAATCACTTAAGTGACTGGCAAATTCAAGGTCACGGAAAGCCGCTATGAGGTGATTAGGAGGATTCGTGACATAAAATCGGCCCTCCGATCGGGGATCGGCAATAAACCCAACCGAACGAAAAGCATCCATTCTCTTAAAATAAGGCATTACGCTTGTGGCGTTCGCGATAGGTTCGCCCCAAACCGAAACGAAAGTCACTGAGCGGGAAGGGGCGGTTAAACACAGGATAGGGGAGGGCGAGTTCGGATCGGGTAGGCCTTCGTACGCGTAAAGATCGCTGGGGGTTCCCGTCAAAGCGACAGCCCCACGGGCATTGCCCACCGGTTGAAGCCCTACCCTAAAATTGGGCGTGCCCGGGGTGGGTGTAACCGGGGCATTTGAATTCAAATCGACCGAGTGTTCAGTTATGTTTTCAAGCCCTTCCAGGCGAAAAACCTGGCCATGGAGCAGGCCCAAATCTTCATCGGCCACGTAAAGTTTATCGCCGCTCACACAAAGCGCCATCGGATTGGGGATCAACCCATTGTTTTGAAGGACGGTTTCAACCCATCCCGTCTTGAGGTTCAGCCTTCGGAGGGCGCCCTCCCCCGGCTCCGTAAAATAAAGGCCTTGATCCGAAGGACGGTAAGCCATATTCCAAAGACCACTCAATCGCACTTCTAAGGCGGGGCCATCGGCTTTAGAACCTCCGCCGCCAGCCAAAGTCGTAACTGTTTTAGTTTTCAGATCAATCAAACGAATCAACGATTCCTTGGTTCCAGCCTCCTCTCCGACCGCAATCTGCCCACCGGGCAAAACCGCCAAACAGTTGGGGTGGTTGAGTGTGGCGGTCGAAATTGGACCGTTCAGATTACCGGCTTTACCAGTTCCAGCAATCGTTAGAACTGCATTTTCGTTGTTGAGGTCCACTGCCCGGACACGGTTGTTTTCACGATCGGCCACATAGAGAATCGATCCATCCTCATTGAGAGCCAAACCTTCTGGTTGATTAAACTGCGCTGAATAAAAGTTTCCATCCTCAAAACCGGGATCGCCCTCCCCCGCCACCAGATCGTTGTATTGCATTAAAGGGCCAAAGGCCAAACAACAGGAAGGAATCGTCAACAAAACAAGCATTAAAAATGAACGGGTAACTGATTTTTCCATCATATAGATCCCAATTCCCTTCGCATCTTCAGATTATCCGTCATATTAGCTTAGTTAAAATTTCACTCGTTATTAAGCTAAGCCTCATTGGATAACAAATGGTTGATTTCAAGGGCCATAGGCTGCAGGTCCAATTGGCGGGAAACAACCCCCGCCTCCACCGCCGATTTGGGCATGCCGTAAACCACGCAGGATTCAGGGATCTGAGCGAAAGTTTTCCCCCCCACTGAACGGATATCCTTGAGGCCCTGGGTGCCATCTCTCCCCATGCCCGTCAAGACGACTCCCAGGCATTTGGGGCCTGCCGCCTTGGCCGCCGAGCTCATCAGGACATCAGCGGAGGGCTTGACCCCTAACCGCGGAGGCAAATCGCTGAATTGAAAAATAAATTCTCCGGCCTTCCCTTCCACCACCAAATGATTTCCGGCGGGGGCGACATATCCCCTGCCTCCCAAAACCCTTTCTCCCTTGACGGCTTCGGTGACAAGCATGGGACCAGCTTCGGATAGGCGGCGGGCCAGGGCTTGGGTAAAACCCACGGAGATATGCTGAACCACCAGAAGGGCGGCCAGGGGATGAGGAATCAATCCCGAGAAAAATTCATTTAAGGCCCTGGGTCCGCCCGTCGAGGAAGCCACACAGACCAAAAATCGGGCTGAATTGGACGTGCGCCCTTCCCTCGGTTGAGAAGACGCGTGGCTGGGGGCAAACGCCCGCGCTAAGGAAACCCGGCCGGGCCGGGGGGTGCATTGGGAGGCCAAACGTATTTTTTCGACCAGCTCTTGCTCGATGCCCTTGAGAGAACCGGGAACGCCGCCGGCTGGTTTCAAGACGCATTCGACCGCTCCCAGTTCCAAGGCCTTGAGGGTCGCCTCGGTGCCCTTTCCCGTATGGCTGGAAAGCATCACCACCGGCAGGGGATACTCGACCATGAGCCGCTCCAGCGTGGCAATCCCGTCCAACTTGGGCATTTCCACATCGAGGGTCAGAACATCCGGCTTGATGGTTTTAACTTTCGCCAGCGCCTCCAGGCCGTCGGAGGCCGTTTCCACTACCCTCATTCCCGTGCCGGGCGCGTCGAGAGCCTCCGCGATCATTTTTCTCATGAAAAAAGAATCATCAACCACGAGAACGCGGATGGGTGGCTTGGTATTTGCGTCCGTTGGACCCATGCTACCCCATGACCCTTTTTAAGGATTCGTGAACCCGAGGCGGCTGGAAAGGCTTGATAATAAAATCCCTGGCGCCTGCCTGGATGGCCTCAATGACCATGGCCTGTTGGCCCATGGCCGATACCATGATGATTCGGGCGGAAGGATTTATTTCTCGGATTTTCTTAACCGCTTCGATGCCGTCCATTTCAGGCATTACGATGTCCATGGTGACCAGGTCGGGTTTCAAGGCCTGGAATTGTTCCACCGCTTGCTTGCCGTTTTCCGCTTCCCCCGCGAGAACGTAAGGGTCTTTTAAGATAATGCCTTTTAATATTCCCCGCATAAAAGATGAATCGTCCGCGAACAAAACTTTGATCGCCAAGGCTTATTCCTCCTGGGAACCAGGCCGAAAGCCTGGCTCCGAATTGGGTTCTTCCAGCCGGATGAGGTTTTCCAAGCTCAACAACAGCACCTCGCGAGAGGGCCCTTCCCAAAGGCCCGAAAAAAAAGAGGGGTCCACGCCCAGTCCACCCTCAGGAGGAACGGATTTGAGTTCAGAACGGTAAATCTTGAGGGTCTCCACGACCCGGTCCACCAACAGCCCCAGCATCAACTCTTTCCATTCCACCACTAAAATCCGGCTGTCCCCCGTGCGGTCCGTCAGGGGCAATCCAAGCCTTTTTTTGGGATCCAGCACGGGGGTAATACGGCCCCGAAGGTGGATGATCCCCTCCAAAAAGGAAGGCGCCTTGGGCATTCGGGTAATGTTGGTCAGCCTCAAAATCTCACGCACTTGCCGGATGGCGATGCCAAAAGAGCAGCCCGCCAGCGTAAAAATGATCAGTTGGGCCTGCGGATCCTCCGGAGCGGGGGTGTCGCCGGGAATTTCCAGGCCTTCGCCAGCCCCGAAAGACGGGGTCATAACGGGATTCCCGGCGGGAGGCTCCTCGGCCGTCATGTTAGATCCACCTTTCGGGCTGTTTCAGTGAACGAATCAAGATTCGTCCGTCTTCCGGATGAAACAGGATGGAACGGCCCTTGCTCCCCCCGATATCCTCCGCCACAATGGGAATTCCCCTTTGGGACAATTCCTCCCGGCAGGCCATGACATTGCGCAATCCTACCGGCAGGGGGTTATGATGAATCGAGTTAAACATATTCGCCCCTCCCACCAGTTTGGCTTTCAACCTTCCCAAATCAGCCCCCCTTTGGACTAATTCGGCCAATAACCACTCGACGGCGGTATCGGCAAACTTACCGCGAACGGGAACACTGGAGAGTCCATTTTGAGCCGGCAGCATCACATGGGCCAGGGCACCCCAACCGGATTCACCATCCCAGACCGCCACCCCCACGCAAGACCCAAGACCGATGGCCGAGAGCCGATCGGGACTCCGGGCGGTTTTGATTTCTGCGATTCCGACAGGCCATTCCGACTCAGGCATTGCCCGACATTTCAATTGACTGGGTAAAGGCCTTAAAAAGTTTCGGCAGGGTTCCGGCCTCGGGAAGAAGAAAAAACCTGCCCGTTAACTTTCGTTCGTTCTCCGTCAAGCTGGATTCAATCACGATGGCCATGTCATCTTTTTGTTCCAGATCCACAAAAACGGTGTCCAAAATGGCCTGGGCCATATCCACGACCAGGGTTGGTACGCCGTGAATCATTTGGACATGGATGAAACGGTAAAGGGCACTCAAATAAGACCCGGTGAGGATGCTCCCCAGTTCTTTGATGGCCGAGTGGTCCATTTCAGACAATTCGGGTGATTGGGGGTCCCTTTTCAAGAGCAGCCCGGCCAAATCAGGAAGGAGATCCAATGGAAAAAAAATTAAGACCACACCGCATAGGTCCCCGTAGACCGGCATATAAACAGCCGCCACATCGGCCTTTTCCCCGCCCAAAAAACCCGCGATCTGGTCCGTGGGAAGGATCATGACTTGTGTGATGGACATGCCGATGGGGCGCCCCACCATTTGGGAAAGGGCCGTGGCCGCGTGGCCGGCTCCCACATTCCCGACTTCACGCAGGGCGTCCAATTGAAACTCAGAAAAGGATGGGGAGCTTGATTCCACGGAGGATATTCCCTTTCACACGGCCCAAGAACCCTTTTGCGCCTTTGTTCGAACCCTTCGGCTTAGAAGGTCAAAAACAACGCCGGAACCTAACCGAGAACCTTTTTCACGGCTTCCAACACATTGGAAGGCTGGAAGGGCTTGACGATGAAATCCTTGGCGCCGGCCTGAATGGCTTCCACCACCAGGGATTGCTGTCCCATGGAGCTGCACATCAGAATTTTGGCCCCGGGATTGGCCTTAACGATTTCCCTCACCGCGTCGATGCCGCCCATTTCGGGCATGATGATATCCATGATGACCAGATCCGGTTTAAGGGTTTTGTATTGTTCGATAGCTTTGGCTCCGTTTTCCGCTTCCCCCGCCACTTCGTAGCCCGCCCCCGCCAGGATGTTTTTAAGCATCATGCGCATGAAGGAAGCGTCATCGACCAAAAGAATTTTCTGAGCCACAAAAACCTCCTATTTAGGTCTATTTCATCCCCTCACAACTTTGAACCCCGTTAAAAACGACGCCGAAATATGTGGGGCGTCAAAATAGTTGTGTCTCGAAATCTTAAAGGGCATTCTCGCCCCGTTCGCCCGTCCGGATCCGAATCGCCTCATCCACCGGTAGGACGAATATTTTTCCGTCTCCAATACGGCCCGTTCGTATAACCTCTAAGAGAATATCCACCACCCTCTCAACCTCATTGTCGGGAAGGACAATCTCAAGCCTCAAACGGTCCTGGTATTGTACCTTATAATCCGCCCCTTGCACGGATTCCACCTGGACCCTCTGGTAGCCGTATCCCGAGCCGTCGGATAGGGTCACACCCCGGACCCCCGCTTCCCAAAGGGCCTTTTTAACGGGTTCCAGTTTTTTCGTCGAGAACATACATAAGAGAAGTTTCATATTTTTCCTGTCATTTAATCAGCTTGGAGCGGCCGGCCGAAGGCGAAATCTGAAGTTCCGCTTTCCAAACCTGAATTTGGCGTATCCAATCGATCGCTTGAGCTCCCTTTTCTTCATCCGGGGTCGGGGTATCCAGATAAAGTTGAAACTCTTTAAGGGCCTCATCCCACCAGCTTTTGGACCGGTAAATTTGTCCTAAGTGGAAATGGATCTCAGAAAGATCGGGTTTGAGTTCTTGGGCTTTTTTCATTTCGACTTGCGCCTCGTCCCACCATCCTCGGCGGATATAAACCTTGCCCAGCTGAAGGTGGGCGTCGGGATGGGATGGATCGCAGGCGACGGCCTTGGCCAGGATTTTAACCGCATCATCCATCTGTCCTAAAAGCAGATGGGTTTCCCCAAGATGAGTCAATGCGTCCCGGTTTTTAGGGGAAATCCGGATGGTTTCGGTAAACTCCCGCACGGCCTCCGGGTATTGGCCTGTGTTTTTGTAAAGAATCCCTAAATTCTGGTGCAACCCGGCATTCTCGGGTTCTGCCATAATCTGCTTAATGAGGACCTCGGAGGCCTCCGTTAGAACGTTTTTCTTTTTAAGGGCGACCGTCAAATTATTTTGGGCGGTCTTATAATCCGGCTCAATCTCGACAGCCTTTTGGAACCCTTCAATGGCCTTTTCATACTGACTTTGTTTGAAGTAAACCACGCCCAAGTTGTTGTAGGCCTTGGCATAACGCGGATTCAAGGCAATCGCGCGCTGGTAACAGCGGATGGCATCGGGCATCTGGCCCGCGTTCTTGTAAGCCACTCCCAAGGAATTATGGATGATGGGGTTTTTAGGGTCGAACTCCAAAGCTTTCTTATACTCGGCGATCGCCTCATCGAAGCGCCCCTTGTCGGCCAGAGCCAGCCCCAAATAAGTCAGGGCTTCCGCGCTGGAGGCGATCGAAACGTTCTGCTCCATGGCCAGAGTAATCTCACGGATGGCCTCATCGAACAGGTTGACCTTATAGTAATAAACGCCCAGGTAATAATGAGCCTCGGCGTTTTGAGGGTCCAATTCCAAGGCGCCCCTTACCTCGCGGGTCGCTCTTTCGCTTTCCCCCATTTTGAAATAGGTGACGCCCATTTCAAAATGAGCCATGCTGGAACCCGGCATGATCTCAACGGCTTTTTGGAATTCAAAGGCGGCCTCTTCGTTCCGATTGAGTTCCCGTAAGGCGACACCGCATTGAATGTGGTTATCGACGTTATCCGGCGCCAGGGATACGGCTCTTTGAAAGGCTTGAAGGGCGTCTTCCAACAGCCCCTTTTGTAAAAGAATCTCCCCCATAGAGCGGTAAAGCTTTTCTTCGCGGGGGTTTATCTCGATGGCCCTTTTGTATTCCCGGATTGCCTCGTCCAAAAGACCTTTGCCTCGATAGGCGGCCGCCAAGCTGAGGTAGGTTTCGATCGAGGAAACAGAGGGTTGGGCCGCCACCTGTTCCGCCACCCTTTCTTCCATGGTCTTGGGCCGCTCGATGGATAAAAGGGCCTGGGCGCCCTGTCCGAAATTGGGGTTCAGGTCCACCGCCCTTTTGAATTCCCTTTCCGCTTCCTCCAGCATGTTCTTATCGCCGTAAACAAAACTTAGGTTGTAATGGGCCCCCGGATATTCGGGACTCAGAGAGACGGCCTTTTTAAATTCGATCAAGGCCTCATTGATCATGGCCTTCTTGTAATAAACCTCGCCTAAATTATTGTGCAAATCAGCGAAATAGGGATTGGCTTCAATGGCTTTCTTAAATTCCCTTACCGCGTCGTCCAACAAACCCAAGCATTTGAAACAAATGCCCAGATAATTTCGCGCGAAGGGATGCTCCGGGTTGAGCTCCAGGGTTTTACGGTATTCCTCCACAGCCTTGTCAAACTGGCCCGTATAGCGGTAGGCGTTGGCCAAGTTATAAACCGCCTCGGCGTCGGACGGGAACATCTGGACTGATTTTTTAAAGGCTTCCAGGGTCCTGTCATAAAGACCCGTCTGGCGGTTGACCGCCTTTAAATTCTCAAGAGCTTGATTGTTTTCGGGATCCACCTCCAGGGCGGTGCGAAACTCTTTCAAAGCCTCCGCGGACATGCCCTTGGAATAATAAAAAACGCCCAAATTGTTATGGGTGGAGGCATCCCCCTGGTCTGACCCATTGGCCATTTCGCGGATAGTTTTGATATCAGGGCGGGTCGGCATGGTTTCCTCTTGGGAAAGAGGGAGGAAGAGGCCCCTCTTCGAGCAGTTTTTCGGGATTCAAAATAGAGTACAAATCATCCTTTATTTTACCCAAACAATAAAATAAATCGGACTTTTTTCCAAAGAGATAGGTCGGCGGGGACTCGATTTGATCCACCTTAAACCGGGTCACTTCCTTCACTGCGTCAACCCACAGTAGGAAAGGCAGACCCCTGACCTCCAAAACAATATACCAAGTGGAGGTCGGCTGAACAGGGTCCTCCATCCCCAGAACCCGCCTCAGAGACAACAATGGAAGTTCCCTCGAACGCAAAAGACAGCTGCCAACCCAGCTCCCGGGAGCTTCCGAGGATTTGTAGGGGCTGTATTTCATCACTTCACGGGCACGGAAGGTTTCAACCCCGAAAAGTTCCCGACCTAAAACAAAAGTCAAGGCGGAAAGCCCCTGTAAAACCTGGAGGATGTCTCTTTCTTCCACAAACCCTAAGCGCACCAAAACTTTCCCGATGGGCTCATGGCTCTTTCGCTGTTCCGCCAACGCCACCTGAATTTGCCGGGAGGTGATTTTTCCCGCCTGCCGAAGCAGTTCACCGAGTGATTTTTCCTGGCGTTGAGAAATCACTGGGCGTTTTCCTTGAAAAATTTCAGGTTGTTTTTCAAGATCTCGTTTTGCGGTTCCAAAGCCAAGGCCTTTTCCCAATGGGCAATGGCGAGGGCCTTCTCGCCCTTTTTGAGATACAGGTTCCCGAGCTTCGCGTGGGCGTCCCCGTGGGAAGGATTGAGCGCCACGACTTGCGAATAATTCTCCACGGCCTCATCCACCTTACCGCTTTTGTAAAGAAGGTTCCCCAGATTGTCGAGAATCAACAGATCGTGCGGATTCAAGGCCTTGGCGGCCTGGTATTCTTCCATGGCTCTTGGGGAATCCCCCTGCTTGTCGTAAATGTATCCCAGCACGTTATGAACGCTCGCGTCATGAGGATTGATTTCCATCACTTTTTTATACATCCGGATGGCGTCCTCATGGCGGCCCCTTCCGGCGTGAATCATTCCCAGCTTCAGATAAACTTCCGCGTTTAACGGATTCTTTTGCAAGGCTTGTTCCAGGATTTCTTGGGCGCGGTCATAATGTCCAAGATTCATCAAAACCACGCCCATCCGGAAATGAACTTCCGGTTCGTGGGGATTCAGCCTTAAGGCCTCCTCATAACAAGCCAAGGCCTCGGTAAATTTACCCCGTTTAGAGAGGGCGTTTCCCAAAATGGCGTGCACCGCGGCGTGGCGGGGATTGATTTGAAGGGCCAGGGTATAATCCTCAACAGCCGAATCCCATTCCCCGGTTTGTTCATGAGCGAAACCCATTTTAAAATAAATTTCAGCGTTTTTCGGATTGATACCGATATATCGCCGGTATTGATCCAACGCTTGTGAATAGTTCCCCATTTTCACAAGAACATTTCCCAAATTGTTGTAGAGGCCGGCATCCGAAGGGTTTAACTCAAGCGCTTTTTCAAATTCAAGAACCGCCTCTTGGTACTTCCCCTCCGCCTCCAATAATAATCCTAACTTACAATGGGCATTGAGATTCATCGGATTGATCTGGAGGGCCCGGCGGTAGTATTCCTGGGCTTCCCCATACCGGCCCAAATTGGTGCAAAGGCCACCCAGTTGAAAGAGAATTTCGCCGTCGGAGGGGCTTAATTCAAGCGCCTTCCGGAATTCCACGATCGCGTCATCGTATCGCTTGGAAATCGAAAAAGCGGTTCCAAGGTTGATATGGTCTTGCGCTTTATCCAATCGGTGCCTCCACTTGAGCCGAGTCCTTTGACGACGGATCAGAAAGAGTTTGGTAAATACGGTGCCTGACGTCCACACACCTGTAAAAACTCCTGGCCTTGCCCATCAGCGTTTCGGTGAGTCCTAACACCAAAAAGCCCCCAACCTTGAGAGATTGGGCGAACTTTTGATAAAGGATCTGCTGTTGGGGAGCCGTCATATAAATCATGACGTTTCGGCAAAAGATCATATCGAACCGGGCCAAGTCAACCGACCAGTCCCCTAACAGGTCATGGGTCCGGAACCAGACATGTTTTTTTAAATCCTCCACAACCGATGCCTTTTCCTCATGAAAATAAAACCAGCGTGATTGGTGGGCTTTGCTCATTTTGGCTAGTGCGCTAACCGAATATTGAGCCTTCTCCGCGGTTTTGACGCTTTGGGGATCGATATCGGTAGCCCAAATTTCAAAAGGAAAGGGTGGATGCTGAAGCGCCCAGTCTTTAAGAGTGATCGCCGCCGAATAGGCTTCTTCACCGGTGCTGCAACCCGCCGACCAGACATGGAAAAGATCTTCCCCCGCCGGTTTTGAGAAAACCTTTTCTCTCAACGCATGAAACACCGAGGAATCCCGAAAAAACTCGGTTACATGAATCGTGAGCCGGTCCAAAAGCAAACCCGCTTCATCTTTTTTTTGGGTCAAGAGTTTCCCATAGGCTTCGTAGGTCGCCGAGCCTGTGGCCCTCATTCTGACCGCTATACGGCGCTTGATATAGTTTCGCTTGTATCGGGAAGCGTCAAAACCCTTCGCCGAAAGCAGATAGCTTAGTACGGCATGAAAAAAAGGATCCTCTTCCGCTCCAAGTCGTATCGGCCCGTTGGTGGATGGAGTGGGTGACAATTTTTTTCACGGCCGGTAAATGGCCGTAAACCCCTTTTGGATTCCATCCTGCGACTGAAGAATCCGGGCAAGGCTATAGGTCGTTCCGCAATAAAACACTTCTGCAGTACCAATCTTATTAAATCGCACCCCCCCCATCGCGCCCTCATCGGTTTTTTGATCCAAATCAAATTTCATTCCTTCAACCAAACCCTTACGGGTCCCTGCGGTTAAAATAACAGTGTCCAACTGGTCATACGAATCTTTTATTCTGGATCCGCCCGCCACAAAACAACGGATCTCCGCCGAAGGAAGCGGCTTCTTCGTCTGTGCCCTCTTCCAACGCTTGACGTCAAGAGCATAGTCCCGGACCTGATCCTCCGGCTCGAAGGGCCTGAAACTCTGAATGATATTGACCGTCGCAAAGTTCTTAGTAATTTCCTCCACTTGAATTACCGCTCGAATATCGCCCAAGGATCCCTGAAAATTTAATTCAGGTTCATCAAGGATATTTTCCTCAAGATGATAAACCGTCCAAATATCGCCAACCTTGCATTTCGAGGTATCTGCGAGCAAAACCTGGGCCTTTTGAGGCGGAGCATAGCCCAAGGAACCATCCGATGGGACGGCCACCTTTCCCAAGGCCTCTACTCTTTCCCCGTCTTGAACCACAAAGCCTGACATAAGGAATGAGTAAAAACTTAAATCTTGGGGTGCCCGCACCTTTGGGCTTTGGGGTAAATCTCCATTCTCCACGTTCGAAGAACCTGTAGCGGAAGCCGCAATGACCGTTTCCGGGCTCGAAACCGGAGCGGTCGCTAACGGGGCCGTTTCATGAACAACCGCCGATGTGGAGGAAGTTGTGACGGGCGCCAACGTCAAGGGGGCGGAGGACGCTGGCGCCGTTGTTGGGTTTTGGACATTTTCCTCAATTTCGATCGTCTTGGCCGACACCGAACCTTGAGGAAAAGCGGCCAGCATCAGACACAAAGCGATTAAACGAATCCAATCATTCTTAATGAACATAGGTGACCTCATCTCTCAGCGCTTTGGCTTTCGTCACCCATTTTTCTTCGTTGGGATATTGGTTGATGATCGTATCCAATATGGGAACGGCGTAAGCCTTGGTAACGGCTGAAGTTTCGACTTTATTGTCGGCTTCGTAATAAAGAGCGGCGGCGCAAAGGGAGGAGTTCTCTGGATATAAATGATAAAACTCATCGTAAAGAGACTGAGCTCTGTTGTTATCCCCCAAAATATCACAGTAGCGGGCCACGTCATAAAGAACCTGTGGGGCATTGGGGTCCTTGGGGTTTTTTTGAATCCATTGGTTCGCTTGATCGGAAATCATACCGGTATTAAGCGCCGTCACAAAAAGCAAAATGATCAATCCTCCTCCAATAAGAAGTGGTTTCATTTTTTCCCTTTCTATCCGATCTTCGAGAAGATACCGCTAAGGGTATTCTTCTTTATTTTGGCTTCTTCAATTTTTTTCTGCGCCCGCTCATTCTGTGGATCCAATTCCAGGATTTTCTCCCAAACCCTCACCGCTTGATCCATGTCATTTTGATCAAAGAATTTTTTTCCTTCGTTATAAAGCCTTTCGGACTCCTGCAGAACTTGGGTTTTCAAGGTTCCCAATTGCCGAACCACCTCAGGGTGGCCAGGGGAAAGACGCAGTACTTTGTTATATTCCTTTTGGGCGCTCAGCAATTCCCCCGCCTGATGGGCCCGCCAGCCTTCTTGGAAAATTTCGTTGATCTGATCTTCCAGCATTTGGGAGGACTTTTGAAGATAGGCTCCCAAATAGCTGTTTCCATCCGCTTTACCAGAGGCTTTTTTGAAAAACTCCATCGCGGTCTGAAAATCACCCCGAACATAACTACGCACCCCTTGTTCGAAAAGGCCTAAAACATTTTCTTTTTCGGGGTTCAACTCAACGCCTTCCACTCCAAAGGATAGGAGTTTCTGAATTCCCTGCTGGAGATATCGGGCCACGTCTTCCAAATCTGGGTTAAGTTCGTAGGCTCGGTTCCAAGCCACAAGGGCCCCCAAGAGATCCCCCGATTTGTACAAATCGACGGCCGACTGGCTGAATTCTGCAGCTTTCGCCCTAGCATGTTCTTTTTGCGACGCCAGTTTCAAATCACGGCGCAAAACCTTTGCCTGTTCGTGCGAGGGGTCCAATGCCAAGGCCTGCTCCACCTGTCCCAAGGCCGCGTTCAAATCACCCGATCGCTGAGCCTGAACCGCCGCCTGGAAGGCCTCCCGGGCTTGAGTTTGGTTTTCCATTTCCCCACGTATCGAACGGATGTACCCCTCGGCTTGTTTGTTGGCGGGATCCACTTCCAGCGCCTTTTGAAATTCCAGGATAGAGGCTTCTTGTTTTCCTTCCCGGTACATTTGAAGGGCCGTTTTGATAATCCCCGAAACATCCTTTTTCTTTTCCGTCTGGTCATCCGCTTCCCTGATTTTTGCCATCAAGGCGTTGGCTTCCTTATGATCGGGCTGTTCCTGAAGGATGCGCTTCAATTCAGCTCGAGTCTCGTCAACCCTTCGCTTTTCGTATAGTTCCTGGGCTCGCTTCAACCAGCCGCCCAAGCGTTCCTTCTGCTGGCTGTTTTCCATTTGGGAGATGAGGGATTGGGCCGAGGCTTTAGAGGAAGAGATACCCTTCAAACCAAGGTCAATTTCGCTTGGGGAAGTGGCTTGCTCCATGGCGTTTTCTTTGGTGATCATGCCCTTTCGAACCAGCTCGATGAGGGATTGATCAAAAGTTTGCATACCATATTGGCTATGGCCTTCCGCGATGAAACCTCGGATCGAGCTGATTTTGCCTTCCCCGATCAGTGATTTGATGGTGGGAGTGGCAATAAGAATCTCACAAGCCGGCACCACGCCCACGCCGTCGGCTTTCCCCACCAGCCGTTGGGAAATGATCGCCCGAATCGTTCCTGATAGCTGAACCCGGATTTGGTTTTGCTGTGTGGGGGGAAAAAAATCGAGAATTCGCTCAATCGTTTGGATGGAGTCCATGGTATGAAGGGTCGAAAGTACCAAATGGCCCGTCTCCGCGGCGGAAATGGCGGCTGAAACCGTCTCCACGTCCCGCATTTCCCCGATCAGGATGACGTCGGGGTCCTGCCGCAGGACGTATTTTAGGGCCGACTTGAAACTTTCGGTATCCAGCCCCACCTCCCTTTGGGTGACGCTGCATTTTTTATCCTGGTGCACGAATTCAATCGGGTCCTCGATGGTGACAATATGTGCCGAGCGGTTGAGGTTGATCTCATTAATGAGGGAAGCCAAGGTGGTGCTTTTTCCCGACCCCGTAATACCCGTTACCAAGATCAAGCCTCTTTGTTCTGAGGCGATTTGTTTTAATATCGCTGTTGGCATATTGATGTCTTCAATCCGGGGGATGATTTGCGGAATGACCCGCATGATTATTTCCGGAAGCCCTCTTTGCCACATGGCATTGGTCCGAAAACGGGCTAGACCTTCCACCGCATAGGCCAAGTCCACCTCACGGTGTTCATCAAAAAAAATGTGTTGTTGTTTTTCATCCATCAGGTAGGAGGCTACTTCGGCCAATTCTTGAGGCGTCAGGGGGGTTTCGCTTTGGGGCTGAAGGTCTCCATCAATACGGAACATGGGAGGGGCTCCGGCCTTCATATGAACGTCGGAAGCCTTTTTTTCCACCATTGAGATCAAGATGGGCTGAAGTTCCATTCCATCTCCTAGATTTCGGGAAAGTACCACCTGTTGCGGGCCTATTATAGCAATGCGACAAAGGGAAAACCCAGCCTTTTAACGCTTTAATGGGCCCCTACAGTTCACTCGTTTTTTAAAACGGAGACGAGGAATCCCATCCCGTCCCGTCGAAGCCTTACTTCCAAATCAGCACAGACCCGGTTTGTGATGACTGCCGGTTTTCGTTTTCCCGGCCCCATCAAGAACTGTGCTCTTTTGAGTCCATCCTCCCAAATTTTATCGTCCCCGAAGCGTTCGATCGAATTCTTGTAGGTTTGCGCGGCCTCTGCGTAGCGGTTCTCATCAAAATAACTTTTTGCCAAGTTTGTATATCCCGGAACATAGTCCGAATCTAAGGCCAGGGCCCTCAGGCACAATAACCTTGCCGCATCGGCGCAGCCCATTTCGCCTAGAATGACGCCCGCGTCGCACAAGGCGAAGGATTCCTCGTGCATTTCCAACCCCTGATTTAATTCACGCAGTGCGGTCCAGCTTTGGTTCCTATCCCGATAAAAACGGGACGCCTCATAATGCTGCCGGGCGTAATAACGCAATATCTCGCCGCTGGAAAAATCCAAGCCTGGATCCAATCGCCATTCGGTGACTCCCCTCAAGCGTTGAATTTCCCCCAAGCTGACCCGGTCATCCATGGAATTCCAGGGTTCAAGCGATGAGGTAGCCCATCGCGAAACGAGTCCAGAAGGAATCCATTTACCTTTTATTTCCTTGAGTATCGGTTCCAAATCTTCCCTTCCAAGCGAATAGCAGATGGGATGACTAGGTTGGCTGATCAGTTCTCGGATTCTCCCAGGCAGGTTGTCGCTAGAGTACTGAATGGGTTTTTGGCCTTTCATCCCAGAAACCAGGGATAGTTCTTTCCACCCCCAATCGTGGTAAAGAAATACCGAGGGTTCAAAAAGGATGTCAGGCCTCAAACCGCAGGTATACTTTTCATACCAGATCGGCATGACATAGTGGTCGCCGTCGGCCAACAAAACTGAATCGAGCGGCACAGCTTGCAAGACGTTGATCCCAAAATCCTCAGCCAGGGTGTACCGGCTTTTATTTTCCAGATTGAAAGTTCGTACGGCTCCCCATGCCACTCCCGCGGTTAAAAAAAGAAGTGTTAACCCGTGAAATAGCTTTGATCGTTTTTCAAATCGGCTTACCCAAAAAACCATGCCCGTGAAACCCCAAAGAGCGAACACCCCGGCAATCGCGATTAAATATACATTCAGGAGAAAAATCACCTCGTCCCGGGCTACCGTCATCAAGGAATAAAGCACGACCAAGTAGAAAGCCAAGAACGAAGCCAATAATTGATTTTTCCCGCGATAGGCCCAAACCCCCATTCCCAAGAGCCCCAAGGCCCAAAAACCAGGCCACCAATAATCCGTCATCCAATGAAGATATTCTCCTCCCCAAAGCCGCCAATGGTCGATTCCCCGAATAAAGGTTTCCGACTGGGAAGAAAGTCTGCGTTCCACCACCCAAAGAAACCGATGGAGGGTGACCGGATCCCCCCACTTAGGTTCCAAAAGCCTTTGAGACCGCAAGGGGAGGTAGAGATAAATCGAAAGGGGAATGATGGCAATCGTGATGAAGGTCATGATTTCGGCGCTATTCCAATTTTTCCGTTCAAACAAAAACCAAAGGGCCATAAAAGGAAGAATCAGGATCTGGGTTTGCCAGTGGTTGTCAAAACCAAGAAAAAAAACAAAAAAAATAAAGAATTTCTTGCGCTTAAAAAAGACGCCGCTCCTATCCTCGACGGTTTTAATCCTGAGCCAGGTCAAAACCGAAAGTCCAAGGAAAGAAATCATGTAAACCAGGCCCTTGGCCGTCATGCACTGAGCGAAAAAGCTTCGATTGAAAAAAAGGCTCAGGGACGCCAATCCCACAAGAACTTCCAAATATCTGAATTCATCGGGAAAACCCAAACCTTTTAAGCGAGTTAATTCCACGCAAGATTTGGCGAACCAATAAACGGAAAAAAGACCGATAAAGCCGCTTAAAAGGTTGAAACGAAAAGCCACGCTTCCAACCGGGAGAAATGAAAAAATCCTACCGAGAAGGCAATAAAGAGGATAACCGGGGGGGTGGGGCAGCCCCAAACAGTAGGAAGCGGCTACCATTTCCCCGCTGTCGTCGGACATCAACCCGGGATTTTGAGCGCGCAAAAGAATGAACCAAAGCGCCAAGAAAAAAAGATAAGCCACAGGCCAGCCAAAACCCTTGCTGGGGACGGTTTGGGGACCGGTCGTATTTATTCTTGGTTTAAAAGCTTCCACAACTCCACCTGGGCTTCCTTGTTAACCGGATCCACCGCCAAAACCGAGCGGAAGGCCTCTTCGGCGTTCAATCGGTTGCCCAGTTTGGCCATCCATTTTCCGTACCTTAACTGGGCATCCACTTTCTGCGGGTTCAACTCTACCGACGCTTCCAAAAGCGCCTTGGCCTTTTCCGGATATCCCAACTTATCGTAGATAAGGGACAACTGGTATTCCGCATCGGAAAGTTCGGCGTTCAGGCGGATCATTTCATCCAGCAGGGCCACTGTTTTGGACTCGTTCCCTTCCTTTTGGGATTCCTCCACCATCGACATCAGAATCTTGATGCGGGAGGGATGTTCCTTGACCGTTTTTTCCATTTCCAGGCGGGCGGCTTCCAACACGTTGTCCTGGGAATAGATTTGTGATAACAGCGCCCGCGGCTCATTCCGGCTTGGATCAAGGTTCTCCGAGCGTTCCAACGACTTGATCGCCAGCGAAAACCGGCTCTGGGATAAAAGATATCGTCCCAAGGCCTCGAACCCCAGGGCATATCTTTCAAGATAGGGCTTTTCTTGAGGATCCACAGCCGCACCCTGCGGAACTGAGGAAAGATCAAGTCGGTATTGGGTTTCCTCCGCTTTCATGCCTTTCGCGCCCTTTCCCTCGAACAAAAGGGTTAAAACCGTCGGATCGACTTTGGGTCCGGTCCAAGAAGCTGGCGCCTGGGAAAGCGCCCATTGGAGATTCCAATCGTCCCGGTTGGTTGTCACAAGGCTTTCCATCACATTTCCAGGGGATGAAGCGAAGTCCGTCCAAAGCAATTCCGGAACCTTTTGAAAACATTGGGCGGCATACCACCGCTGGCTCAAATACTTTGTATCCAGAAGTACGGCTTGCGTCTGAAGAGGTTCGATCAAAAGGGCCTCCCGGCAAGCGGCGGCCTCAAAGGGATCTTCCAAGAAAAGAACGGTCCGGCGGTCCAAGGATCTCAGCAAATTAAACGCGTGTTGAAGCGGGAAGTCTTCTTTTTGCCTCCAGCAGCTTTGGCCTTGGGAAAAAGCAACCATGCCGGCCAAACCGAACAAAACCGTTAGAAGAACCGCCAGAAAACCTCCCGAAAAAAAATTAGAAGAAGGCCTTTCCAACCCCTTTTCAGCGTAGTTCAGAATCAGGGACCCCAGGGAAAAAGGAACCCATGCCGCCACGCAGGCCGTCTGATTTCCGGAAAGGGAAAAGAAAAACAAGCCCAATCCCGAAGCCAAAACCAATGACCATACCTCCGCCGGGGAGGTCGAATGCCTTTTCCCGGAGGACCAGGCGATAAATTGTAATATCCAAAGAAATATTAGAACCAGGAACAAAACGCCCACCGTCCATCCCAATCCATAAAAGGCAAAGCTCAAATCCCAGTCCGTGAAAAAATGGTCTTCCCAAATCTTCCGCCAATCTTTGAAGGATTGGCCAAAAGGGTCCCCCCCGCCCCAGGATGGAAAATATTTTCCCGCGCGAAGAGCGATCCAAAGATAGGGTGAAAACCCCGCCGTGAATGGAATCACGAGACTTTTAAAGCGCGGGTTCGCCGTTTCGAGGTGGGTGAGGTGGTTAAAGAGTCCCAAAAAACCCCAGAGGGGATGGGTTGAAAACAAAAGTCCCAAAATAAGGTGCAGTGCGCCCCAGGGTTTATCCTCTAATCTTAATAGGGCCCTCTGCGAAATCGCCAAAAAGAGCCCCAGTGAAACGACCAATCCTGAGCCCCGGGTTGCCGCGTCCCACCAGGGCCGGCTAACCGTCATCACAAGGCAAACTAAAAATATGACGAACCCATTCAAGAGGTTTTTATTGCGCAAATTTTGAAACATTTGCAACAGGGCCATAACAACCGAAGCGGACATGAGAAGCGAGGATAGTTCCGGAAGAATGCTGAACTGATGACGCGGAAAAAAGAAACATGCCGCTTGCCCCAAAAGAGTGGCAAGGGGCGTCCAAGGTGGCTGGGTGACGGCTCCCGCATGGACTGAAAGCCAAAAGGAAGGGTCTGCCCCCCAGTAAAAGGAAGGACAATGGCTCGAATGGTATAAAGCAAACGCCATCCCGCCGGTCAAAAGCCCCGCGAAAAGAGAAAGCAGGTTGGTTTTCTCCCAAAGTTGGAAAACACCGTTCAACCCCGCCATGATCAGAAACGAAAAGAGAATCCCGGCCGCCCCGAGCCCCTGGTTTCCAAAAACGAAATCAACCCACCCCCCAAAAAAGGCTGCCAGGCCCAGAAACACAAAAAAATGTCGGGCATACTCCCTTTGACGCATTCCCGATAAAGCCTCCGCCTCGGCCGCCAATTGTTCGATGTTAGGCATTTTTCAGTTTTTTCCAATAAAGGGCGAGGCCAATAAGAGTCAGGTCCCGATTGACATGGCGAAAAATAGAATTCCCGCGAAAAACACCGCACCAACCGCCGGTCGCAACCGCCGGAGCGGACTTCCCTAATTGCTTGCGGATTCCCGAAAGAATTTCCCTGGTCGCTCCCAAAGTTCCGAAATAGATTCCGGACCGAATCCCCTCTTGGGTTGAAAGCCCGATAGGTCTTTTGACTTTGGCAAAACGCACCATGGGAAGCTTGGAGGTTTTTTCGTGAAGCGCCTGGAGGGATATCCCAATTCCGGGAAGGATCACACCCCCTTTGTAACCTCCCCGAGAATCCACGATGTCGAAGGTTGTCGCAGTGCCGTAATCCACCACAATCACCGGCGCACCATAAAGGGTCTTTGCGGCCAAGGCATTTACCACCCTGTCCGCCCCAATTTCGGATGGTTTTTTGTAATGGATCGGCAGTCCTGGGTTTTGTTGGACATCCACGAAAAGGGGTGAATGATTAAAAATTTCACGGCAGGTCCTTTTGACATTTAAATCCACCTCGGGGACCACACTGGAGATAACCACATCCCCTTGGCCCCAGACCATCGCGAGAGATCGAGCCCATTTTTGAGCTTTGGAGAGGTTTAAAAGATCACGGGTCGGGACCACAATCCTTCCCAAGACCTTTTGGCTAATCAATTTCCCGGAGACCGTCCGGCTGTTGCCGATATCAACCGCGATGATCATTTATTTTCTCTTTGTTTTGTTTATGGGTTGGCGCTTGGCCGGCTTCAAACGCAAAGCCTCAACTTCCCCCACCGTCAACCGTTCAACGGTTCCGACATCCGTGCGCACAAGCAAAGCACCCCGTTCATCCACGTCCAGAGCCTGGGCAAAAAAAGCCTTTCCACCCAAAACCACTCTTACTTGTTTCCCGTTAAGGACCGATCTTTTTCGCCATTCGGTTAAGACTCGATGAAACCTACCCTCCCGCACCCATCCGTAAGCCTCCTCGAGACGGAAAAGGATATCCCGCAAAAGAACCTCACGGGAAGGCGCTCTTCCCTTGTGGATCTTAAGGCTGGTGGCGGTGGACTGGAGATCGGACGGAAAATCCCCCCGTCTTTGGGTTAAGTTTAGGCCGATTCCAAGGATGGCCGAGGTCATTTTATCTTTTTTGGGCCCAATTTCGGTCAATATGCCGCAAACTTTCCGCCCTGAAAGGAGCAGATCGTTGGGCCATTTAATGGAAGGGTGAAACCCATGTTTTTCCAAGGCTTTCGCCATTCCCACTGCGGCGGTAAGGGTCAGTTCGGAAAAACGCTCTTGTGGCAGAGAGGGTCTTAAAACAATCGAGAAAGTCAGCGACTTCCCCTCCTGAGAAATCCATTTGCGTCCCTGGCGTCCTCGTCCTTTAGTTTGGGTCTCCGCAAGAACCGTCGTGCCTTCGGAAGCGCCACCCCGGGCCAACTCGTTGGCCAGATCGTTAGTGGATGTTAATTGATTAAAACAGTAAAGAGGTTTTCCAAATAAACGGGTGAAGAGTCCCTTTCGCACGGCCTCGGGGGTGAGGGCGCGAGTCGGCCGCGCGGAAGGGCTCAAGGTCTGTTCATTTCGAGCGAAAAATCGATGGAAGGCGCTGAATGGGTCAAGGCACCGGAGGAATAACGGTCGACCGCCAGCCCTTTGTATTTCAGGATATTTGCCTTCGTGAGCCCGCCTGAAATTTCCACTTGGGCCTTTCCCACAACCAGTTTGAGGATACGCTTTACCAGTGCGGGGGATGAATTATCGACCAGAAGAATATCCGCCCCGGCGCGAAGAGCATCGGCCGCCTCGTCAAACGTTTCAACTTCCACTTCAATAAATTCTTTAGGGCCGTATTTTTTTCGGGCCGCGGTGACGCAAGCGTAGACCCCGCCCCCGAGTTTCAAATGGTTGTCCTTAATTAAAACATGGCTTTGTAAGTTGTACCGGTGGTTGTGACCACCCCCGACGCGCACCGCATACCTTTCGAAGGGCCTCAGTAAAGGAGTCGTCTTGCGGGTGTCATAAAGCTTGTCGACGCCGATCAAACGCCTCATTTCGCGGGCCAAGGTGGCTATTCCTGATAAGCGGCCCAATAAGTTGAGAGCCGTCCGCTCCCCAGAAAGTAACCCCCTGGCGGGACCGGAAAGTTGCGCTACTTTTTGACCGGGTTTTACGCTCTTCCCCTCTGAAACAAGAGCCTTCGCCTTACATTTGGGGTCAATCATCCGGAACATTTCATCAACGATCGGCATACCGGCTAAAACACCCGCCTGCTTCGCGAGGATGATCCCGCTTCCCTTAAGCGTCCCAGGCAGGGTCGCCAGGGTCGTTCGGTCGTTAAAAGCCCCGTCTTCCTCAAGGGCCTGCCTTAACAACGGCCGAATGACCGCCCACGAAAGATTCGTTTTCAATTCCAGTTTAGCTTTCAAGAAAACTCAAATTGCCCTCAATGCGGGCTATTTTCTCACTCGTTTCCCTTAACTTGGCCTTTTCTCCATCGACGAGTTCCGCCGGAGCGTTCTTGGCGAACTGTTCGTTGGATAATTTCCCCTCGATGGATCGGATGTAGTTTTGAAGTTTTTGTCTTTCCCTCTGCTGTTTAGCGGCCTCGGCCTTCAAATCAATCAACCCTTCCAAGTGGATATACATTTCCCCGCGCGCCACAACCGCAAGAGCCGTTTTGGGGGGACGGGTCTTCACCTCGTTAATTTCAGAGGCCCGACAGAGTATTTTCACGAGGCGGTTTCCCTCCGAGCTTTCCGGGAGATCAAAATCCTTGGTAGAGACAATCACCTGGGCCTTTGGGGAGACATTCAATTCGCTCCGGCTGGTTCGGATGGCCGTCACCATTTCCTGCAGCTCTTTGAATTCATCCGACTCCCGTGAAAAAACATTTTCCCTATCCGGCTGGGGCCATGGGGCTTTCATGATGGTTTGGGACCGGTTCGGAAGCTTGTGCCACAATTCCTCCGTCACGAAAGGCATCACGGGGTGAAGAAGTCGCAAGATTCGATCCAAAACCGCCACCACCACCGAGGCGGCCAGTTTTTTCTCGAGGGAATGGGTCTCGGCGTAAAGCCTCGGCTTGATGCACTCCAGGTACCAATCACAAAAATCATTCCAAACAAAGCGGTAAAGAGTCTGTGAAAGCTCAGCGACCCGGTAATGTTCATAGTCTTGCGTCACTTCCTCCGTTACTTGATAAAGGCGGTGCCAAATCCATTTATCTTCTATCTTGAGATTCGGAAAGTCATTGGGCGATAGTTCCCTGACCTCCGTCCCGTCCGAAAGGCCTATCAAAACAAAACGGGTCGCGTTGTAAAGCTTGTTCACGAAATTGCGGGAAGACTCGAGCTTTTGGGGCGTCAAGGCCACGTAGCGCTGTTTGGTTTCAATGGAAGTCAGGGTGAACCGAAGGGCGTCGCATCCGAACTGTTCGATGAGGTCCAAAGGATCGACGACGTTTCCCTTGGACTTGCTCATTTTCTTCCCATCCGCGTCCGTCACCAGCGAATGCAGGTAAACTTCCTTAAAGGGAACCTCGCCCATGAACTTCAGCCCCATCATCATCATACGGGCCACCCAGAAGAAGAGAATGTCCCAGGAAGTCACCATGACCGAGGTGGGATAAAAGACTTTCAAATCCAAGCTGGATTTGTCGGGCCATCCCAAGGTCGAAAAGGGCCAGAGACCGGAGGAAAACCAGGTGTCCAGCACATCCGGATCCTGCTCCCATTGGTTCTTTTGGCATCGGGAACAGGTAGAGGGTTTTTCTTTGTCCGCCACCTGGTTGCCGCAGGATTGGCAGTTGTATACCGGAATCCGGTGTCCCCACCAAATTTGCCGGCTAATGCACCAGTCCTGAATGTTGTTCAGCCATTTCTCGAACTCGCCCCGCCACATTTCGGGGATAAATCGGGTTTTTCCCTCCGCTACGGCCTTCAAGGCAGTTTCCGCCAGGGGTTTCATACGCACAAACCATTGTTTAGAAAAATAAGGTTCCACCACCGTGCCGCAGCGGTAGCAATGCCCCACATTGTGTTCGTGGGGTTCGACTTTGAGCAAAAGACCGGCGGCTTCAAGGTCCGCCACAATTTTCTTTCGGGCTTCGAACCGGTCCAGCCCTTGGTAGGGGCCCGCGTTCTCGTTCAAGGTCGCGTCCGGGTTGAGGATATTGATGCGCTCCAGCTTGTGGCGGTTGCCAACCTGAAAGTCATTGAAGTCGTGGGCCGGAGTTATTTTCACGACCCCTGTCCCAAATTCCCTGTCCACATAGGTATCCGCGATGATCGGGATCTTTCGGTTCAGCAGAGGCAAGACCACCGATTTCCCCACCAGATTTTGGTAACGCTCATCCTCAGGATGCACCGCCACCGCCGTATCCCCCAAAAGGGTCTCAGGGCGGGTGGTGGCCACTTCCAGGCCTTGGGATGGGTCATCCGCAAAGGGATAGCGCAAGTGGTAAAAGCTTCCCTGAACCGTCTTATGCTCCACCTCGATATCCGATAGGGCGGTTTGGCAGCGGGGGCACCAGTTGATGAGGTAATAGTCCTGGTAGATTAGTTTTTCGTTGTAAAGGGTGATGAAAACTTCCTGCACGGCCTTGGAAAGGCCCTCGTCCATCGTGAACCGTTCTCGGCTCCAGTCGCAGGAGGCTCCCAACTTGCGCAGTTGCTTTGTAATGATGGCGCCGTACTGTTCCTTCCACTCCCAAACCCGCTGAACAAAACCCTCCCGCCCGAAATCGTGGCGGCTCTTTCCCTCTTTTTTTAGTTCCTTCTCCACCACATTTTGAGTGGCAATGCCGGCATGGTCCGTGCCTGGAAGCCAAAGCATGTTGAATCCCTGCATCCGTTTAAACCGGGTGACCAGGTCTTGGAGGGTGTAGGTCAAGGCGTGCCCCATATGGAGCCTTCCCGTCACATTGGGCGGGGGCGCAACGATGCTGAAGGGTTTTTCTGAAACAGCCTTGGCGGTGAAATCCCCCGATTGTTCCCAAACGGCGTACCAGCGGTCCTCCACCTCTTTGGGGTTGTAAGCGTTGGGCAATGGGCTGTCTTTGGAGTTTTCCAATTTGATTCCTGGGTTTTTAATTGAGGCATTGAAAATAACGGGGATCGAATCCCTTTTCAAGCGAAGAAGGCGCCGGTTTTAGGGCGCTGTCGACGGAGGCACATCCTTCGAAACCGCAAGGGATGGGGGCCTATTCGCCTCCGAGGTCCCCAAGGCGTAATGCCCGCCTAAAACGAGCGCGTCCTGTCCGTCCGCCAAGAGTTTGACTTGCTTTACTTCGAAAAAATTTCCGGTCAGGGCTTCGATCATTCCACGGACGAAAAGAACCTCTTCATAAAACCCAAAAGATTCCGGTTTGACGCCGTTCAACGAAAGGTCAATTACTGCGCTTCCCTCCGCCGTCAAGTAGAACTGATTGAGGCCCATCCCCGAGGGCACAGGTACCTGGATTTTGCCCTCCCGAGGGCCCCCCAAATAAGCTAACACAACCTGTTTCATCTGGTTGTAACGGGTTTTACTTTCCCGGATGACGGTCTTATAACCCACCACCTTTCCAGAGGATACGTCGATCCCTTTCAAGACAACCGTCATGGGTTTGTCATGGGGGTCAAAAAGCGGGGCTTGGGCTGAAATCGGGACCGGGGCCTCGCTCGAAGCCGCGGATATTCTTTTCTTCCAATGCCATCCGCCCCAGAGGACCAGAACGGCCAAAAGTAATGCCGCTCCCAAAAACAGCCACGGATTTCCGAGACGTTTATCCTGCCGATAAAATTTTTGTCTGCCGTTGGATACCATTGCGGAAACCTTTCAGGGAGACGACTGGAAATAGGTCTTAAGGCCTCTCACCGTTTTCGAGGTGAAATCCTGTATTCCCTCATCGGTTGAAAATCTTTTCAGGTCCTGGGAGGAAGTCAAAAAGAGCGGTTCGATCACCACGGATGGGATCACCAGGTATCTCAGGGATTGGTGGGGAGAGGCCAAGATCCTTCCTTCGGAAGAGGTCTGCTCACCCGGCAGGGCCCTGCTATCCGAAAGAGGTGAAAGCTGAGGGCTCACTTCCCATGCCTGGGCCAAGGCCTTGGCCAGGCGGAGGCTTTGACGAAATTGGAAGTTCGGGATATTTCCCCACCTCTGGATTTCCGGGCCCTCAGGCACTGCGGAACCCGCTGGCGGCTCCACCACCGCAAAGGGACCCCTTATTCTTCCGGTCCATTCGCGGTCCGCGTGAATAATCAACGCGACCGACGCCCCAGACACATTCACCGTATTCACCCATTGATCCAACGGAAGGGTATCATCTTTGGTTCGAACCATTACCACATCATATCCGCCCGCCGCGAGAGCCTTTTGAAGGGATTGGGCCACCCGAAGGTTCCATACCTTCTCCTCCTGCCCATTCCCGCTTACGCCGGTATCTTCCCCGCCATGGGCCGCATAGATCACAATTCGAGGAGAGGCTTCTCCATTTAGGGGAAAACCAAACACAAAAAAAAGAAACCAAAAGGGGAGAAGAATGGATCGACCGGGACTGAGCATGGGGGAATCCTTCGGAAAAACCGCTTTTATTTTTCCTTGAAGAAGCCCATGGCGCGGAACTTCTTGTAGCGTTGGTCTTCCAGAGCGTTCGGTTTCATTTTTAAAAGCGGCTTAAGGTGTTTCAATAGGGCGTTTTTCAAGCTGGCCGCCGTTTGTTCGTAATCGTTTTGGGCGCCGCCAACGGGTTCGGGGATAATTTCATCAACGATCTTGAACTTTAACAATTCGGAAGCCGAAAGTTTCAGGACCTCCGCCGCCTGCTGTATCTTTTCCCGATCGTTCCAAAGGATCGCCGCGCATCCCTCGGGCGAAATGACCGAATACCAGGCGTTTTCCATCATCAAAACCTTGTTGGCGACCCCAATACCGATGGCCCCGCCGCTGCCGCCTTCCCCTAAAATCACGGAAATAATCGGGGTGCGGAGCCGGGCCATTTCCAGGAGGTTGCGGGCGATGGCTTCCGCTTGGCCCCTTTCTTCCCCGCCCAGGCCCGGATAGGCCCCGGCGGTATCAATCAGGGTAATTACGGGTTTATGGAATTTTTCAGCCAGTTTCATCACCCGCAAAGCCTTGCGGTAGCCTTCCGGCTGGGACATTCCGAAATTTCGCCGGAGATTTTCCTTGGTGTCATGGCCCTTTTGTTGACCCACGAGAGCCACCGAATGGCCCTCCAACATGGCAAAACCGGTTACGGTGGCCGGGTCATCCCCGAAGGCGCGGTCCCCGTGAATTTCCACAAAATCAGTAAAGATGCGGGGAATGTAATCTAACGAGAAAGGGCGCTCGGCATGCCGCGCCAACTGGACCCGATCCCAAGGGGTTAAGGCTTTTTGGGTCTTGGGCTGAGCTTTCGGAAGAGTTTTTTTGGGAGCGGTCTTGGTCTTCATGGCTTCCTTGTGGTTCAAATGGGCTTCAAAACCGGGTCATTATAGGGGGATGGCTCCTGGAGCCGCAACTTATGACTTAAATCAAGACTTAAGGCGCTTCAAACCAAAGCATCGACAGGGGAGGCAAATTCAGTATGGCCGAATGGGGTTGGCCTTGGTAAGGCTTATCCTCGGAATGAACCCCCCCGTTGTTTCCAAAATTGCTCCCGCCATAAATGTGGGAATCGGTGTTCATGATTTCTTTGTAATATCCCCATTTGGGCAGGCCCACCCGGTAGTTATAGCGAATCACCGGCGAAAAATTCCCAACGCAAAGAATTTGCCGTCCCGTCGAAGGGGATTTACGCAGGAACGCCACGATATTCTCGTCCGCATTATTCGCGTCCACCCATTGGAAACCCGCCGGATCCGAGTCGGCCTCGTGCAAAGCCGGGTATTCTTTATAAAGTTTGTTGAGGTCTCGAATGAGATCCTGGAGGCGCCAGTGATCGGCATACTGGGTCAGGTGCCAATCCATACTCACATTATGATTCCATTCGCTGAACTGGCCGAATTCACTTCCCATAAACAACAGCTTCTTGCCCGGGTGGGCCCACATGTAACCGTAGAGGGAACGCAGGTTCGCGAATTTTTGCCAGCGGTCCCCCGGCATCTTGTCAATCATGGAGCATTTACCGTGCACCACCTCATCGTGGGAAAAAGGCAGGATGAAGTTTTCGCTCCAGGCGTAAAGAAAACCAAAGGTCAGATTGTTGTGATGATAACGCCGGTGGATGGGGTCGTGGCTGAAGTAATCCAGGGTGTCGTGCATCCAGCCCATGTTCCATTTATAACCAAACCCCAGGCCGCCCGTGTAAGTGGGTTTGCTTACTCCCGGCCAGGCGGTAGACTCCTCGGCGATCATCAACACGCCGGGGAACTTGGCGTGGGCCAGTTCATTTAGCTTTTTGAGAAAGGTGATCGCTTCAAGGTTTTCATTTCCGCCAAACTGGTTGGGTATCCACTCCCCCTCTTCCCGGCTGTAATCCAGGTAAAGCATGGAAGCCACCGCATCCAGCCGTAGTCCGTCCACATGGAACTCCGAAAGCCAGTAAAGGGCGTTGGAAAGCAGGAAGTTGCGAACTTCATTGCGGCCAAAATTGAAAACGTAGGTCCCCCAGTCGGGGTGTTCGCCCTGCCGGGGGTCAATGTGCTCGTAAAGCCCGGAGCCGTCAAAACGTCCAAGGGCGAAATCGTCCTTGGGGAAATGGGCCGGTACCCAATCCAAGATGACCCCGATCCCCTTTTGATGCAGGGTATCCACGAAATACTTAAAATCGTCGGGGGTGCCGAAACGGGAGGTCGGGGCGTAGTAGGACGAAACCTGATATCCCCAGGACCCCCCGAAAGGATGTTCCATCACCGGCATCAGTTCCACATGGGTGAAGCCCAGTTCGTTTAAGTAAACCGCCAGGTCATCCGCCGTTTCGCGGTAGGTGAGGGGCCGATCCTCTTCTTCCGGGACCTTTTTCCAGGATTCCAAGTGCATCTCATAGATGGAAACGGCTTTTTTGATGCTGTTGTCCTGGGCCCTGCGGCCCATCCATTCCGCGTCCTTGAACTGGTATTTGCTTTGGTAAATGACGGAAGCGGTCTTGGGGGGCTTTTCGGCCTCAAAGGCATAAGGATCGGCTTTTAAAAGATAACCGCCATTGGAGGGTCGTATTTCAAACTTGTATTTATCCTCGGCCTTTAGCTCGGGCATGAAAATTTCCCAAATGCCCGAAGAGCCCAGGCACCGCATTTGGTGCAGGCGCCCGTCCCAACCGTTGAAATCCCCTACCAGGCTGACGCTCTTGGCTCCGGGGGCCCAGACCGCGAAAGCCACCCCGGTCACACCCTGCCATTCAATGACGTGGGCGCCCATCTTTTCGTAAAGACGCTCGTGGTTTCCTTCGCCCAACAAATAAAGGTCCATTTCACCCAGGGTGGGCCAAAAAGCGTAGGGGTCCCAGTATTGAAAGGTCCGGTTTTGGGGATAGGTCACTTCCACCTGGTAGGGCCCCAAGTCCTTTTTCGTTTTAAGGGTACCCTCAAAAAAATCGCGACCGATGGGTTTCAAGGAAACAGGCGGATCATTCGAAAAGAGGATATGGACCGCCAGGGCCTCGGGCCGGTAGACCCGGATCACCGCCTCACCCTTCGTCGGATGCAGCCCCAGGTAGGAATGGGGGTCCCTTTGATGGAATTGAAGAATGGCGTTGGCGGAAGAAGGTAGCGCCGGTCCTTTGCCGAGCGGGGATTTTTCCGCCTTCTTACCTGAGACAGACGCCTTCGAAACCTTTGGGGGTTTGGCGGTTTTTTCTTTTTTTCTTGGGGCCGGCAATGAAAGACTCCTGAATCGAGCTGTTCTTAGGAACAACAGATTAACACAGAAGAGGTCGGACAAGATGAAAGAGCCAAGACCCTTAGGCCGTGGGAACCAGCTGAATCAAGTGTTCCTTGTTTTTCGTCAGCAAAAAGTCGGTCTTCAAATCCAGCATGTCGGAAAGAGGGACAAACTTGGAGAATTCGGTGGGTTTCTCAGCGGCCTCAAAAACCGCCTCCTGGGCTAGGTAAAGGTTGTGGTGAAGCCCCAATTTTTTGGTCAAGTTGACCACGGCCAAAGCCGCCCCCAGATTCTCTTCAGTGGGTTCGGCCACAGACTTTTCGACGATTTCGGTGATGAGGTTCCGGAAGGTGTGTTCGGCCACGAAACGGTCGACCTGATAGCCGTGCTGGGTGACCTGGTCCGCCAGTTCCAGAAGATTGCGGTAGGCTTCCGGGTCTTTGAACCATTCTTTTTTCTGGATCTGCTCCTCGAAAAGCTTTCCAAAGGTGAATTCCGCGGCGGCCCTTATTTCTTTGGGCAGCTCAAAACCCACGGATTGGAGCATTTCCAGGTTCCGGCGGTTGTCTTCATATAGACGCACGTATTGTTCGGCGAAACGCTCCACCAAAGAGCCATAGATTTCCTGGAAAATACGCTGTTTGGACTCGGGCAGCAGTTGTTCAACGCCAAACTCATTGGGCCCAAACTGTTCCTGGATCAGCCTTAAGAGCTTGGGAAGGGATACAACATAAAACTCATCCCAAAGCTTCTCGGCGGCCATCAAGAAAGGGCCATCCCCCGGATAGGGTTTCACCGCCCCGTAAAAATCGATGCCCCCCAGGTGCAGTCCGGCAACCGCCAATCGGAATTGGCGAAGACACATGGTTTCTTCCAGAGTGACGCTTGCGGTAATAAGGGTATATCGGCCGTGGGTTTCCTTGCGCAGGTCTTTCAATTCGTAGGAGTAACCCCCGACCCGGTCCTTGGAAGGCGGATGATTCACGAGGGAGGAAATGGCCAGATGGGCAGCGACGCCCTCAGGAGTTACCCGTGAGCAGTGGGCGAAACGGCGGTAAACATCCGCGCCCGTGCCGTATTCGGGAATGTTGCTTTTGGCCTCCTCCAGAATATCGAGAAAAGGTTTTTCACAGGATGGGAGGCCCAAGTCCACGAGAAAGTCGAATATGCGGGCGGCGTATTTCAAAACCTGGGTGGTCTCAATGCCCGAGATCTCGGTAAAAAACCAGCCGCAGCTGGTGTACATCAGCATCGAGTTGCGTTGGATTTCTAGCTGGGTCAGGGCTCGAACCCTTTCTTCGGTGTTGAGTGGCCTTCCTGCGTGGCGTTCCAAAAAATCCTCCCGGGAAGCGTTCGGATCGAGGATTAGTTGGATGTAGTCGTTGCGGGCGGCCCAGGGGTCGATGAATAATTTTCCCCTTTCCGCCTCGAAATATTTGTTAACCGTATCCCGGACATAATCAAAGGCCTTGCGTAAGGGGCCCCGCCATTTTTGGTTCCAGCCTTCCCGTCCCCCCGTTTGACAGCCGCAATCCCGGAACCACCGGCCCACGCCATGGGCGCAGCTCCAGGAGGTTCCCTTTCCGTCCTCGCCGACTTTTATTTCAACTTCCATGTGGGGAGGATTTTTCTCCAGAAAGGCCCCGTAGTTGGTGACCCAGTAATTGTGGTTGGCCGCCTCGACTTCCAGGGCATAGGCCAGACTCCGGTCTCCAAACTTCGTGTGGTGGCCGTAGGATTCGCCGTCGGTGGCGGCCTGGATGATGCGCCCCTCGCCCCCGCCCGCGCGGCCGATGCGTTCCAACAGGGCTTGCGAACTGATGAGGGCCCCCTCGAAGGCGATGGAACGGGCGATATTCATGTCGTAGAAGAAAATGTCGATCGAACGCCCCGACCCGTCCCGATGGAAATAACGGTAGGCTTGGCCTGGGTCGATACTGCCGTTGGAAACATCGTGCCAATCACCGCCTCCAATCGGCCGAATCCTTTGGGCCTGTTCCGGCGAAAGGATGAGGTATTTCAAGCCCTCGTCAATTAGAACCGAGAGGGTGGCATCGTCGCAGGCGGTTTCCGGGCACCAAAGGGATTCCGGTTCCCGGCCAAAGCGGTATTGAAAGTCCGCGATGCCCCATTTCACCTGGGTCACCCGGTCCGCGTCGTTGCAGAGGGGCAGGATGGTGTGGTTGTAGCCCTGGGCAATGGCGTTGCCATGGCCCCCGTTGCGTTTGCGGCTTTCCTGATCAGAAGCCAAGATTTTCTTGTAAGTGCCTGGATGGTAAACCTCCATCCAGGAGAAAAGCGTGGGGCCCATATTGAAGCTGATAAACTCGTAATTGTTGGTGATGTTTTCAATGCGGCCGCTTCGAAGATCGAACACCCGCGCGAATGCGTTGGGCCGGTAACATTCGTAATAGACCCGGTCGTTCCAATTGGGATAGGGCTGGGCGCTGGGCTGGTCGTCAATGACGCCCGTCCAGGGGTTTTCCCGGGGGGGTTGGTAAAAATGTCCGTGGATGACTAAAGCGGTTGGCATTAAATCCTCATGGGGCGGGATGAAGTCCACCTATTGTGCAGAGGGGCTAGGGTGAATTCAAATCCAAAATGGAGCCTAAAGATCCCTACGACAAAATTGAAGGCTTTCCCTAACGGGGCAGGTACCACCTTCGGCCCGAGTCAACGGCAAAAATCTTGTAGTTCCCTTCCACTGCTTTCGTCACCGAATCGGGCCAAAGATACTGGCTTGGCAAATCGTACATCTCGATCTTTAAAAATTTCTTGGCCGTGATGTCGCGAATCAGAGGCGAAGGGTCCCATTTCCCCTGATTCAACAAGGGCAGGAGCCCCGAATGCTGATACCAAATCCGGCGGCCTGTCTGGTAGGGAAGATTGCTATCCATCGTTAGATATTCCCCCGGAACCGCGAAGAAAGGTAAAACACGGGCTTCAGCGGCCATTTGCGAGGGGTCAGGGCTCAAGGGTCCTGGTTGCAATCCCAAATAAAGCCCCGCCAGGGCTAGACAGATCAAGGGCGCATTGGATTTTGCGGATGGATTTTTCTTATTTACAAACCACCCTTCGCCTAAAACCACCATTCCCACCGCCAGAAATTCCATGTAGTAATTCTCCGCCGCACCATCCCGGGAAAGGGCCAGGAGCCAAAGGGCCGAAAACAATAATTGAAGTTTCAACAGTAAAGGTAAAGGCCTTTTGAAAAGGGTTAGGCCGACCCCCAAAACAAGCCATCCTCCTTCCTTTAAAAAGGATCTGGAAAGAAATCCCCAAAGATTGGATAGATGAAAATCCTGCGCCGCCCATTGAACCGTATGGATCAGGTAAAAGCCTGTCGTTTTCCACTGCCAATAGGCCGTCACTAAAAGGACTGGAACCAGTGCTGCCGCCAAAAAAACGCGCCCTTCTTTCCACTGTCTTTTCAAAAACATGAAAAGGGCCACAGCCAAGGTGAGGGTGCAGGCGCTGGGTTTCATCAATAACGCGGCCGCGTTAATCAAGCCTGCCATCGACCAGAAGCGGAGCCTATTCTCCGGGTTTGTTTCCATCTCCCGCAAAAGAACCATCAAGCCCAAAAGGTTTAACGCCACCAGGACCGTGTCCATCCGCGCCATGGAACCCCATGTCAGCCAGGTCGGGAAAAGCCAAAGGCACCCAGCAAGAACGGTCGCCGGGATCGGGCCCCATTTTCCCCAGCCCCAAGCCAACAGCAACAGTCCGGCCGTCAGATAACCCAGAAATGCCGGCAAACGCCCTGGAAGCCAAGGCCCAGGCAGGATTCTCATGCAAAGGGAAAGAAGGAATGGATAAAGGGGAGGATAGGAAGAATGGATATAGGGTCCACCCTGGCGGATGTCGGGGTAAAGATTCCCGCCCTCTAAAAGGATGCGGCCAAACTCTAAATTAACAGCTTCTTCCTGCTGAACTTGATAAGGGCAGGTGATTCGTTGGAACATCGGGGAAATTTTAAGAAGC
>CAVTWJ010000019.1:0-106698 GCA_963738405.1 candidate division FCPU426 bacterium | reverse complement strand
GGAGGCGAGAAATTGTTGCAGCACTAATTCTTATACTGCTGTAGTTATGTTATGTCGAAAAATTTTAATGAATATTTCTGTAGAAAAAGGGGCGGATCAGGGGCTTTCTTTTGTCGAGTATGTGGATTTTCTAGAGAGCAAAGGTTTTATTCCGCCTGGAAATAAAGAATGGGCTAATCGTTTAAGAAAACAGGGGAATGAAGCAAATCATGAGATACACGTAAAAGAACAAAAAGATGCTGAAGAATTAATGACTTTTGCTGAGATGCTTCTGAAATTTGTTTATGAGTTTCCTAATAGCCTCACAAAAAGTTGATAGCTATGGATTACTGGCAAATAAAATTAAGTTTTATTTCGGCTAATTTGCAAATCTCTTAACGATGAAAGTATGCTTCGTTTTTCAATGGGAGTCATTACTTTTGCGTCTTCCACAACATCAATCATATCGTTTAATAAGTTTGTCGAAATAGAACCATCTCTTCTTATTACTTCTCGCTTGTTTTCAAAAATCAAAGCTATCCCACAATTTACATTGCTATCGTAAGTTAGAAATTTATGCTCTTTTTGAAGAATGACTAGGTTATCAGTAAGCATAGCAGCAGTGTTAATTAGAAAGAATTGATTAGGAGAAACACAGATACACATCTTTGCTTTGGGGTCTGCAATTTCTTCCGCTGTACAATTGATTAAATAAACATCACCAACAACACAATCGCGAACATATAACGTCATACCTTAATATGATTGGAAAATTGCACCATGATTTTGGAATCTTGAGTTTGAGTTTTCGGATCTAAAGAATCTTTTAGATCAATTGGGTTTGAACCTTTTCCCCCTCGAGCATTCCATGCTTTTAGATAATCCGGTTCTTTGTGGGACATTTCTTTTAATTCGATAAAAGATAAATTTTTACATTTATCCAAGCCGTACTTTAAGGCTTCAATGTCACTTTCAGAAAGATAATCTTTGTTGGCGGATCTGAGAGGTTCAATTGTTCTTTGATCTGATTTGATAACAAAAGCTTTTTTTACTTTGTCATTTAATACGTCTTTTATTAGATCATAAGTTTTTGAAGGAACAGGCCCATCAAACATTGCACTCAATTCATCCCCAATTACTGGCCGTCCATACTTATTCAAATGATATTTTTCAGCGTAAAAAAGTATTTTTAAAACAAAGTATTTAGTTAGATCGTGCTCACAATTATTAACTAACCACAAAATTGCTTCTTCCTGTTTTTGGGGATTGATCTTGAAAGTTATCTGAGGACCATCTACTTCACCGGGGTTCATGTATACAAGTGTATCTTTTAAAAAGAATTGAGGCAATCCCATAAAATTTAAGGAAAAACATCAATTAAACCCATAATTCCCACGATAAATCACGTTTTCCGATTTTTATGCAGACACGATCCTTTTAGATTGACATGAGTCGAAGTGACTCATATATTCTAATTAAGATTAGTTCAATTAACTGATTCTAGGTTAATAGTATTTATAAGCCGTTAGGGGAGGAAAGTCATGGAAAAGTTAGCATTCGTCAGCGAAGACAAGTCGTTGGGAACCTACCTGCGGGAAATAGCCCGGGTACCCCTTTTAACCCCCGAAGAAGAAAAAGAAACTTCCCGGCTGGCCCGCAAGGGTGATGAAGCCGCTATGACCCACATGATCGAAGCCAACTTGCGTTTCGTGGTGTCGGTGGCTAAGGGCTTCCGCAACCGGGGCTTGAGCTTCCTCGACCTGATCAACGAGGGCAACCTGGGGCTCATCAAGGCCGCCAAGACCTTCGACCCCGAACGCGGGGTGAGGTTTGTTTCCTACGCTGTATGGTGGATCCGCCAATCCATCCTGGCTGCCATTATGGACAAGGCTGATATGGTTCGGATTCCACAGAGCCAGTCGAAAAAAATCCGTAAGATATCCAAGAAGGTGGCCGCCTGGACGGAGAAAAAAGGCTCGGCCCTGACTGATGGCGAAGTGATGAAAAAGGCCGATATCAGCAGGGAAACATTGGATGAAGTTCAAAAGTTTTCCCACGGTTATTTGAGCCTGGATACCACCCATGTGGGCGAGGGCGAAACGCCGCTCATCGAGTTTTTGAAAGACCCGAAGGGTTTGGAATCTTTCGAGAATGAACTGATGAACGACGACCTGAAGGATAAGATAAAGGAAGCCTTGGGCGAACTGGACAGCCGCGACGGGCAAATTTTGACCTGGCGCTATGGGCTGGACGATCAGGGCACCAAGACTCTGGAAGAGATCGGGCAGATACTCGGCATCTCCAAGGAAAGGGTTCGCCAAATCGAGGAGCGCGCCATGCGCAAGATCCGCGGCTCTAAAGACGTGGAACTTCTCCGGGATTATTTCAGCTAAGGCGGTTTAGAAAATGGAAGTCCCCCGGGAACATCCCATCTATACCATCAGCGTGGTGGCCCAGCTGTTGAACCTCCACGAACAAACGATCCGGCAGTATGAGCGCATGGGGCTCATCTCCCCCTGCCGGACCCTCAAGAAAACAAGGCTTTATTCGCAGTGCGACGTGGAACGGCTCGAATGTATTACCTACCTCGTCAAAACCTGCGGAGTGAACCTTTCGGGCGTGCAAATCGTCATAACGTTGTCGCTCCAGCATCCCGAAATCAGTGAGATGTTGAAATGCAAGCGGATATCCCCCCAGACGATGGGGCCTTCCGCGCAAAACGCCGCACCGGAGGAATTGCCCGATGATTAAACTTAAATATTTGGTGAAACCGATCCGCCTCTTTTCCGTATTGGCACTTTTATTTTCGCCTCTAGTTCCAACCTTAGTCGCCGCCGCCGAGCTTCACTTAGGGAAAGAAGCGCCGCCCGTATTGCTTCCCCCCAATAGCGCGGCCCTGGCCCTACAGAAGGCCTTCACCGACGTCTCGGCGGCGGTCAGCCCGGCGGTCGTGAACATCAGCTCCGAATGGACCGAGAATATCCGTGGCCTGGACAACTTCGGGGGCATGGACGATTTCTTCAACTTCTGGTTTTACGGCCCCCACGGCCAAAGAACACCGGAACGCACCTTCAAACAAAAACAACGCAGTTTAGGGTCCGGGTTTCTCATCACTTCCGACGGCTACATCCTCACTAATGCCCATGTGATCGGTAAGGCCGAAAAGGTCACCGTCACCATGGAAGACGGCACCACCTATCCCGGAACCATCGTCGGCAAGGACGATAAGGTGGATATCGGCATCGTCAAAATTACCGGAAAGGCATTTCCCCATCTCGTTCTGGGCGATTCGGATGCCCTGCAGGTGGGCGAGTGGGCTATCGCGGTTGGCAACCCCTTCGCCTTGGACCACACGGTGACGACCGGCGTCATTTCGGCCAAGGGCCGAAGCGTTGAAATCAGCCAAGACCAGGGCTACCAGAGCTACATCCAAACCGACGCCTCCATTAACCCCGGCAACTCGGGCGGGCCCCTCTGCAACATTCAGGGCGAGGTGGTGGGCATTAACAGCGCCATTTACAGCCAATCAGGCGGGTCGGTCGGCATCGGTTTCGCCATCCCCGTCAACATCGCCCGCAAGGCCGCCGAGGATCTGGTGAATAACGGCAAGATCATCCGCGCCGGCTTAGGAGCCGTGGTGCAATCCCTCGACCCCAAGATGGCCCAAAGCTTCGGTCTTACTTCCCCCGAGGGGGCCTTGATCTCCAACATCAACCCGGGAAGCGCCGCGGAAAAGGCGGGGCTAAAACCCGGCGACATCGTGCTTTCGGTGGATGGAAACAAGGTGCATGATTCGGCGGACCTGGTGGCCAAGCTTTACACCTACCAACCGGGCCAGACCGCCCAGATGACCATTTTGCGAAACGGCGTCCAGAGCACCCTGCCGGTGACCCTGCAAAAGCTCGATGAAACTTTCCTGAACAAGGAAAACCAGGGCGGGGACAACAACGGGGATAATTCCAATGGCGCTCAGGGCGAAAACGACAACTTAGGGTTAACCTACCAGGACCCCACGCCGGAACTTAAGAGCCAGCTTCCCGCCAACGCCCCCAAGGGGCCGGTGGTAACCCAGGTGGATCAGCAGTCGCCCGCCGCGCAAGCGGGCCTCCAGCCTGGCGACATCATCTTGCGGGTAGGCGACAAGCCCATCATTTCGGCGAACCAGCTCACGGTCATCCTAAAAAAGAGCGACCTTAAAACCGGCGTGCGGCTTTTTGTCTGGCGCGACGGCACGACCCTTTATTCTTTCCTCCAAACGGGGGATGAATAACCGAAACTTAGCTGTTCGCATGTCCCTAAGCCCTGAACCAAAACTTCAGGGCTTTTTTATTTCCGGCGGTTCTTAACCCCCTCTACAATGATCCGGCATTCTCCCAACAATTCCTAAAGGACTTCCCTTGCCCACCTTTCAAGAAGATATGGATGCCGTAAATACCCATACGGACATCCGCCTGCTTTCGGATGGCGAAGGCCGGATGGTTGCTGTGGCCCCCCTTCTGCAAGGCCGGGTTTTAACCAGCACCTTTAAGGGCCCAGAGGGCTTAAGCCACGGCTGGGTCAACCAAGATTTGATAGGGTCGGGCCGGGTCCATCCCAAGTTCAACGCCTACGGCGGTGAGGACCGTTTTTGGCTGGGCCCCGAAGGCGGCCAGTTCGGGCTTAATTTCGCGCCCGGAGTCCCCTTTGATATCAAGCACGCCGCCGTTCCTGCCGCCCTGGACCGAGAGCCCTTTGAGGTGATCTTCCATGACAACCAATCCATCCGGCTATCCAAGCGAACTCTGCTCAAGAATTACTCGGGGTTTGGGTTTGAGGTTGAAATCGAAAGGACCATTCGCCTCCTGGGTCCGGAAGAGGTGGAAAGCGGGGAAGAGGGCATCAGTTGGGTGGGGTTTGAGTCGGCTAACACCCTCACGAACCGGGGAAAAGAACCCTGGCGTCCCGAGACGGGTCTTTTATCCCTTTGGATTTTGGGGATGTTCCAATCCTCTCCCCGAACCACCGTCATCATCCCCTTCCTCGAGGGGACAGAGGCAAGCTTGGGCCCGAAGGTGAACGACGCTTATTTCGGCCCTGTGCCCAAAGACCGGCTTCACGTGGGAGCGGATAAAGCCTATTTCAAAGGGGACAGCCAATTTCGGTCCAAGATCGGCGTTTCCCCCAAGAGGGCTAAACCCTTTTTGGGCTCCTGGGACCCGGTGAACGGGGTCCTCACGATTGTCCAATACAGCCTCCGCCAGCCGGCGGGATCTTATGTAAACTCGATGTGGGAAATTCAAAAAGATCCCTATGGCGGCGACACGGTCAACAGCTACAACGATGGCCCCGCCGAACCGGGGGGAAAACAAGAAGGTTCCTATTACGAGTTGGAAACCTCCTCGCCCGCGGCGGCCCTGGCGCCCGGGGAATCGCTGACCCACCGGCACCAAACCTTTCACCTATCAGGGAAAAAGAAAGGATTGGACCCCCTTTGCCGGAGCTGGTTCAACGCTTCTTTGGCCGAGGTTGAGAGGGCCCTGTAACTGAGCTAAAGTATCCCCATGCCCTCCCTTCCTAAGAGGCTAGGCGCCTCGACCCATCTGACATACGGTTTGGACGCTCCCGGCCCCCAGTGGTTTCTCCTTTTCACCAGCCTGCTCACGGGACTTTCAGGTTTTTTAGCTTTGAAGTTCGGTGCCGAATGGCATCTGACAGGGTTCTTAGGCCTGCTCGCCTTTTTTTTAGCCGCATTATGGGTATGGATGGTCTGGAGCGCCTTCAAGGGCAAGATTTTGGCGGTGGAAAATTTCATCAAAGGGCTTGAGTTAAAGGGCGGGGAGAAACTGTTGGATGTGGGCTGCGGAAGGGGATTTATCCTGATCGAGGCGGCGAAAAAACTTCCACGGGGCCGGGCCACCGGTCTGGACGACTGGTCCCAGTTTGATATCTACGCCAACAACCCGGGAAAAACCTGGGAGAACGCCGGGTTGGAGGGCGTCTCGGACCGGGTGAAGGTGGATACGGCGGACATGCGAAAGCTCCCCTACGCCTCGAACGCCTTCGACCGGGTCACGGCGCATCTTTCCCTGCACCGCCTGAAGAACCGGGCGGACCGAAAAAGGGCCCTTGCGGAAATGAAACGGGTGCTGAAACCCAAGGGCATGCTGGCTCTCCAGGATTTTAAATACCTCCGTCAGACCCGGGAGGATTTGAAAGCCCTCCGTTTTAAGAACATCAAGGTCTCAAAATACAAACTCTTCTTTTTCCCGCCCGTCAAAAGGGTCATCGCTTATAAATAGTTCGTTAAGGTTTTATCTGATGGCATTGAAGGGTGAAAATCGAAAGGAAATTTCATGACTCCCGAAGAGAGAAAAGAAAAGATTGCCGAGTTAGGGGGCTTCGCCCTGGCCCTACCCCAGGCACTGAAAGAATTTCCACGTTCCATGTGGCACTTCAAGCCGGATCCGGATCACTGGTGCATCCAGGAAGTGATCTTTCACCTGCTGGATACCGAAATGAATTTCTATATCCGCTACCGGGCTTGTCTTTCGGAGCCGGGAAAAACCATCATGCCTTTCGACCAGGACCTTTGGGCCAGGCAGCTTCGCTACATCGACGGAAATGTGGACCAGGCTTTGGCGGGGCTTACTTGGGCCATTCAAGCCAACTATGATTTGTTGAAATCACTTCCGGACGAAGCCTTCTTAAAGACCGTCACCCATCCCGAGCGGGGAGTTATCACCCTGGAGCGGATTCTGGAATATTCCCTGGGGCATATTCCCCATCACATTGGACAGATGCACAAACGGTTCAATGAATGGAAGGCACAGCAGAAATAAACACAGGCCCTATTAGATTTCTCTTTGGTAGCATCCCAGGAAACGGCGGATGGCGGGGGCTTCCGGGTCCTTGAAATCCTTAAACTCCCGAATATTTAAACCCGACTTCGGGAAAAGCTCCATCTGCCTGAGGGTTAAGGGCCAGGGAGGCCCTTCGGGAGACTCGCCTTCTTCTTTCCCCCGGGTGACGGCCAGAAGGATGCCCTTGACCGCGACCCAACCGGCCATGACTTCAATGGCTTTTTCACGAAGGGGGGACTGCAGGGACTGCAAGGTGTAGGCTTCCCAGACGAAATCGAATGACTTTTTCCAGGATGCCGGGGCCTTGAAAATATCCGCTACCTCGTAACTGACACGGCTTTTGGGAAACCTTTTTTGGCTCCATTGAATGGCGGTGGGGGAAATATCGAAGGCAGTTACCTTAAAGCCCCGCCGGTCCAGGTCCTCGGCGTCGTCGCCCAAGCCGCAGCCGACCACCAGAGCCTTCTTGCCCCGGGGAAAGGGGTGCTCATCCAGCCAGTCGCGCATGAAGGAGTTGGGGGAAAGGCTGGCCCAGGGGATAATCAACTCGTCGCCCCCGGCGGAGGCATAAACATCCTCGAACCATCCCAGGGGGTTGTTGTTTTTGATGTGTTCTTCGGCCTTCCACTGGACCAAAATCCGGGACATTTCCAAAGCCGTACCTCGAAACCTAGATGTCGAAGTAAAAGCAAGGAAAGTGCCATCGTGAATCGGCCTAATGGGGCCTTTCCCGCACCCAGCCTGCCCGCTTTTTTGTAGAATCGAAAAGGCTTTGGGACATTTTTGTAGAAGCTTTTGTCCGGTTGTTACGAGTAAATTACCAACTTGAGGAAGGGCGGCCGGATGAACATCCTGCATGTTTTAAGCGGCGACTTTGTGACGGGCGCTGAAACCTCCACGGTCGCCCTCATTGAGCGCCAAAAGTCCTCGGGCCACAAGGTTTTCGTGGCGGCGGGGCGTTTTGACCACCCGGTGGGGGCTGAAGTGGTCAACATTCCCATCTATGACCGGGGATGGGGCCGGAGGCTTACCAACCTTCTCGTTTTGAGAAAATTAATCCAAAAAGAACAAATCGACCTGGTACATGCCCATTCCCGCGCGGCCAGCTGGGTGAGCTATTGGGCCTGCCTTTCTACGAAGACCCCCTATCTTTCCACCCTGCACGGGCGCCAGCACCTGCATTTTTCAAACAAAAATTTCAACATTTACGGGGACACCGTTCTCGTGATGTGCGAGAACATCCGCGAGCAGATGCTCTCCCAAACCCAGGCTTTCCAACAGGAGCAATTGATTGTCTTTCGAAACGGCCTCAACCTCTGAACCGCTGGTCCTGATCGTGGGGCGCCTCTCGGGCCCCAAGAACCAAGTGATCCTTCACCTGGCGCGGGAAGTCGCGCCCCGGGTTCTCTCGGCGGTTCCCAACGCGCGTTTTGAGATCGTTGGGGGCCCCGTGGGGGAAGAGCACCGGGCGCTCGAGGCCGCGAACCCCAGGCTCACCTTTGCCGGCTTTCAAACACCGCTCCAGCCCTATTACGAAAGGGCCTCGGTGGTCGTGGGGGCGGGCCGTGTGGCGCTGGAAGCCATGGCCGCCAAGAAGCCGGTAGTGGCCCTGGGCGAGCAAAAATACATCGGGCCGCTACTCCCCCCAGTTCTCGAGGAAGCCAAGGCCACCAACTTCGGGGATTGTTTTGAGGGAGAATCTTTTGACTGGGAACAAACGGCCAAAGATTTGATCGCCCTTTTGAAGGACCCCGCCTTGCGGCTTCAAACCGCCCAAACCGGATATGAGCTTCTATTAAAAGAATACAATCTCGATACCCTTTATCCCAAACTGGAATCCCTCTACCAATCAGTCATTCTTGAAACCAATTTGAAAAGGTTTCACGAGATTCCTGTTCTCATGTACCATCGGGTCACGGAAGAGCCGGTGAAAGATTCCAAATTCAATGTCTTTATCACGAAATTCCAGTTAGAAAAACATTTGAAATCCCTAAAGGCGCGTGGTTTTGAGACGGTCACCTTCGGCGATTTTTTAAACCAGAAGCTTCCGAAAAAACCCATTGTGTTGACCTTCGACGACGGATATGAGGACAATCACCGCAACCTTTTGCCCCTCCTTCGGGAATACAAAATGAAGGCCGTGGTTTACGCTTTGGGCGAGCGAAAACATAAAACCAATTTTTGGGATACCGCCAAGGGCGAACCCGAGGCTTCCCTTTTGAGCGGGGAACAGATCCGGGAAATGTCGGATAGCGGTTTTGTTGAAATCGGCGCCCATTCCCTTAGCCACCGAAACCTGGCCGAACTGCCGATCGTGGAAATGAAAAGGGAAGTGGAAGAGTCCAAAAAATCTCTGGAGGACCTGTTGGGGAAGGCGGTTCCCTCCTTCGCTTACCCCTATGGGGATCAGAACCCGGAAGTCAAAAAGGCTGTTCGGGAAGCGGGCTTTACCTTTGGCATCGCGGTCAACAGCGGGCCTACCCGATTCGGGGAGGACCCCATGGAAATCCGTCGGGTGCACATGTTTCCCGACACAGATGGGTTGGATTTCTTGAAAAAGACCAGCGGCTTTTATCAGCGGTACCGGAAGTTATTGGGAAGAAAATAACTCGATTTAGGAAAAAAAGATTTTGTGTCATTCCGAGGCCCAGCGCCGATAGGCGTGGTTTGGGCCGTGGGAATCCCAGTTGGATTTTGCTGTAATCCTTAAGATTTTTAACTGAGATTGCCACGCCACTAAGCGCACCTAGCGGTGCAGTGGCTCGCAATGACCAATAAAGTTAGGATGCACTTGTGAAAAAACCCCCCTTGTCGGTCGTCATCATCACCCTGAACGAGGAACACAACATCGCGCGATGCCTCAAGAGCGTGAAGTTTTCCAAACAAACCTTCGCCAAGGTCGAGACCATCGTGGTGGACGCCCAAAGTAAGGATAAAACCGTGGCGGTGTCCAAATCCCTGGGCGCGAAAACCTTTGTCCGCCCCTGGAAGGGCTATTCGGACCAGAAAAACTGGGCCCTCTCCAAATGTTCAGGGGATTGGATACTTTCCCTGGACGCCGACGAGGAACTGACGCCCGAACTCATTTCCGAGATAGAAAAACAGGTTCCCTTGACTCCCGAAGGTGTTGACGGTTATTTCTTGAAGCGGCGCGCTTTTTTCTTAGGCAAATGGATTCAGCATTGCGGCTGGTGGCCCGACGCCCAACTACGGCTGATCAAAAACGGCCAAGGTGGATTTACCAATGAACCGGTGCATGAGGGGCTAGAAGTGAAAGGGAAAACCCTGGAACTTTCCGAACCCATGAACCATTACACCTACGATTCCATTCACCAGTACCTGGATAAGATGAACCGCTATTCGGATCTGGCGATTACGGAAGTGAAACCCAAGAAAATTACTTTTTGGTGGTATTACGTGACCCTTGCGCCCCTTGTCACCTTTTTCCGGGGTTATATCTCCCGCCACGGCTTTTTGGACGGCTGGCATGGCCTGATGGTGTGCGGGCTCTCCGCTTTTCATGATTTCGCCAAGTATGCCAAGCTTTGGGAGAAGGAAATATTGAAGCGGACTGGGGAAAAGTGATGGAAGCTTTTAAGGAAATATCGGTCGAACAGGCCGCCCAGATGCACAAGGAAGGAAAGTTTCTCTTTGTCGATGTAAGGGACCCCGGTTCCTTCTCGGCTTCCCATGTTCCCGGCGCCCTGCATTTAAACGACGGGAATATCCAAGAATTTGTCACAAAAACCGACAAGACCAAGCCCATCGTCTGCTATTGCTACCACGGCCATACCAGCCAAGGCGCGGCGGCTTATTTAATGGATCAAGGATTCAAAGAGGTTTACAGCGTTGTCGGTGGATTCGAGTTGTGGCGGACGACGGAGAAAACAGAAACATAAATCGGGCCTGAGGGCTCCCCAAGGCGGAAAAAATGGGCGTATGGGACAAGGAATACAGGCATTGGCTGATGAAGGCCGAGCCCGATGTTTACCCGGTTGAGCAATGGAAGAAAGATAAAGTTACTTTTTGGGACGGGGTTCGCAACTACACCGCCCGCAATTTCATGCGGGACAAGATGAAAAAGGGCGACCAGATGTTCTTTTATTATTCCGGTGGAAAACCTTCGGGCATCGCGGGCGTTGGGGAAATCGTAAAAGAAGGCTACCCCGACCACACAGCCTTTGACCCCAAGGACATTCATTTTGACGAGAAGAGCGATCCCCAAAAACCCAGCTGGTACATGGTGGATGTGAAGTTCGTAAAGGCCTGCAAGCGGGTGATCCCGTTGGATTTCTTAAAGAAGGTCCCGGGCTTGAAGAACATGGCCCTATTTAAATATTCCAGGCTCTCGGTTCAGCCCGTCACGCCCAAGGAATGGGAAATTATCCAGGGCCTGATCGACAAACAAGAATAGCTTTTATTTCACTTCCGCCTTCACCACCGCCCAGTCGATTCCCGTAATGGGTTCCACTTTCCCCGAAGAAGAGTTGCCAGCCAGAGCCTCCAGCTTTTCCATGCGCTCGGCGTTGGAAGGGTGGTCTGATATAAAGTTTTTAAAAGGCGAGTCGGCAGTGACGGCCTGATTTTGCATCTTTTTAAAGAATCCGATAAAGGGCTCAATGGGCAGGTTGGCCCTGGCAAGAATCTGCGCCGCGCCCATATCGGCCTCTTCCTCCTGGCTTCGGCTAAAAGATAGTTCCCCCAGATGGCCCAAACCCTCGGCGGCCTTGCTGAAATCACCATCCCCCAAAAAGAGCCCCACCCAAAGCCGCCAACCCAGGTTATGAATAACCTGGCGGATCACATGGCGCTTCAAGACGTGGGTCATCTCATGGCCCAAGACCCCGGCTACTTCCTCGGGTGAGTCGGCCTGGGCGAGAAGTCCTGTCAAGACCACCACCGTGCCCCCGGGCAGGGCCATGGCGTTCATTTCTTTATTCTTAATGACGTAAAGCTTGAAGGGATAACCCGGGTTGTCGGGGATGGCCGCTTTCAAGCGGTCCAAAATGGCTTGTACGGCTTTTGCCGCGGGGTCGGTGTCCGGCAGGGGAGTTCCCAAATCCCCCCAGGCGGGAGGCAGTTTGGCGGACCATTCCACTTCCTTTTTCACTGAAAAATGCTTTAGGACCCAGGCGGTGGCCCCGGTGGTCACTCCCCAGTAAACGCCCCAGCAGAAAAGGGCGGTCACGGTCCCGGCCAAAATGAGGTTGCGCCATTTGCGCTTCACGTTTTTTTGGAACCGGTCGCCGAAATGAAGCAGGTAATCGCTTTTTTCGGCGGGGACACGAACCGAAAGGGCCATCCGGAACTCGGTATCGCTTATGGTAACGCTGCCGATGTTTTTGGCGGCCTTGCCGGGGGTGATGAGAAGCATTTCTCCATGCTCACCCGCGTGGTCGAACTCCAAGGAACGGTATTCCCATTCCACTGCGGGTTTGTCGTCCTGAAGGATCTGCAAGACCCTTGTCCCCAGCTTGAGGCGGCAGGCTTTAGGCCCGCTGCTTCCATCCGGTGTAAAGGCCGTGGCCGGATATTCCAGCATGGTTAGGCCCGGCGGGGCATGTATCGCCTCAGCCAAGTCGCCAAGGCCTGGGGGCTGCGGCTTTGGGTATAAACGGTTCCAGGGCCTTTGAAGAGGCAAACAAAACCCTGGCCCGAGGTGAAAGAGGTAATTAAACCCTTGGAAGCCAGCCGGGTCTTGTAGGCGGTGGAGGCGGTCCAAGCCACCAGGTGGTGATTGCTGACCACGTATTCTTCCTGAGCGGCCAGTTCGTGCTTGCGGATCATGCCGTAGGAAGTCAAAACCATGGTGCCCTTGCCGGAGATGCGGGCGACAAAGAAACCGGCGCCCGAAAACAACCCCTGGGAAAGATTCTGCATCTTGGGAGAAAGCTTCACGTCCTCGGTGGCGGCCAGGAAGCCGCCCTTTTGCACCATGTAGTCGACGCTTCCGTCCATTTCCACCAGCTCCACCTCACCCGGAGGGGCGGGGGCAAGGATGACCTCTCCCGGTCCGTTCTCGGCGGTGAGCTTCTCAAAAAAGAAGGTCTCGCCGGTAAGAAGTTTGCGCAGGAAAGACTGCCCCAGCCCGCCCCGCATCTGGCCGCGGATGTCGATATTGGGGCTCATGGAAACCAGTGAGCCCGACTCGGCGTAAACCGTATGGCCCTGCTCCAGATCGGCGTGAACCACCGGGAATTCCCCTGAAAACATCACCTTTAACTTGATATTGGAAGAAGCCGCCATAGAACCCTCCTCAAAATGGATCGAATTCCTAAAAGACAAAAGAAGTATAAGCCCGGTCCTTCGGGGTAAGGTTATTTTTGAGGGGGACGGGAGGGTTTAAAAAACGGGAAAAAGCGTGAATTTACAGGGGGGAAACGTGGAAGGTTTACAAGCCTTTCGGATTGTCCTTGGTCGTGAGGCGGATCTGGTAGGTGCGTGTTTCCCCGCTGACCCGGCAAAGAACGAGGAAAGGATGCCCCAAGATCCACTGCTTTTGGAGCTCTTCCGATTCCTTCATCAATTCCTTCACATAGAGATCCAGCATTTCCTGGGCGTATTGCCGGACCCTTTCCAGGCTTCGGTTGTTGGGGCGCTGAAAGCCGAAGTGCTCATCGACATTGGCCTGGATGACCGCCGTCAATTGATTGATGATCTTGAGATCTTTTTCCACGAAAGAATCCTGGGTTTGAATAAAAACTTGAACTTTATTATACCTAACTCATCCGAGGGATTGGAGAGGAGGGATCGAAATCAATAAATATATGGAATCAGTCTTTTAACTCTTTTGGAATAATCTAGATATCGGTTTCCGAAATGCCGGGTCAGGTAGGATTCTTCCATCGCCATTTTTCGAGTGAAGGCGAACAATAAAAGGACCGGGCCAAAAAAGTTTCCGGCCTTCCCCGTGGTAAGGGCCGCGCCCAGAAGGGAGGTGAGGATTCCGGTGTACATGGGGTGGCGCGCGAGGCGGTAGGGTCCCCTTTGAATTAACTCATGGCCTTCCTTGATGGTCACGGCTCCGCTCCAGTTTTTCCCCAGGGTGACGCGGGCCCAGAAGCCAAAGGTCAGCCCTGCCGCGCAAATCGCCACTCCCAAAAGACCCCAGAAGGTGGAAGGAGGAACCAGTCGCAAATCCAGGAAGCCCCAGCTTGGAAAAGGAAAGAAGGCCAAAAGGTAGGAAGCCACAAAAAGGGTGATATGGAGGGCCCGGCTCCCATGGGATTGGCGCTGGGCCGCTTTTTTCACCCGTCTCGCGGCCCACAGCCAATAGGCGCTGAAGACCGCGTCAAGAACCAGGCAAGTTTGAGTAAAGGTGTTCATCTTCCCCTCCTGTAGGGGGCTTAGAACCCCGAGACGTAGGGAAGCTTTTGGGCCACCCCGGCGGTTTTATCCGCATTGGCCAGAAGCAGTCCCGTGGAATCCCAGGTCCCGTTGACCAAGGCGTTGCGCTTGGATTCATGGATGTCGAATTGCAGATATTCCTTTTCCTCGGCTAACAAGGTTTTCTTTTCCAGGTCGAGCATGAATTTCATCTGTGGCTTTTCTTTGACCAGGGTCTGGAGTTTCATCATCTCCCCATGATTGACCGTCGCGGTGGGGATGCCCAGCATGGTGCAGTTGCCCGCGAAGATCTCGGCGAAGGATTCCCCGATGATAGCCCGGATACCCCAACGCATGAGCGCCTGGGGCGCGTGCTCGCGCGAGGAGCCGCATCCGAAATTCTGGTTTACGATAAGGATATTAGCGCCCTGGAACTGGGGCAGGTCGAAGGGATGTCCCTTAGGTTTCCCTTCGGCGTCGAAACGCTCGTCATAGAAAGGGTATTGGCCCATGTTGGTGAAGGTAATCTCCTTCAAATAACGGGCCGGTATGATGCGGTCCGTGTCGATGTCGTTCCCCTCGATGGGTATGGCTTTTCCTTCGATTTGAGTGATCTTGCTCATTTCAGCACCTCCCGAACGTCGGTTACTTTTCCCGCGATGGCCGCGGCCGCCACCATAGCGGGGCTCATCAGCATGGTCCGCCCGTCTTTGCTTCCCTGCCGCCCGATGAAATTGCGGTTAGAGGAAGAGGCGGAAATTTCCTTGCCCCTAAGCTTGTCTGGGTTCATGGCAAGGCACATGGAGCACCCCGCCTCCCGCCACTCAAAACCGGCCTCGGTGAAAATTTTGTGAAGGCCTTCCTTTTCCGCCTCCAGCTTCACCTTTTGCGATCCTGGCACCACGAAGGCCCGAACCGTTTTGGCCACATGACGACCCTTGGCGACCTTGGCCGCTTCACGCAGGTCAGAGATGCGCCCGTTAGTGCAGCTTCCGATAAAGGCCACGTCAATAGGCGTGCCCTTGATGGGCGATCCCGGCTTCAGGTCCATGTGCTTATAAGCCAACTCTACGGTTTTGGCCTCGTCGGCAGAAAAGGTTGCGACTTCGGGCAGTTTGTCGTTCACGCCGACCGACTGGTCGGGAGTGATGCCCCAGGTGACGATGGGTTCGATGTCGGCGGCGTCAAAATTCACGACATCGTCGTACAGCGCGTTTTTGTCCGAAGCCACCGATTTCCAATAGGTTAGGGCCTTTTCCCACTTGTCTCCGGAAGGCGCGTGGGGCCGGCCTTTCAGGTAATCAAAAGTGGTTTGGTCCGGGTTCACATAGCCCACCCGGGCCCCGCCTTCGATGGCCATATTGCAGACGGTCATGCGCTCTTCCATAGTCATGGCGTCAAACACGCTCCCGCCGTACTCGTAGGCGTAGCCGATACCGCCCTTCACCCCCAGCTTCTGAATGACATAGAGGGTTACGTCCTTGGCGGTAATTCCCGGTTTCAATTTGCCGTTCACGTTGATCCGGCGAACCTTCAAGGCGTCCATGGCCAAACACTGCGTGGCCAAGACGTCCCTAACTTGGGAAGTGCCGATGCCGAAGGCCAGGGTGCCGAAGGCCCCGTGGGTGGAGGTGTGGGAATCCCCGCAGGCGATCGTCATGCCGGGCTGGGTCAGGCCCTGCTCGGGGCCCACAATGTGCACGATGCCCTGGTTTCCCGACTTGAAGTCGAAGAAGGGGACGCCGAAGTTTTTGACGTTCTTTTCAATGGCGCCCATCATCAGCTCCGCTTCGGGATCGGCGAAGGGACGTGCCTGGCTTTGGGTGGGAACGATGTGATCGACCGTCGCGAAGGTGCGGCCGGGATAGGCCACCTTCAAACCCTTTTCCGCGATCATGTCGAAAGCCTGTGGGCTGGTGACCTCGTGGATCAGGTGCAAGCCGATGAAAAGCTGGTTCTGGCCCGTGGGGAGCTGATCCACCACATGGGAATCCCAGACCTTGTTGTAGAGAGTGCCTTGTGCCATTGGAAACCTCTTCAATTGGAATGGCTTCACAGTACGCCCTGAAGAGTTATTAGTAAAAGATATAGTTACTATGATATATATAGTTATTAACTATGGAAACACACCAGCTCCGCTATTTCCTCGCCATAGCCCAAACCGGGCGGTTCACCACCGCGGCCCAAACCTGCAACGTGTCCCAACCCTCCTTGAGCATCCAAATCGCCAAACTGGAGGAGGAACTGGGCGGGCCGCTTTTTGAGCGCACCCGAAAGGGGGGAAAGCTAACCGCGAGGGGTGAAATTTTTCTTCCCCGCGCCAAAATGATCCTCGAACAGATGGAATCGGCCCGGGAAGACGCCAAGGCCCTTTCAGGTCTTTCCATGGGCAAGGTCAGCTTAGGCTGTATGCCCACCACCGGGGCCCACCTGCTTCCGCCCATCCTCACGGCTTTCCGGAAGGCCTACCCGAAGATCCAGGTCCACTTGAAAGAAGAATCCTCGCCCAACCTTGCGCTGGCCCTGGAGCAGGGCGAAGTGGAACTGGCCATCATGGACGAGGCGGGATTGCGCCCTGGATTGGATCACCAGACGATCCTGACCGAAGAACTGCTTCTGGCCCTGCCCGCCAAACACCGCTTGGCGGGGAAGGGCTCCCTCCATCTCAAACAAACGGCAGATGAATCCTTCATCCTAATGAAGACGGGCCATGGTTTCCGCCAGATCACCCTTGATCTATACCGCAAGGCAGGGCTCGAACCCAAGGTGGTCTTCGAGAGCGGCGGCATTGAGACGGTACAGGCATTGGTAGCCGCGGGGTTAGGCATCAGCCTGGTGCCCCAAATGGTAGCCAAGTTTTCGGCGGTGTCTTACGCCCGCATTTCTTCCCTGAAGGCCTTGCGGACCCTTTCCCTTGCCTGGCGAAAAAAGGCGCCCCTATCGCCTGCGGCGGAAGCCCTGCAACAAGTCATCACGCGTACCGTTAAAAACTAAAATCCCCACGACTCTTGCTTTCCTTTCGAAAGCCTTCATAGCATTGGCCGAAATAAATTATTCATCGAGGGGAAAAATATGAAAATAGGCCTCATCGGTTCGGGAGTCGTGGCGCAAACCTTAGGGAAAAAGCTGGTGGAACTGGGACATGAGGTGTTTTTGGGAACCCGGGACCCGAAAAAGCTGGACGAGAAAAAAAATATGGCGGGCACCTTGAACGAGTGGCTGGCCAGCGTGGATCACAAGGCCAAGGTCGTCACCTTCAAGGAAGCCGCGGCTCAGGGAGATTTGCTGATCAACGCCACCCACGGACAAATTTCGGTGGAGGCTCTTCATATGGCTGAGGCGGATAAGGTGGGTTATAAGGTGATCATCGACACCGCCAACGAGCTTGATTTCAGCAAGGGCATGCCGCCGGGTGTCTTCGCCAGCCAGGACCGTTCCGTGGCCGAGAATATCCAGAAGGCCTTTCCCAACCTGAAGGTGGTGAAATCACTCAACACCATCGCCGCGCCCGTCATGGTCAACCCCCAGTCGCTCAAGGGTGGGGACCATACGATTTTCATGGCGGGAAACGATAAGGACGCCAAGGAAAAAACGGCCCATCTGCTTAAGTCTTTCGGCTGGACGGATATTTTGGATCTGGGGGATATTTCGGCCTCCCGGGGCCCCGAAATGTACCTGGCCCTTTGGGTGCGCTTGTACGGAACCCTTCAAAACGGCATGATTAATATTAAGGTCCAGCGATAGCCTGTTTCAGATTCTTTGGTTCCATATCATTTTTTAATAAGAATAACCCTTTCCGATATTAAGTTCTTATCCCCTGTCGGAGAGGGGTATCATGTCGTCGGTTTGGCCTTTCCTAACTTTAGGTAGGAGTTTTATATGGCCTTCAGACGACTATTCTGGATTTTTAGAAATTATTTCACGGGCATTCTCCGGACCTGTTTCCTCATCCTTCTCTGTGTTTCCCCAAACTACCTTTGGGCCGTTAAGCCCATGTCTTCCTATAGTATCGACCTGGTGGCGGGGTCGGGCGAGGTTGGATTCGAGGATGGCAGTTTCACACGGGCCCGTTTCAAGTCGCCCATGGGCCTGGCCATCAGTCCCGACAGCACCAAACTTTATGTCGCTGATTCGGGAAACAACCGCATCCGCATTGTCCATTTGGACGCCGACAACGCGGTGGATACCCTTTCCGGGCAGGATAAACCCGGAAAGCAAAACGGCACCCTCGCCCAAGCTCAGTTTAACCAGCCTAAAAACGTGGTTTACCTGCCGGGGGATCGTTTGGCGGTCAATGACTTCGGGAACCAACTGATAAGGTTGATTGACCTGAAAAGCGGCGTGGTCTCGACGCTTGCGGGATTATCCTCCGCGACCCAGGTGGAAGGTCCGGCCAGCCTGGTTTCCATGGCGGGCATCCGGGATATGTCTTACGCTAGTTCGGTGGATTCTCTTTTCATCACCTGCACCGAAGCGGGAACCCTAAGAAAGCTGGATCTGAAAACCGAAAAGGTGACTGTGATTCCGCCGACCACGGCGGGGCCCTTGCACCCCACGGCGCTTTGTACCGTCGGGGCGGGGAACAAGCTTTATGTCGGGGATCTTAATAGTCCCCTTGTTTTTGGCTTGGAATGGACAGTGGACGGGTCGGCGACCTTGACGGGCCCCTTAACCGCCACCGCCAGCGTATTATCCCTGGCGGAAACCAACGGGTTTCTGTACGCGCTTCAAGCCAGTTTGGAAGCGCCCCTCCAAAGGCTTTTGCCCTCCAATTTAAATCAGCCTGTCTCTTTCGTAAGCGTTTGGGGAGACCCGGTTCCCGAGGCAGGCCAAAATCTCTACCCCTTTACCAACCTGCCGGCGAATATTCCAGGCCGCTTTGTCAGCGACCCCAACAACGAACGCAAACTCTTTTTTATAATCCCCAATTCAACTCGATCCTGACCTTCCGGGATATTTACGGATGGCCCACGGCAGGGGGAGACGGCCGCAATTCCATCGGGGTAGCGGAGCCCGAATATCCCCTTAAAAAACAACCCCATACTTACCGTATTCTTTACGTGGGGGATTCCCGGGCCACCATGGTGGTTACCCATCCCTACAAGGTAAAGATTTCCAGTCCGGGGCTTCCCGAAGGATGGCCCCGCATCTTGAGCACCTCCAAGCGCATGGAGCTGGAACTCAACGCCCTCGCGTCCATGGACGACCAGCCCCTGAAATTTGAGGTTTTTGGACTGCACCATTCGGCGGGGGACCCCCTTTTCCTCTGGCCCAATTACGAGGTTCCTGAATGTGTGCAAAAAAGACGACATCGACCTGGTGGTGATTCTTCAGCCCCCGGCGGTTTACACGGTTTATCCTTTCCTCTTTTACTTCAAGTGCCCGCCCACCAAGGACGGCATTCCCTTTTGGCCCTGGGATATGGAATACCGGCTCAAACCCCCCGAGAAGCGGATACCGGAAGGGCTGGCCCGGGAATTTTATGACCTGGCGAAAAAGGAGAATCTGGTTACGGTGCAGGAAAACAATTTTCTTTTTAATGATTCCTTGTTTTCGAAGCCCGAGTTCCACGATGTGCTGGTGAGAATGTACGGGGCGCCGATCAACCTGTTGAACCAAGAGCTCTCCCAAATGCGGACCTCCAGCGGACAGCCTGTCCGGCTGGTCCTCTGCACGACCCACACGGGGGTCGTCAGGCCCAATCCTGAGGATCCCTCCATCTGGGCGGATGTCTGCAAGCGGTATGGGATTTATCACATGGATACCAACGACGAGATGACCGCCCTGCGCGTAACCTTTTACCCCTTAAGCGAGAACGGGGGCAATGACCATCTCACGCCGGAGGGGAATATGTTCTTTGGGGAGCTTTTGGCCCACGACTTGATCCGGGACGGACATATCCCCTGGGTCCGCTGGCCTGTGCCGACGCCCATGCCCACCGCCACGCCCCTGGCGGTGACTGCGCCAGAGGTCAATGACGGGCATTGAGGTTGTGAAGAGAGAGGTTTTGCTCTATTCGACTTGGGGAGCGGAGAGAGCGCTCAGGTCGAAAAGAATATTATTTAAAAATTTAATTCTTTTTTGAATTTTTCGAACCGCCGCCATAGGCGGCGGCGAACCTAGGTTCGAATCCACCCCATCAACATTAAAGCCCAGCCCCCCTTACGGGGAACTGGGCTTTAATGGCGGAGAGAGAGGGATTCGAACCCCCGTTACGATCGCTCGTAAATCTGATTTCGAGTCAGACGCATTCGACCACTCTGCCATCTCTCCGGGTCAAAACATAGTTTCATTTGTAATTTCTCCGTCCCCTACGGCGAGACAGAATGCGTCTTCAGACGCATGGACGAAAGAAACATTTATTTTATTCTTGATGGAGGCTTTCGTCGCGCGCGCCTTCGGGGTGCGACCGACCATCTGCCATCTCTCCGTGATCATTAACAGTTGTTGGTTATTACTACAGGACAGAAGCTTCCCTGATTCCTGAGTAAAAAAAGGCGCCCCGGAAAACCGGCGCGCCTTTTTCACGTGGCTATTGTAACGGATAAGAGGGGGGATTTGTCATCCCAGAAAACTCGGCAAATAGACGCAGGTGTTATGATAGCCGGGTTATTCAATGCCTCCAACGGGAGCCAGACATGGCCAAACTTTCCCTTCAAACCCTTCCACGTGATTACCGCAGCCGGGGGATCACCTTCAAAAGCCTCCCTCCCAACCCCTTCCAGCTGTTTCAGAAATGGTTCCGGGAGGCCCTGAAAGAAAAAAATACCGACGCCACCGCTTTTACCCTGGCCACGGTTTCGGTTTCCGGCAAACCCTCGGTTCGAACCCTGTTGTTGAAGGGTTTTGACGCCCGGGGGTTCGTATTTTTCACCAATTACAAAAGCCAAAAGGGAACGGAGATCGCCAAAAAGAACTCGGGGGGGATACTGTTTTATTGGGTCCCTCTGTTCAGGCAGGTGCGAATCGAAGGAAGAATTCAAAAAATCTCACCCAAGGAATCGGACGATTATTTCGCACTTCGGCCCCGGGCCAACCAGATTTCAGCCTGGGCTTCGGTGCAAAGCCGGGTGATCCCGGGACGCGAGTTTTTCGAGAACCGTATGGGAAAATATGATAAGGAATTCCGGGGGCAGCCCGTGCCCCGGCCGCCGCACTGGGGAGGATACCGGTTAGTCCCCGAGGAGTTTGAATTTTGGATGGGACGGGCCGACCGCCTGCATGACCGGTTCCGATACCGCCTGAAAAGCTCCGGCAAATGGCTCATCGACCGGCTTTCTCCCTAAAGAGAATTCCGTTAGAAGGAAAAGCTTCCCCATGAAAGAAACATCCAAAAAGAAAAATGTCCCGTCGGGTCTTCGACGGGAATATGACGCCGATTTCGCGCGGCCGGGGCGCAGGTCCAACCCCTTTCAATTTTCCCGCTACTGGTTTCAGCAGGCCCTGCGGGCGCTTGCGGTCGTGAAGCGTGAGTACAAAAGAGGGGGATTGAAAGAGGAGACGGCCTCTCCCGACCCCTTCAAACTTTTTCAGCAGTGGTTTGGCGATACCTTAAAGGCCCGTCTGCTGGACCCCAACGCCATGACACTATCCACCCTAGGGCTTGACGGCAGGCCCGCTCTCCGCACCGTCCTCTTAAAAGAGTTCGACCCCAAGGGTTTTGTTTTCTTCACCAATTACGAAAGCCAAAAGGGAAGGGAGCTGGCGCGCAGGCCCCTGGCGGGTCTTTTGTTCTATTGGCCCACCCTATCCCGCCAGGTGCGGGTGGACGGCCGGGTGGCACGGGTCAGCGCCGCGGAATCGGACAGTTATTTTCACTCCCGCCCCAGGGGAAGCCAAATATCCGCCTGGGTTTCCCGGCAGAGCCAAAGGGTCCCCAATCGCGAGTATTTGGAAAAGAAGACCGAGGAGTTCGAGGAAAAGTTCAAGGGAAAGACTGTTCCCCGGCCGCCCTATTGGGGAGGCTTCCGCCTCACCCCCGACCGGTTTGAATTCTGGAGTGGAAAGCCCAACCGGCTCCACGACCGCTTAAGATATGTTAAAAAGGGAACCAAGTGGCAGAGGGAAAGACTGTCCCCATAAAAGTTAATCCGCATTAAGGTTTTACTTCCCCGCCTTCGTGGTAAAAAATAGGAACCTATGGAACAAACCCCCACCCGCGGCAAGCTCATGCAGACCGCCGGGATTCTCATTACCCTGCTTCTCTTTTACGCGGCCCTTTGGGTCCTGCGGCGGGAAGTCAAAATAAGCCATACGGATGAGGTTTTTTATTACCTCCGCCAGATTCCCTTCCAGCAGTTCTCCCTGGCCTTTCTTGCCGCCATGGGCAGCTACTTCGCCCTTTCTCTTTACGATTTTTTGGCCTTGCGGCACTTGGGAAAGAATATTTCCTACGGCAAGGCGGCCCTGACCTCCTTCATCGCCTACGCCTTCAGCCACAACATCGGGGCCTCGGTGCTGACGGGCGGGGGCATCCGCTACCGGTTTTATTCCGCCTGGGGGCTCTCGGCCGGGGAAGCGGCCAAGGTCATTTTGCTTTGCGTCATGACCTTTTGGGTGGGGTTTATCACCATGGGCAGCGTCTTCTTTTTTCTTCAGCCGCCCGAACTGCCGCCCTCCGTCCACCTGCCCTTTAATTCGGTGTTTTCCGCCGGGGTCTTTTGCCTGATCCTGATCGCGGTTTACCTATGCAGCAGTATTCTGGTCAAACACACCCTGAAGCTTGGGAAATGGGAATTCCCGACCCCCTCCCTGGGTTTCGCCTTGGGGCAAATGGCCGTGGGAAGCCTGGATTGGATTTGCTCCGGCGCGGCCCTTTACCTTCTTTTACCCACCAATTCATTGTCTTTCCCCTCCTTCATGGCCATCTATCTCTTGGCCCAAATCGCGGGCTTCGCCAGCCAGGTGCCGGGAGGCTTGGGCATCCTGGAGACGGTCGTAATGCTTCTGTTATCCCCAGTTCTCCACGCGCCGGACATATTGGGCGCCCTTTTAGCCTTCCGCCTGGTTTATTACCTGCTGCCCTTCTCAATCGCCCTGGGGACCTTCGCGATCGTGGAAATTATCCGCAACCGCCAGGGCTTTACCCGGGCCCTTCAAATTCTCAACCGTTGGATTCCCGATTTCGGCCCGCCCGTCTTCGCCTTTTTGACCTTCGGGGCCGGGGCCATGCTTCTCTTTTTCAACGTCACGCCCGAATCCTCACGGCGCATGGCCTGGCTGGGGGAATTCGTCCAGCTTCCCTTGATCGAAGTGTCCCATTTCACCGTGGGGTTGGTGGCGGCGGGGCTTCTCTTGACAGCCCGGGGGATTCAAAAACGACTGGAAGGGGCCCATACGGCGGCGCTCATTTTGTCGGCCCTGGGCATGCTGGGCTGCATTTTTAAGGGTTTTGATTACAAGGAAAGTATCGTGCTGCTGGTGTTGTTCCTTCTGCTATTGCCCGTGCGGAGCCTTTTTCCCCGCAAATCCTCTTTGGCCCAGCAAAGATTTCCGCCCTTTTGGGTAGCGGCCATACTTTTCGTGTGGCTGGGTTCCATCTGGGTCGGGGTTTTTTCATACCACGCGATTGAGGATTATTCCTCGGATCTTTGGACTACCTTCGACCTGGCCTTTGATTCGGCCCGGTTTCTCCGTTCGACCTTGGGCACCAGCCTGGTCCTGCTGATCTTTTCCCTGGCGGCGCTTCTTTCCCCCACCCAGCCGGAAACCGAACTGCCGAATGATGAGATTTTGGAAAAAGTTAAGAACCTGTTGAAAGAAACAACCCGTGCTTCCGCTTATCTTTCCCTGCTAGGGGACAAAGCCATTCTCTTTAACAAAAAGGAAGACGCGTTTTTGATGTACGCCATCGAGGGCAGGTGCTGGGTGACCCTGGGTGACCCGGTGGGGCCGGAAAAAGAAAGGGAAGATCTGGCGCTGCGTTTCAAGGAACTGTGCCGTAAAAAGAAGGCTTGGGCGCTCTTTTATCTCGTACACCAGGACCATTTCAGTTTTTACCTGGATATGGGGCTGACGGTGCTTAAGGTGGCCGAGGCGGCTAGGGTGAAACTTGATGGGTTTAATCCCGAAACCTTGCCCGGCACCGAATTAAAGGGAACCTACCAACAATACAAATCTAAAGATGAATTTGCCTTTGAGGTGCTGGAGCCGCCTTATGATTCCAAGCTCATCGCCCAGCTAAGGGCGGTCTCTGAAAAATGGCTCACCCTGCGAAAAACTAGGGAGAAGGGGTTTTCCACCGGCTTTTTCAACCCCGACTATCTTCAAAATTTCCCCCTGGCCCTGGTAAAAGAAGAGGGAAGAATCACCGCCTTTGCCAGCTTGAGGATTGCCCCCGCCGTGGGGGAAATGGTTTTGGATCTTTTGCGATGCGATTCGGAGGACAGGGAAGCGTTGGAAGATTACCTGACCATGGAGGCCATGGCCTGGGCATCGAAAAAGGGTCTGAAGTGGTTCCATCTGGGCCACGCTTCCCTTCTCAATACCGCTCAAGGACCGCTTGCTCCCTTTGAACGGTGGATGCCGGGGCTTCTTTCCCCCCATTCCAAGGATGACCATACCTTGGAAGTCCGGCGAAAGAGGGATCGGTTCAATCCCGAATGGCTGCCCCGTTACCTAGCCGCACCCAGCGAAGTTCCCCTTTCAGTGGCTTTCGCCAATATCCACGCCCTCATTTCCCGCTGGGGGCAAGGCGGATAAATGGTTTCAGCAAGCAAAAACCAGGGTTCGTTTTTCCGCCTGGGCCTTTTACTTGCGCTGTCGGCCGGGTTCTTATCGGGCTGCGCGTCGGTGGGGTATGAGGTTCAACACCCCGGTTATCAGGCTTCTCCCCAGGAAGCCATTCAAAACGCCGAAAACTACCTTCAAACCCGGTCCGACTGGAAAATCGACTGTTCCCATTTCGTAATGGCCTGCTACCATTCGCCCGCAATGGACCGGTTTTTCAGCAAATACAGTTTTTTAGGCCACAACCTCACCAAAGACTTGCGCATCTATCTGGAAAAGAAGAAGACCCGGCGTCCCAAGGCCGCCGATATTCAGCCGGGCGACATTTTGATTTTCAATAAGACCTATGATAAAAACCATGACGGCCATATCGACGACAAGGACACCGATACCCATTGCGGCCTTGTGGAAAACTTTCATGATTGGGTAGTGACCTATATTGACGCCTCGGAAGACCGAAAACCGCCCCGCATTCATCGCCGCAAGTTTAGTTTTTATGGAGATAAGGACAATGAGACCGTGGCCTATGACCCGGCCACAGGCCGAAGAATACGAGCTCGAGAAACCTTTAGCGCGGCTTTTGCAGCGCCATAATTTCATCGGCGATTTTTAGGATTGACTGTCCACGAGGGAGAGGCATTTATCGATGATTTAAGAGGTCGGTCATAAGGAGTCCGAATGAGCTATATTGAAGAATTTCACGGGAGTACAGATCGATTTAAGGATCGCATTAAGGAGTTGCAAGACTTGCTCCAGGAATTTCAAATAAAAAAGTTTACTCAGTTTATTGAAGCAAGCCTAGAGAACACCAATTTTCGCGCGCGATGGATGGAAATATGGAAAAAGGTTGTACGTGATGAGGGCGGGAAACTCACTTTAGGCACGATAGGAGCGATCCTTGGTGCGGTTTTCGGTGGGGTTGGAATTGTCGCATTCGGAACAGCCTTTGGGATTCCAGGTATAGTTGTGTTTGGATTTCTGGGGCTCTTGGGCGGAACTGAATGGGATTCTAACAGGCGAAAGCGTTTAGAAAAAAAGAAATATTAAGTGTAAATGTTGTCCACGCCGGGGACCCGGATTGGACGATCAAAATTTCGAAATAAAGGAATAGATTCATGATTCACGTTGTCCTCATCGAGCCCGAAATACCTTGGAACACCGGCAACATTGGCCGCACCTGCCTGGGGGCGGGGGCGGAGCTTCACCTGGTGGGGCGATTAGGGTTTCACCTGGATGAAAAGGAACTTCACCGAGCTGGTCTCGACTACTGGGAAAAGGTGAACCCCCACCGTTACGCCTCCTGGGATAAGTTCCTCGAAAAAATTAACCCCAATATTCCCATGATGTTCCTTTCCACCAAGGGCTCGAGGGTCTATTGGGACGCCGATTTTTCCCAAGGGGCCTACCTGATTTTCGGCAAGGAAACAGCTGGATTGCCCAAGGACTTCTACGAAATCTATAAGGATCAGATGTACCGGATTCCACAGGTGGATCAAACTATTCGAAGCCTGAACCTTTCCACCTCCGTCGGGATTGTTCTCTATGAGGCGGTTCGGCAAAACATATTCCAGGTTCAAGGCCATAAGTTTTAGGGGAGCGGTTTTCCGTGGAGGCTTCCCGGCCCCCTGGATATGATGGGCCCATGGCCGATTCCCCCATCCAACTGGTCGTGGCGACCCCCTGCTACGGGGGCCAGGTCACGGCCTTCTACGCCAATTCCCTTTTGCGCCTCAAAGACGCCTGCCACCAGATGGGAAACATCAACCTACAGGTCAATATGATGTACGGGGACGCCCTGATTCCCCGTGCCCGGCAGGATTTGGTGGCCCAGTTCCTCGAGATGGACTCGGCCACCCACCTTCTCTTTATCGACGCGGACATTGGCTTTGACCCGGACCAGGTCTTTAGGCTTCTCCAATTCAACGCGGATGTTTCGGCGGGGGTTTACCCGGCCAAGGTGATCGACTGGAACCGGGTGACAGCCCAGGCCAAGGCGGGGATCCAACGCATCGAATCCGCCTCCCTGGCCTACGTAGTGGGCGCGGAGAACCCCGAAAAAATAGAGGTAAAGGGCGTTTTCGCCAAGGTGCGCTACGCGGGCACGGGGTTCATGCTGATCAAACGATCCGTGCTGCTGGCCATGATTGAGAAGTATCCCCAACTTAAGTATTCGGGCCAGTTCAGCGCCCAGGAAGTCGGGAAGAAAAGAAATTTCCTCTACGCCCTCTTCAACTGCATCCTGGACGAGCAGGCGGGGGTTTATTTAAGCGAGGATTTCAGTTTCTGCCGGCGTTGGACCGACATGGGCGGCGAGATTTGGGTGGACCTTCAAAGCCGCCTGAGCCACGTGGGGCCTATGGTGTTTCAGGGCGATCTTTCCACGCAGTTTCCCGACCTTCCTTTAAAAACATAAATCCGAAAAGTTGTCCAAATGGGGTTGATAGTGGAGCGCCTTTTCCTCCAAGCTGGGTCCCCATGAAATGCGTTGTTTGGATTGGTCTTTTCGGCTCACTCTTGTTGGGAGGCTGCGGGATGCACTCGGCGTCAAACCAGGAAACATTTAAATACACCAACCGGCTCATTCACGAGAAGAGCCCCTACCTGCTTCAGCACGCCCATAACCCCGTGGACTGGTATCCCTGGGGGGAGGAGGCCTTCGAGAAGGCCAAGAAAGAAAACAAGCCCATCTTTCTCTCGATCGGCTATTCCACCTGCCATTGGTGCCACGTGATGGAGCGGGAAAGTTTCGAGAACGAGTCCATCGCCAAGATCATGAACGAGCATTTCGTCTGCATTAAGGTGGACCGGGAGGAACGCCCGGACGTGGACCAGATTTACATGAACGCCGTGATGCTCTTGACCGGTCAGGGTGGATGGCCCCTGAACCTTTTTCTGACGCCCGACTTGAAGCCCTTCTACGGCGGAACCTACTTCGCTCCCGATGCCCGCTATGGGCGCCCGGGATTTCCTTCCGTTTTGGAGGATGTTAACCGAGCCTGGCACGCCAAGCCGGAGGAAATTGAGAAGGCCGGGCAACAGCTTGCCTCTGTGATTTCCCGGCCCGGCGCCAACACCTCCGGAGGCGTCTTAAATGAACAGCTTCTCGATATGGCCCGGGAGCAGTTGGAATCGGGTTTCGACCCCCACGATGGAGGTTTTAGGGGGGCGCCGAAGTTTCCCCCCGCCATGGCAATCCAATTTCTCCTTCGCCTTTACCGGAAAACCGGCGACAAGGAAATCCTGCCCTTGGTGGAAGTCACTTTGGACAAGATGTCCCAAGGCGGCATTTACGACCAGGTGGGAGGCGGGTTCGCCCGCTATTCCACCGACGACAAATGGCTGGTGCCCCATTTTGAGAAGATGCTCTACGATAATTCGCTTCTTTCCCGGGCCTACCTGGAGGCCTATCAGGTGACGGGGAAAGAGGAATATGCCCGGGTGGCGCGGGAAATATTCACTTATCTCTTCAGGGATATGACGGACTCAATGGGAGGCTTTTACAGCGCCGAGGATGCCGACAGCGAGGGCGAAGAAGGCAAGTTTTACGTCTGGACCCCCTCCGAATTGAAACGAATCCTGGGAGATGAGGACGGTTTGGCATTTTGCAAACTCTACGGCGCTACCGAGGGAGGAAATTTCGAGGGGCAGAATATCCTTCACTTGAAAGGGCCCTTGCCCGAAGCTTTGAAGACACTGGGCAAGGATGAAAAGTGGTGGGAAGGGGCCAGAAACAAAGTCTTGGCGGAGCGTTCCAAGCGGATTCGGCCCCATTTGGACGACAAGATCCTCACGGCCTGGAACAGCCTGATGATTTCCTCCCTCTGCTACGGCTACCAAATATTAGGGGATGAGTCTTATCTCAAGGCCGCTGAAAAGGCGTCCGATTTCATTGAAAAAAATCTTTTTAAAAATGGAAGGTTGTTGGCTTCCTACCGGCAGGGGCCTTCCGAAATCCAGGGCTACATCGACGACTACGCCTTCTACCAGGCGGCGCAACTGGATCTGTACGAAAGCACCTTTAAGACTTCTTACTTAGAAAAGGCACTCGATCTTGAGAAAGATATGGCCCGTCTGTTTTGGGATGAAAATAACGGCGGGTATTTCTTCACGGGAAGCGACCAAAAAGACGCCAATAGGCTTCTGGCTCGCACCAAGGATTCCCACGACGGGGTGATCCCTTCGGGAAATTCGCTCGCGGCCCTTAGCCTTTACCGGCTGGCGGAGTTCACGGGGGACAAACAATACCGGGACCGGGCCGATTCCATCCTCAAGGCCTTTTCCGTCCTGCTATCCCAGGGTGCGGTCAATTATCCCCAGATGCTTCAGGCCTTTCAGTTTGATGACTACGGCCCGGCGGAAATTTTTGTGGTGGGGCCGCGGAAAGAATCGGACGAAATGCTCCGTTTGTTATGGAAAAATTTCATTCCCGGCAAGGTTTTGGTGTTCGCCGAGGAGAACCAAGTGAAGGGTTTGACCCCTCTTATTCCCTGGGCCGAGGGCCGAGCCGCCCAAGGGGGCAGACCTACAGTTTATGTGTGCCGGAATTACCAGTGCCAACTGCCAACGACCGACGAGAAAAAGGTTCTGGAGCTTTTGAAATAAAGATAAGGAGGAGGCGAAATGCTGACTTTCAATTCTTCACTAGTGGATCATTTCAAAAGATTATTGGCCTATGACCAGTGGGCCATGGAAATGTTAATCAAAGACCTTGAGACCCTGCCGACCCCGGACCCCACAGCCCTCGGAAGGATATCCCATATTCTTTTCGCGGAGGATGTTTGGCTCGCAAGGCTCTTACAAGAAGATTTTTCGCGGTTCATAACCCCCTGGCCGGAACGGACCATCCCCGAATGCAGGGAAAAGCTCTTAGAACTGGGGAAAAGATGGAGTGAATGCCTCAACCATCTCAGCGACTCGGATTTTGGAAAAATCATCTCTTACAAAAACACCAAGGGTCAAGCCTACCAGGCGCCGGTGGGGGGAATCCTCACCCATGTTTTCGACCACTCCACCTACCACCGGGGCCAAATTGTTACGGCCATCAAAAAAGCCGGAGGCGAGCCCCACAGCCCGGGGTTTTACGGTTATATTCTAGAAAATTCTGGAAACAAGGCTTGATCTTGGCCGCGTTCAAATTGATTTGGGAGGAGATCCTATGGGCATGATGCAAGAGTTTAAAGAATTCGCGGTGAAGGGAAACATGGTCGATTTGGCGGTCGGTATCATCATCGGGGGCGCCTTCGGGAAAGTGGTATCCTCCATCGTTTCGGACATCCTCATGCCGCCCCTGGGCTATTTGATCGGCGGGATCAATTTCACGGACATTAAGATCCACCTGAAGGCCCCCGCCATCGATTTGGCCGGGAGGGCGGCGCAGGAAGTGACGATCAATATCGGCAATTTCATTCAATCCCTAGTCGATTTCACGATCATCGCTTTCGCGGTATTCCTGATGGTAAAGGCCATCAACCAAATGCACAAAAAGCAGGCGGAGGCACCCGCCGCGCCGCCCGCGCCCACCCCGCAAGAGGTATTGCTGACGGAAATCAGGGACCTTTTAAAAAAGAAATAACAGACGGCTTAGGGGGCGTTGGATGGAAAGCTTGGACCTGCGAGTGGATGGGGCCGACAACCGCCCCCTTTGGGCCACCCTGAGCTTGCCCCCGGCGCCCAAGTATCCCCTCATCATCATGACCCACGGTTTTTTAGGATTCAAAGACTGGTCTTTTTTCCCCTGGGTAGCGGAGTTTTTCAACCAGGCCGGTTTTCCCGTGCTGCGGTTTAATTTCTCTGGATCGGGAATGGGTTCATCCAAGGACGGACCTTTCATTGAACCCGAGGCCTTCCAAGCAGACTCCATTACCCGCCAAGTGGAAGATTTAAGAAGCATCTCCACGGCCGCGATGCAGGGGGTCCTCCATCCCGATCTTTCCCCCCAGCCCAAGGTTTTCCTCTGGGGCCATTCCCGGGGGGCGGGCGTCTGCCTCTTGGCCGCGGGCCGAATCCCTGAGACGGCGGGGGTGGCCTGCTGGGCTGGTATCGCGCGGGTGAACCGTTATTTTTTCGAAGCCAAACAATCCTGGCGGAAGTCGGGGTATTTTGCGGTCGAGAGTAATCGCACGGGACAAATCCTGACCTACGGCACTGCTTTTCTGGATGATGTGGAGTCCTGGGGCCGGGAAGGGGATGTTCCCACTTTTCTCCACCATTTGACTCCGCCGGTGCTTCTACTCCATGGTTCGGAGGATACCAGCGTGACTCCCGAGGAATCGGAGAGCCTGGCGGCGGTGAAACCGACGGCCCAGCTGGCCATCCTGGCCGGGGCGGACCATAAGTTCAATTGCGTCCATCCCTTCCACCACCCCACCGGGGTGCTGGTCGAGGCGGCCCAAAAAACCGTCCGTTTTTTCGAGGGAACCCTGGCTTGAAATCCTCTGCCTCCCATACCCCCTCTCGAAAACCTATGAAAAAAATTCTGGCCCTTAAGGGCTCCCAGCCCTCTTTTCAGGTAAAAGATTTTCCCGGGTTTTCCCGGAACGATTTAAGAAACCTTGAAAGTTATTATTCCGCCCAAAGGATCCGCCACGTTCTGCCCGAAAAAAGGGTGGGTTGGCTGACGGCCAAAAGCCAGAGGGTGCGTTTCGAAGCCTTGGCTTTGGTGGGCCCCCTGGAGGGCAAAAAGGTTTTGGACATTGGCTGCGGTTTGGGAGGGTTTTATGGTTTTTTAAAGAAACAAGGAATAGCGGTGGATTATTGGGGGGTGGACCTGTTTCCCCCGATTATTGAGGATGCCCGAATACACCACCCAGGGGTTCAGTTCGAAAGCCGGGTTCTTTTGGCTCGACCCTATCCTCCCCGCAGTTTTGACGATGTCTTTCTTTCAGGCGTTTTCAACGTGAGAGTTAAGGACAATTGGCGGTATATGCGGGCCCTTTTGAAATGCGCCTTGAAGCAAAGCCGACGAGCGGTGGCTTTCAATGTTTTGAACGCCGAGGCCGATTTACGCGAGCCGGACCGTTTTAGCGCCCACCCAAAGAAATTGGTTTCTTTCTGCAGGAAACTTGGCCCTTCCCGTGTTCATCTTTTGGATCACTACCACCCAATGGATATCACGGTCTTTCTTTACAAATAGAACTTTGACTTGGTTCCAAAAATTTTAACCCTTTGATCCAAAAGTCTATTCGCGGGACGGAGAAAGGTGAGTCCCATGCCCTTTAATTCGGCAAATTTACTAGAAATGAAGAGCCTCCATCCCCTACACTCGTTTTCATGAAACAAAACAATCCCAAGCGGATTCTTTCTTTGGCCCAGCCCATCACGGATATTCTCGATTACATGGGCCTGTCCGACCATGTGACAACCCTTAAGGAATATTATGAGGATTTTCCGCTCCAATCGGACCGCCAGAAACCGGAGTATTGGTTCTCCATGGCCGCGGGAAGGGCCCTCAGCCAGAAAGCCGACCTAGTCATCACCCTATCCGTAGCCCAACAGGATCTTCATAAAAGGCTGAAAGAAAAAGGCTTTCCTGTCCTGCACTTGGACCCAAGAACTCTTCGGGATGTGGAGGATTTGTTTTTCCAAATCGGGAAGGCCGTGGGCGAGAATGACAGGGGCCGGGAATTGGCCCGAGATTTTTCGGGGGGATTGACGGCTTTAAGGGAAAAGATACCTTATAACGCCTACCGTCCCAAACTTTATTGCGAGGAGTGGAATAAACCCCCTTCCGTAGCCGGGGGATGGTGGCCCGACTTGATGGCCAATTTGGGGGCCCACTATTTCCCCATTCTTCCAAGGGAAATCAGCCGGGAAGTACGGGTTCAGGAAGTGATCCGATTTGACCCGGAAATTATCGTATTTTCCATTTACGGCCATGGATTGGAATTTGATCCTGCCGAGGCCCTCAAGCGAATCGGCTGGGAGGATCTTTTCGCGGTGCGGAAGCGCCGTATCTTTACCGTTGATTCCTCGCTTTTAAATTACCCCGTTCCCCGCCTCATCGAGGGAGCCAAGGTCATCCAAACCATCCTGGGGGAATCCTATTGGGGTTGGCCGCTGGTCAATCCCGAGCAGGCCCGACGGGTAACCTCCTAAATTTTTAAACATGTCGGCTTTAACGCATCATCGTTTATTGATCTGTCTTTCGATTTTCACCCCAAGATAATTTACACGGCATTTTCAAGTCTGAAATCGCGCCGCTTCTTTTCATCCTTTTAATACTCCCTAAATCGTTACCTTCAATGGGCGTAAGAGGAATCATTCGATTCCCGCCTTGTGCGATTCTACCCACTCATCCGAAAAAGCGCGGTTTATGGATCCTTCCACTTTGCAGGAACTTTCATCCAAGCCCGGTTCCGCCGAGGAACTTAACCAAAGCTTGAACGCTTTGAGTCAAAGGGCGATTCAGGCGAACCTGAAAGATTTCAATCAGGTGATGGACCTTGTCTTGAGTTTCAGGGATTGGACCCAGCGCGCCCTTTCCGCAGGGGTCGCCGGATGTGAAAACCACCACGCTCAAGCCCAGGAATTCGTCCTCCACTTGAAAAACAGAGCCCCCGTGGCTCAGGTCATGGAAAAATTCTTAAGGCTGCTGCTTCAAACCCACCGATTGCTGGAGCAGGACCAACATATTTCCTCATCTAAACGAGAAAAAGAAACGGATTCACCTCAACCCTTCCGCAGAAACATCCGAAAGGCAGAAATATACCGAAAAACCTCTCCAGCCGCACCCCTGATCCCTTCTTTCCCCTCCGCCCAGCGCCCGCAAATGAATATTAGGTCCGAGGATAGCGGTTTCTTTCAGATCTTCCTTTTGGATGTTTCCGGCCGTTTGGAGGAGGCGCAGTCCCAGCTCGCCGAGCTTGCCACGGGAAATAAATCGGACGTTTCCTTCCTGTATCGGACGCTCCATGAATTGAGAACCCAGTTCGGATTTTTGGGATTCTTAGATGTCTGGCGGTTGGGACGCGAAATAGAAAAGCATCTGGACCCGCTGATGGGCGGACATTTAACCGTGACGGATGATTTAAAAGACGGAATTTCCCAAAGCCTTTCCTTTATGAGGGCCCAAACCGCCCAAGTGGAGGAGGGCCTTGAGCTTCTGGCCGTTACGGTTTTGGATTCCTTGAGCCTCTTGGAAAAAATGAAAGCCCTTCCAACCCCGGCGGCCCCGAAAGAGGAGGGCGACGGGCTCCATTTGGCCCCTGAAACGGAGTTCGGACTTCCCCCCCCGGGGGGGACCAAGCGGATTCCCCATCAGCAACTGGACGGCCTCTATCAGGACCTGGTGGATTTGGTTCTCGCTCAAAACCGGATATTGGACGACTATCGCAACCACGCCCGTCCCCAGGGCCTGGCGGAGGTGGCCCATCTTCAAAAAGCCACGATGCGTTTGAGGGACGGGTTTTTATCCCTGGGAATGTCGCCCGTGGAATCCCTCCTAGCCCAAACCGCCCAGCAGGCCGGAGCCCTTGCCCGGCGGAGGAACCTGATGGTTGAAATAACTGTGGAGGGGGCTGGGATTGAGGTGGATCAAAGACTCCTTCCAGAGTTGAAGGAGCCCCTGACCCAACTGATTGAAAACGCGATAGATCATGGGTTCGAAAGTCCGGCGGAACGCCGCGCTCTCGGAAAGCGGTTGGAAGGAAAACTCCTGATAAGGGCCAGCCATCAAAATGGGGCCTTTCTCCTGGAAGTGGAGGACGATGGCCGCGGGCTCAACCCGGAACCAATTAGGCAAAGAGCCTTGGAGTTGGGCTGGTTAGGCCAGGACAAGATTTCACCCTCCCGGTTGTTGGAGTTTATTTTTAAACCCGGTTTCGCCTTGAAAGAATCCGGACCCGACGGTGCTCACCGGGGCTTGGACACCGTCCGCCGAAAAATGGAATCTCTTTTGGGGTCAGTCCGGGTGGAGGGCCGCCCCGGACAGGGTTGCCGATTCACCCTAAAAATTCCCCGATCCCTCGCCCTGATGGATGGATGGGTGGTGAAAGCCGCCGGAAAGCATTACCTGATTCCAGTAGCGCAAACCTTGAAGATCGAATCCGGCGCCAAGACGGGAAAACCCTCCGCCGACGAAGTTATTCCTGAAATGGATTTGGCCCGGTATTTCGGGGGGACGACGGGCAGCCCCAGTTCCCCACTGGCCGTCCGAGTGGAGGCCGGTTTCCAGCAGGCCCGTTTGCTGGTGGATGAGGTCACGGGGAAACAACAGGTGTTGGTCAAAAACAACCCGGAGGGAAATTCGGTTCCCGCGGGACTAAGGGCTGAAGCCCTGCTCGCGGACGGGACGACGGGATGGATTTTGGATATCGCCTCCCTCCTGCGGGAACAAAACGGCGAAAAGCCGATGAAAGGAACCCTCCATGGAGATTAGACCGGTGGTGGATTTTAACGGGGTCATATTTCGTTTGGCGGGAGTCCTATTCGCCATCGACGCGGTCAGGATCCGGGAGATCCTGGGGGGAGTGGACCTCCAACCCCTTTACGTCAGCGGCCAATCGCAGGGGTTTCTCCAATCTCGGGGAAGGACGATGCCGGTTTTGGATTTAAGAACCGCCTTCGCCCTGCCTCCGGTTCACCGGGAAGGCCCCAATTCCTTCATCGCCGTCCAATCGGGGGAACCGGGAAAGGTGATTGCCCTGTGGGTGGACGCGATGGTGGAAATGATCAGGGTTCCTTCGGCCGAGTTGAAACCCCTGACCGCCCCGGTTTCGGATATCCCGAGCGGTTTTTTGACCTCCATGTTCATCCGGGGGGACGAGGCGGTTTATGTGCTGAACCTGGACCGGGTTTTGTCCGCTCCGGAAAGTTTTGAGGGGGAGAAGCAGGAATTAAAAAACCTCGCGGGCTGAGAAGGTTCGCGGGATCGAGGCGAAAGATGAAATGGAAAGACCGCTGGTTTGTCAGTATCGGGATTATGATTTTGGGCGCATTCGTTGCGGCCATACTTTGTGTCACACAGTCCAAGGCTATTTTTGACACGGAGCAAAACATTTGCCGAGATGCCACGGCCATTTACCACCTTAAGAAAGTTTCCGACGCCTTCGGGATGGATGTGACGGCAGCGGTTCAAAGAACCCGGATCGAGGTTGGGTGGAGTTGGGAGGATGGATTAAAACTTATTCAAGACGCGGAAAAAACCGCGGAAGATAACTGGAAAAGCTATATGGCCATGGACAAACCTTCAAAGGAAGAAAAATTCCTGGCTAATCTCATCGATGCAAACTTCAACATGAATCACCATTTCATGGACGATTTGAAAACAGCCTATTCCAATAAAGATTCGCGCCAATTGGAAATCCAGGCAACCAGTGTTATGTATCCCTCGTTAAATCCCATCACGGATAACTTGAGGAAACTGGAGGATATTAAGGAAAAAGAGATTCTAGCGGGAGTGAATTTCATACAAAACACATTCACTTCCAGTTTTCAGTTTATGGTGGGGGGAGCCGGTGGGGCGCTACTTCTTGGCCTTTTCATAGCCCTTTTCATTGGAGGAAATTCCCACCGTCCCGTCCTAGGTCTGACCCGGAGCATCCAGGGAGGGGCGGCCCAGGCCTTGCCTGCCGCCGAGAGGGCCCAGGCCACGCTTCTTCAGCTTCAAAGCGGCCTGGACGAGGAAGGCCGGATCCTTCAGCAGTCTTCCGGCACCCTGGAGCAAACCCAAACCTTGGCTCAGCAAAATACCGAGGGAGCGGGACGGTCCCGGCATTTGATGGAGGAAACCCGCTCCACCCTGTTGAACGGCGCCGAGTCCGCCGACCGGGCCGCGGCCCACTTGCGCGGGCTCAATGACAATTCGGAAAAGATCCACCATATCGTGAAGACGATGGAAGACATCGCCTTCCAGACCAACATTCTGGCCTTGAACGCCGGGGTAGAGGCGGTGCGGGCGGGGGAACAGGGAAAAGAATTTGTGGTGGTGGTTGAGGAAATCCGTAATTTGTCCCAACGTTGCGCCCAAGTGGCGAGGGATAGCTCCCAATTGATCGGGGAAAATACCCGCCAAGCTATCGAGGGCCTCCGCTCCGGGGAGGAGACCGCCCGAACCCTCACCCAAGCGGGTGAGAAGGCCAAAAAGATATCCGATCTTTTGACCGTTTTGGAAATGGGCTGCTATGACCAATCCAAGGGCACCCAAGACATTGTCCAGGCTTTGGAAAGGGTGGAAAAATCAACTTCCCGCAACAGCGCCGCCTGTGAAAAGGCGGTAACCGCCGGCAGCCAGCTCACCCAGCAGTTAGGATCCCTGGAGGGGCTATCCCGTCAGCTGGGCCAGTTGATGGAGGGAGCTTCCTCAACCCTTCCGGCCCCGTCAGCCGCGCCTTCCCAAGGAGCTTCGGCTTCCGCAAAGCCTATCCATTCGAGTCCCCCGCCCCGGTCCCTGGGTGAAACGTCCTCGGAAAAGACAGGGACCGAGGATACGAAAGTCATCCGGCTGAATAATTCATAACTACCCCCAAAAAAAGAGAGGGTTGGGCTTCAAACTTTGGAAAACCGGAGCCAGTTTCGCTAAATTTTCACAACGCCTACGTCTAGTTTGGGACTGTTCTTCTTGATATCCTCTGATTGTCAAATCAAGAATTTGGAACGGTTATGACGGAAAACAACTCCGAGCCCTCAGAAACGAACAACGCCTCTTTTACGGTTCCCACCTCCCGAGATCTTTACGATTTTTTCAATGAATTCCTGGTCCGTTGGGCCAATCTGACCGGGGAATATATCCCTTGGTCGCAGGAAACACTGCTTCCGATGGGGCTGGAGGAGGGGATTCTTTTTTCCGAACCCGTTTCAGGCCTTATGGTTCTCAGGGCCTCCGAAAATTTCAGGCGCTATCTCTTGGACGAGTTCGAGCGAAAACAAAAGGGGGACCATCCCCATAAAGGCGAGATATTTTTAGAAATGACGGTTCTATTTTGGCATCTTTTTACGAAGCGTTATTTTTTGTTGGATAGCCGGAGGATGACCCCGGTGGTTCTCAAGCCTTCCATCCCGGCGGATTGGCCTGATAGGGATCCCCAAGCCGCCATGTTAATCATGGTGAAGGGAAACCCGATGGAATTAAGGCTTTGGATGAACATTCTTCCGGAAGATATCGCCCGGTTCCGACGGATCAAAGCCTAAATCCCTTAGATTTTTGCGACAGCCAATGTATTTGCTAAAATAACCTCACGGCGCCTCCTCCATTTTCAAGGGCCCCTCCAACACAGGATCAAACCATGAAGCCCCCTTTCGTTGATTTTTCCCGAATCGCATCTTTAAGCTTTCGAGCCCTCATGGATTCCGATGAGGAAGGAGTGGCGGCGTTTGACACCCAATGCCGGTATATCCTTTGGAATCAAGCCATGGAGCGGTATACGGGTCATGCAAAGGAAGAGATGCTCGGGCAAAACGCCTTTGATCTTTATCCCTCCTTAAGGGAAAGGGGGGAAGACCGCTATTTTTACGAGGCCCTTCAGGGACGCAGCTGCGACGGAAAGGAACAGCTTTTTCTCAACCCAAGAGGCCGGGAGTATTGGCTGGAATCCCGCTATTACCCCTTAAGGGAGGCCGAGGGGGAAGTGGTAGGGGGACTGGTGTTATTTCACGACGTGACCCTGCGTCATCAAACCGAAAATGTCCTGCGCCAAAGCGGCGAAAAATTTCAAAAAATATTCCAAGAGGGTCCGGTTCCCATGATGATGACCGAACACCGGAAAATGGTGGCCGTCAATCGGGCCTTCACCGAGATGCTGGGCTATTCTCCAGAGGAATTGATAGGCCGAAAGGTGGGCGATTTTGTCCATCCCGAGGACCGGGAGGAAAGCAACCGGCAGGGCCAAGCGCTCGCCGAGGGAACCATTTCCGGCTTCCAAATGAGCAAAAGGTATCTGCACAAAGACGGCCGGGTTCTTTGGGGCAATGCCACTGTGACGGGGCTGGCTGGAAACAGCAAGGACCGGCCCCTGATGGTTTCCATGATTGAAAATGTCACCGAACGAAGAGCGGCGGAGGAGGCGCTTTTGCGTTCCGAGGCCGATTTACGGGCGGTGTTCAACAGCGGTTCCCAGGGCATGGTGCTCATCGGCCTGGACGGCCGGTTGAGGGACTTTAACCGCGTCGGCCAGAAATTATTAACGATCTTGATGGGCGTTTCATTTGAACGGGGAAAAACTTTCCGTGACTATGTCCACGCCGACTTGAAAGCGGATTTCGATGAGAAATTCGACCGCGCGCTCAAGGGCGAAACCATCCTGGTGGAAAGGCCGATCCTGACCGCTTCGGGTGCGGAAGTCTGGATGGAAGTAACCTACAACCCTGTCCTGGACGATCAGGCCAAGGTGGCTTCCGTCTGCATGACGGCCATTCCCATTGATGAAAGGCGGAGGGCCCTGGAGGCCCTCAAGGAAAGCGAGGAACGCTACCGCCGGCTGGTTGAGTTTTCCCCGGAAGCGGTGCTGGTGCATTCCGCGGGCCGGATTTTATACGCCAATCCCGCCTGCGTGGAGGCTTTGAAGGCCAAGTCCCTGGAACAGATCGCGGGCCGCCCGATCCTTGATTTTATCCATCCCGATTACCGGGAACTAACCCTCACCCGGGTTTCCCGCATCCTGGAAAAAAAAGAGCCCAACGAATGGGTGGAGCAAAAAATAGTGAACCTGGAAGGGGAGGTCATGGATGTGGAAACCAAGGGAACACCCTTCCACTACCAAGGCAGCCCCGCCATCTTGACCATGGTTCGGGACATCCGGGACCGAAAGAAGAACCAAGCCACCCTTTTGCGTTATGAGCGTCTGGCCGCCGTGGGGCAGGTCATTACCGCCATCGCCCATGAAATACGAACTCCCCTCTCGGTGGTGGGATCTACCGCGCAGTTCCTCTGGGAAAAGTCGGGGGAAAAAGGGGAATGGAAAAAGGAAACCGAAACCCTTTACCAGCAAACCCAAAGGCTCCGCCGTTTTTTTGACGATATCCTCGATTACTCCAAGGAAATGTCGATCCGGAAGGAAAACTTCCAGCTCCGGGGCGTGATGGACCAGGCGCTCGGCATGGCCCTCTCGCAGATGAAATCAGCTGAGGGGGTGCAGATCCTTTGGGATTGGAATGACGCGACCCCGCTTCTGGCGGTGGACGGCTTGCGGTTGGAGCAGGTTTTAGTGAACCTGATCCTCAACGCCTTTCAAGCCCTCAAGGGGGAGGGTACGGTTATCCTGGCGTCGCACCTGATTCCGGGCTGGCTTCAGCTGGAAATCCGGGACGACGGCCCAGGTATTCCCGAAGCCGTTTTACCGAGGCTCTTCGAGCCTTTCTTCACCACCAAAAAACAGGGCACGGGCCTGGGGCTTCCCATCAGCCAAAAGATCGCCGAAGCCCATGGCGGACGCATCGAGGTCCGCAACCTCAATCCGCACGGGACCTGCTGCACCCTCTTTTTACCCCTGGCCTCAATTTAGGGGTTAGCTTCGAAACCTTCGGGGATTCCCCCCATGAAATCCGTTTCTTTAAAATGGCTGTGACACCTGGCGCAAGAATTCAAGTGCGCGTCCCCGGGAAGCCAGGTGACCGGCAAGGAGATGCCTTCCGGATTGCCTGGAACGGGCTTCTCCCAAATCAGGCCATATTGCCATCCGCCAGTCTGGGGTGAAGCGGACAGGCTTCCCTTTTTCATTCCGTAAAGGGGTCCCGATATTGTCGAGGGGTTTCCATCCTCATTCTCAAAAGATTCCTTCACGACAACCGCCCCCTCCGGCAGGGGGTCTCCCTTTTGGTAAGCCGACGCCGCTTCTTTTGATACGTAGGTGTTCACCCAGCGCTTTCCATGGGTGCGGCTCACCCATTCTTTCTTGTTCGTTTTCACCAGGCTTTGATGGTAATCGCCGAGGGAGATTAGGAATCCATTTGCGGATACCGCTGGGGCCGAAAAAGAGGGCGACGGCCCTTCGGATCCATAAACCATTTCCCCGCCCTCATGTCCCGCCAAAAGGAAAGAAGCGGCCAGGAGAGTTCCCAGAGCCAGGCGCAGGTTCAAACGCCAGGGCTTTTTCCGTGTTTGAGCCAAAAGGGCCGGAAGGGTCAAAAGGGAAAGGGCTCCACTGACGAGCCCCCAAAGGGCGTGGTCGCGCAGGGCGCCGTGGGAAGCGGTCTCCGGCGGCCAAAGGGTGTAAGTGTTTATGAGACCCAGATGAAGGGCCAGAAAGGGACCGGTCGCCAGTGAGGCCAGGGTGGACAAAAAACCCATGGCCCATAAAAAGGCGGCGGTTTGGGACAGCCAGGGTTTCTTGAAAAGGACTTCCCCGATAAGGGCCAGTAGAGCCAAAAAGGGACAGGCCACGGCGAAATGTACCAAGGGAGGGTGCAGCATGGCGATTTCATTTAATAGCGATTCCAAGATTCCTCCGATTCAGCTGGGCTCAGTTTGCCATTGCCCTTTAGGAGGCACAAGGGACTTGAGCCTCGTATAATGAATTTGTCGTTCACTCTAAACTTTTTTCACGAGGCGCATTGCTTGAAGCCTTTCTATCCGGTCCTCGCGATTCTTTGGCTTTTTGTTATCAACAGCATTCTTTCCTTTTTATCTCTAACTCTTGGTGTCCAGATTTTTTTCATCCTGCTGGGTTTATCCCTGCCTTTATTACTAATTTCAGTTGCGAAACCCCATCCAGCAGAACAACCTGAAAAGGACTTTCACGAGCCCGTACCTTCCTGGGTTTGGGTTCTATTAGGCCTCGGCGCGCTGGCCGTCCGGGTATTTCAATTAACCACCCTTTCGCTTTGGCCCCTGGAGGACGAGGCCATGAGCAGCCATTACGCTCTGGAACTGGCCCAATTCGGCCACTGGCAATGGACCTACGATTTCAGCGGACTGCCCCCCTTGTATATCTGGATCTTGGGCGGGGTCTATCGACTCTTTCATATCTCGCTTACCACCCTTTGGTTACCGCCCGCCCTCTTTTCTTGTCTGGGCCTCTTCTTTCTTTATCGGGGGGCCCGGAGGCTTTTCAGCCCCGCCCTCGCGCTTGTGTTCATCCTCTTGGGAGCCTTTAGTTTTTGGCCCCTTTACCTGGCCCGGTTCTCCGTGGAAGGCGGATTCATGGTGGTCTGGGAATGCCTGACCTTCGAACGATGGTCGGCCTTCCATAAAGCGGAGGGTCATTTCAAACCCTACCAGGCTTGGGCCCTCGGGATCACGGCGGGCCTGGGGTTTTTTACCTTTCAAGCCTGGCCTGTGTTGGCCTGTCTTCTCACCCTGACGGTTTTGGGGGAAACAGTCGTTAAAAAAATAGAAAACACTGGGATTTTTATAAGATTTTTCATTCCTCAGTTTTTTCTATTTCTTCTCCTGGCTTTCCAATCCTTGCCCGAACGAATGGGGCATTACGCTTATGTTTTTTGCGATCCCTTCGGTCCCGGGTGGCCCGGACTGAACGACCTCTTCGCTTTATTTTGGGGAAGCCGCCTGCCCCTCAATCTTTTCGCCTACCGCCCCTGGGGCGGGGGGTTTTTAAATCCGGTCCTGACGACCTTCTTTTTCTGGGGGGCATTCGCTCCCTTATATCAGAGGCAATGGGGAAGGTTTCTCGCTGGACTGGGAGCTTTTCTGCTATTGATCTTGCCGGGGCTGATCACGGGGGGCACGGATGCCCACCGAATCGCCCTCGTCTGCCCCTTTCTTTTGTTCGGGGCGGCTTTCGGCCTTCACCAATGGGTGAGGCATCTTCCGGTCCCCTGGAAAACTTGGGCCTTGGCGGGGGTACTCCTTTTTTCAGCGGGGTGGGATACCCAAAGATTGTTCGTGGACTACCATTCTCTTTGGACCCATCCCAAGGACAATTGGTTCGCTTCCAAATCGGTGGAGCGCATGAGAGCCTTTCAAATCCTAGAACCCCTGGCGGAATCCCGCGGCCCGGGTTACGTGATTTCCGAGCTTGTCCCGGACCTGTTCGACCAAAGCCTTTCCGACCTTACCTTTCCCTTTAACCTTTGCGAAAACCCTTCCCTTTCTCCCGCAAGGGCCCAATGGGCGGCCCTGCTCATTAACGTGAATTATCAGGAATTCCTGGGGAAGATGTTTCCCAATGTCCAATGGATCCCCTTGGCGGGCGGAGTGGACCGCCCGGACGGGGGACTGATGCTGGGGCTGATCCCCCTGCCTTGCCCGCAAGCGGAAATTCTAAACCGTATTATTTCGGCCGATGAGGAGTCGCATCAGCTGGTGGATATGACCTTCGACAACCATGATTGGAAGCCCCGGGGCCCTATCCTTCAGGGTTTATTCGCCCGCTACCGAAAATATTTCCAGGAGAATTCCTTTTTGGAGGCGTGTTTTTTTGAGAAGGTGGCCGAGCAGGAATACCGGGATAAGAACATGGAAAAACAAATCGAGGCGCTTCAATGGGCCTTGGCCAGGGGATTTCCGGCGGCGCATCTTTTCAACGACTTAGGAGCCCTCTATTTAAGAAGCCGAAGGCTTGAGGAGGCCCGAGATTGCTACTTGAAAGCCCAGCGCCCAGGATCGCGCACTTCAGCCTTGGCGGGCCTGGCGGCGCTGGATGAAATAAAAACCTCCGGCAAGCCGCCGGAGGGAGTGCCTTGATCGCTTAGAAGACCTACCTCACGACGATCTCATAGTTCAACGCCTGGTATTCGCTTTTCATCTCAAAAGAAACATCCCCATTGTTCCGGTCGAAAGATATCTTTTTGACCCTTTCTCCCGATGGATTGAGGGAGTAAACCGACAGCTTCGATAAATCGCCTTTGAGGTTGAGGATATGGAGGGATCCCACCATGGGTTCCACTAAAACGGGCGCCTTGCCTGGATCCTTGAGGCGGTTGCCCGCTGGGACGGTTTCCATGCCTGTATTGATGGCGTTGCCCACGGCCGTCACCAAAAGCCTGTTGGAATAAGGAATGGGGTTGGCGTCCAGGGCTTGGACAAGAACCAAGCCGTAGCTGTTTTTTAAATCAACGCTCATACCGCTCAAGGTCAAGGGGGCGCCCGAAGTAAAGCCGGAGAATCCCTGAGTCTTGGAGGTATCCAGCGTCAGCAGACCCTGGCCGTAATCGTAGGTGATTTCTTTGGTCGTGCTGGAAACCTTCTTGGATTGAAGCACCCCGTTCATCAATGCCCCCAGGTCGACGGGGGCATGGGTTGTCCCGGTGAATTTGACACCGGTCTTGCGTGTCCAAGACAAAATCGGCGGAAGTGTATATTGGCTTTCAGGGTCCAAGGCTTCCTCATCGGTGAGGGGCTGCCAGGCCTCGGTGTCCGATTCTTTAATGTCCTGCCGATAGTAAAGAAGGGCCGTAGCGGGCCAAAGGGCCATTTGGGCGGGCTGATTGTCCACGTTGAAGTTGTTATCCAAGGGCCCGTCAAAGCTGTCGCTATGACTGAAGGCGAACTGGAGGGCGTTCCATCCCTGGAGGTCGCAGGCGGCGGCCATGGCCAATTCGGCCTCTTCCCGATAATCGTTTGGCGCGCTCGACTGCCACTCGGTCACGATATAGGGCATCCCTAAGACCCTTTTCTGGCCCAGAGAGTTCAAAAGATTTCCTTTTGAGTCTTTCAGCATGGACCGGGGGTCAAAGGTGACCGAGGGGTTGTAGCCCCAGCCGCCGTCGGGGTTGGCCCAGTAGTTATGCCGGTCGATATAATCCATCTGGGAATTGGCGAAGAGGTCGGCCGGCAGGTCCGTCCAATGGTTACTCCCAGTGATCAAGGCCATCCCTCCAAGACTTTTAACGAAATCCCTCTGGCCCTGGTAAAACTTCAGCTGGGTTTCGTAATAGAAACGGAAGGTGTCCTTCTGACGGGCGCGGGAGAAGGCCTTGCGGTCGTCATTGCGCCAGCTGGAAATAACCGCTACCGAGCCCTTCTTGGGATCCTCTGGGGGGGCCAAACCTTTTTTATTCGTCTCGTCGGATTCGGGGGTCCAGCGTTTTTCCAAGGTTTTCCGGTTTTTGAAATTCGCCACGAGCCATTGGTTGAAAAGATTGTTGAACTCCTGCCGATAATAGGGAGAGGGGATGCCGAACTCGCCCGAGTCGCCGTCCCGGTAGAAAAGACTGTCCTCGTTCATCACCTCCATCAGGCAAACCGCAGGGTCCTCGGCATAGATTTTTCCCGTATAGGGATTCTTGTGCGTGAGGAGTTGCTGGATATAACCCTGCTCCAGCTTGATCAATTGGGGATCAAATTCTCCCTCGATCTTGTAACCGTTGGGAACACTGTCCGGGTCCTTCACCCCGTCGGCGGCCAGAGCCTTGCGGTGCACGATCAGGTCGAAATATTGGTAAATCCCCTTTTTCTGCAGCTGGGCTACCAGGTAGTCGAAACGGTCCAATGATTCGGGGTCCAGGGTGAGGGTATCGGCCTTGTTGCCGAAGATGTTGCGGCTGGCCCAGGGAGCGTCCATGTGATGGTGCCGGGTCATGTTGACGCCCATTTGGGAAAGGGTCTCGGCCAGCCAATCGGCCTGCTCGTGGGTGGGGAAGTTGCAAGATGCCACCAGGTTGATACCCCAGAAGCGCGCGGGGGTTCCATCGGTGAATACGAAAGATTCCCCCTTGGTTCCCAGCTTACCGTGCTTTCCGGCGGGAGCGTCTAATAGGCCGCTCATGTCCAGGGCTGTGCCTTTGCGGGCCTTGACGTCGATGGGAAGGGCGGCGAACCAATCTTTCGTGTCGTATATCTTGGGTTCCACCTTGGGTAGAAAGGCGCCTTCCTTGCCCAGGGTCAGGCCCGCCAGCATCAAAAAAGCCGAATCGCCCGGGGTGGACGCGGTGATCTTGGCGATCATTTTTTCAGGATGCGGGTTGGGCCAGCAAAAGAGCGTCAGGCCCACCGGGTCTTTCTCCGGGTTGGCCCCGGTCCAACCGATACGGGCTACGGAGCTGGTTCCGGGCGTCCACCAGTCAAATACCTCGATGTTGTTGCGCAGGGGAATTTCTTCCTGGGTGCCGTCGCTATAAATCACCGTGTAGGTTCCGACGATGGGAGCGGCCCAGGCCGCTCCCTGAAGAAAATAAAGGGCCGAGGCCTTGTCACCCACCGTGATATCGGCGGTGGCGGGAAAGGCCTGGTTATTTTGCCCCCGCAAGACCAGACATTGCTTATGGGGTGCGGTGGCAATATCAAAGGGAACGCCGTTGAAACTATTCAAGCCAAAGGGCAAATCGTAAACGCTGTTTTGTCCCTGGCCCGTCCATCCCGTGCCTTGGGGCTGGTCCAGCAGGTTGCGGTCGCTGAAGCTGGCGAGATTGAGGGTGTGAAAGGAATTCTTTTTAGATTCCATATCTTGGGGCGAGAGTTCGGTAATGCCCGAGCCCAGCGCGGGCGGGGCTTGGATTTGAAGCGCAGGGTCCTTTTCGAAAGCCACATCATCCACCGAAAGGTCAAAATCAGCCTCGTTGACCGTAGGACAAAATTTAAGCACCGTCGCGTCCGCGAAACCAGGCGGAACTTGTTTGGCCCAGGAGGGCTGGGTAAAACTTTTTAAGGGTACCTCCACCAGGGTCCAATCCTTAGAGGCGGTGAAGGTAAACTCGTAATCGCCGTAATCGGTTACCGAGGACTTTTGAATCACGACCTTATAAACCTTGCCGTCTCCCTTGGCGTAAAAACGGATGGCCTTAAAAGAGGTCAGGGCAAAAGGGCCGTTGGAAGCGTCCAGGCTTAAGGAAAGCTGGGCGTAGGGCCAGGGCGCCTGGTTTTTTCCGTAATGTCCCCAGATGTGGGCGCAGTGGCCGGGAGAAAGGGGGGAGCCGTCCTTTTCGGGAATAAAGGGGATCGGGGAGAGAGTGGTTCCCAGGTGGTTGCTGTCGCAGCCGGTCCACCAGGCGGTGCCGGTGGAGGGGGTTCCGTTTTCAAAATGATCCACCTGCCAGAGACCCTCATCTGCTTTGAGAAGGCCGGGACCGAGAAGCAGGAGGATCATCCAAAATTTATGAAAACATTTCCCAAAGTCGCTTGTCATTCGTTCCCTCCCGGTATTGAAACCCCATCGAGGGGACATGCTAGAATAAAACCCCTTATTCCTAGGGGAATATTTTCATTTTTTCATGAGGCTCTCGTGACCCAGTCTTCCAAGCCGTTTGAGCATGTGCCCCCGGAGATCAGCTTTATCACCCTTCCCAAGGCGCTCGCCCAGTTTCACCACTTGCCCCAGCATGTTCCCGTTTGGCTTCATAAGGAAGAAACGGCGAAAGAAAAGGGCTATGACTTCAACGAAGGGGCACGGGTTATGGAAGCGCTTTTGGAGGCCGTGCCCAAGGTTCCGGGAGCCTATCTTTTTCAACTCTTCACGCGTAAATGGCCCAAGCTGATGGAAGTGAATCCCTATTTCGCCTCGGGCCGTGTGGCGGAAGCCATTCCCAGGCTTGTGGAAGTCCTCAATATCGACCCCGAATGCCCCCTGACTTGTTTTCAGTTGGGTTTTTGTTTCCGCGCGACGGGTGAATTGGAAAAGAGCGAATCTTTCTATAAACAGGCCCTTCGCATGGCCCCGGAGGCGGGATGGATCTACAGCAATCTGGGCCGGACCTACCAGGCCCAGGGGGCCAAGGAAAAAGCCGCCGAGGCCTATTGGGAAGCCCTGAGACTTCTTCCGGGGGATCACTTCGTGGTGGAACAGCTGGTGAACATGGGCGAGCTTTTTGTTTTGGAAGGAGAAGACGCCAAGGGCAAGGAAACGGCCCTTTTCGTGAAGCGGGCCGACTATGAGAAAAAAATGGGGGAAATTTTAGAAAAAGAAAGTCATTCCGGACGGTTGATGGGACTGGGCTGGCGCCTTTTGAGCGATTCCTTGCTCGGGCTGGCGCAAACCTGTTTTGAGAAGGCCTCCCGAGGCCCCGCCCCACCGCCCGAACTGCGGCTTGGGCTTGGCATTGTCCATCTCCAAGCTGGGCGTTTCGCCGAGGCGGAAAAATCACTTTGCGAGTATTTGGACGAGCACCCCCAATCGGCATTGGGGCACCTGAATCTTTTCAAGACTTACCTGGCCCAGGACGAAATTGACCTGGCTTGGGATGAGATCCAAACCGCGGTCAAATTGGACCCGGGACGGCTTGAGGTTTTGCGCCAATTGTTTTTTTTCTTCCGCGAGAGCGACCGCTGGGACGAGGGATTGGATTGGCTAAAAGAGTTGGCGAAGGATCATCCGAATCTTTCGGCCCCCCTTTTGGTGATCGCCCAGGCCCTGGCGGAAAAAGATCAATGGAAGGAAGCTGAGGAAACCCTGCAAGAAGCCCTTAAACGCACCCCCCACAACGAGGAAATTCTTCTTTACTACAGTTCGGAACTTGGCCGGAGAGGAAACCGGGAGGCCCTGATCCAACTGCTGCAAAAAGAACCATCCCCCCTGACCTTTTCCCTGACCCTTAACCTTTCCTTGGCCTTGAGCCAAAGCGGCCGGGCGGAAGAGGGAAAAAAGTTAATGAAGGAATTTGTAAAACGCCCCACCGCCACGGCCCTTGAAAAAGAAAGGGCCAAGGCCATTTTGAAAGAATTTGAATAGTTCTTATTTTTTCTTGTTGAAGGAAACGTAGGTTGAGGGCGAAAAAAGCACCGCCAGCCCTAAAACCAGAAACAGCAGGTCCCGAAAAACGGTCAACCAGGTGATTTTTTCTGAAGGGTCGGCCAGGCCGCAGCCGCAGCCGATATCCAGCCCCCGCACGAAGGCCCAGCTGATGGCATCGCTATAAATGACCATCAAGAGGCAAAAGACTACCGCCCCTCCCCGCCAGGCAAACCCCAGCATCAGGGCCGCGCCTGAAAAAAACTCGATCCAGGGAATCACTGCCGCTGCCAGGGGTACCAGCTGGCTTGGCAAAAAGTGATAGTCATCCACCTCGGTGAGAAAGTGTGCCGGGTCCAGCAGTTTGTCCCGGGTGGAGTAAACAAGAAGGAACCCGCAGAAAATTCGAAAAAGGGTCATGAGAGCTTTTTCGCCGTCAAAGGGCGTCTTTACATTCGCGCGATGGACCCAAACCCAGAGAGCCAGAAGCATAGCGCAAACGGCGCAAAGACCCGGGTCGGTCATGATTTTGGCGAGGTTCACGGGTTTTCCCCCTTCGCCGTCGGATAGCCGACCTTGCTCCATTCGGGCCATCCGCCAAGGTAAACTTCCACGTGGGTATAACCCTGATCCATTAAAAACCGTGCGTCGCGAAGGGCCATGTCGCAGTCCCCGCCATGGCAATAGCAGACGATATCCTGGTCTTTGTCAGGGATAAGGGGAAGAACCTTGGGAGCATCCTGATCCAGATCCTCCGAAAAGAGGTTATAGGCCCCGGGGATATGCCCTGCCTGGTATTCCTCGTTCTTTCGGGCGTCCAAGAAAACCGATTTCTTTTTGTCGAACTTCAACTTAGCTCCCACCAGGCTCAAGCGGGGGATGGAATCACTGGGGGGAAGAGAACCGGCATTGGAAGAAGATTGGGAGTTGTGGTTTTTCACGGGGGCCTGGGTCGCGGATTTTTCCTGGACTGCCTTTTGAACCAAAAAATCCATTAGGTAAATTTTCTTGGGTTCCTTGTACTTCAATTCAATGCCGTCCGGGTAAAAGGCGTTGAAGAGAAGGGCGAAAGCGCATGAAAAAAAGATAAGGGCCCAGGCTTCCGTCAGGGCTTGGGGCCAAAAGCCGGGAGCGAAGAGGGGGAGAGCTGTGGTTTTCTTTGGTTTGCGGGGCATTGTTCAAAGATTATCCGTTTTTTGGGGAGGCGGTTACAAGCAAATGTGCGGGTAGGGACGAATCTTTTTAGCGTCCTTATCCTTTTTAGATAGAATAACCCCGCCTAAGAAAAGACTTACCCGTTAAACCCATACGACTCAAGGCCATCATGATCCCTCAATTTCAAATTTCCCGGCAAAACATCTTCGTGGTGGCCTTTTTCGTGCTGTTGATTTTTCTCTTGAGCCTTCTTTTCACCATCCTTGAGCCCTTTTTGCGTTCCTTCGTCTGGGCGACCATTCTGGTGATGGTTTTTTATCCGGTCTTTTCTTTTTTCCTTCGATGGACCAGGGGCCGGGTGAATCTTTCGGCCCTGTTGTCCACCCTGGTCGTCTTGGGGATCCTGGCCCTTCCCGGTTTTTTTGTTGTCCTCTATTTGGGGCCTGAGCTTCACTGGGCCTATACCTTTTTATCCACCACCCATTGGGACGAAAAAAGCCTATGGCTTTTGACTCAATTGAAAACATGGAACTTTGGGCCGCTCTTAAGCGCGATGGGGCTGGATAATCCCCAGGCCGAGGCGGGCCTTTTAAGGGAAATGGCCAACTTGATGCAGAGCCTTTCGGATATGATTTTGGACAAGGTCTCTTATGTCATCCGAAACCTTGCGAGCCTTCTGCTGGAAATTATCTTCACCACCGTCGCCTTGTTTTTCTTCTTCCGGGACGGTTCACGGCTGGCATTGAAAACCATTGAGTTTTTGCCCATGGAGGCGAAGCACCGGGACAAGATGGTTCATGTTTTTTCGGTCACGGTGACCGCGGTGGTCAGGGCTATTTTCCTTTCCTCCATCCTGCAGGGCTTCCTGGCAGGGCTTGGTTTCGTGGTGGTGGGAATGCCCATTCCGATTCTCTTGGGGCTCGTGGCTTTCATCAATGCCTTCATCCCATTCCTGGGGGCGGCTTCGGTTTGGATCCCTTCCTGCGTTTGGCTTTTATACCAGGGGATGATCGGCCCTTTCGTGGGGCTGTTGCTTTGGGGGATCGTTTTGACGGTGCTGGATCAAATTTTGCGCCCCTGGCTCATCGGCAACGAGGCGAAAATTTCAGCCTTTTGGCTTTTCTTTACCACCATCGGCGGACTGAAGGTTTACGGGCTTTTAGGCATTTTTCTTGGGCCCATTATCCTGGCCCTGGGGCTGGCTTTCCTGGCCATTTACCGGGAAGTCTACCTCCCCCAGGAAAAACCCGTTCGAAGGCACAAAGCGCTTCCATAGCCGTTCCACTTGTTTTTTCCCCACCTAACGAAAAGAATAAGCCGACAACATCTTTGCCCTATTCAAAAGTGTCATTTTATTTAATGCCTGTTTACTGGAAAAGTCAGGGAGGGAATCCATGCGTTACCGCGCCTTAGGAAACACGGGTTTACAAGTCAGTGAAATCGGCTTCGGAGCTTGGGCCATCGGGGGCTCCATGTGGGGGCCCCAGGACGACACCGATTCACGGTTGGCCCTGCATCAGGCCCTGGACATGGGCTGTCAGTTTATCGATACGGCCCTCGTCTATGGAGACGGACACAGCGAAAAACTGATCGCTTCCGTCTTAAGGGACCGGTCCGAAAAACCAGTCCTTGCCTCCAAGATTCCCCCCAAGAATTGCCAGTGGGATGTCAAGCCGGGAACGCCTCTTTCCGAAGCCTTCCCCGCCGATTGGGTTATTTCCAAAACCGAGGAATCCCTCAAGAACCTTGGGGTGGAATGCCTGCAGGTTCAGCAGCTGCACACTTGGAGCACCCAATGGAATGCCCAAAGCGAACCCCTGCTGTCGGCGGTGGCAAAATTAAAAAGGGACGGCAAGATCCAGGCCTTTGGAATTTCCCTCAGGGACAAGGGAAGCGACGAAGCCAACGACCTTATCCGATGGAGGCAGGTCGATACGCTCCAAATCTTCTTCAACCTGTTCTACCAGGATCCGATCCGGAAGGTTTTTCCCCTGGCGGGACAATACGGGGTGGGAATCATCGCCCGGGTTCCCCTGGCCTTCGGCGCCTTGAGCGGAAGGTTCAACCTCAAAACCCGGTTTGCGGGGGATGACCATCGCGCAAGGCTTTACCAAGGCGAGAACCTCAAGACCGCGCTTAAAAAAGTGGAAAAACTAAAATTCCTGCAGGGAAAGAAAATGACACTGGGGGAGGCCGCCCTCAAGTGGACACTGGCCTATCCTGAAGTCTCCACCACCATCCCGGGAATCCGCAACCCCCGGCAGGCGGTTTTGAATTGCTCGGCGGGTGACGGGCCCCAGCTTCCCAAGCCCGTGGCGGCCAAGGCCCAAAAACTTTACGTCGTCAACTTTGGCCTGCCCATCGTCAAAGCCGCGACCGACGAGGGGGTTCACGCCGTTTTCATGTCAGGCATCCGCTTGTCAGGCGGCGGCCTGTCGGCCGCAAAACCAGTGGCGGCCAAGACAGCGGCCCGAAAGAAAACCGTAAAAAAATCCAAAAAGCAGAAGGACCAAAAAGATAAAAAGAAGCATAAGAAAAAGGACAAGCACAAAAAACATAAACATCAAAAAGGAAAAAAATGATCGAACCTTGGAAACTACTGGGTGAGAAGGTGGCTTATGACTGCGGTTACTTCAAGGTTTTGGTGCGGCAGAGCGCTTCCCCCCTCACGGGTGTGGAGCATCCCTTTTATGTTTTCGCGACCCATTCCTGGACCAACATCGTCGCCCTCACCCCTGAACGGAAAGTGTTGTTGGTGAACCAATTCCGGCACGGTAAGCAGGATTTCAGCCTGGAAATTCCCGGAGGGGCGGTGGACGCCCGGGACCTTCAGCCCCTGGTGGCCGCGAAAAGGGAGCTGTTGGAGGAAACGGGACATGAAGCCGCGGAATGGCATCTCATCGGCGAAACCTACCCCAATCCGGCGATTCTGGATAACAGCTGCTATCTCTATCTAGCCTTGGGGGCCCGGAAGGTGGCGGACCTGAAACTGGACGATGCCGAGGAGTTGGAAGTGAGCGAAGTGGACCTGGACGCGATTCCTTCCATGATCAGGTCCGGGAAGATCCGGCACGCCCTGGTGGTCGCCGCTTTCCAATACCTCGAATTGTTCAAAATGGAAAATCCCATAAAATTTAAGTAACTAAAAATAAAAAAGTGTTTAATTCATTGTGATTATTTTTGATAGAAATATTTAGGGACGCCCCTTGCGCCTGTATAAGCGGGAGAGTACGGTATAAAACTCTGGATCATCAGGGTGGATTGAAAAATGAAGGAGAATCTTTATGTCTCGTGTATGCGTTTTTATCGACGGCAGCAATCTCTATTTCGCGCTCAAACGGAACAACAAAATGACGCGGGTGGATTATTACCAATTTTCGCTGGCCCTGGCGGGCGAAAAGAGAAAGCTTGTGCGTACTTTCTACTATAACGCGGTTTTCGACTCGACCCATTTCTCCGACAAGGCCAAGAGTCAACAGTCCTTTTTCGACTCCTTGGATCGAACTCCCTACCTGGAACTGCGCTTGGGGCGCATCATCCAAAACCGGGAGGGCCACCGCATGGAGAAGGGCGTGGATGTCCGCATGGCCGCCGACATGGTTTATTACGCCGCCCGGGATTTTTACGACACCGCTATCGTGGTTACCGAAGACCAAGACTTCTCGCCCGCCATGGGCCTGGTGAAGGATTTGGGCAAGCATGTGGAACTGGCCGTGTTTCCAGACGCGCAAAGCCGTGAAATGATCCGCACCGCCGACAAGCTGACGAACTTGGAAGACATCGTCAAGATCCAGGCTGGCTTGATCTTCCCTCCGGCCCAAGGCAATGAAGATCGGGACCCCTCCAACGCGGATGAGGAACTGGCTTACGGCGTTTAGTTTTTTTGATGTTAAAGCCCCTCCTCTTCAATGAGTGAGGGGCTTTTTTATTGGCGAGAATTAAAAGGCCCGAAGGGGCCCAGGAATATTATCCCCCGAAGAAATCCAATTGATCCCCCGGGAAGCCCCAATCCTTCCTGTTTTTCACACTCCATTTTTCTCGTAGAGCCTTCATTTTCACGGACAGGTTTTCACGGTAGGGTTTGGGGGCTTCGGCGTTTCTCCCGTAAAGGTTTCTTAATTTCCAGTAGATCTTGGGAAATTGAACCTTCAACCTCTCGAAAAAGTACCCCCGAACCACCTGTCCTCGAAGTCGAAGCACGTTGAAATAAAAATAGTCGACTCCCAGTTCGGAGGCTTTGCGCACCATAGACTCCAGGGCCTCGTCCCCATCAGTTAAAAAGGGGATCACCGGCATCAAGTGGATTCCGCAAGGAATGCGGTTGGCCTTCAAGACTTCCAGGGCCCGTAAACGGCTCTCGATTGAAACAGCGTGAGGCTCCAACCAGGCCTTTAAGTCTTTGTCTAGGGTGGTCAGGGTCATGGCCACTCCCGCGTTGGCGGAAAGGGCGAGGTCTTTCAAGACATCCAGGTCCCGGAGAACCAGGTCCGACTTGGTGGAAAAGGCGGCGGGCCAAGCGTGGCGGGCCAAAGCCGCGAAGGCGCCCCGGGCCAGGCGGTATTTTTTTTCGGCGGGCTGGTAAGGGTCGGTGGCGGCGCCCAGGCTCACCCATTGCTTGGCGAATTTTCCGCCTTCCAGCTCTTCCCTCAGCCTTTCCAGGACATTCACCTTTACCTGGATCTTGCGCTGAAAATCGAAGGAGTTCTGGAAACCCAAAAACCAATGGGTGTAGCGGGCGAAACAATAGGGGCATCCGTGGCGGCATCCCCGGTAAAGGTTGAGGGTATAGGTGAAGGGGTTGGACATGTAGGGCCGGCGCACGATGTGAAGCGCGCTTTTGACCCTGATCTCGAGATATTCCACCTGCCGGGGATCGTCATCCACATCGGTGAAGGAGGGAAGGGGCGTGGGGCTGGACGGCACCATGGGAGAATCCAGATCGTTAAGGGCGGGCTAAAGGGAAGGATCGCGGTAAAAGAAAAAGAGGTTGGGGTTGAAACCCTCCGTCGTTTGCAGTTCGTGTTTGAGATAAAGGGCCTTATTCAGGAACCCCCGGGTGGATTCATCTAATTTTTCGGGCGGCACGATGCGGATCCATTCCAAATCGTCGTCCCAAAGTGAAGCGGAAGAAGGGTCGGGCGACAGGGATTGGCGTTTTAGAAAGCTAAGAAATTCGGAAAGGGTGGAAAATTCTTTCAAGGAAACCCTCAGGAAAAGGCCCTGGGGCCAGAGGACGAAATCCAGCATGCGGTAAAGCCCCAGCAATTCCCCCCTCAAAAGGGACTGCACCAAACGCTGGGCCTGCTTCAGGTCTTTCAAATCATCCGAGGAATGACGGACCCTCAGGGAAATTTCATACACCATCCCCTTGAGGGGAAAGGAGGAATAGGTCGAAGGGGTTTCACGGAAGAGTGGAAAAGAAAAAGACATAACCATTCCTTTGAATTTAAACCGCCGGGTCTTTGGGAGGCACAGGGGCGAATGCCCGGGCCGAACGGCCCCTAGCGGGGGCTGAAAACCCCAACGACCTTGCCGATGACCCGGAAATCCTGGTCGTCGGTCACCACAATGGGGTTGTATTTGGGATTGGCTGGCTCCAGAACCACCTTGTTTCCCGTTTTACGAAAGGTTTTTACTGTGGCCTCCCCTTCGATCAGGGCCACCACCACATCACCCGTTGAGGCGTGGGCGGTCTGCTGAACAATCACTTTGTCTCCAGGCAAGATATGGGCGTTGAGCATGGAATCGCCCCGCACCGTCAGGGCGAACAAATGGCGCCCGCCCCGGGCCAAATGCGGGTCCACCACCATGGTGCCTTCACGGTTTTCTTCCGCAAGAAGCGGTAATCCCGCGGCTACCTTGCCCAGGATGGGGATGGATATTCCAGCCTCGGGCGCGTCCGTCAGGCGCAGGCCCCGGGCCGTGCGGTCCTCGCGTTCCAGGTATCCCTTTTCTTCCAGCGCCAAGAGATGCTTGCGCGCCGATTGGGGAGAGTTCCATTTGAAGTGCCGCATGATGTCCCGAACGGTGGGGGGGCGGTGGCTTTCGTTTAAATGTTCCTGAACATAGTTCAAGACGTTCCGTTGGATCTCGGTAAGGGCTTCTTCGCTGGGTGCCATTTTTTCTCCTAGGGGTGGAAAAGAATTTGCTTTTAAAGAATACGGTTGTATACTAGTATACGACTGTATTCTTCGTCAAGCAAAAAAGGAGGCCCTATGGCTTTCGTCGCACCTGCCGCTCCAACCGTTGAAAACCCCCAGGAAAGCCTGCTTTCCCTACTAACCCCCGCGTCTGCACCGGTCTTGCCCCAGCCTGTTCGGCCCATAAATCCGGAGCCTTCCCGGACAGAGGAAGAAGACCTGCCCGACTATTTGGGCCACCGAAAAAGACTGAAAGAAAGATTCGCCCTCACCGGCGCCGGGGGATTGCATGATTACGAACTGGTGGAACTGCTTCTTTCTTATAGCATCCCCCATCGCGACACAAAGCCCTACGCCAAGAGGCTTTTGGCGGTTTATAAGAACCTTCAAAGCGTTTTGGAAGCGGACTTGAAAAGTCTCGAGAAGCTTGGGGGCCTGCCCGCCCAAAGCGCCCTGCATTTCAAGGCCATGGGCGATCTGTTCCGCCTAGCGTCACGGGAAAAATTTAAAAGGGGAAGGCCCTTGGCTGGGCCGGGGGACGCGGCCGAATTTTTAAGGGAGCAAATTGGCGCCAAACCCCGGGAAGTTTTCGCGGTGCTTTACGTGGATCATCGAAACCACCTATTAACCTACGAGGCCCTGCAGGAAGGCACGGTGGACCACACAGCGGTCTATCCGCGCGAAATCCTCAAAAAAGCCCTGGACCTCAACGCCTCGGGGATTCTTTTGGCGCACAACCATCCGGGCGGAAGTTTGGAAGCGTCGGAGGGGGACCGCCAGCTGACCCGCCAAATCGTCACCGCCTCCAGGGCCATGGGGATTACGGTGCATGACCATTTGATCGTGACGGCGGAGGGGCATTTTTCGTTCCGGCAGGCGGGGCTGTTGGCTTGAGCCCTTTTTTTGAATCCCCATTATTTTTTAAAGGAGAAGACATGAACAATCCTCAAGCCTCTTTAAACGACATCCTGAGCCTGACGGGAATTTTTAGATTGGAGAAAGGCCGTTGGCCCCTGCACGCGGCGGAACTTCAGGGTTTCGCGCTCGGCTTGAACCGGTCGCTGGATTTCATGTCATTTCACCGGTTCCGTTTTCAGGCCGAAAACGGGGAGGAAGTGGTTTTGGAATTCTGGATCCGCACCGCCCATACCGAATGGGCCAGGCGCTGCCGGGCTCAAATGTTTTTTGCGGCGGAGAAAAGTCCCTCCCGGGACACCGTTTCTTTATCGGTGAAGATCCAGAATTTGCCATCCCAGAGGGTTGAGGAGAAAAGTTTTTGCCTCATGAACGAACCCCGTTTGGGGGCGGCCTAAATAAAAAAAGGGAAGCCCGATAAGGCGTTCCCTTTTGGTTGAGACTTTACGGATTACTTGGCGGCGGGGCCTTCCTCTTTTTTCTCGTCAAAATGCATGCCGATAATATTGGCTCCCGCGTCCACGTAAATCACCTCGCCCGTAACGCCCGACGCCCAGTCGCTGGCCAGATAAGCGGCGGTTTTTCCCACCTCTTCCTGCGAGACATTGCGCTTCAACGGGTTCATACCCTCGGAGGTCTTGAGCATCGTCTTGAATCCCCCCACGCCGGAGGCGGCCAGGGTCTTGATGGGCCCGGCGGAAATGGCGTTCACCCGGATGTTCCGTGATCCCAAATCGGCGGCCAGATAGCGCACGGAGCATTCCAGGGCGGCCTTGGCCACTCCCATGACGTTGTAATTGGGAATCACCTTCTCCGACCCGTAATAGGTCAGGGTGATGATGCTTCCGCCGTCATTCAGAAGGGGAAGGGCGGGGCGGGTAATGGCGATCAGGCTGTAGGCCGAGATATCCAAAGCCAGCTGGAAGCCGGCTCGGGAGGTGTTTGAAATGCCGCCCGCCAGCTCATCTTTATTGGCGAAGGCGATGCAATGCACGAGGATGTCAAACTTTCCCCAGGCCTTCTCCACTTCTTTATAGAAGGCGGCGATTTGATCGTCTTTGGAGACGTCGCAGGGAAGAATCAGCTTGGCGTTGACCGACTCGGCCAGGGGTCGTACGCGCTTTTCTAGTGCTTCCCCAAGGAAATTAAAACCCAATTCGGCGCCTTGCTCGTGAAAAGCCTGGGCAATGCCCCAGGCGATGGACCGGTCATTGGCCACCCCAAAAATGATCGCTTTCTTCCCCTTTAACAATCCCATGAATTCGTCCTTTTTTTTAGGTTGCTACAAAACGTCTTTGGAAATGGTTCCTTGTGTGGCCTCATAAATTAGCCTTTTTCCAGGCGACTTTAAAGGCTAAAAAATCCCCTTGGAACAGGCAAAACAGACCCCTTTCAATAGGGGCCATCTGGAGATTCGGCAAAGTTTGCAGTTAACATGCTTCCACTTCGTCACTAGGCGGTTTATATGCTCAAGCATATCGTTTTATGGAAGTTGAAAGAAATAAACGGCGGTTCTTCCAAATCGGAAAGGGCTCAAGAATTAAAACAGAGGCTGGAAGCCTTGAAGGCGATGATCCCGGATATTGTGGATTTGAAAGTGGGGTTCGATTTTCGAAATCCCGCACCGTCTTATGAGGTCTGTCTGGATTCAGTATTTAAGGATGTCCAAGGGTTGGACCATTATCAAAAGCATCCTGAGCATCAAAAAGTCGTCGCTTACGTGAAAGAAGTTACCTCTGAAAGGGCGTCAGTGGACTATATCTTTTAGTCGATCAATAACCGGGTGTTCAGAAAATCAAATGCGCCTCTATTTTCTTAAAGGAGATACCAATGCCAGTAACGAAAAAGAAAAAAACGTCCCCAGCTAAAAACTCTACTAACAAAGAAAAGACTCTTCGTATCGCCACTTTCAACGCCAACTCCATCCGAGTGCGAATGGGCATCCTTTTGGATTGGCTCAAGAAAAACCAGCCGGATGTTTTGGCCATTCAAGAAACCAAGGTGCAGGACATCGAATTTCCCCGCGAGCCGATCGAAGCGGCGGGGTGGCAGGTGGTCTTCCACGGACAGAAAAGCTACAACGGCGTGGCCTTTATCTCCAAGAAGCCCCTGACGAACATCGAAAAAAGGCTCTACCCCAAGGACGCGGAGGAACAAGCGCGGTTTCTCGCGGGTACCTACGAAGGCGTGCGACTGATCAACACCTATATCCCCCAGGGCTACGCCATCGATTCGGAAAAATACCAGTACAAGCTTAAATTTTTTAAGGACCTGCGCGCCTATTTCGACCGTCAAATTGGTCCGCAAACCCCCGCCATCTGGATGGGCGATCTCAATGTGGCTCCGACCGAGATCGACCTTAACAACCCGAAGGGCAACAAAGAACATCCCTGTTTCCATATCGACGCGCGAAAGGCCCTGGAAGAAACCATGGGTTCCCAATGGAAGGATCTTTTTCGCGAGAAGGTCAAGGAAGGCGGGCACTATACCTTTTGGGATATGCGCCAGCCTGGGGGCTTTGAAAGAAACTTGGGGTGGAGAATCGACTTTCTCATGGGCACCCAGCCGGTCGCGGAAAAACTGGAAAAAATTTGGATCGATACCAAACCCCGAGGCTTGGAAAAACCCTCGGACCATACTTTTTTATTGGGCGATTTTTCACTCTAACGTTTGATTGAATATACCATTGGAAACAGGAACTTTAATTCCGTCCGTTGGTACGCAAAATGCAGGAATATTTGGAGCCCCGAAGAACCCAACTCGCAGAGCTAGAAGGCGAGGACCTAAAAAAACGAACAAGAGGGCTTTTTATCTAGTCATACCCCCTCGGGTAGGATTCAGCCCCAGGGGTGGGGTTGGGTGAAAAGCGTTTAACAAAGAATTAGTTGAACGTTAATTGACACTCAATTTCAATAGAGGGATAATGATTTTGCCCAAGAATGTAAAGATATCAAGGGCTTCTCTGGAGTTGCCGCTCCTCCCTTTTTCCGCAAAAAATACTGTAAAATTAAAGAAATTTGACATCATCAAGTGGGAGCGGCTTTTTATGTTATTTCGGGAATCAAAAAACCTAACATCTTCTCGGCTAAAAGAATTTTGGAAAACTCTTAGGTTTTCAAGTCTTCGGCATGTCTTGTCCCGCTCTTTCCCCCAATTGAAATTGAACGACCAAAAGGGTTCGGCGCTGGTTATGGCGGCGATTTTCATGGTTATTGCCACCACATTAATCACCGTAGGAATGAAGCTGGTTTCTTCGGCTTCCATGGACGCAAAACAACGGGAACTCTATGTAGGGGAAGCGGAAAATGTCGCCCGCGCAGGGCTTACCGATGCCCTCGGGTTTTTCGTCCGCCGGAACCAATCGGCGGGGTTTGTTCGGGCCTATGCGAAAGGTTACTTGGAGGGCCAGCCGGTTTCTTGGACAACCAATTTCGCGGGTGTCGCCTATAGCTACGTCGACCAAGCTTTCGATCCCCAAAACAACACCGTTAACGCGCAGGCTTCCGATACCCTTGATTCAACAACAGGCATCGTGAACGATTATCCCATCGACAATGATGATCCAGCGCTGGCCACTTATTTCGGCCATTACGAAGTCCGCAGGGTGCCGTCGCTTTATGCCACCGTCACCCCGCAGGCCACTTACGATAATAACGCGGTTCATGATGTCACCGGGAGCCGCACTTCGGCCGGGTTCGTCAATGGAGACGGCTTGGTTTGGTCCATCGTCAGCACGGGTTATGTTTACAAACGCATGGACAAGACTGGAACCTTCCCCTATTGGAATGTCTCCTACAAAACCGCTCCCAACAAGGTGGTCGCCACCGCGCGCCTGTCTTCCGAATACCGCAAGCTGACCTTTAACCTGCCAACAACGATCGGATATGACGGGGCCTATGACACAGGCGGGGTTTATTGCGCGGCCACTTCCCAAGTTCATTTTTCAACCAGCAATAGTTTGTTATATGGAGCCGTCTCCCAAGTCGGAACCTACGGCGTCGTGGCGATGAAAGCCCAGTAACGAGGAACCTTGATCATGAACCGCAAGCGGCAGCCCAAAAAAGAATCGATCCCGGCGGTTTTTAAAAATCCCGCTTTCCTTTGGGGTTGCCGTCTTATTTCTCAGGCCTCCCGGACCTTCCTCAAGGGAACGGCCGCAATCCTGCTTCTTTTGGCTTTAACGGCTTCCCGAGCCCATGCTTATGGCATCAATAGTGTTACGACGAACCCCGCTACCGGGTGCGTGCAACCGGGATCAAACATTTCGGTGACGATCACGGTTGCCAGTTCGGGCTCCAACTATAATTACGCCATTGGTTTCACGAACACCAGCCCTTTTACCGCCGCGCAGATCACTTGGGTTTGTGGAAACCCCACCACTAATTGCGGTTTAATTACCGCCCCCGGCGCCATCACCTCGGTAAACCAAAATGTGACCGTTCCGGCTGGCGGGCCTTATGAATATGTGGCTGTCGAAGCGGGCAGCACCAACCCCAGTAGCGGCCTTAGAACCGCAACCGCGTTAAGTTCGTCATTAAATTGCTCTCCCACCCCCACATTTACCATAACCCCCACATTTACTTATACCCCTAATGCCACTCAAACCTATGCCAGTACGGCCACGGCCATTCCCACGGCCACCTACCAAGCTCAGGCCACCGCTACCGCCAACGCCAAATCCACCGCCACCCAAAACGCCATTAACTCATACACACCGACCTTTACCCGAACCTATACCAAAACGGCCACTCCTTCCCCTACCTATACTCCCACCATCACCAATACCTTCACCAAAACCTATACTCCCACCAAAACCTATACTCCCCTTCCGGCAAATACCAACACCTTTACCCCTACCCCCACCCAAACCCCCACTGTCACCGCGACACCCCAGCCCTTTAGCCTTATCAGCTTCAACGGCAACGCGGCCGGTACTGGATGCATCGGAGACACCATCCCCATCACCATTGTGGTGGAGGAAGCGCAATCAGGACCGATCAGTTACGCTATCGGGTTTTCCAACCAAACCGCCCTTTCGGGTGAAATCTGGTATGTGCCTTTTTCCTTCTCATGCGGCAATAATCCGCCCAATGGCACTATGGGAACAGCCGTCAATGGGGCCTCCCAAACCATCGTCGCAAACATTACCGTTCCCGACACTTCCGGCTTATTTACAACGTCGAACATCATTCTGATCATCAACCACTCGGCCGGACCTGACGGCACGGTCACAAGCTTGGACTGCGGTTTGCACAACGGAACCCTGACGGCCAACGAGCCTTTTTCGGACTGCGTTCCCCCCACGGCCACCCCCCCTCCGGGAACCCCCACAGCCACTCCTGAGGTTTGTTCCACCCCGGTTGGGGCGATTTCCGGCGTCAATCTCCAGGGGGGTGAAATTTGCATGGGGCTGCCCGTTTCCCTCTTGAACGCCACTTATATTTTCGGCATGGCCCTCAATGAGGTTGAAAGCATCGCCGATTACGTGGGAGACCCCTCGGCGGGGGCCACCATGAATATTTCCAGCTGGTGGAAACTTTCTTATTACAACGGCAACCTGACCTACGACCCGGCCAACGCGGCCCCCTACCAGTCCCTTCAGGGTTTCGGCATATTGGTGGTGAACGGCGATTTGACCCTGGACACGGGAACGGGGAGCGGATCGGGCCAAATCGCGTCCAGCCAATACGGCGGCATTGTATTCGTCACTGGAAACCTAACCATCAACGCCGGTTGTGAACTGGACGGCTCCGTCATCATGGGAAGCCCCTATGCCAACGGGTCGCCGGGCGTCCTGACGCTTAACGGCGCGGCGGGCAATTTTGGAAGGATCAATTACGTGCCGAGCCTGGTGCAGTATGCCCTCCAGCAGGTGGCCCAATACCGGGAAGACACCAGCGAGCGAAAGAGCCTCCTGGCCGTTCCCAACTTGTAAGGCTGATGACCATGAAATTCCATTTCCTTCCCGGCGGCCAGCGGGGCTACAGCTTTATCGAACTGATCATCGCCGTGGGGATCATGGGGATTTTGGCTTCCACGGTCATGATGGCGCGCAGCTTCATGGCCAAACAAACCGTGATCGCCAGCGACAAGGCCTATGCCACGGAAAAAGCCATCCAGATGTTCGAGGAAATGCGCACCCTCGTGAACGGCAACGAAAACAGCGTGCAGGTTTTGGATAATTACGCCGACCCGGCCACTTTTTACAACACCCTTTTAAGCACCGACCAGGGAGTTTCCGTGTCCGCCGACCCGGCGAACGCCTTAAGCGCGAACCGCCTCACCAACGGTTACTGGCATTATGTGAGAAATGTGGAAGTGGACCGCGTCGCCAACGACCCCTACGCCCGCCAGGTCATTATCCGCGTCTACCGAAACAGCTCCACCAACCCGGGCCAGCCCGATACTCTTTTAGCGACCATCGGCGGAATATTAAGAACCATCTCCTCCCCTAGCTCGCCCACCCAGGTCTTCGACGTTTACGTGATCGCCATTTCCGACATGATCGGCTGGTTCACCCTGGTTCCCCAGATGCAGGGAACCTGGAGCACCGTCGCGGCCCAGCTCCAGGGCCGAAACCCCGGGCTTCAATTTCGCACCCATTACATCACCCAATCGGGCTTCGGACGGGACCCCTATTACACGCCCTATTGCAACGCCGCGCCTTCCTGGGCCGATTCCACCGCCATGCCCTACATTTATTTTTATCCCGGGGCGGTGCAATACAACGACTACAGCGCGGCGGCCAGCCCCGCCTCGGTTTTCGATCCCGGGGAGCTGGCCCAAGCCGGGGCCGTGAGAACCAACCTGGGGTACAGCAACCCCTATGGGCATACCCTTTCCGATACTTGGAACAACGACGTGCGCTACCCCGATGAACTGGTCGACTACGCCGCCGTTTCCCAGACCGCGAGCAACAATAACGTGTCCACGCCCGCCATCACCCTTCGGATGCTTTTGGAACAAATGGCGTCCAACCCCAACGCCTTCAACAACGCCATTGTGGTTTCCATGCACGGCGAGGTGGTTCCCATTCCGCCGATCCGCAACTATTCGGACGCCGCCAAGGACCCGGCCAACCACATCAACCAAAGGGTGGTCACCCACCCCACCCTTATTCACTACCGTTCCGGGGCGGGTGTGACCTTGAGGTCTTACGTTTATTACGACGGTCTGGAGGCGCCGGCGACATTGGATTACCCCTGCGGGGGAGGATACCCTGTTACGGCTTATCCCCCTTGCGGCGGCGGCGGCGGTTCTGTCACCCAAAATAACGCCACGACCATGACGGTGTATTTCCCCAACCTCAATATCAATTCGGGGAATCTTTCCGTTTCCTGCATTTATGGCGGGGAGACTCAGAATACTCCTTTCACCTATGGAATACAGTCTTTGCCCCCATCGACCGGGGATTCCGCCGGTATGGGAATGTCCTGGGCCATGGGCAACCCTACCGCGAGTTCAACCTGCGTCACTTTTTTCAACACCCCCTTAAGGTGCCCTGAAATCGGGTTGGCCGGCGGGGTGGACCATGGCGGGCTTCCCGTCGCCAACCGGCTATACGGCGCCGAATATATTCCCTGCCCCGTCAACTCTTTCACCGGCATGGGCACTCTTTATACCCCGGACCTGACCAGCACCACCCCGGGGCCCAAAAACACGGCCCGTTGGATCATCATGGTCAACGGGATTCCGGACGGCCAATACGCCGTGGAAACCCGCATCGGCACCGATTTGACAACCGGATCAACCGCCAACCAGGGCTTAAACCTTTCGCGCACCTATGTTTGGATCGGGGGAGGCGCCGCCTCCCAAATCGGAACGGCCGCCAGCGGCATCACCCCCTGGACGGAAAGGTACCAGTTCAACGGCGACCCCCGGGACTGCCCCTACGCGGACGTGAAATTTGGAAGCTCGGTTTTGGGAACTTCCGACTCCAACGTGACCATCGACTCGGACGGCTACAATTGGCACTGGAAAGACCTGCATACCAGCCCCACCGACGGCTTTTCGGGTTTTTCACAAACCGACAACGGTTACGACACTTACAACGATTGCCGGGATATGCCCCGCTACTATTATCTTTACCGTACCGCGATGCTGAACCAGGGGGCTATTTTCGTCAACTTGAACGGATGGACCGCTTGGCACGCCGACGAGGGAGGCGAATTTGGAAGCACTTACCAGCCCTGGAGCGCGGGAATCCCCCTCATCGATACCCCCTATAACCCGACGGATAACACCCTGAAGTGTGTGGATGAAATCCAGACCGGTGACCAAGCGGATACCTACGGCCCGCACGCCTTTACCGCGGCCGGAACCCATCCCACCTATTCGGCGATGATGGATATCGCCCGCCACAATGCCGGGGGTACGGCCCTCATTACCCGTTGGTACGCGCGAACCTGGAGGGGGGAGCTTTTTCCGGATGATTGGTGGGGCAATTGGAACAGCAACGGAAACCTTCCCACGGGTTCGGGCAATTTTTACCGTGTTCCCGCCGGAAGCATCACCATGACCTCCGGCGCCAACAGCACCAACGGGTACGATTTCGGGAGAACCTACCAGCACGCGGTCGGGTCCAACGCGGTGGGATCTCTCTTTAACGGCATCTTGGGCGGTTATGACGCGGGAATGGCCCATATTTCGGGAGGAACAGGCTTTAACGCGGCCTGCACCCTCACCACCCTCGGAACCAAAATTTATAACATCACCAATTACCCCATGCCCGTCAGCGTTTCCGCCAACCGGCCCTGGGCCATTGGCGCCGATTTAAACGTTGAAAACGGCCTTCCGGACGAGTGGAACAATACTTATTATTCCGGCCTTCGGACGAGTTTATCGGACCCGCAAATCGGGGGCGTTTTCCGGGACGCCTACGACAATTCTTCCACGAACAATGGCTACAACTGGCAGGGGGTTGGGACCATCCAGATGAACTATAACGGGCAAACCTGTTTCTTTAATCTTTCCGGTTTGCAGCCCCAAGGCAGTTTCGACGCCGCCTCGCTGGGCCAGATTTCCTTGAGTGAGGCATTGAGGGATTATATGGACGCCGGTTTATATTCAGGACCTGCCCATATTCCGCAGGTTCCCCTGATCCGCACCTATGTCGACAGCCCGAACGACCAGTATCCCTATCCGCCGCCCAGCGGATACACCGTCAACGTCACCATTTCAGGGCCGGTCACGGATAAATACGGAAACAGCACGAATAACCCCTGGTTCCGCTACCAGGGCATTACTTCCAACACGGGCAATTATTACACCGAGGAGTATCCCAATAACGGATCGCCCCTGACCGTGGCCGGAGGCTACAACGAATCGGTGACCTTGGACATCAACTTAAAATGGAGCACCAGCGGAACGAACAACTGGCAATTCGTTCAGGACAACGCCCCCGCGGCCCAAGGGGTGCTGGACATGAATCCCGCCCATCTTTTTCAGTCCGCCCCCACCGCCAGCGGGATGACGCCGGTTACCTTCGCTTGGAACGTCTCAGGCATTAACGGCACGGTTTATCTTATGGCCGAGGCCTATCGGGACGGCCTGCCGCTTCATTACTGCTACCATACGATTCAGCTTAGGGTCAACCAATGAGGCTCTGCGGCGCGAGAGGCAGGCAGGGAGGCTGGACCCTCATTGAATTGATGATGACGGTGGCCATGATCGGCATTATTACCCCGGCCATTACCTTCCTTTTTGTGAAGGTGAACCAGGGCATGGCGGGGGATGAAATGCACACCCAGATGCGGGCCTTGAACGAACAAACCCAGTTGAGGCTCCACGAACATCTTTTATCCACCAAGCATTTGTTTCAAAACGACGCTTCGGTTTCCTTTTTGGGGCCGGTCACTTTGGGAATGAGCGCCGCGACGAAAACGAGTTATCCTGTTCTTACCGGGAGCCTGCTCCCGATCGCACAGCCTTCCCTTGGGACGGGTGCCGCGGGTTCCTTTTCTCCCACTCAGGCGGTCACGGCCGATTTCGGAAATTCCCTTTTATTCGCGGCCTACGACCTTCCCCAAACCATCAACAATTTGTCTTACACGGCGCCTTTGACCGTCTCAGGCGCGACCGTGACCTACTCGGACGGTTCCCCGGCTACGGTCATCGTCGACCTTTACCGGTTTTATTACTATTACCTGACGACGAACAACGACCACCCCATCCGGGGAGCCAATGCCTACCGGCTGGTGGAATGGGAAAGCGGCGAATACGCCGATTACCGTCAAATCAGCGGTATTACCGATTCCGCCCTCCAGGGGGGAATCGCCAAATGGCTCGCGACACCCGGCAAAGCCGATCCAAACATTATCACCTACGCCATCACGACGGCCTACGACCCCACCCAAACCAACCCGAGCAATGCCTTTTACGCCCTGACAACCTCTTCACCCTATCTGGCCGCCAGTCCCACGGGAACTCCCGCCCTTACGGAGGCCAAGGTGTCCTTTTTAACCAATATCAACACTGGAATGTTAAGCTCTGGATTCGGCTATGGCATCAGCCCCAACAGCTCGACATGGGGGGATGACCCCTTGACGGTGCCCCTTTACGGCCTCGCGGTGGGAACGACTTTCCCCTCCGGTTTTGAAACGGGGATATCCGGCTCGGGCGTGGGAACGGTGGTCTTGACCCGATGCGCGCTAGTGGCCAAGGGCGGAGCGCCCCGGGTCGTTTATAACGACAGTACGATCGTGACCAATGTCCGGAATGTTTGGTGGTAGTTTAAAGGCGCCTGGAAGGCAGGGTTGGATCTGCGCCCCAAGGGAAAACCAAGGGCACTGTGGAAAATAAAACAAGTTCCCGGGGGGTACTCCGGGTTGCTGATAAAATATTGGCAGACCATGGGAAAAACCTTGAAACCGGCCAAAATGAAAACCATACAAAATCTTTTTTGGCCGTGTTTTCTTGCGGTTTTCTTTTTTTATTCTTTCCTTCCGGTTTGGGCCGATAGCTTTAAGTTTGTCTCCCCCTCTTCCGGCCCGGGTCTTTATACCACCTCGGGCGCCAATAATTCAGTGACCATCAGCGTGCAGGCCCAATCCAGTCCCGGGGTCGTGGACCTAAGCTACGCGGCTACGGTCCAAGTGGGCTTGTACGACACCGCCACGACGCAGTTTTCCGATCCCCAGGCGGTTTACGTGACCAGCACCGGGGCCACCCTTACCGGGCCCACCGTTCCCTTGACCTTTGTGGGTGGAAACCTGAATTTCGGGGTCACCTTCGCGGCGGGGTCCAACTCGGAACAGGTCTCCATTTTCGACAACACCAACAACATCAACGGCACTTACCCGGGGGCCCTCGGGGTGACCACGGGGGCGGCTATCACGGTTGTGGGATTTTCCACCAGTTATTATCTCTATGAGGTTAATAATTCGACGGTGCCGGTGGTTTACGACCCCCTTTCCATCCCCGTGTCCTTCGACAGTTTGATTCCCAACAACCCCAACGCCAACCAGCTGAACCCCATCACCGGCGGGTTTTATGGCGTGACCATCATCAACGGGGCCGGCGTTTCCAATTCGCTTTGTTTCGCCGTGACCGGGGTAAACGGGGGTTACGCGGCCGCGGGAGCGGGCATCGCCCCGTCTTTGTATTTCAGCAAGAAGAACAATACTTCCGCCGCGCCCATTACCTACCAGGTGATCCTGGATTTCACCGGCACCCTGACGGATTTCAACAACCCCCGGTCCCAGGACATGGTTTGGCAGGGGGACGACTCGGGCAGCGTCAACACCGGGCCTTTGTATTCCAAGGTCACGAGTCTTTCTTATTTCAGCGGGCCCACCACCTACGCGTCGAACATCACCAACGGGCAAATCATCGTGCGGGCTTGGACGGCCGCGCCCGCCACCAATCCGGTAAGCCTGATTTATGAGGATGTTAACGGTTTGGTTTTATCCAACGTGACGATCCCCTACGCGCCTAAAAACACTCAACCCTTGTCGGGGGGCATTGTCAGCCCCGCTGTGGCGCTGGATTCAAGCGTGACGACGATGCAATACGCCGTGACGAACCTCTATTCAAGCCCCGTCAGTGTTTTCGCCATCTCCATCCCCCCCAATAACCCCGCCTCGGGAACACCCTGGGGGGTCAGTATTATTTCCCAAATCGGCAGCCTTCCCGGAAGCAATCTTTCGGTGGTCGAGCCGACCGTCAGCAACCCGGGGACGATTCTCTTTAACGGCGGAGTGACCAACGTGCCCGTGGGACAATCGGTCACCCTCAACTTGGGCGTGACCGTTTCCAGCCAGGACAACCCGGCCTGGCCCTTTCCCTTCCTGTACGCTATTTCCAACCTGGGGGTGACGATTCCCACCCTTTCCCCCAATACCACCATCGAAACCCTCTCGCCGCCGCCTGTTCCAACGGGTTTTACCGCCTCGCCCGCCAATTTCACCTCCACCGGCGGGCAGATTTCCCTTTCGTGGAATCCGGTGGGTACCGAAGCGGTTCAGGGATATGTCTTAACCCGCAACCCGGCCGGAGGGGCCTTCGCCGGGGCCACCCTTCCCGATGGAACCCTCATCCCTCAAGGGGTCATCACGGCCAATACGAGTTATCTCGACAGCCCGGTTTCCAACCTGACGGGCTACACTTACACCCTTTCGGCTTTTAACGTAGTGGCCCATTCCTCGCCCGCCACATCGTCGGGTTCGGTTACGGCCTTCGCCAATCCCGGGGCTCCCACAGGCTTAAACGCCCTCACCGGTGGAACCACGGTGCAGTTGAATTGGACCGCGCCAGCTTCCGTTTCCGGATCCTTCCCGCTTTCGGGCTACCAGGTTTTCCGAAACGGCACGGCCATCGCAACGGTTACCGCTCCTACCGTGACCTACCAAAATACCGGACTTTCCGCGGCAACCAACTACACCTACACCGTTTCGGCCTTCGACAACGCGGGAAGCCCGGGAGCCCCCAACAGCGCCCATAACGGCCTGTCCTCCAATTCGTCTTCGGGCTTCCCCCTGGGGAATCCCCCCGCCTTGGGAGTGGTCGTGCCCACCTTCAGCGGACCCAATACCTACCTGGCCCTTTCCTGGACCGCTCCGACGCAGGACCTCAATGCGATTAATTCCTATATTGTTTGGCGGCAGACGGGCGGTTTGGGGGGATACGTATCCATCGGCGCCAGCGCCTCAACCACCTTTAACGACTCTTCCGCCGCCATCGGGTCCAGCTACCAGTATTACGTCCAGGCGGTGGATTCTTTCGGCAACGTCTCGAACAATTCAAACATCCAGCCGGGCCAACTGGGTCCCTCCGCACCCCAGGGCGTTCTGGCCGCGGGGGGAGCCGCCTCCATAACCCTCAAGTGGCTAACCATTCCCTCGGGCGCGGACAACGCGGTAAGTTATGTTGTTTTCCGCGCTTCCTCGGCTGTCACCACGATTTTTGCCCAGGCGGCGGGCGGTGGCGCGACCCAAACCCTTGTGGATTCCAGCGGCTTGATCCAGGGGGTCAATTATTTCTATGACGTCGCGGGGATTGACTCTACGCCCGTCACGGGGGCCTATTCGGCCACCGTGACTTCAGCCCTTCTCCCCCAGCCCCATTGGGGCTGGCCGCAGCCTACACGGCCAACCAAACCAACGCCTCCATCAACTGGACCGCAGCCGCCGTGACCAATCTGACCGGCTACAATCTTTACCGGAATACTTTGCCCGTAACGGCGGGCATGACGGCCGTGACTTTAGGCTACCCGGGAAACCTCAACGGCCCTGTCACCGACGCGACAGTCCTTACCCATGGATCGACCTATTATTATTTCCTCCAAGCCGTCAACCCGGGCGGCGGGAGCGCCTTTGTCTCGGCGGGTTTCCAGATGCCCCCCTCCCCTCCCTCGCCGTTAACGGGGCAATCCACCGCTTCCGCAATCACACTCGCCTGGAACGCCAGCGCCGGCGCCGTTTCCTACACCGTGTATGAGACTTCCCCGGCTGCCGCGACTTTGGGCGTGACCAACACCCTTTTCTTTCCCATAACAACCGGCTTGAACCCGGGAATCAACTACACCTACCAAGTGACCGCCAGCGACTATGGTTCGGGCGCCATCACGGGGGGCGAAAGTCTTCCCTCAACCCAGCTCACATGGGGGCTCCTGCCCCAGCCGATTGCCGTCTCGTCGGTGGCCATATCCCTCTTGAGCGCTTCCAACCAGACCGCCGCCACCGTGACCTGGAACCCTGATACCGAGGCCAACGCCACCAGCGTGTCGTTGTTGTATGCGCCTACGACTTTTGTTGCGTCGGCCACAAGGGTGGATTTTGGTGCTGCCGTCACTACGGGTATCGTCAATTTATTACCCGATAAAACCTACAATTTCTGGGTGGAAGGTGTGAACCCCTACGGATCAGGACCGCCCATATTCCCGGCTCCTGCTACCCTGACCTATCCCGCCGCCGTGAGCCTAGCGCCGGTATCCCTGACTTCAGACGGCATTTCCCGCGTCCTGACCTGGGCGCCCAAAAACGCGCCCGTAACCCAATATGTCATCTACCGGGAAGTGACGGGGTCGGGCAACTGGCAAGCCGCTGAACAATTGCCGGGCAACGTCAGTTTGCCTGTGACGGTTTCGTTACCCATTGAGTCAGGGACCTCTTATGACTATGAGATTCAGGCTGCGAACGCCACGGGATTCGGACCCTTCTCAAATGTTCAAACCTTCACCAGCCTGCCCGCGGCGCCGCAAACCGTGACAGCCCAATCGGGCTTGAGTACCGCGAATTCCGCCGTTTCACTTTCTTGGGCCGACCCCAACGCTGGGACGGAAGGGGTGACGGTCTATACCATCTACCGCAGTCCCGACAACGCCGCGACCACAAACTATGCGGCCCAGGCATCGGTGACCGTGGCGCCCTCACCCACGCCCCCCATTTACTACAACGATGTAACGGCCGCGCCCGCGAGCCTTTATTATTACCTCATCACGGCGGATGACCCCGCCAAGGGTGTGACGACCCTGCTGGATACCGCCAACGCGGTTTCCGTTACAGCCTATGCGGCGCCCAATACAGTCACTGGGTTTTCTGCCTCGCCTTCCAACACCGCCGTCCAATTGAACTGGACTGCGGCGGTTTCCACCACCTACCAAGTAGCGGGCTACGAGATTTACCAATCGACCTCAGCCTCCGTGACGGGAACGGTTCCGGTGAACCCCACTCCCGTCGTCCCGGCTTCCTTGAACGTGACCGGTCTTACCAACGGCACCCCCTATTATTTCTGGGTGGGCACGATGGATACGGCGGGACATATCAGCGATCTCTCAGGCCCTGTGAGCGCCACCCCCTTGAACGCGCCCGGAGTTCCTGGAAACATGAGTTTTGCTGACGGCGACGAAGCCGTCCAGATTTCATGGAACGCGTCCCTGCCCGGAACCCTTCCGATTGGGGGATATCAAGTCTATCGGGCCACCGTTTTGGGAGGACCCTACGCTCCCCTGACTTTCCTGGGGCCCACCGGCACCGGTTATGTGGACGAGCCCTTGGCCAACGGTACCACCTATTACTATTACGTCGTGGCGGTGGATAACTCAGGCGTCACCACCGGCCAGGATGCCAGCGCCAATTCGGTTACAGTCAACGGAACACCGGCATTGTCCGATATCAACCCCCCCAGCGGCCTCGCCGCGACGGGAGGAATTGGACAGGTGGTTCTTACCTGGACCGATTCCTTTGCCGGATTGGGATCGCCGGTGACGGGTTACCAAGTCTATCGAAGCACCAACACTTCAGGCCCTTTCACCTTGCTTACTTCCCCAGTTACCGGGACCAGCCCCTATACGGATTCCACGGTGAACAATGGTACGACCTATTACTACTATTTTGTCGCTTATGTCGGCGCGACCCCCAGTTCCAACAGCGTCACGGTTACGGCTGTGCCCGCCAGGCCGCCTTCGGTTCCTTCGGGCGTGACCGGGGTGGATGGAAACGCATCGGTGACTTTAAATTGGACTCCCAATACCCCGGTGGATAACGTACCCGTGACCGAATATGTTTATTATCCTACTCCTGGAAGCCCGACCACGGTTTACTCCGCATCCGCCACCGCCACCAGTTTGTCCAACGGTTCCACTTATGTTTATCAAGTCCAGGCGGTCAACACGAACGGCGTCACTGGCGGACTTTCCGCACCCGTCACCGATTATCCATTTATTCTCACCGCGCCCCTGGCTTTGGCGAGCGGCGGCGGGGTGACAAACCTGACCCTCAGCTGGAACCCACCCTTGACCAACACCTATCCTCTGGGCAATTACGATCTTCAGCGTCTTGTTTACTCCGGAGCTTCGACTTATCTCACCACTCCCAACGCTTCGCCCGTGACCGATACGAATGTCACCCAGGGCCAGCTTTACATCTACACCGTTCAGGCTACTGATAGTCTCGGGCACGTCAGCGCCCCTTCCAACGCCGTCACCGACGCGGCCTGCAACCCGCCCACTGCCCCCGCGACCCTGGTGGCGACCGCAGGTGACGGTCAAATCCTGATCGATTTCCCGGCGTCTGTGCCTACGCCCGGGAGCCTCCCTGTTTCTTATTACATCCTCACGGGTTCGGATGGCGTTTCGCTGCAGCTTCCCGCGACCCAAACCTGGTTCTTGGACAACAACAACGGCTCGCGCCTGACGGACCCCACGACCGTCACCTACAGCCTTCAGGCTGTGGACGTGACGGGCTTAACCACCGGAAACCATATCAGCGTTTCCACCGCCTCGGCGCCGGCCACAACCTCTTCCGCCGACCTCAACCCCCCCACCGGCCTGACCGCTAAAGCCTTAAGCAACTCCAAGGCACAGCTCACTTGGAACCAGCCTTACTTCGGAGCCCTCAATGTGACGAGTTTCAACATCTACCGGGGTTCGTCTTACGGTTCCTATGTGCTGATTGGAAGCGTCCCCAATTCCTTCTTGGCTCCCGTGACCACCTATACCGATTCGAGTGTTTTCGCCAATAATACCTACTACTATGTGGTGCGGGCGGTTTACACCACGGCGGGAGGCGTCAGCACGGAAAGCCCCAACTCAAACCACGCGGTCATCACCATGCCCCAAGGGTCCAACGCGCCTACCGTTTCTTCCGGCGATATGGCCTTTGACGCCAATCTGGTTCTGCCCAATTCGGGCCAGAAGCTGGGTATTTATTTCGTGCCGCCCGCGAGCGGACCGGTGAAAATAAAGATCTATAGCATCAACGGAAGATTAATTCGGACCCTGACACCCCCGGATGCCGCCGCCGGTACGCCTGAAAACCTGATCTGGGACATGAATGACCGAATCGGATCCCTGGTGTCCTCGGGCATCTATTTCATCGAGATGGACGGGCCCGGCGGGTTCCACCTGGTCAAGAAAGTAGCCGTAGTGAAATGAGGATTTTAAAAAAAATTCATTTTCACCACCAAGACACCAAGGCACCAAGAAAATCCATGGTGATTCATCGAAAACCCCGCATTGGTAGAACCATAAAAACCCTTTTTCATAGGTTGCCATTTCATCCTTTTTATTTCTTTCGCTATTCTTGGCGTCCTTGGCGTGTTTGCGGTGAAAAACAGGCTGTTTCCTTAAAGGTTTTTCTTGGTGTCTTGGTGTCTTGGTGGTTAACCGCTGTTCCGGGTTTTTCACAGCAGTTGACCAGCGGGGCAGACTTTTTGGATATCTCCAGCGGCGCCCGGGGCGAGGCCATGGGCGGCGCCTTTACCGCCGTAGCCGACGACGTCAACTCCCTCACCTGGAACCCGGCGGGGCTGGCCTTGCTCGAATACCCCGAGTTTGGCTACCTGCACATGCTCTACATTGGGGACACGGGTTATAACTTCGGCGGTTTCGCCATGCCTTTCGCGGACGGAGCCAACAGCTGGGGGTTGGGAGCCGGGGTGGTGAACCTGGGGGTTCCTCCTTTCGATTCCACCAACGGACTGGCGCCCGCCATTTCCGCCTCCGACAACGCCTTTTTCGCCTCCGGGGCCTACCGTTTCGGCGGTCTGATTTCCGTTGGGCTCACCGCCAAATACATCATGGAAAACATCGCCACCTACAACGCCAGCGCTTTAGCGGGCGATTTGGGCTTGCTCGTGACCCCATCCGCGGACTGGCGAATAGGCTTCGGGCTTTTCAACTTCGGCCAGGGAATTCAGTTTATTTCCTCCTCCGATCCCCTGCCCACCGAGACCCGGCTGGGAGCCTCTTATATGGCATGGAACGAGGGCAAGAACCGATTGGATCTGGCCGCCGAAGGAGGCTATTTCCTCAACAGCCAGCTTCTCCAGGCCGGGGGCGGGGTGGAATATGTTTATGACCGGACCCTGGCTTTCCGCCTGGGGTTTGAGGGGGACGCCGATGTGCAGAATTTTACGGCCGGGGCGGGGCTGGACCTGAGGGTCCTTCAGTTTGACTACGCCTACGCGCCCCAAGGGACCCTGGGCGACACGCACCGTTTTTCGGTGATTTTTCGTCTCGGAGCGGACCAGCCTCCCGCCCTGCTGGCCCCTTACCGCTTTGAGGGCAAACCCCTGGCGGGCGGCGGCGCCCTTTTGGATTGGGCCGCGCCGACTTCCGCGGACGTGACGGGTTACAACCTTTACGTGAAACGCCCCGGCACCAACACCTACGTTCGGGCTACCAAGGGGGTCGTCCATGACACCCAGGCCAAACTGAAAAGTCTGAAAAACGGGGTATCCTATGATTTCGCGGTGGCTTCGGTATCACCCGCGGGGGTGGAAAGCCCCTACGCCACGCTGACCTTTGTTCCCCAAGCCCTCAAACCCGACGCGCCGAAGAACCTCAACTTGGCCACCGGCTTCGGGGCCTTCAACCTGACTTGGGACAAAGACGCCACGCAGGGATCGGGCGTGGCGGGTTATTACCTTTACCTGGCCGATGCCCAGGGCAAACCCAGCCGCAGGCTATCTACGAGCCCCATTACCGACAATCAGGTCACCTTGAAAAATGTTGCCCCCGGGAAAGATTACGGCTTCGTGGTGACTTCGGTTTCCGATTCGGGCGTGGAAAGCGAGCCTTCCCAGATGGTTCGGGGAAATGTCTCGGCCGATTCGAACGAAACGGTTCCCATCCCCTTGAACTTTAAAGCCGAAAGCGGAGACGCCATGGCGCTTCTCACGTGGGCCCCGTCTTTCCTCGGCTCCCATTTCAAGCTCTATGTTTCCGACGATGGTGAAGATTTCCGGCCCCTGACCCCCCAGCCCGTTTCTGTTTTGCAGGCGACCCTCAAACCATTGGAGAACGGGAAAAATTATTATTTCGCCGTCACCTCGGTAGCGCCGAATGGCCAGGAAAGCGCGAAATCCATCCAAAACGTCACGCCCCTGCCGGTCTCCGCCCGTTGATTTTTCGGTAACTTCCCCGCATCCTTCCCCGTAGAGTAAGCTTGTAAACATTCAATGAACCCCCACGATTCCTCCGGAATCTTTGGGATAGGCAGTCTGCTTTGTGGCTTATTTATAATTTTGCAGACTGCTAAGGGAGGTTTTTCATGGCCGAATCCGTCCCATCTAAAGAAGAGATTCTTAAGAAAAAATGTGTTCCCTGCGAGGGCGGGACCAAGCCCCTTAATATCGTCATGATCAAGGGATACCTTTCCCAGCTTCCCGGATGGGAGTTCGATGGAAAGGAGATTGCCAAGACCTATGCCTTCCAAAATTTTCACGAGACCATGTCTTTCGTTAACGCGGTGGCCTTTCTTTCGAACAAGGAAGACCATCACCCCGATATGGAAGTCAGCTACAAGGCCTGCAAGGTGAAATACCATACCCACGCCATTAACGGCATGAGCGACAACGACTTTATTTGCGCCGCCAAAGTGGACCAACTTCTAAACAATTAACCTGTAACCTCTGAAAGACTCAAAGTTTTCACCGCCAAGACGCCAAGTTCGCCAAGAAAAGAAAAAGAGAAACGAATGAGAAAATCTTTTGAAGAAGCAGATATTGAGCTGGATAAAATTGCAAAAGAAGTCGTGGACGCCGCCTTTAAAGTGCATTTCAACATTGGGCCGGGGTTATTGGAAAGCGCTTACGAGGCGTGTCTGGCCTACGAAATTGGACAGCGCGGTTTAAGCGTTGAACGCCAAGTAGCGGTTCCACTCGTTTATGAGAAAGTGAAATTAAATGTTGGTTTTCGAATTGATTTGCTTGTACAAAAACGCTTGATCGTTGAAGTAAAGGCCGTTGAGTCTCTCTTGCCAGTACATCGCGCCCAAGTGTTAACCTATTTGAAGTTATCAGGGCTTCAACTTGGGCTGCTAATTAATTTCTATTCCCCGACACTAAAAAAGGGCTTGGAACGTATTATCTTGTCTAAGCCAAAGATAAAACTTTGATTTTCTTGGCGAACTTGGCGTTTTGGCGGTTCAAATTGGTTTTGTTTTTAGGTTTTTTTGAAGTTCTGAGAACCAACTAGAGAGGGATCTGTGTCCGTGACCGAAACTGCTTCCAAAACCATAACCTTGAATGAATTTCTGGAGAAATATCCCTGGCCCGCCGAATGGCTTAAAAAGGGCAAGCCCATGCATTTTTTCTGGAAGTACGACCTGCCGGTTCCCGTTGAGAAGCTGTGGCCTTATATTGCCGACCTTTCCTCTTTCAACAAGCGGGTGGGGCTGGGTGAAATGAAGTTCACCGAGAAGAACGGCCGTATGCAGGGTTTTGCCGTCAACGTGGGAAAAAAGATGTTTTGGGAAGAGGTTCCCTGGGAATGGGAATACGGAAAGCAGTTCAGCCACGCCCGTATTTACAGCGAGGGATTGCCCTATTACATGAGGGCCCGATATCTTTTTGAGGAACCGGAGCCCGGCAAATGCCGTCTCTACGCCTACCTTTCTTTCCTGCCCCGCGGCCCTATCAGCCGTCTTTTGATCAACATCGGCCTGAAGCAGATGAAAAAGGGCTATGCCAAGGCCCTTCAAGAAATCGTAACCGCAATTCAAAAAAACGAGGCCCTCAAGCCGCCGGTCCTGGCCAAACTGCCTCCGCCCGTTATGGATAAATTAAAGGGTCTTAAAATTCAGCTGGTGGAAAGCGGGACATCGGCCGAGATCGCGGAAAAGCTGGTCCGTTACGTGGCCACCGAACCGGACGAGTCCATCTACCGCATCCGGGTGAAACCCCTGGCGAGGGATTGGAAGGTGAATGAGAAGGATCTATTACTGGCCTTTCTTAACGCCACCCGCTTGGGACTTTTGATTTTAACCTGGGATGTGCTTTGTCCCCATTGCCGGGGAGTGCGGGATGAGGTCCGGGGGTTGGGACAGGTTCCCAAACGTGGAAATTGCGCGGTCTGCATGGTGGATTTTGACGCCACCGCTTTCAATACGCTGGAAGTGACCTTCCATGTGCACCCCTCCCTCCGCCAGGTCAACAAAAGGCTCTATTGCGCCGCCGAACCCGCCACCAAACCCCATATCAAGATGCAAAAGACGGTGCCGCCGGGGAGCGAATTGTCCCTGCCGACCTTGTTAAGCCTGGGCCGCTACCGCCTGCGCATCGGGGGCCGGGAACTTTACAACCTCTTGGATATCAACGAGGAAACAATGGAGACCCAGGTGAAATGGCAGGACCATTTGACCGAACAAAATCTCAAGAGCTCGCATTTCCCGACGGTGGTCCTCCATAACACCTCGCCGGAACCGCGGATGTTCATTTTGGAGGAAAACCACACGGACCGGGACGCCTTAAGGCCGGTGGATCTTTTCAGCTTTCAGGGTTTTCGGGACTTGTTTTCCAAGGAGGCCCTGGCCTCGGACATTAAGTTGGAAGTGGGGGTCCAGACGGTTTTGTTCACCGACCTGGTGGGGTCCACGAAATTCTACGAGACCGAGGGGGATACGGTGGCTTTTACCGAAGTGCGGGCCCATTTCCTCAAGGCCTACGATGTGGTGAAAAAGCACGGGGGAGCGGTGGTGAAGACCATCGGGGACGCGGTCATGGCGGCCTTTAGCGATTCCAAGGACGCGCTTGCCGCGGCGGTGGAGCTTCAGGAATATTTCAACGGCAAGAACCCCGATACCCGACTGCGTCTTCGGGTGACCTTGAACACGGGAAGCTGCTTGGCGGTGAACTTGAACAGCAGTATCGATTATTTCGGGAACACCGTGAACCTGGGGGCGAAAATCCAATCGATCGCCGAGGCGGGGCAGATTGGCTTTACGGAAGATTTTTACCAATCCCCCAGCGTGAGGGATTTCTTGAAAGAAAAGAGCCTAGCGCCAGAGAAACTCAGTTTCGCGCAGAAGTGGTCCGGCAAGACCATCCCGGTCTACCGAGTGGATGTGGTTTAAAAGCCGTTAAGCCTTCCGTTTTTGAAGGGTCATTAGAGCAGCTTCCTTCCAGGGGGCGGTTTTTTTATTTTGGGAAAAAAGTTTGTCTCCAAGCGCCAAAAAATGTGCGGAAATCGGTTTTGGTTTGTAAATTTTTTATTGTCCCGCTTTTTTTTCTGGAAAAATTATTTGGTCTAAATTAAATATAAAAAATCAGCAGTTCGATTCTATGAAGCCGGAGGTCTCTTATGTCTGTTCCTGCCGATTTTCCCTATCCCCTTGGCCAGGTCGTCGAAATCCCCATCGACCAAATTCTCGTTAATCCCAAACAGCCCCGGAGGTCCTTAAAAAAAGAGACCATCCAAGAACTGTCAGCTTCTATGAAGGCTAAGGGCCAGCTTGTCCCCGCCTCCGTCCGGCCTCTGACCGAGGAGGAAAGAGCGGCTAACCCGGGTAACTGGGTCATGCATATCGGCGGCCACCGAAGGCGGGCGGCGGCGATCCTGAACCAGTCCAAGACCTTGAAATGCATTGTGGAGGATATCCCGCCCAAGGAAACCCACTATAGGGCTGTAATGGATAACGACCAGGAGGAGATGGACTGGTGGGATTGGGACTTAGCCATCGAGGAGGATTTCAGGATCCATCCCGAACTAACCCATGAGCAGTTAGCCGCCAGGTTAAGCAAGGGATTAACTAAGGTTAGGGGGGCTTTAAAGATTACTTCTGCCATGAATTCGAAGGCTCGGGCCATGGTGGACGAAAATCTTCAAAAAACCCTTAAAAACGAGCATCGCTTGCCGATGCTTAAAAATAAGGGTTTTTTGATAACCGAGCGAATCCTTTTGGCTTTGGCCGATCTGGGGGACCCAATCCAGGTCGAAAGGGCCCTTCGGGTGGTCATGGATGAGTACCTAACCGAGTCCGAAACCAAAAAACTGGTCAAATGGGTCAAGGATGGCAATAAGCCAGAAACCTATGGTTCAAAGAAGCCCCCCGGAGGGGGTTCCGACGGCGGCCCAGGTTCCGGGCCATCGGACGAGGGTGGTTCGGGTGGCGGGGGGAATGGCGGGTCTGGAGGCTCTAGTGGGGGTGGGGGTTCTACCCCCTCAATAGGTACCCCGGAAAATACGGACAAAACCACCGAAACTCCAACCCAACCGGTAGTTAAGAAGCAGGGGGCAGGGGCTTCAATCCTGAGTTGGTTCGCGAGGGTAGGCCAAGCCATCGACAAGCGTGTACCTAAGTGGGTTATGGCGGCCTTAAAACTTTTAGGGAGGTTTTTAGCCCTGCCCCATCATCCCTGCAAATATGTGGCGAATAAGCTAGTCCCCATCGGGGGCTCCAGCAGCTATTCATCCGGCAGTTCCCACCGGGGGGTCAGTCTGGTCCTCCTAGCTAGGCATTGGGCGATCTACCTGCTTTTGCTTCCTTTCTCCTATGTCATCACCTTGGCCCTGATTGGGCATTTTGTGGGGGACCTATTACCTTCCACCCGGTCCTGGTTCGATAACCTGACGGGCAGCCTGTTTCACCTGCTCGTGGTTCAGATACCTTTGGGGTTCATCGCTCAGGCGCTTCGGGACCCGGTTTGGGCCCTTGTTCTGGGTGGGTTTATTCTTTGGGTTATTTACGAAGTCTTCAGCCCTAAAAGGGAAGTCATGGCCTTCTTTGCGGTCTTGTTAATCGCCGCCTGGTTGTTGAGGGGTTATTGGGGTAAATACCTGCCGGAGGCGGCAAATCCCTTTTCATCACAAAGACATGAAGAAGCCAAGGAAAGCTTGGTGACGGCACCACCTACAACATCAACCGCGCAAGTACCCACACCACAAGTTACGAAAAAGCCTTCCGGTTCTGCCCGTAAGGTATTCAGGTCTACTGTTTCTGTCGTTGCCGCCCCGAAACCAGCGCCGACTCAGGCCGCCGACCAGAACCCGGGTTCAACACTCTCTCCCGCGGATCAAGCTAGGATTCAGGCGTTCCAGATGTTCGTGAAGAATTTCGCGGACACTCTTTTCGGCCCCAGCTACCACGATATCCCGACCTGGCTAGGGAACTTGAAAGCCGAAATCGTCGAAGGCTACCAGGCCCAGTTTTTCTACGAGAATTACCCGCCCGCCAAGATTCAGGAAATCCAAGATAAGAAATGGGTGGCTTTCTTCAAACCCACCCAGCCTCCCCAATGGCTGGGCCTTGAAGGCACTACGGACGTGTTTTTGGTGGAGGGGGTGGTGACCACCAAAAGCGACCTGAATTACCCGGGGGAAGTGGTTTCCACCCAGCCGATCGACTTAAAGGTTTGGGTGCATCAGCTTACCCAGGACCCGCAGGTGACCAGGGTGGAAAGGGTATCTGCACCTTAAAAGCAAGCTTTTGTATCGAGATTTCAAGTCGAGATGCGGGGTTTAGGTGTCCCGGACCCGAAAATAAAAGGTCCAGGGCTAAGGCGCTGGTCTTGATAGCCCCAATGTCGAATAAACATTGGGGGGCTGTAACTTGGTAATGCAAATATCAATGAAGTCATTTGTATGTATAAACAAAAAAGCCGAAACTAAATTAAGCGTAGGCTTTTTTGTTTAAAAAAGTTAATTGGAAACTGGGGTCTCACCCAACAATTGGGAATTCTTATCTAAAAGTGTATCCAACTGACTCTGCTGGTCAGAAGTCAGTTGGTGGTTGGTGTTGGTCCTCAAAAAGGTAGATTGTTGTTTATGAATGGACTTCAGACTATCCCGCAGAATCACCGCTTGTTGCTCGGTTAATTTTCCGCTTTTCAGGCCAGTCGTGATGAGCTTCCATTGATTCATAATGCGAATACCGGTTGGGTTTACCGGAGGATTGATCGCCCCGGACATGCCAGAAGGATTGGTTCCGGTCGTTTGCTGATTAGCGGCCTTTGCATTAGAGGCGCAGGAAAATAAAAGAATCAAAGTTAAGACGAAGAACAAGTTTTTCATAACGTATCCTATCTAAAAAGTTAAGGGATAGATTGCGCCGTGGTTTGCAATTGTTGGTTCAATTGTGCGGCCTGGTCTGAAGTTAATTCATGGTTCGGATCATTTTTAAAGAATCCAACTTCTTGAGTGTGAATGTCCTTTAGCTTTTCCCTTAAAGCCTTTGATTGATCTAAAGTCAATTTTCCGCTTTTTTGGTCGGCCATAATTTTCTGCCATTGTTGTTTCATCGCAAGGTTAACTTGGCGAAGAAGTGGATGAGGCGTCGCAGAATTTCCGGAGAGATTAGTACCAGGAGTAGGTTGGTTGGCGGCTTTAACGGATAAGGCATAGGAAGCAAAAAGGATTAAAGCAGTGATGAAGAATAAACGTTTCATATTGAACTTCCTCCAAAATGATTTGTTTCCACTTAATTCAGCTATGGATTATCACTCTATTAGATGCTTAACAAGAAGAAAGAGTTAGATGTTTAAGAATACAAACAGGTTAATATTGGTTTTTTGAGAAAAATAAGGATTTTTGGTTGTCACTATTTTTGCACAACAAATGGGTATTTTGTGTAACGTATGCCCAGTGAATGACAAGGGTCATAGAAGTTGTTTAGGCTTTTTGGGGTATGGTGTGCCAGTATCAACGATCAAACTTCCAATGAAATTTTAGGAATTGATCGGGGCAGGGAGGTATGTAATGAAAAAGAAAAGCGGAAACCGGTTTGTGACGGAGTCGTTAAGAAAAGTGATTAAGGGTGTCCTACAGCCCCCTTCGCGACATAATTTTCCAATTTCGGGTCCGACCTTTTTTTCTGTTGCTCCTTTTATTGTTTTTGGTGTGTTTTTTATTTCGATTTTTTATATTTCGTCGAATGAATTTGCGATCAGTCAAACACCTTTCCCTATTGTTATGGTAACTCCTACCGTTTCTGTCAGTTTAACTCCAGTAATGAAGAAGAAAATTCCACATTCGTTGATTCATCATTCGGATACTCCAACTCGGCAAGAAGCGCACGAAGCGGAAGAAAAAAAGCAGGAAAGCTTAAAAACGAAAGGACAAACAAAAGAGTTTGGCTTATCTGGAAAAGTTCGAAAAATTCAAAAACCTGCAATGCCAATCAATTTCAAAATCAAACCTGGAAATGGGTCGGCTTATTTATCTTGGGATAAGTCTTTAAACAATTGGGATACGGATTCTAAGGGTAGGCCGCTGGGTGAAATGGCTTATCTTATTTATTTATCAAAAGATGGAAAAGATTTCAAGAAGCGGATTGAAGCACCGCTTAAAGAAACTAATATCACGATTGGAAATTTAACGAACGGCACAACATATTATTTTGCAATTGTTACTGTTGGCGAGGGCGGCAAAAGAAGTGATAAAGCGGTTCAAACAGTTGTCCCAATGGCAACTGACCCTATAACGAAATAATTCGAAATAGGATAAAGATGAAAAAGTTATTGTATTTTTAATTTTGCGTCTGAGGCCGACCGAAAATGTATTGTTCTAAGTTTCGAAATCAAAAAAGTTATTTTCCGAGAGTAGTATTATGGAGTTTCAAAAAAAATAAGGATTTTTGGTTGTCACTATTTTTGCCCAACTGTTGGGTGTTTTGTGTAACTTATGCCCAGTGAATGACAAGGGTCATAAAGGGTGTTTGGGCTGATTAGGGTATGGTGTCGCCAATATTTAAGGTTTGACCGTCTTTTGAAAATGGAGGATTGCCAAGCGTCAAGTCCTTCCGACACTTCAACACCTACAGATTTTATTTCTGAGGGAGATTCAATGAATTTGAGAAACTCAACGATGGTTAATAATTGGCAAAAAGTGATCTCAATTTCAATTTTGTTTTTTGTTTTTTCAAACTCTCTTGCGTTTAGCCAAACCTCTTCAGCTCCGATTAGCTTCACAAAGAAGGAGATTGGATTTTACAAATGGGGTGTCGGTTCGGATGAAGTTGGCTTACAAAAAAACGAAAGCGATAATATTTATCATGGTATGAATCTTGGTGGAAAAAAATATACGTATCATTGGCCAAGGATTTTAAAAATCGATGGTAATGATAATGTTTACTTCTTGGATTCATTTAATAAAAAAATATTTATTATTTCTGCTGACGGTGGTTTGATCAAGACGATCGGGATGGAAAAGACGGGTGGGTTTGTGTTAGCGGATGAAGAGGGAAATGTTTACGGTTTAAATCTTGAAGAGGGAAAAGGATCAGGTTTTATTCTTACTAAACCTGATGGGACACGAGAGGTTTTCAAGAATTTTAATTTTAGTTATGAAAAAAATGGGATTGTTTATGATTTGAAAAACAACAAGGCCCTCACCATTACGGACAACGGGGATAAACCAGAAAAGCTACCCCCACAAAATCTTGATGTCGAAAAAAAGGATCGTGATTCCTTTGTTATTGATACGAAAAAAATTAATGAACATTTAAGGAAAATAAACCGACGGATTGATTCCGATAAAGTTGTAATAAGAATAGAAAAGAAATTGGTAGGGAAATTTCATGTAAGACCGCTCACTAATCTGATTGGTGTTGATGATAATGGAAATTTCTTTTTCTTTTGCAGATATTCCGTAGGCCCTGGCATAGAAGACCCCTATGAAGAGGCCGACGTAATGGTTTATTCCCAAACCGGTCAGAAGATTTCCGAAATTCCGATTTCTCTTGATTCCTTTAATAAACAAACTTCACAGAATGAAATTCAGTTGGATATCCGAGGAGATGTTTTTCAAATGTGGGCAAATGAGGATGGGATGCATATATTAAAATGGACAAAACATTAATTCGATATTTAGTAATTGTTGTTGCTTGGGCAATAAACTCGGTTGCTTATTCCCAAGCGACCGCATTTCCCCCCATTTCTGTGTAAAAGGGGTCAGGCCTGAAAAAGGAAAATTGACAGTTTGAGCGGGTGGGATTATTTTTATCTCATGAGAAAACCAAGGGTGCATTACGAAGGCGGCCTGTACCACGTGATCGCTCGTGGAAACCAAAGGCAAAAGGTGTTCCTGGACAAAGAGGATTATTTAAAGTACCTCAAGCTGATGGATGAGTATTTAGAACACCACGGCATGGCGGTTTACGCCTATTGCCTAATGCCCAACCACCTGCACATTTTGCTGGAACAAGCCGCCGACCAGCCCTTGTCCCGCTACATGCAAAGGCTCCAAAGCGCCTACACCGGCTATTTCAACCGAAAACACAAGAAGGTAGGCCACCTGTTCCAAGGGCGCTATAAGTCCATTCTAGTGGATCGGGATGCTTATTTATTGGAATTGATAAGGTACATCCACCTGAACCCCTTCCGGGCCAAGTTGGAAAAGAAGGTGGGGGTTTACCCATGGACAGGCCATGCCCAGTATTTGGGGACGCATAAGGGGGACAACGTTCGGGTTGAGGCGGAAAAGGTTCTGCCGATGTTCGGGAAGCAGGTTCAAGAGGCGCGGAAAGCCTATTTTCAATTTGTGCAAGAGGGCATTCACCAAGGCCACCGGGAAGACCTTTATGATTTAAGGGCGGGCCATTTGTTGGGAGGGGAAGATTTTGAGACCCAAGTCCATGAAAGGGCCTTCAAACAAAAGGTGGAACCCAGTTTAAAGATTAAGGTTTCATTAAAAAAAATATGGGGAAAGATCAAGGAGCGGGAAAACTTAGAAGAAGAGCCAAGTGGCTGGAAAAAGAGCCGGTGGATGGCAGAGGCTGCTTACCTGGCGGTTGAAGGTTGCCTTTTGACGCAAAAGAAAGTGGCGGAATATTTTCAAGTGGAGCCCACAACGATCAGTAAGGGTTTGAGGCGTTTAGAGCAAGAGTGGCAGAAGTCACCTGAAGATAAAAGAGAACTGGAGATGTGGGCAAAAAGGCTTTTATGGCAATGTTTTTGAAGCAAATATGTAACCCCGAATTGAATTGGCGGGGGTGGGGTAAGGTGATATTGTCACGAATAAATATTGTTGAATAAAGACTGCGTTTTTGGGAGACCGGAAAATGACAGATAAGGCGCCTTTAAGAACCTCAACGAAAACCAGAAGCAGGGAAACGATCCATTTTCTATTTTCAGGCCTGACCCCTTTTATTTTCTTATTTTTTTTTACAGATGAAATTGGAATGGCGCAGACCTCGGTAGTTACACCACAAATATTAATACAAACCCCTAAAACAGAAACCAGGTTAAGCGACGATGAATGGGTCGGAAGTCTTTTGAGGGGTGATTTCCAAATGGGAGTAGGGGCAGAAGCAATGCCCGTATTAAAGGTTTGTTTAAAGCTTGATGACCAACAAATCGCAGAAATTCAAAAACTCGCAAAACTTGACGAGTTATCCAAACAATTGGGCCAAGCGCAAGCGAAACATGATACTGAACCAAATCGACCGTGGTCGGTAGATTGGTCAAAACTTCCTAAAGGCGAACCTTTAAATCGGGGCGTTAACGTGCGGAAGTTATTGGGTAATAAAGATGAGGATTTTAGGGAGTGGGTAGGGGAACAGAGCTTTATTAGATGGAATGTCATGTTTAATAAAAGTACAGATATTAAAACGGTTGTGGATCAAGTGGATCAAAAATTTAAAACTCGGAAGTGGACAAGCGCATTTGAAAATAAGAGATCTATAAAGACAGACCCGATAACCCATGAAAAGCTTTTCCATTTAAGAATTGAGTATGAAGTGGTTTACTTACAACAAGAAGATTTCGCGGATATTCCTGCTCATCATACGGCTTTGGTAGGACTTCATAAATCAAAAGCTTATAAAGATCGTCAGATTAAACTTCAAGCCCTATTAGATGAGATGAAAGAAGTTATGAATCAATATTGAAGGCGAATATGAAATTCTTAGCTGTCCGGTTTTTAGTAACCTTTTTCGTACTAGGGTTCAATTATCAATATTGTTTAGCTCAAAATTTTTTATCCAATGTAGTAGCTAGTCGTCAAGGCCTTATAGGTGGTGGTACCGGTAATGGCCATAAAATCGTACAAAATGATTGGTTCGTTTCTTTGCCGTATCCAGATTACACTTCATCTGACAGATCGTGGAGCAAACGAGTTCGAGTTAATTTTAATAGTTTTTCTGTAATTGCCCCTATTTGGGAAGCTGGCCCATGGAACACTACCGATAACTATTGGGTGAGTGATAACAACCAGCCTCGGCCAATTTATGCGGCAATGGCCTCTTGGTGGGTAACAGTTCGATCGCCTGCAACGGGCGTGACGGCCCTCCCTCCAGGCTGGATAGCCGATACAAGTATTTTTCCTATACCACCAAACAGCAACGTAAATTATGCCCTCAACCAAGGTGTGCCTGAAGCGGAAGCGGCGTTTGATGACTCTAATGGCCAACCAGAAATGTTACCGACAATGTACAACTATGCCTGTGACCAATCAGGAAGAAGCAAATGGTACACAGGCCCGCATATAAATTCGGATGGGACAACCGAGATTAATGCCCAGGGAACTCCAATACCAAATTCACCATTAAATGGTGCGGGAATTGATCTTGCAGATGGCACCTATAGTATCGGCCTCGGTTTAACGGGAAATTCAAGTGTTGCTTGGAATATCACTTCCGATTTGCCCTCTGTTTTCAACGTATCTTTTATCAACCAACAAGGTGTAACTCTTTATAACCGTATCGGTGGTCAAACAACGCCTACCGTAAATACGCCTATTCCTCCGGGTCAACCAATTACAGTTCTTATCCAATTCAACCAAACAATGCTTGAGACGCAAGCGGATGACGATACAGACCCGGATTTTGCAGCGATCTCTGGTGTTACTTTTGGTGGGCCGATGCCTCTTGTTTATTATGGGACTTCACCCATTACTGTAAATGGGGCTCAAGGAAATCATGGAAATTTGTGGGCATCACCAACAACTTTTGGTGATGACACTTGGGCTGAAATAACCACATTCCCTAGTTCCATTTCTGGACCTCAAACGTTAACCATTCAATCATTTTTAACTGCCTTTACAAAGAACGCATCTTTAACACCAATTCCTAATCAACTTGATTCTCTGGAAGGTACCGGGAGTGACTATAACCCTGGTCGCGACACCATGACCGTTTTTCAGGTGGGCAATCCTAATTATGCCCAAGGGGTAACCCTGGCATTGAGTTCACTGCGTGGGGTGTCGCCTACGGTCTTTTATGCCGCCTCTTGGCCCACAACAGCTCAAGGGTCATTGCCTTCAGGACCGTTGAATGTTTCAACCAACATTCCTATCGACAATAATTTTGCTGTTTCGGTCTCCATGACATTGGGTTTCAGCGCGCCAATGGATGTTAATTCAAATCCTAATATAACTTTCGCGCTTGCAGGATCGATAACGCCCTCTAGTACTTCTGTCACCGGTCAATGGTCTGGAGATGGTTTAACTTGGTCTGGGAACACTGGTAGCGGACAAATTCCTTTGAATTATGTGGGGCCGGTTAATTTTATTTTAACCGGAACCGTCGATGCAAATGGAAATCAAATAAGCCCGATACCGGTAAATGAAACTCCAAGCCCGAGCACTTTCTTCCAGTTCACGGTAGCGGGCCTTCCATTTGTCGAAGGTGTAACCATTGTTCAGGGTAATTCAATCTTATACAACGATGCTTGGCCTCCCTATGACGGTGCTTCTTGTTGCCTCGGTCCGATCTCAATTATTTCGAGTTTGCCGGTGGGCATTGGGGAAAATGAATCGTTGAATATTCGGTTCAGCCAGCCGATGAACCCGACGGTAGTCCCAACGGTATCAGCCTATTTTTATGCTCCGGGAACTACTACCGTTTCCAGTTCCAATAACCTGACAAGCCAAGGGAATTGGAGCCCTGATGGGCAGACATACAACATAACCAGCAATACTACTTTTATTACAAATACCCAGGCGGGAATGTCCGCCACGTTGCGAATTAGCGGTGCGCAAGACGCTTCAAGTCGGCCTTTGAATGGAAACCCTGGAACTGTTTCTCACATCAGCGGGCTTGATAAACCGAATGATTGGGAACCGAAACCCTCTTCAAATCTGGATGCAAATCATGGGTTTGTGGTCACGACACCCACGCCGACACCCACGCCAGGGGTCCCCAACACTCCAACGCCTATCCAATCTGTTGGACCCACACAGACGATGACCAGGATTGCCAATGCGCCGGGAATTCCACCTGGGTTTCCTATCGATCCTAGTTTTTTCGGCAATTTTTCTACAGATGCCAAGGGCAACGCCTATGAAATGGCCTTGGTCCAAATCGGTTCATCCTTCACCCCCCTCCCTCCGGTGGTTAGCCGGTTGGATTGGGACGGGAAACAGAAAATATGGAGCCAAGAGAACCTTCAATTTGAGGAATCCTTCAACCCTGGAAATTGGGATGTGGGGCCGGATGGAAGAACAGCAGTCAGCGGTCAATACGTTTCCGGCAATAACTCGGGCGGGGCTATTTATTATCTTCCTGCCGGGATAAGCACAGGGTCGAACGGAGTTTATAACGGGCAGAACCCCGATTTACCCATCAACGACTTCGTGACTGGCTTGGCCTATGACGGCGCGAACAACCTTTATTATTTAACCAACAACACCGATCTGGTGACCGTGCCCAACCAGGGTGCGGGCAGTGATATCACATTGTCGAAAGCAGTGAATTATTTAACGCGGGATTACGATTGGAACGTGATTCTGGTTTACCAGGATGGGACCCCCGTTACCCTGGGAACGAGCTTTCCAAACATTGGGTTCATGAAAAAAGGCGGGGGAGAGGATATATTCAACCGCCTCGCCGCTTTGCTGGGTCCCTCCCAGGCCTGGGCGGATGGCGGGGGGAACCAGCCGCTTCTACTTCAAACAGGGAACAACCTTGGGGTTGTGACTACCCACGATGGGCGTTGGTACGCGCTGGGGCTGGATGGACGCACCGTTTACGGGTTCGACCAGAACCAGAACATCCTCTGCCAGTTGTCGTTACAAGAGGGCCCCTACGACCCCTTCCAAGCCGAGGTGATGACCTACAACCCGCCCTCGGGGCAGGTGGACGCATCCACGGCTGGGGGCGAACTGGTTTTCCTGGATAGCTTCGGCAATGTCCGCACCGGGGAAATCCCGATGCCGCCAAACTTTACGCCTCTCTCCACCGCCACACCGACGAGCACCTTTACCCCTACCTCAACCGCAACACCTACCCCCACGCCAAGCCCGGTCGGATCGATCGTTCCCACGGATACGCCTACCGTAACCTCTACTTACACAGTCACTCAGGCCCCAACCGAGACCCCCAGCGGGGATAGTTTCGGTCTCTGGCTGAAGGCCACCGACCAGGCGGCTTTGGGCACACAGTCCCACCAGCAGGCTCTCTATTTCAACAACAAGTTCTGGGTGATCGCGACACCAACCGTTGTTTTCTCACCCAATAAGGTGGTGAACACCACTTGGTCCTCCCAGGAAGGGGTTTCATGGGTCAAGGGGCCCAACACAAGCTTTCCGGGACGCAGTGATTTTGGTGCGGTTGTTTTCGCGCCCACTTCGGGTCCGGCTCAAGGAACCCAGATGTGGGTGATGGGTGGACAACTTCATACCTACCAAAATGGCCGGGACCATATATCCGGAACCGGCTCGGATGTCTGGTACTCGGCAAATGGAACGACCTGGACGCAAGCGATCAACAGCGCGGCCTTCGGACAACGAAGCGGCTTTGCCAGCCTTGTTTTCAACGGGATGATGTGGGTTATCGGTGGAACGGACGGCGATGGAAACGTATTGAATGATGTTTGGTATTCTGCGGACGGGGTGACCTGGAATCCGGCGACAAATTCAGCACCCTTCCCGGCCCGGACCTTCCACCAATGCCTGGCCTATAACGGCCAGCTTTGGGTGATGGGCGGGGAGGATTTTTTCGGGACTCCCTTCAACGACGTTTGGAGTTCCCCCGACGGGGAGACATGGACGGAGCAAACAGCCCAGGCGGCCTGGAGCCCCAGGTTCGGATTCATTTCCACTGCATTGAACGGCGAGATGGTGGTGTCGGATGGCGTGGGTTGGGACAGCAATGATAACGACACAACCCTCAGCGATCTTTTCCACTCCTCGGACGGAATCAATTGGACGGCCACCACCTACTCGCCGGTTTTCCCGGCCCGGTCCTTCGCCTCGGAGGTAACGGAAAACGGACGCTCATATATTTTGGGCGGCGGTCAAAGCGACGTTTGGTATTCCACAACGCAGTTCGATCCCAATTCCGTTTTCACCCAGGCCACGGGTGACGCCGGGTTTATCCCCCGGTCCAATCCTGCCTTGGCGGTTTTCAGTCCCACCTCGGGAACGTGGGCGGGACAGAACCGCCTGTGGATGGTCGGCGGGACGAACAGCGATATCGGGACTTTGGGGGACGTGTGGAGCACGGCGGATGGCGTGAACTGGAACATGGAAACCGACGACACGCCCTTTTTTGAGCAATCCGACATTGATTTACTTCCGCAACGATCCCTTATTTGTTTTCCCTTTATGGGCAAGCTTTGGATTTTCGGCTCCACGGAGTGGACCTCAACCAATAACAAGGTCCAAGTTGTATACAACACTCCGGACGGTGCAAATTGGTCCTTGGTCTCGGATAGGGTTCCTTTTACCGGGGTGGATTCAGCTTTTACCAATGGCGGCCAGCTATGGGTAGTTGATTCCAATCCAAGCACCGAATTTGGCTCCAACAATGCCGATACAAGCGTTTATAACTCTCCGGATGGGATTCATTGGCAGAAGGTCTCGGATCTTGGCGACCTTGAAGACGCAGCCTATGCGGTATTTAAGGGAAGCATGTGGTTATTTGGCGGACGTTTTGGATGCGAAGCGGGATCGTGCTACAACAGCGGTTCCTTGAGTAGCGTGAATGGCGTGAATTGGAACACGGCTTCCGCCCCCATTACCATCGGCGACAATTACCAGGCCCAGGTTTTGAACGGGTCGGTTTACTTGATAGGCGACGGCAACCAGGACAACCCAGGTGTTGGGGCTGACGAATGGATTTCTTCCGACGGGGCCCACTGGAAACAAGGCGCTTCCACATTGGCTTTCGGGCAAAGGATCGGCATCGGCACGGCGGTCTTCAACAACCGGCTTTGGGTGGTAGGCGGCGAGGGGCCGGACGGTTCCAGTCTCGGCGATGTTTGGACCGCACCGGGCGTGGGCTATGTGCCCCCAGCGCAATGGACCCCGACTCCTTTGGTGACGCCCACCAATAGCCCCACACCAACCCCGACCTTCACGAATACCCCGGCCATCACCCCTACACCCACGGAGACATACACCGGAACCTTTGATTTGACCGCCACTTCGACCTTTACCCCAACCCCCACCTTCCCCTCGGCGCAGCCACTTACGGGTCGTGACTGGTTCCAAGGGTCCCAGTCCCAATATGGGTTCACCTTCCGGAAAAACCAGACCACCACCCTTTTTGCTCCTTCCACGGGTTCCGGGCAGGGAGTGACTGGCTTGTGGGTTATCGGCGGCTCAGACCAAAACGGAAACTTCTTGGGGGATATCTGGAAATCCCCGGACGGGGTCCAATGGTCTGAAGCCTCGGCCTTTGCGCCATTCGGGCCCCGAACAGGGCAGGCCGCCGTCAGCTTCAATGGAAAGCTGTGGATGCTGGGAGGCGAAACCGGCCATAACGGAAGCGTCACCTATAACAGCGATATCTGGAATTCGACTGACGGGGTGAACTGGACCGAGGCGGTTACCCAGGCCCCCTGGCCCGCCCGTGCATGGCATGGGGCGGCGGTGTTCAACGGGCAGATTTGGATTTTGGGTGGAACAGGCCCTTCGGGCAACTTCAAGGATGTCTGGAATTCCACCGATGGGTTGAATTGGAACCGCATGCCGGACGCGGCTTATGGAACAAGGGCCGGTTTTGGCTGTATGGTATGGCCCGGCAGCGGACAAAGCAATTTACTTTGGGTGGTCGGCGGAAACGGTGCCAATGACGTATGGTCCACCGCCGATGGTTTGACCTGGAGCCAAGCCACGACTTCGGCGGGTTTTGATTTCAGATCGGGTTTCGGGACGGCAGTCGCGGATGGCAAGCTTTGGGTCTTGGGGGGCGATGACATATACGGTGCCGCGAAAAATGACGTCTGGTACTCTTGCGACGGAACCTATTGGTACAAAGACACCCAAAGCGCCTCTTTCAGCCCCAGAGCGGGTTTGTCGGCTTTGGCTTTCACTCCCGCACCTAACACGGTCAATCCCGCCGGATCGCCGGGGCTTTGGGTTGTCGGCGGAGGGGCCGGGTCCAACGGCGTCACCGACGCTTTTTACAACGGGGGAAACTGGTATTCGCTTCTGGGCAACGACCCGCCCTGCCTTAACCTGCCGCCTACGGCAACCCCCACCCCCACGCCGGGGCTCTATGGCCAATGGACCCAAGCCACTTCAGCCGCAGGGTTTAACCCCCGTGCGGCCCATGCCAGCGTTACCTTCAACAACAAAATGTGGGTGATCGGGGGTGGCGACGACAACCAGTTCTATAACGATAGTTGGTCATCACCGGACGGGGTGAACTGGACCGAAGCCACGGCCAACGCCGGGTTCAACCCCCGGATCGACCATGGCGCGGCGGTCTTTAACGGAAAGATATTTGTGGTTGGCGGACAGAATTTCGACGGCAGTTTCGACAATGATGTTTGGTCTTCCAACGACGGGGCCAATTGGACCGAAGCGGTTACGCAAGCGCCCTTCAGCCCCCGCACGGGTATCTCCCTTTTTGTATATGACGCGGGCCAAGGCCCCCGGTTGTGGATGACGGGGGGCATTGACGAGAACGATAACACCCTCTCGGAAGTATGGAATTCATCTGACGGGGTGAACTGGTCCCAACAGCGCGGGAGCCTGCCCGCTCCTGCGGCCTATCAAACCGCTGTTTCCTTCAACTCCAACGTTTATTTCATCGACGGCCAGGCGGCGGATGGAAGCCTAAACACCGTTGAATATCTCCTGACGAATTACGGCGATGGGCCTGTGTGGGGTACGGTTAATCCCGCACCGCCCTTAACGGCCCGGCAGGACGCGGCAGGCATGGCTTTCGACAACCTTCTATTTATATCGGGCGGTATGACGGCGGAGGACATTCCCACCGGGGATCTTTGGTACGACGGAAATAACTGGAACCAAGCCAATAACCAGGCAGGCTATGGCTTCCGGTCGGACCACACCATGCTGGAATTCAACCCCGCTTCACCTGGTGCCGCACCCGGAGCGCCGGGCGACAGACTTTGGGTCATCGGCGGCTGGAACGGCGACGGGTACGACAACGATGTTTGGTACACCGGCACCCTTTTGAACGCCACGGCGACCCCGACGCCCACGACGGCCTATAACTGCCCCACTGCCGCTTCCTGGCCCGTGACCGGCTCTGGTGGAATAGCCTTAGACGGATCAGGGAACCTCTATGCGGCGGACGATTCTACCGGCGGCTGGGATTTTCTCTCGGCGCAGGGCGGAAATGTGGCCAAGCGTGCTGTGGGAGCGATGGTGGAGCCGTCGGGAGTGGCCCTGGATGGAACGGGCTTGGTTTACGTCACGGACAATTTCCTGGGTCAGGTAATGGTGTTCAATTCAGGGGGTGCAACCGTAACCCGATTTGGGGGGCCTTCCGGGAATTTTGCGGGCTTAAACACACCTCTAGGGATTGCGGTGGATAGCATCCGTGGGGTCATTTACGTAGCTGATCAGGGCAACCACCGGATTCAGCTTTTCAACCTTTCCGGATCGCCCCTTTCGGCCTGGGGAACGACCGGTGACGGAGGAAACGGGGCTTTCGATGCACCTACCGGTGTGGCTTTGGATAACCAGGGGAATGTTTACGTGACCGATGACGTGACGGGTCTTGTCCAGGAATTTTCCAACTCTGGTGCCTGGATAACCCAATGGTCCGCCGTGCAGAATACTCCCCTTGCGACCGCAGAATGGGTGGCGGTGGGTGCCTTCAACAATTGGGTTTATGTATCGGACGGAAGCGGCACCGTGGGGGTTTTCAACTCCACCGGAAACCACCTGGGCGATACCCAGGCGGCGAATAGCCTGCCTTTCGAGGGAGTGGAAGGGGTGGCGGCGGGGAACGGGTTCTGGTGCGCGGTGGATGAAGGCAACAACCGCGTGGTGGAATTGACCGGATGCCCCTTGGCCCAAACGCCCTATCCTACCTGGACTCCCACCCAAACCACGACACCGTCACCGATGGCTACCTATTCACCTACTCCGACATATACTGTCACACCATCGGTTACAAGTACTTTGACCTCTACGGATACACCGACGCCTACCCCCACTTCCACCAACACCTGGACACAGACACCCACTGCATCGCCTACGGCATCATTCACTTTTACCCCGACCTTCACTTCGTCAAATACGTCGTCACCTTCCGCTACCAATACCCCCACCTATACACCTGCGGTTACATCGACATTTACCAAGACCCCGACTAAGACCCGCACCATGACTTTTACGGCCACTAATTCTCCAACCTCCACGCCCACATCGGCTTTGACGGCAACCAGAACTTCTACACTCACGAAAACCCCGACCAAGACGGGTACCCCGACGAAAACCCCGACCGTTAATACTCCCACAAAAACCAACACACCGACCCGTACCTTCACTATCACCCAAACTCCAAGCCCAACAGCTACCACTCAATGTGGAGTTGACACGGCGGCCCTAGCCTTGCTTGAGGAGTACACCAGTTCTTGCTCGTCTAATTCGGTGTACCACCTTTTTGCGGTCGTGAACAACGGGGCAGCGGTGACCCTGTCCGACATTACCATCAAGTTCTGGCCCTATGACACATCGGGCGTCTCACTTGTGGGTCAGGTGACGACGGATGGGTGTCTCTATAACCCAAGTTGTTTCCACAACGTGACGGGGGTTTCGCTGTCGGCGCTTAATTTCTCGCCCGCCTGCGGACCGACCAGCATGCAAATGGCGAATTGGGAAATGACCCTCTCCACGACCGACAATACGGTTTTGAGCCAAGGGGTGAGTTGGGTGAGCCTGCAAACCCTAGTTACCCGGTCTGATTCCCAGTCGTTTGTGCCTGGGACTAGCTACTGGTATAGCCCCTGCGTGATGGCTTCGACCTATAGCACCAATTCCCATTACGCTATTTACTTAAGGGGAAACCTAGTTTCCTATGCTGGTGGTGTGCCACCTTCTTGCAGACCTTTGGCAACCTGTACGCCCATAGGTGGGAAAGAGGTTCATCCTGGAAATGTGCCAACTGCTACTTTGACGCCAGCACCAACCGAAACTACCCGATTAACGGCCTCCGTTGTTGCGGCACCGAACATTTCAAAGGATTCGGACCCAATCAACTTCCAGGTGAATCTGAACCAGTCCGCTCAATTGACATTGAACCTCTATAACCTGGCGGGTGAGAAGGTTTACAGCGCCAATGTTCAGGGAACGGCGGGAATGAATTCCATTGAATGGACTTTGCTGAACAACGGCAATCAGCCGGTGGCCAGCGGCCTTTACATCTACACCCTTTCCATTGGTGACGGTTACCACCGGACCGGGAAAGTGGTCGTCATTCATTAATTAGGAATACTATATCTTTTTTGGGTAAGGTTTGATGAAGAGGCGCCTTTAACACCGCAGACCGTAAGATTGCTATTTCCTGCCCTTTTTCCCTGATCCCTTTTTAGTACCTTCCTTTTTGGAACCGAAAACGGCTTTCGCAATCTGGAGAAAGGTGGGAATAAGGGAGACAAAGACGATGGCGAGGATCACCACTTCAAAGTGCTGGTTGACCCAAGGCAGGTTTCCAAAGAAGAATCCCGAACCGATGCACAAGATCGTCCACAGCAAGACCCCGATCAGGTTGTAACGGGCGAACTTTCCATAGGTCATGCGGCCCACTCCCGCGACGAAGGGGGCGAAGGTGCGGAAAATGGGCGCGAACTGGAAGAGGATCAGGGTTTGAACCCCGTGTTTTTCATAGATCTCGTGGGTTTTATCCAGGTATTTCTTATTTACCAGTTTCCCGAAAATATTGGGTCCGAAGAACCGCCCGATCCAATAATTGCTATGGTCTCCCATCAGAGCGGCTGCGGTCAGGAGGGCCCAGGCGAATCCGACGTTCAATTGGGCTGTAGCGCTTAAGGCACCCACGGTGAAAAGAAGCGAATCCCCCGGAAGGATGGGCGTTACCACCAATCCTGTTTCGCAAAAAATGACCCCGAAAAGCACCGCGTAGATATAAGTTCCATAGGCTTGCACCAATTCGGGCAGGTATTTGTTCAGATGGAGGATGTGGTCCACAAAGGCTTGCAGGGAATCCATAGATCTCCTTGATCAAGTGAATGAAAGCGCCCAAAGCATATCATTCGTGGGATAGGCCGAAAAGGATTTTTACCCAGGGGTCTTGAATTAAGGTTTTGGGGGGGTATCCCCGCTTTTTGCTTCGGGAGCGGTTGGCGTTGGAGCGGAAGCGGCGGTGACCGGAGCCTCCGAGGGGGCGGTGTTGTTATTCTCCCCGGACGGAGTATCGGAACCATTGCCGTTTCCCTTGGGTTTTGGGCCACGGTAAGCCTTTTTTCGGGCGATGTGGATATTTTGGGTCTCCTCGGTGTAATGGAAAAGGTTGCCGTACTGGGACCAATCCACGAAGGTCCCGAAGATCTTCTCGAAATTCTCGGCGGGCAAGTTGAGAACAATGATTTCCTTCACCACATCCGCGCTCAAGCCCTTTCGGGGATGTTTGAGCAAAATATCGTTCACTTGGCGGAACAATCCCAGTTTTAAGATCTGCTCTTTCCAGATGTTTTGCCGTTCTGAGGCTTTGGCCTTCACGAACCGTTGGCCCTCCGAAGTCAAAACCACATTGCGTTTGGGGGTGTCGACAAAATCCAAAAGCTCGGCGGCCTTGGCTACGGTGATGACCGAACCGAAATCCTTCTCGGTTTCGCTGGCAATTTTAAACAGATCTTCCTTGCCGCCGCGCGCATCCAGGTATTCGAGCATACCGACAATTTCAATGGGCGGGGTCTCAGGGATCGATTCCACCGGGGGAGGCTGGTTGGGAACCGGGACGGGCTCGGGCGTATCGGCCATTTCATGGCCCATGATGACATCGTGCAGCTGGTCCACCATCTTCAGAAAATCGGGCGAGCGGTAGTCCCGGGGGCGGGGCAGGGAGTTTTCGATGATCTTGACCATGTGGCCCGGGTTGGTGCCCAGCACTACGATGCGGTCGGCCATGTACACCACTTCTGGAATGTCGTGGCTGACCATGAGGATGGAGGAAGGGTTCTTGTCCTGAGCGGCCCAGATGTCGATGACTTCCGCCCTTAAAGATTCGGCGGTCAGGGCGTCCACGTGGCTGAAGGGCTCGTCCATAAACAATATTTCAGGGTCCACGGCCAAGCCCCGGGCCATCCCGACGCGCTGTTTCATGCCGCCGGAAAGCTCCCGGGGATAGGTTTCCTCAAAGCCGGCCAAGCCTACCATTTGAATGGCTTTTTGGGCGCGGTCCTCAATTTCGTTTTCCGGGAAACCGCGGGATTTCAGGGCGGTTTGGATGTTTTCAGCCACCGTCATCCAAGGGAATAGGGCAAAACTCTGGAAAACAATGGAAACGCCGGTGTTGACGCCCTTTAGGGGTTTGTCGTGATAGAGCACCTCACCTTTGGTGGGAGTAATAAGCCCAGCCAGGATGCGAAGCAGGGTCGATTTGCCGCAGCCCGAGGGGCCCAGAAAGGCCACGACCTCCCGGCTTTGTATGGAAAGGCTGATGTCCTTGAGGGCCTCGAAGGATTTCCCGTTTGGAAGCGTGAAATCTTCCGAGACGTTTTTGAGCTCGATGAGTTTTTGTTTCGCCGCCGCATCGACCGTATTGACTGACATAAAAACCCCCTTATTTACTCAGCGAGTACTTTTCCTCGGCCAGCTTGTAAAGCCTCTTCCAGACCAGCCGATTAAAGGCCACCACCATGACGGACATGACCACCACGCTGGCGGCCAGCATGGGGAAATCGGCCTGTGACGCCGCGAGTGAAATTTGCGAACCCAGACCGAAGGCCGTCAGGGTCTGTCCCTTGTCAGTGACATATTCGGCCACGATGCTGGCGTTCCAGGTGCCTCCGGCGGAGGTGACCATCCCTGTTACCAGATAGGGAAAGATGCCCGGGAGATGAACTTTCGTGAAAAGGTCCCAGCCCTTGATGCCGTTCATACGGGCCGCTTCCAGCAGGTCCGAGGGGATGGCCATGGCGCCCGCGATGACGTTGAACAAAATATACCACTGGGCTCCCAACAACATGAGGGCGATGGCTCCCCAGTTGAGGGGGATGCCCATGAATTTCATGGCCAGGATCACATAGGAGAACAACATGGGCGCCGGAAAGGATGCGGCGACCTGTACAAAGGGCTGACTGATGCGGGATAGCCGGGGAGACAGCCCGATCCCGATCCCCACAGGGATGGTCCAAACCAGGGATAACAAAACGGCCGCCAAGACTCTTCCTAAGGTCACACTTGCTTCTTCGATAATCAAAATCCATTGGGCGAGGGTTAGGTGTGAAAAAAGCTCCACAATTTTATAGGCGCCGAAAAGCATGGCGCCAATCAGGCCGGAGAAACAAACAATCGAAACCAGCTTGAGGGGCCACTGGGGAGCCTCCGTTTTAAGGACCTTCCTTTCGGGGGGCGGGGGCGGCATGACGGTTCCGGGTGTGTTGGCGGCAGCGGCCTGTTGTTTGGGGGCGAAAAGCCTTTCAATAAAACGCAAGATCTGGGATTGATTGAGAAAATCCAAAAACCAGGAATTCATGCCTTCTTCGGCCCCGCCTTCCTCCACCCTGAATTTTTGACCCCATACCACCAGGGGGCGCCAGAGAAATTGGTCCAAAAAGGTGATCATGAGGATCATGGCGATCACGCCCCAGAAGCGGGCCACATCGTCGCCTTTTTCGGCGGCCACGCTCATATAGGAGCCGAGGCCCGGCAGGCGGAAGTCCTTGTCGCCCAATTGAAAGGCCTCGCTTACGGTGATGAAAAACCAGCCGCCCGCCATGCTCATCATGCTGTTCCAAATGAGGCCGATGGCGGAAAAGGGGATTTCGAGCTTGGTTGCTTTTTCAAACCAACTAAATTGGTAGACCGAGGCGGCTTCCTGAAGGTAGATCGGGACGGACCGCAGGGACTGGTAAAAGCTGAAAGTCATGTTCCAAACCTGACCGGTGAAAATCATGATGACCGCCGCCAGTTCGAGCCCAATGTTGCTTGTGGGGAAAAGGGCCACCAGGGCCAGCACCAGGCCCGGCATGAAACCCAACACGGGAATGGACTGAAGGATATCCAGCATGGGAATCAGAACTTTTTCCGCCATGTGGTCCTTGGCCGCCCAATAACCGTAGGCCAGGGTGAATATGAGCGATAGGACATAAGCGAACATTCCCCGGCAAAGGGTGAAAAAGGTGTACTTGGGGAGCGCCCAGGGGGAAAGATCGATCTCGAATACGGGGCGATGGACCCCAGTCCATTCGGAAGCGACCGATAGGATGCCAAAAACCAGGCCGATGAGTCCCAGAATGAGTGAAAGATCGACCCACCAGAGTTTCTGATAACGGGTAATAAAGGAGGTGGCTTGGCCCCAGATATTCTTGAACTCTATTTTTTTGATCTCAGCCATGGGAGGTCTCCCCGGATTGTCGGCCACGCGGGGAAATCATAGGCCGGGCCTTTACGAGGGGGAAGAAGAAAATGGCAAAATTTCCCTCTCGAGGGTAGAGGCGAGAGGGATTTGTTTGAGCCGCCCCGATCGTGCGGTCCCAACGCGAGAAATTTACCCTCCGTTAACCCTTGGTTTAAAAAATACGCGCTTATTCCTTGTGGCCTTCGGGCCGGAGCGCTGACAAAATGGTGTTTCAGTTTAGGAAAAGGAACCCCTCGTGAAATTTTCACTGTTATGGATCAGTTTATGGACCCTGAGCCTCCCGCCCCTCCTTGGTGCTTCCGAAGAAACTTCCCCTTGGGTGAAAATCCTGGGGCCCCCGGCCGAAACCAAGGGACTAACCTCCATTTATCTTTATCCCCGAAGCGACCTGAACCTATTGGTTGCCGGAACGCCGCTGGAACCGGGAATGGGTCTGGAAAACCATTTTGAGTTTCAAGAGAAGGACGATAAAGCCCTCTTAAACGGCCGGTTGGTCTTGATGGACGGCGAAATCCCCAAAGCCCTCGAATTTCTCAATAACCGCCATTGGAAAGTACTGGGTTTAACCCATTTATTTTTGGATGAATCCCCGGCGGTGAAGTCCCTTCAATTTGAGGCTAAAGGACCCGCTCCCGAACTGGCGCAAGGAGTCCGGGAACTCTTGTCCGCCTTGAGTCTGCCATCGTCATCATTAACGCCTCTTCCGATTGAGACTCCCGATGAGGATTTTAAAAAACAGGCCGAAACGCTGGTGGGCCAGGGCCAATGGAGAGGCCGGGTCTTCTATCTTCCTCTGGAAGCGGATTCCAATAGTCCTAACGCGAGCACGAACGTTAAGGCGGACACACCCGCGCGGTCCGGAGCCTTTTATCTTCAACAGTCCTCCGACGGGGCCATGGTGCTCGGGGAGATAACGCTTCCAAGCGGCGAGGCTGAGGGTCTTTTTCATGCCCTTTCGGCCAACCATTTCCAATTGATCTCCTGGGTCGTGGAACCAACCAGGGAAGGGTTGGACCTAACCCAAATGCGTTTCTTGGGGAAGGGAAGCCTTGAAGAACTTGCGCGGGGGTTGAAAGCAGTTCGGGTACAAAGCGGCGCCCCGGCAGCTTCCAAATAACCGGCGAGGGTTACGTGGCCGAAAAAGAGGGTTAAGGGGGATGGGTTTTAGTTCAGCGGGTTACCTAAAATAACGCCGTAAAACGCTTTGACCCCATAGCGGGTCAACTAAGGGAGGATTGCACATGCCGGGTGAAAAAGAACAAAAGGCTGATTTTGGGGTATTGGGGATCGGCGTGATGGGTTCGAATTTGGCAATGAACGTAGAAGATCACGGTTTTTCGGTGGCGGTCGTCAACCCGGTGGGGGATCTGGTGACTCCCTTCATGAAAAAGAACGAAGGCAAGAAATTTATCGGCACCCGAAGTTTGGAAGAGTTCATCCAAGCCTTGAAAAGCCCCCGGGCCATCCTTTTGATGGTTCCGGCCGGGGACCCGGTGGACCAATGCATTCAGTCCCTCAAACCCCTGCTTTCCAAGGGCGATATCCTAATTGACGGTGGAAATTCCTGGTTTAAAGACACCCAGCGCCGCGAGGCGGAACTGGCGAAGGAAGGCTTTTACTTTTTTGGTTCGGGCGTATCCGGCGGCGAGGAAGGGGCAAGGTTTGGCCCTTCCCTCATGCCGGGCGGAAACCCCAAGGCCTATGATTTTGTGAAACCCATCTTCGAGGCCATCTCGGCCAAGACTTCTTCCGGCCCTTGCGTCACTCACGTGGGCCCGGACGGGGCGGGGCATTTCGTAAAGATGGTGCACAACGGCATCGAATACGGCGACATGCAGTTGATTGCCGAGGCTTATGATCTGCTTCGCAAGGCCTTGGGCATGAACGCCGCGGAAATTGCGTCTGTTTTCGCCGAGTGGAACCGGGGCGAGTTGGATTCGTTCCTCGTTGAATTAACTTCCAAGGTCTTGGCTGTTAAAGATGCCCAGACCGGAAAACCCCTGGTGGACTTGGTACTGGACAAGGCGGGCCAAAAGGGCACCGGCAAATGGACCGCCCAGGTGGCTCTGGACCTGGGGGTGGCTATCCCTACCATCGCCGCGGCCATTGACGCGCGCAACCTTTCCGCACTGAAGGAAGAGAGGGTGGAAGCTTCCGGAAAAATCACGGGACCGTCGGCGCTTCTTCCCGCCTCCGAGAGGGCCGGGTTCGTTGAGGCGGTGCGGGACGCACTTTACGATTCAAAAATATGCTCCTATACGCAAGGGTTGAGGCTCATCCAGGCGGGATCCCAGCAATACCATTGGGATATTTCCCTTCGGGAAATGGCCCGCATCTGGAAGGGGGGCTGTATCATCCGGGCAAAACTGCTTGATGAGATCATGTCCGCCTATGACCGCAACCCGGGGCTGACTTCCCTGTTTTTAGATGGGGAGTTCAAACGCCAAGTGGAAAACACCCAGGCGGCTTGGCGGAAGGTGGTAGGAACCGCCGCCCAACTGGGAATACCGGTTCCAGCCATGTCGGCCAGCTTGGCCTATTTTGACAGCTATCGTTCGGCTCTTCTGCCCCAAAACTTGACCCAGGCTCAAAGGGACGCCTTTGGCGCCCATACCTACCAGCGCGTTGACCATCCGGAAAAGGGCTTCCTCCATACTGAATGGTAATCCAAGGTTCACCACCCCATGAACCAGGCCTGAAACTAATAAAACGGTAGTAGCGTCTAAATATGTGGAAGGATCATCGAATCAAAAGGGGGAGAACATGAAACTTAAAGCATGGGTTTTGGGTATGGTGCTTCTGGCGGCGGGTTCGGTTTCGGCACAGAATTTCAATTTAGGCCTGGAAGCGGGCGCCAATTTTACGAATTTCATCGGAAGCGGCGTCAGTTCCCTGGGAAGCTTTAATTCAAACAAGCTGGGTTTTGTGGGGGGCGGGTTTCTCCAGCTTAATTTCGGGGATGTCTTGGCCTTGAGGCCCGAACTGCTCTACGAACAAAAAGGAAACCAGATTTCCGGCACCCATTCCAACGTGGAATTGGATTATGTGGAAGTTCCGGTGCTTTTGAAGCTTTCTACGGGTATTCCGGTGATTAACCCTTCGGTCCTGTTAGGCCCTTCCTTCGCGTGGAATACCCTGGCCCAATCCAATGGAACCAATATTTCCGGCATCAACAGCTCTGATATTGGGTTGATGGCGGGATTGGAGTTTGACCTTGGGAAAGTTCTCATCAGCGGCCGTTATGAATTGGGATTGGATAACGTTCAAAGCAATACAAACGTTCAAAACGGAACGATTACCGTTCTGGCTGGCTACGAGTTCATGTAATTCTCAATGGATTTTTGAAAGGCCCGGAACTCCCGGGCCTTTTGTTTATTTGGTTATTTTAATGATGCCTCGCCCCGCATCTGTCCTCTTCACCTTCATTCCAAGAAGGGTTTCGCATTGATTCCACCTCGGTAACCTTCTTATAATTCAACGTCTTTGATGGGTTGTTGTAAAAGCATTTTCAACACCCTGTTAGGCCACCACGGAAGCTAAAGGGGGGATCGAATGACGATGACGTTCATTGAAAACCTTTTTCCCCTGGCCTTTGCCCTGATTTTGGCCCTTTTGGTCCCAACCGGAATGCTCCTGACGGCTCAATTTTTGGCTCCCCACCGCGATAACGATAAAAAATCCGCCGCCTATGAATGCGGTATCCAGCTCCAAGGCCAGGCGGGGGATTCCCGCACCCATACCCACGTCAAATTCTACCTAGTGGCCATGTGTTTCCTCGTTTTCGACGTGGAAGTGGTCTTTCTTTTGCCCTGGGCGGTCTTATTTCAAAAAATGGCCTGGGCGGGTTTCGGCGCTCTCTTGGGATTCTTGGGGGTTTTGGGGCTGGGCTGGTTCTACCTTTTAAAGAGGGGAGCCTTGGAATGGGAATAGAAAACCTGCCGATCCTAACCACCCGCCTGGAGGCGGTTCAAGCCTGGGGGCAAAAGAACTCCATCTGGCCCCTAGCGTTCGGCACCGCCTGTTGCGCTATTGAGTTCATGAGCGTGGCCGCCTCGGTCTTTGATCTTTCCCGATTTGGGGCTGAATTGATCCGGTTCTCACCCCGCCAAGCCGACCTCTTATTAGTAGCGGGAACCGTCACCTTCAAGCAAGCTCCCATCCTCCGCCAGGTCTGGGAACAGATGCCGGACCCCAAGTGGGTCATTTCCATGGGGGTTTGCGCCTCCTCGGGCGGGTTTTACAACAATTACTGCACCGTCCAGGGGATCGACCAGGTGGTGCCGGTGGATGTTTATATCGCGGGCTGCCCGCCCCGGCCCGAGGCCATTCTGGAGGCAGTCATGAAGCTCCAGCAGAAGATCGCCAACCCCCGGACCACTCCCGCCGCGCAATTTAAAGTCCAAGAGCCTCATTTCAACTATTAACCCGGCGCGTTGACCGCGCGGGATTTTTCGAATCAAGGAAACCATGGAAGCTTCCAAGGTTGTTGAAAAATTGAGGGAAATCCACCCGCAAGACGTAAAGGCTTCCTTGGACCGTTTCGGCCAAACCGAGGTGGAAATCGAGGCTTCACAAGCGTTTGAAATCTTACGCACGCTCAAAGAGACGCCGGGGCTGGATTTCGACATGCTGGTAGATCTGGTTTCTCTCGACTATTCGGCGGTTCCCGGATGGCATGGAAGGCGTTTCGCCGTGGTTTATCTTTTGAAATCCTTATCCCAGGGTCACCGCCTTCAGGTGAAAGCCTTCGTGAGCGGGGAAGACCCCCAATTGCCGACCGCTACCAGCTTTTGGGCCAACGCCAACCATCTTGAAAGGGAAGCATTTGACCAGATGGGCATCCGCTTCACAGGCCACCCCAATTTGAAGAGGCTCTTGAACCACCATGAGTTCGTGGGGCATCCCTTAAGAAAAGATTATCCCATCACCCGGCGGCAATGGCTTTCGGCCAACCAATCCCTGATGGATGAAATGGAAACGCGGCTGAAGGAAAAGGGCCTGAAATGATTGAAAACCTCCATACCTCCTCCAAGGGCCTGGAAGAAAGTTCCGCCCCCGACAGCCGGGATTTTCTTTACGTCAATTTGGGGCCCAGCCATCCCGCCACCCACGGGGCCTTGAGGGCCTTTTGCGCCCTCGACGGGGAAACCATCGTGGCCGCCGTGGTGGAACAAGGCTACCTGCACCGGGGTTTTGAGAAGGACTGCGAGGCCCATACCTTTCAACAGGCCATTCCCTATACCGACCGCCTGAATTATGTTTCCGCCATGATGAACAACGTGGGCTACTGCAAGGCCGTGGAAAAGATGCTGGGCCTGCAAATTCCCGATAGAGCCGTAACGATTCGCGTGATCATTTGCGAACTTAACCGCATTATCGATCACTTGGTATGCGTGGGCGCCAACCTGGTGGATATGGGCGCCCTGACCAACTTCTGGTATTTCTTCAATGTGCGGGAGAAGGTTTACGATATTTTGGAAAAGCTTTGCGGAGCCCGCTTAACCTCCAGCTATACACGTATCGGCGGCTTGATTCGGGATCTATACCCCGCTTTTGGGGATGAAGTGAATTTGGTGTTGAAGGACGTTCTCGCCAGTCTTGCGGACGTCAAAGGACTGATCGCCAAGAACCGCATCTTTCTCGATAGAACAAAAGATGTTTGTGTCATCTCCAAGGAAAGGGCCATCAGTTACGGATTCACCGGGCCGACGCTTCGCGCCTGCGGTGTGGATTACGACCTTCGAAAAGCCGAGCCCTATTACGGCTACGAACAATATGATTTCGAGGTGCCGGTAGGCACGACAGGGGATGTTTACGACCGCATCTTCGTACGGTTGGAAGAAGTGCAAGAATCGATCTCGATCATTCGGCAGGCCCTTAAGAAAATACCCGGGGGGCCTATTATGAGCGACGACAAACGGGTGGCCCTGCCCCCGAAGGAAAACACCTACGGCAACATTGAGGGGCTGATGAATCATTTCAAAATCATCATGCACGGCATCTGTCCCGAACCCGGCGAGATTTACGACGCCACCGAAGCCGCCAATGGGGAACTGGGGTTTTACATCGTTTCCGACGGGGGCAAAAACCCCTATCGGGTGAAATGCCGCCCTCCCTGCTTCATGAATTTCGCGGCCTTTGGAGAGATGATCGAAGGGCACATGATTGCTGACGCCATCGCCAATTTAGGATCGATTAACATCATTGCCGGGGAATTGGACCGATA